>JBBDHV010000001.1:0-28136 GCA_040880725.1 Acidimicrobiia bacterium
TTCGTGAGGGTGGCCGCACTGTCGGTGCGGGCCGCGTCACCAAGATCACCAAGTAATCATGGCTGAACAGAAGATTCGCATCCGTTTGAAGGCCTACGACCACAACGTGGTCGATGAGTCGTCGCGCAAGATCGCCGAAACCGTGATCCGTACCCAGGCCAAGATCAAGGGCCCCATTCCGCTTCCCACCGAGATCCACCGGTACTGCGTCATTCGCGGTCCGCACGTGGACAAGACCTCGCGTGAGCACTTCGAAATGCGGATCCACAAGCGTCTCATCGACATCCTCGAACCCACCCCCAAGACGGTGGATTCGTTGATGCGTCTCGACCTGCCCGCCGGGGTGGAAGTGGAGATCAAGCTGTGACGACGCTGAATGCGATCGTGGGCGAGAAGCTGGGGATGACCCAGGTCTTCGATGCCGAGTCCCGGGCCATCCCGGTGACCGTCATCAAGGCCGGGCCCTGCTACGTCGTCCAGATCAAGACGAAGGCCAAGGATGGCTATGACGCCATCCAGATCTCGTTCGGCGAGATCAAGGCCAACAACGTGAACAAGCCCCACGCAGGTCACTTCGCCAAGGCCGAAGTCGCCCCGGCCCGCCATCTCTTCGAGATCCGGGTCGACGACACCGAAGGATTCGAAGTCGGAGACGAGCTTTCGCTCGCCGAGGCGTTCGAAGCCGGAACCAAGGCCGATGTCACCGGCATCAGCAAGGGGAAGGGCTTCCAGGGCGTGATGAAGCGTCACAACTTCTCGGGCCAGGGAGCATCGCACGGAACGCACAAGAAGCACCGTGCGCCCGGATCCATCGGGGCATGCGCGACGCCGGCCCGGGTGTTCAAGGGCATGAAGATGGCCGGCCGCATGGGAAGCGACCGCACCACGATCCTCAATCTGGATGTCGTCGGTGTGGACGTCGAGCGCAATCTCCTCCTGCTTGGTGGCGCCGTGCCCGGTCCGAAAGGTGCCGTCGTCGTAGTGAGAGGAGCGGTGAAGCATGGCTGATTTGAAAGCTCCGCTGTTCTCGGCGGACGGCGCCGCGAAAGGCGACATCACGCTGGACTCGGACATCTTCGGCATCGAGCCGAACATGTCGGTGATGCACCAGGTGGTCACCGCCCAGCTGGCAGGTGCCCGTCGCGGAACGGCATCGACCAAGACACGCGCCGAAGTGCGCGGTGGCGGTCGCAAGCCGTGGCGCCAGAAAGGCCTGGGACGTGCGCGTCACGGGTCGATCCGTTCCCCACAATGGGTGGGCGGCGGCGTTGCCCACGGGCCGAAGCCTCGTGACTACAGCCAGCGCACCCCGAAGAAGATGAAGCGCCTGGCGCTGCGGTCGGCGTTGTCCGCCCGGGCCTCCGAAGCCGCCGTGATGGTGGTCGAGCCGATCGAATGGTCGCCGGCGAAGACGAAGCAGGCAGTGGCATTGCTGTCGGCGGTGGGAGCAGCAGGCAAGACGCTGCTGGTGCTCAACAAGACCGACGAAGCGGCGTACCGAGCGTTCCGCAACCTGGCGAACGTCGTGATCGCCGAGCCAGGTCACCTCACCACCTACGACGTGCTGTGGTCCGATCAAGTCGTCTTCACCACCTCGACCCTGCAGGCAGTCGGCCGGGCCGGCGGCTACGAGGTGGCCGAGACGGACTTCGTCAAAGAGTCCGTGGGAGGTGAGTCCGAATGAAGAACCCCCGCGACATCATCCTCAAGCCGGTCGTGTCGGAGAAGTCGTACGACCTCATCGAACACAACAACACCTACACCTTCGTCGTTGACCCCCGGGCCAACAAGACGGAGATCAGGCAGGCGGTCCAGTCGATCTTCGGCGTGACCGTCACCCGTGTGAACACCCAGAACCGCAAAGGCAAGACCAAGCGGACCGGGTATGTCATGGGCAAGCGCAAGGACATCAAGCGAGCGTTGGTCACGCTCGCCGCTGGTGACGAAATCGACCTTTTCGGAGTCTGAGATGGTAGTCAAGAAGCGAAAGCCGACGAGTCCGGGCCGTCGGTTCCAGACGGTCTCCGACTTTGCGGAAATCACCAAGTCCGAGCCGGAGAAGTCCCTGCTCGAGTCGAAGTCGAGGACCGGGGGACGGAACGTCTCCGGCAAGACCACGTCGCGCCATCGCGGCGGTGGTCACAAGCAGCAGTATCGCAAGATCGACTTCACGCGCACCAAGGACGGGGTGCCCGCCAAGGTGGCGGGAATCGAATACGACCCGAACCGGAACGCTCGCATCGCCCTGTTGCACTATGTCGACGGGGAAAAGCGGTACATCCTCGCTCCCATCGGAGTCAAGCCCGGCGACATGCTCGAGTCGGGTTCGAAAGCCGACATCCGTCCTGGCAACGCACTCCCCATGCGCAACATCCCGGCAGGTACCACGGTGCATGCCATCGAGATGCGGCCGGGGGGCGGTGCCAAGCTGGCGCGCTCGGCCGGTGCTGCCGTCCAGCTCATGTCCAAGGAGAGCGACAAGGCGCTGCTGCGTCTTCCCTCCGGGGAGATGCGCACCGTGTCCCTCGACTGTCGGGCGACGATCGGCCAGGTCGGCAACACCGAGGCCGAACTCGTGAGCCTCGGCAAGGCCGGGCGGAACCGCTGGAAGGGCGTTCGCCCGCAGACCCGCGGCGTCGCCATGAACCCCGTCGACCACCCGCTCGGTGGTGGCGAAGGCAAGTCGGCCGGTGGTCGTCATCCGGTGAGCCCCTGGGGAAAGCCCGAGGGTCGTACCCGGTCGAAGAAGAAGCAGTCCAACCGCGACATCGTCCGTCGTCGCAACACGAAGGGTCGGAGGTAACCCATGGCTCGTAGCCTGAAGAAGGGGCCCTTCGTCGACGACCACCTGGTCGAGAAGATCGAAGAGCTCAACGCAGGAAATCAAAAGCGCGTCGTTCGCACGTGGAGCCGTCGCTCCACGATCGTTCCCGACATGATCGGCCACACCATCGCGGTGCACGACGGGCGCAAGCACGTCCCGGTGTACATCACCGAATCGATGGTCGGGCACAAACTCGGCGAGTTCGCTCCCACCCGGACCTTCCGCGGCCACGTCGCCAAGAGGGAGAAGGGGATCAGCCGCTGATGGAAGTCAAAGCTCAAGCGAAGTACATCCGCCAGTCGCCCTACAAGGTCCGCCTCGTCCTCGACCTGGTGCGGGGGCTGCCGGTGGGTGACGCCCAGGCCGTGCTCGCGCACGCCAACCGTCGGGCGGCCGAGCCGGTCGTCAAGGTGCTCAATTCGGCGGTGGCGAACGCAGAACACAACCACGCCCTCGATGTGGACGATCTCTTCATCGTCAAGGCCTTCGCCGACGAAGGCCCGACGCTGAAGCGTTTCCGTCCGCGTGCCAGGGGACGTGCCACGAGAATCAACAAGAGAACGAGCCACATCACGATCGTGGTCGGAGAGAACGGGGAGGTGAACTGATGGGCCAGAAAACACATCCGTACTCCTTTCGTCTCGGCATCGTCAACGACTGGAAGTCCAAGTGGTACTCGGACAAGGACTACGTGGCCCTCGTCAACGAGGACTGGCAGATTCGCGACTACCTGCGGGGTGAGCTTCGCAGGGGGGCGGTGTCCCGGATCGACATCGAGCGGACCCGTGATCGGGTGGTCGTCGAGATCGCCACGGCGCGACCGGGTGTTGTCATCGGGCGGCGCGGTTCGGAAGCCGAGCGCCTGCGCGCCGGGCTCGAGAAGATCGCGTCGAAGCCGGTGAAGCTCAACATCGTCGAGATCAAAGATGCCGATACCGACGCGCAGCTGCTCGCCCAGGGCATCGCCGATCAGCTCGAGAATCGCGTGGCGTTCCGCCGGGCGATGAAGCGTGCGGTGCAGACGGCGATGAAGGCCGGGGCCGAAGGCGTGCGGGTCGAGTCGAAGGGCCGCCTCGGTGGCGCCGACATGGGCCGCCGCGAGTGGTACCGCGAGGGCCGTGTGCCGTTGCACACGCTCCGGGCCGACATCGACTTCGGTCTGGCCACTGCCCGGACCACCGTGGGTGCGATCGGCATCAAGGTGTGGGTCTACAAGGGTGAGGTCGTCAGCCGAACCGCCAACGAGGACAAGATCGCCGCGGAAGCTGCGCTGGCCACCGGCGGACGTGCCCGCGGGCAACGTTCGGCATCGGTCAAGTCCCGGGCCGAGCACGCTGCGGAAGGCGAAGCACGCCAGCCCCGCCTCATCGAAGCCGGCGGCGGCAAGCGCCTGGTGGAGGCTGCGGATGCGGAGAAGCCCGGCCGTCGACTGATCGAGGCCGGCGGCGGGAAGCGTCGTGTCGATGCCGACGAGGCAGAGGCCGAGTACAAGGCGGAGAAGATGGCCGTCGACACCGACGAGTCGGTCGTCGACGCCGCCCGGCCCCCCCCCGCCGCCCTGCCCGACCCCGTGGCCATCGAAGCGATCGATGCCGAGGGGGTCGAGGTGGTCACCGCCGACGAAGACGCACCGGAGACGGCCAACCAGCCGATCTCAGGGGCGGTCGAGTCTGCGGACTCCGACGACTCCGACGACTCTGATGACTCTGATGATTCGGATGACTCCGCCGACGACACCGGCACCGAGGAGGAATGACATGTTGATGCCAAAGCGTGTCAAGCACCGCAAGGAGCACCGCGGTCGCCGACGTGGGCCCGCCAAGGGCGGCACCCATGTGTCGTTCGGTGAGTACGGCCTGCAGGCAACGACTGAGGGTTGGGTGACCGCCCGTCAGATCGAATCGGCTCGTATCGCAATCACGAGGGCCGTCAAGCGTGGTGGGAAAGTATGGATCAACATCTTCCCGCACAAGCCGGTCACTCAGAAGCCGGCTGAGACCCGCATGGGCTCTGGCAAGGGCAACCCGGAGTTCTGGGTCGCCGTCGTCAAGCCAGGCCGCGTGATGTTCGAACTGGCAGGTGTCAGCGAAGAACTGGCCCGGGAGGCCATGCGCAAGGCCGGTCACAAACTTCCCGTACAGACACGATTCGTGAAACGGGAGGAACTATGAGCGCCGCACTCAGGGAACTCAGCCATGTCGAGTTGGAGGAGAAGCTGGCGAAGTCGAAGGAAGAACTCTTCAACCTTCGTTTCCAGCTCGCCACCAACCAGCTCGACAACACCTCGCGGCTCAACGCCGTGAAAAAGGAAATCGCCCGCATCCTCACAGTGATGAGGGAACAGGAAATCGAAGCGTGGCGTGCACAGCAGGCCGCAGAAGGAGAAGCGTGATGGAGGAGCGAACTCGGCGCAAGGTGCGCGTCGGCGTTGTGGTCTCTGACGCGCGTGAAAAGACCGTGACTGTCGAAGTGCCGTTGTCGTTCAAGCATCCCCGCTACGACAAGATCGTCCGTCGCAGCACCAAATTCCACGCGCACGACGAGGCGAACGATGCCCACGTCGGAGACACCGTCCGGATCATGGAGACCAAGCCGCTGAGCAAGCAGAAGCGCTGGCGCGTGGTCGAAGTCGTGGAGCGAGCCCGATGATCCAGACAGAAAGCCGCCTGAAGGTGGCAGACAACTCGGGAGCGCGCGAGGTGCTGTGCATCCGCGTCCTCGGTGGCAGCCGCCGTCGCTATGCCACCCTCGGCGACGTGATCGTCGGAGCCGTGAAGGAGGCCACCCCCGGTGGCAACGTGAAGAAGGGCGAGGTCGTCAAGGCCGTCGTCGTGCGGACGAGCAAGGAACGTCGGCGGTCCGACGGCACCTACATCCGTTTCGACGACAACGCCTGTGTGATCATCGACGCCAACAGCCAGCCCCGCGGAACCCGTATCTTCGGACCGGTCGCTCGCGAGCTGCGCGATCGGAAGTTCATGCGGATCGTCTCCCTCGCCCCGGAGGTGCTCTGATGAAACTGAAGGCAGGCGACCGGGTCATGGTCATCGCCGGCAAGGATGCCGGGACCGAGTCCCGAATCGAGAAGGTCTACCCGTCCGACGCCAAGATCCTGGTGGAAGGCGTGAACGTGGCCAAGCGCCACACGCGTTCGAACCCCCAACAGCCCAACAGCGGCGGGATCGTGGACAAGGACATGCCGATTCACGTGTCCAACGTGATGATCATGTGCAAGGCCTGTGGGCCGACCCGCATCGGGGCCAAGCAGGACTCCAAGCGCGGCAAGATTCGCGTCTGCGTCAAGTGTGGGGGTGAGCTGTGAGCGACGTCCCCCGTCTCAAGACGCTGTATTCGACCGAACTCGCTCCTCGACTCAAGGACGAGCTGGGCCTCGACAACGTCATGCAGATCCCGCGCTTCAGCAAGATCGTGGTCAACATGGGCGTCGGCGATGCCCTCACCGATCGCAAGAAAATCGAAGACGCCACTCGGGAGTTGTCGATCATCACCGGGCAACAGCCCCGGGTGAACAAGGCACGCAAGTCGATCGCCGGGTTCAAGCTCCGCGAAGGCGTGCCGGTCGGAGCGTCCGTGACGCTCCGTGGCGATCGGATGTGGGAGTTTTTCGACCGCCTGCTGGCGATCGCTATTCCTCGCATCCGTGACTTCCGCGGTTTGAACCCGGATTCCTTCGATGGCCGTGGCAACTACACTTTCGGTCTCACCGAGCAATTGGTGTTTCCCGAGATCTCGTTCGACGATGTCTCGGCGACCCGCGGGATGGACATCACCATCTGCACGACCACCGACGACGACGAGGCAGCCCGTGCCCTTCTCGCCGCCTTCGGGTTCCCATTCCGCAAACAGGGCGCCCAGGTCTAGGAGGTTTCAGGATGGCTCGAAAAGCAATGATCGAAAAGCAGAAGCGCACGCCGAAGTTCAAGGTGCGCGGGTACAACCGCTGCAAGCGGTGCGGTCGCCCGCGCGGCTACCTCAGGGACTTCGGGATGTGTCGTATCTGCGTGCGGCAACTCGCCAGTGTCGGCGAACTGCCCGGTGTACGAAAGGCGTCGTGGTAGCGATGATGACCGATCCCATCGCAGACATGCTGACCCGGATTCGCAACGCCGTGGCCGTCGGACACGAGCGGGTGACCATTCCCGCGTCCAAGACCAAGGAAGCGCTGGCCCGCGTGCTGGCATCCGAAGGCTTCATCGACCGTTACGAGGTCACGCAGGCCGATCCCGGCAGCGAGCTGTTGCTCGTGCTTCGCTATGGCGACCGCCGGGCTCCGGTGATCCAGGGACTGCGGCGTATCTCCAAGCCCGGCCACCGTGTCTACAGCGGTGCCGCCGACCTGCCACGGGTGCAGGGCGGCCTGGGTGTCTCGATCGTCTCGACATCCCAGGGTCTGATGCCCGACCGCGAAGCCCGTCGTCGTCGGCTCGGTGGCGAGATCATGGCAGAGGTGTGGTGAGATGAGCCGGATTGGAAAGATGCCCGTCGCCGTACCGTCGTCAGTCGATTTCTCACTTGACGGCAACACGGTGTCGGTGAAAGGCCCGAAGGGCGAACTGTCCCGGGAGTTCCACGAACGTGTCAGCATCTCGTTCGAGGACGGGTCCGCGACCGTGGCGCGCCAGGACGACGAACGTGAGTCGCGTGCGTTGCACGGTCTCAGCCGCGCACTGCTCGCCAACATGGTCACCGGTGTCGCCGACGGGTTCCGCAGGGAGCTCGAGATCGTGGGCGTGGGTTATCGCGCCGCGTTGAAGGGCAACGACATCGAACTGCAGCTCGGTTTCTCCCACCCCGTCACGGTGACCGCCCCCGAGGGCATCACCTTCGAAGTGCCGGAGCCGACCAAGGTCGCCGTTGTCGGAATCGACAAGGAACTGGTGGGCCAGCTGGCCGCCAACATCAGGAAGCTCCGCCCGCCGGAGCCCTACAAGGGCAAAGGCGTGCGGTACGTCGGCGAGCACGTTCGCCGCAAAGCAGGAAAGGCAGGCCGCTGATGCGCGCACGCAACGATGCCCGCAAGCGTCGCCATGCCCGGGTACGCAAGAGCCTTCGGGGAACCACCTCCCGACCTCGGCTGATGGTGTACCGCTCGAACCGGTACATCTATGCCCAGGTGATCGACGACGACAACGGGACCACGCTGGTCGCCGCCTCGTCCCAGGAGGAGCCCCTTCGCACCAAGACACTCACCGTCGACACGGCGGGGGAGGTCGGCAAGATGGTCGCTGAACGGGCCAAGGACGCCGGTATCTCCTCGGTCGTGTTCGATCGGGGTGGGTATCGCTTCCATGGACTGGTGAAGGCTCTCGCCGACGGTGCCCGCGACGCAGGTTTGGAGTTCTGAGATGAGCGATCGAGACAGAGATCAAAACCAATTCGACGAGCGTGTCATCCAGATCAACCGGGTGGCGAAAGTCGTGAAAGGTGGACGCAGGTTCTCCTTCACCGCGCTGGTCGTGGTGGGTGACAACAACGGGAAGGTCGGCGTCGGATACGGCAAGGCCAAAGAGGTGCCCGCCGCGATCCAGAAGGCGATGGAGATCGGCCGCAAGTCGATGGTCATGATCCCCATGGCCGGCACGACGATCATCCACCAGAACACGGGAAACCATGACGCGTCACGCGTGTTCATCAAGCCTGCGGCTCCCGGTACCGGAGTGATCGCCGGCGGTGCTGTCCGCCAGATCCTCGAAGCTGCCGGGGTCAAGGACGCCCTCGCGAAGTCGCTGGGCTCTCCGACGCACCTCAACGTGGCGCGCGCCACGATGAACGCGCTGATGTCCCAGCGCCGCCCCGATGAGGTCGCTCGTGCGCGTGGCAAGCAGCCGGAGGATTTCGTCCCGCCGGCACTTCTGGCCGCGTACCGCTCGACCGAGTCGATGCGGGCCGGGTCCTGAGGAGAACGCCATGGCGAAGAAACTGAAAGTCACGCAGAAGAAGGGTCTGATCGGCGAAAAGCCGAAGACGCGCGCCACCGTGCGGGCGATCGGTCTTCGCCGGATCAACCACACCGTCGAGCACGATGACACTCCGGATGTGCGGGGCATGCTGCATGCCGTCCGGCATCTCGTCGAGGTCGAGGAGAGCTGATGTCAGACAAGGAACAGCTGAAGCTGCATCATCTGGTGCCGGCGCCGGGGTCGAAGAAGTCCAAGATCCGGGTCGGACGAGGTGAAGGTGGCCGCCGCGGGAAGACCGCCGGTCGTGGGACGAAGGGTCTGAAGGCCCGCAGTTCGCTGCGTCCGGGCTTCGAAGGCGGGCAGATGCCGATGGTCCGCCGGATCCCCAAGCTCGGGGGCTTCACCAACATCAACAAGGAGTACTTCGCCATCGTCAACGTCGGAACACTCGCCGAGGCCTACCCGGCCGATGCAGAAGTGACCGTCGAAGACCTGCGGGCGAAGGGTCTCGTCAAGCACAAGGGCCGTGTCAAGGTGCTGGCCGAGGGTGAGATCACCCATGCGGTCACAGTGCAGGCTCACGCCATCAGTGGCGCCGCCCGTCAGAAGATCGAGTCTGCCGGTGGGACTGTCTCGCTTGTCACCGAGTGAGACAGCCTGAACGGACCGGAACCGATCCCGGGTACCATGACCGCCTCGGTGCCGAGGTGCGTCCTGTCACCCGCCCAACCCCGAAACCACGGATGCTGACCTCATGAACGTTCTCTCCATCTACCGGCACATGTTCACCATTCCGGACCTGCGCCGGAAGATCCTCTTCACGCTGGCCATGTTCGCGGTGTACCGCCTCGGTGCGACGATCCCGGTGCCGGGAATCGACCTCGACAACCTGCGACTCTTCCAAGAGCAGCAGCAAGTGGGGGGCATCTACGGCCTGTTGAACCTCTTCTCGGGAGGTGCACTCGAGCAGCTGTCGGTGTTCGCCCTGGGGATTCTCCCGTACATCACCGCGTCGATCATCATGCAGCTGCTGGCGGTCGTCATTCCGCGTCTCCAGGCTCTGCAGGAGGAAGGCGAAGCGGGTCGCAAGGTCATCACCCAATGGACTCGCTACATGACGGTGGTTCTCGCCCTCATCCAGTCCACCGGCTTCACGTTCCTCTTCCACGTCGGCACGTTCACCAACGGCATCGACCTGATTCCCGATTACAGCCCCGGTCTCGTGGCACTCATCGTCCTCACCATGACCGCCGGTACGGCGTTCGTCATGTGGCTCGGTGAGCTCATCACCCAGCGTGGCGTGGGCAACGGGATGTCGCTGCTGATCTTCGTGTCGATTCTCTCCCAGTTCCCCTTCGTGTTCGGTCAGATCTGGGTGCAGACCGCCGAGGCGGGACTGTGGTTCCGGTTCATCGTGATCATCCTCATCTTCGTGCTGATGATCGTGTCGATCATCTACATGGACCAGGCGCAGCGTCGCATCCCCATCCAGTTCGCCAAGCGAGTGCGCGGCCGCCGTGTCATGGGTGGCCAGTCCACGTACATCCCCATCAAGGTGAACACCGCAGGCGTGATCCCGGTCATCTTCGCCACATCGGTGATGCTCTTCCCTGCGCTGTTGGTCACGGCCATCCCCAGTGACGGCCGCATCGTCCAACAGATCCGCACGTGGGTCGACACCAACCTGGGCGGCGGGGCCGGCGGACAGATTTCGATCTGGTATGTGATCGTGCTGTTCGCTCTCATCGTGTTCTTCACCTACTTCTACACCGCCATCCAGTTCGACCCGGTGAAGCAGTCCGAGATGATCCAGCGTCAGGGCGGATTCATCCCCGGGGTTCGTCCGGGTCGCCAGACTCAGGCGCACCTCGGACACGTGCTCAATCGGATCACGCTCCCCGGCTCGTTGTTCCTGGCCACGATTTCGGTGTTGCCGGCCATCGCAGGTTTGATCTGGAACATCGCCATCAGCTTCTCCGGCGTGTCGATCCTCATCGTGGTCGGTGTGGCGCTGGAGACGATGAAGCAGATCGAGAGCCAGCTGACGATGCGCAACTACGAAGGCATCTTGTCGTGAGGCTGCTGTTCGTCGGCCCACCGGGGGCCGGCAAGGGGACCCAGGCCGGCCGGGTCGCAGACAAGCTGGGCATCGCCCATGTCTCGACCGGCGACATGTTCCGCGCCCTCGATGACAGCACCGATCTGGGGCGCAGGGTCAAAGCGATCATGGAGTCCGGCGACTACGTGCCCGACTCGATCGTCATCGAAATGCTCGAAGGGCGCATCGAAGAAGATGATGCGGCCAACGGGTACATCCTCGACGGTTTCCCACGGACCGTGCCCCAGGCCGAAGCGCTCGACGAGTTCCTCGGTCCCGACGGGCTCGACGCGGTCGTGCTGTTCGAGATCGGCACGAGCGAGGTCGTCAGTCGCATGCTCGAACGTGGTCGCGCCGATGACACCGAAGAAACGATCCGCACCCGCCTCGAGGTCTACGCCGAGCAGACGGAACCGCTGATCGGACGCTTTGATGACCAGGGTCTCGTCCGTCGAGTCGATGCGGAGGGTGACATCGAAGACGTGACGGAGCGGGTCCTGGCAACGCTCGACGTCTGATGATCACCATCAAGTCGCCGAAGGAATTCGAGTTGATGGCCGTCGCCGGCCGGTGCGTCGCAGCCGTGCACGAGGCCATTCGGGAGGCAGCGGTCCCCGGTGTTTCGATGCTGGAACTCGACGACATCTCCCGTCGGGTTCTCGAAGCGCACGACTGCACCCCCTCGTTCCTCGGCTACCACGGCTTTCCCGCCACGATCTGTGCGTCGCCCAACGACGTGATCGTGCACGGCATCCCGACCGACTATCGGCTGGAGGACGGCGATGTGTTGTCGATCGACTCGGGTGCGATCTACCAGGGGTATCACGGCGACGCCGCGTTCACGATGGCGATCGGTGACGTTCCCGCCGAGGTACAGCAACTGATCGACGTCACCGAACAGGCATTGTGGGCGGGCATCGAGCAGGCAAAACCCGGCAATCGGGTTGGTGACATCGGGGCGGCGGTCGAAGCCATTGGCTCTGCGGCGGGCTACGGCATCGTCCAGGAGTACGTCGGCCACGGCATCGGACGTCAGATGCACGAGGAGCCGCAGGTCCCCAATTACGGCACGCCCGGGAAGGGCATGAGGTTGCGCAAAGGAATGGCCCTGTGCATCGAACCGCAGTTCAACCTCGGAGGTGCGGCGACGAAAGTCGACGACGACGACTGGACCGTGCGCACCGCCGACGGTTCGCTCTCGGCGCACTGGGAGCACACGGTGTGCCTCACCCCCGACGGCCCCGTCGTCACCACCCTCGCCGAGACGTCCATTCGAACCCAGGGTTAGATCGGACGCCGGCGTCCGATCCAGCGCGGAGAATGTCGGCAACGGGCGCATTGCGACGAACCATGGGCTCCAGACCACCGTCACGGTGGTCCTGAACCCAGGGTTCGCGACCACCGGTTCGGATCGGGAGGGTCTGAGGTGCGCGAGAATGGGGCGTCATGGTCTCCGATGAGCAGCGCTTCTTTGACACGCGGGCGGCGTACACGATGTTCGTCCATGCGACGGACGAGAAGAAGGTGGTCGCAGACCGCCTCGGACGGGAAGTGGACCACCTCACGATCCGTCAGCCCGGGCTGCGGGTCTTCGATGCCGGCATGGGTGATGCGTCGGTTCTCGACCACCTCATGCGTCGTATCCATGTCGACGAGCCGCACATTCCGTGGCTGGTCGTCGCCAAGGAGATCTCCATCGAGGACCTGCGACAGGCGCTGACACGGCTGCCGGATCGGTTCATCGAGCATCCCGAACTGGTCTTCGTCGTGACCAACATGAAGTTCTCCGAGGCACCGTGGCTGCGGCCGTCCAACGGTGAACCCGTTCGCTGGACCGAGGTGGCGTTGGAAGGCTCGACGTCGCACGAGTTCAGCTCCCAGATCCGTCAGCTGTTCGATCCGCTCGCCGAGGACTGGCAGGTGGACACGAGTCCGGTGACGGGCAACCCGGTCCATCGTCACCCGTCGGTGCTGGTGCTGTACCGCAAGGACCGGGAGTTCATCCTCCAATCGACTATCCCCGACAAGGACGGCCATGACGAGGGGTACGACCTGATGGTCATGTCCCAGGCCTATCGGGCAAAGACTCCCGTCGAAAGGAAGGTGCGGTTCGTGCTGGTTCCCCTCGCCAGGGCACTCGCACCGGGCGGGCGCCTGGTCGGGATTCAGTCATACGGTGGCGACCCTGGCTGTGACATCGTCAAGGGTGTCTGGCCGGACGAGAACCCGTTTCCCTTCGGCCGCCGCGAGGTCGTCGACGAGGCCAGGCGTCAACTGGGTGAAGAGGAGTTCGAGTTCCACGTCCTCGACGACGACGAGTCGATCTTCGAGTACTCGATGCACACCATGCCCTCCCAGGAAACCGAACACATCGGGACGTCGTCCCTGGTCGCGGCGTTCACGTCCGCCGCCTACGTCGCCCAGATCGACGAGCGGCGGCTGTCCGAAGCCATGGCCACCGGCGCGTACCTCGATGTCACTCGCCGGGTGATCGAGGAACGCGGTGGAGTCTGGTTCCGCGACGAGAGCTTTCTCATCACCCGTCGTACTTGAGTTTCAGTCGTGTTCGGCGAGTTCGCGGAACGAATTCGGAACGCTCGGGCGCGACGACAGCACCACCGAGGCGCGGCCGACAGCGTCTGAACCGAACCGTGCCCGGGCGAGATCGATCTGTTCGTCCACCAGCAGTGCGCTCGCACCACGCAGGCTGCCCGCCCGGATGGGATCGCCGTCGTCGAACGGCAACTCGAGTTGCAGTTCTGTGCGGCGCTCCAACTTCGAGACCGAAATTCCGACGAGGGTGATCGGCCCTGCCGCTTCCGACCTGGCGTCGTCGAGCAGCGGCAAGCCGCCGTGATGCAGCGCGGCAGTCGTCGCGACCGCGGTCGGGAGGGTGATCGCTCTCGTATGAGCACTCATGTCCGCGAAGCGGATCCGGACGGTGATGGTGCGCCCTGCGAGTTGCTTCTTCCGGAGGCGACGCGACACTCGGTCGGCCAACCCCAGCAGGACCGTGGACAGGTCGGCTCGATCGGTCGTTCCCATTCCCAGGGCCGACTGCGCGCCGACGGACTCTCCCGGGCTGCGGCTGACGACCGGCCGCGGGTCGCGGTTGTGAGCGAGTGAATGCAGATGCATCGCCGTCGCGCGACCGAGCCGCCCGGCGAGAACCGGCAGCGGGATGGTGGCGAGGTCGCCGACGGTCGAGACACCCAGGTCGTCGAGGGCTCGTTCCGTCACCGGTCCGACCCCCCACATCACCCGGACCCCGAGGCGGTGCAGCCACTGGAGTTCGGAGTCGGGGTCCACCTCCACCATCCCGTCCGGTTTCGCCTGCCCGGAGGCGACCTTGGCAAGGAACTTCGTGCGGGCGATCCCGACGGAGATCGGCAGCCCGACCTCGTCGCGAACCCGCCGGCGGATGCGAGCACCGATCTGGCGCGGGCTTCCCAGCAGATGTTCGGTCCCGGTCACATCGAGGAAGGCCTCGTCGACTGAGATCTGTTCGACCAGCGGCGTGGCGTCGTGGCAGATGTCCATGACCTCCTGGGAAAAGTCGAGGTAGCGGTGGAAGTGACCTTCCACGACGACGGCGTGTGGGCAGCGGGAGAGAGCGGCCTTCACCCCCATCGGCGCCGAGATCCCGTAGGCACGCGCCTCATAGGAGGCGGCGAGTACGACGCCGCCACCCACCAGCACCGGTTTGCCTCGCAACGACGGGTCGAGAAGCTGTTCGACCGAGGCGTAGAACGCATCCAGGTCGACATGGAGGATGTGGGCCCCGGCCATCATGCGAGCATATCGAACAACTGTTCGACCAGACGCCGTCTGGGGGATTTCCGTCGATTTGCCCACCGCTGTCGATCGTCTACCATTGCGGATCCGGTCTCCGGTCGTTCGCGTTCCAAGATGCGAACGTGGGTCCTCTCGGACCGACTCCAATCACCTCTCGAGGCGATCGCGTGTCGTTCCGTATGCCTACCGCCGGGCCACACCAGGGGCCGAGAATGACCATGTTGTCGATATGGCGGCGGCCGATACGGCCGAGATGGAGTGTGTGATGAAGGTTCGTCCTTCGACGAAGAAGATGTGCGAGAAGTGTCGCATCATCAGACGGCGCGGTCGCGTCTGGGTGATCTGCGAGAACCCCCGCCACAAGCAGCGGCAGGGCTGAGGCCATGGCGCGTATTGCAGGTGTCGACCTCCCCCGTGACAAGCGGCTCGAGATCGGCCTCACGTACATTTTCGGAATCGGTCTGACCCGTGCCCAGCAGATCTGTGAATCGCTGAGCATCGAGCCCGGTACCAAGATCCGGGATCTGACCGATGACGAGACCGCCAAGATTCGCCGGTACATCGATCAGAGCTACACCGTCGAAGGTGACCTGCGCCGCGAGGTGCAGCAGAACATCAAGCGCAAGATCGAGATCGGCAGCTACCAGGGTGTCCGCCATCGTCGCGGCCTTCCGGTGCACGGCCAGCGCACCCACACCAATGCGCGGACGCGCAAAGGCAAGCGCGCTGCCATCGCCGGCAAGAAGAAACTGAAGAAGTAGGAGGGCGCGATGGCAAAGCCAGCACCAGGAGCGAAGCGCGTCCGCCGCCGGGAGCGAAAGAACATCTCGCACGGCGTGGCCCACATCAAGGCCAGCTTCAACAACACGATCATCAACATCAGCGACCAGGGCGGCAACACCGTGGTGTGGACGTCGGGCGGGTCCGTCGGATTCAAGGGCTCGCGCAAGTCCACGCCGTACGCGGCTCAGGTGGCTGCCGAGGAAGCGGCGCGCCGGGCGGGCGAGCACGGGATCCGCAAGCTCGACGTCATCGTCAGCGGGACCGGCTCCGGCCGTGACACCGCAGTGCGCACGCTGCAGAACATGGGGCTCGAAGTCTCGTTCATCAAGGACGTCACTCCCATCCCGCACAACGGCTGCCGTCCCAAGAAGCGCCGGAGGGGTTGAACAATGGCTCGATACACAGGCCCCCGCCACAAGGCGTGCAGGCGCGCTCGCACGCCGCTCTGCCAGTCCAAGAAGTGCCCGGTCGATCGTCGCCCGTATCCCCCCGGGGACCATGGGCGTGGTCGCATCCGGGAGTCTGACTACCTGATCCAGCTTCGCGAGAAGCAGAAGCTCCGCATGATGTACGGGGTGCTCGAGAAGCAGTTCCGGATCTACTACCACCTTGCCGCCCGCCAGCCGGGCGTCACCGGTGACAACCTGCTCCTCATCCTCGAGACCCGTCTCGACAACGTGGTGTGGAGGGCCGGATTGGCAGCGACGCGGCCGCAGGCTCGTCAGCTCGTCAATCATGGCCACTTCCAGGTCAACGGCTCCAAGGTCGACATCCCGTCCTATCGCGTCCGGCAGGGCGACGTGGTGACGGCGAAAGAGACGTCGAAGGAGTTGCTGGTCATCCAGCACAGCGTCGACACCCTTGGCTTCACCATCCCCGAATGGCTCGACGTCGATCACACGGCCCGCAAGGTGACCATCCGTGATCTGCCCTCCCGGGCACAGATCGACACCGCGATCAACGAACAGTTGATCGTCGAGCTGTACTCCAAGTAAACCTCCGAGAGAGAGGCCTCACAGTGCTGATCGTTCAACGCCCCCAAATCCAGGAGGAGCCGCTCAACGACACCCGCTCTCGGTTCGTGGTCGAGCCGCTCGAGCCGGGTTTCGGTTACACCCTGGGCAACACCCTCCGCCGTACCCTGCTGGCCCGGATTCCCGGTGCCGCCGTCACATCGATTCAGATCGAAGGCGTCCAACACGAGTTCTCGACGATCGACGGAGTGGTCGAAGACGTCGTCGACATCATCCTCAACATCAAGCAGATCGTCGTCAGCATGGACGGCCTCGAAGAGCAGACGTTGTATCTCTCGGCGAAGGGCGCCGGCGAGGTCAAGGCGGGCGCCCTGAAGGTCCCTGCCGGCGTCGAGGTCGTCAACCCTGATCTCGTCATTGCGACGCTGTCCGCGTCGGGCCGGCTGGAGATGGAGATGACGGTCGCGCCCGGCGTCGGATATCGGACCGCCGAGTCGAACAAGGGCTCCGGCTCGATCGGGCTAATCCCGATCGACTCGATCTTCTCGCCCGTGCGCAAGGTGGCGTACTCGGTCGAGAACACCCAGGTCGGTCAGATGACCAACTTCGACAAGCTGGTGCTCGACATCGAGACGAACGGCGCCATCACTCCCGGCGAGGCGGTGTCCTCGGCAGGCAAGACGTTGCGCGAACTGTTGAACCTGTTCGCCGACATGGGCGAAGGTGTCGGCCTGGAACTGGGGGAAGTGCAGACCGAGACGTCGGGTTCGCCGGACCTGGAGCTGCCGATCGAGGCGCTCGACCTGTCCGAGCGGCCCCGCAACTGCCTGCGTCGTGCCCAGATCAAGACGGTGGGCGAACTGGTGCAACGCACCGGTGACGACCTTCTCAACATCACCAACTTCGGCCAGAAGAGCCTCGAAGAGGTGGCTGCCAAGCTCGACGAGCTCGGACTGTCCCTCGCCGATGGTGGAGGCTCCTGATGCCACGCCCGCGCAAGGGCCCCAGACTCGGACACTCGCCCCATCACGAGAAGAAGATCCTCGCCAACCTGGCGACGTCGCTCTTCGCGGAGGGGAAGGTGGAAACGACCTTGGCGAAGGCCAAGTCGGTGCGTCCGCTTGCCGAGAAGATGATCACCAAGGCCCGGAAGGGCGACCTCCACTCCCGTCGCATCGTGCTTCGTACGATCAGCAACAACGAGGTGGTGACGAGGCTCTTCGACGAGGTGGCGCCCCAGTACATGGATCGCCCGGGTGGCTACACCCGTATCACCAAGCTCGGCCCCCGTCGTGGCGACGGCGCCGAGATGGCCATCATCGAACTGGTCTGAGTCCGTTCGATCGACCGTACGAAAGCCCCCGGCATGCCGGGGGCTTTCTCATGTCATAAGGTTTCGGGTATGCATGTCGTGACCGGAGCCTCCGATGGGATTGGTCGTGCGGTTGCAGCCGAACTGGCGGATCGAGGTGCGAGGGTCCTCGCCGTATCCCGGGACGGCGCGCGGTTGGATCGTCTCTCCCAAGGGCGACCGGCTCTCTCGGCGGTGGCCGCCGATCTCGCCACCTCCGAGGGCCGGGCGAACTTGTACCGGCAGGTACCTCGTGACGAAGAGATCGAGTCGGTGGTGCACGGGGCGGGCTCGCGGGTCCCGGTCCAGCCGTTCGACGTCATCGACCCCGACGGTCTCGTCGAAGACTTTCGGATCCATGTTGCGGCTGTGGTCGCAGTCACGCAGCATTTCGCGTCTCGGGCTCGCCGCGTCGTGGTTTTCGACTCGTACTCGGCCACCGTGCCGCGCGCGGGGTGGGCGGGGTATTCGATCGTGAAAGCGGCGGCGCACATGGTTGCCCGGGCGGCGGCGGCCGAGATGGAAGGTCCCGAGGTGCTTCGGCTCTATCCCGGGGCGGTTCGCACGCCGCTCCTCGACGCCATTTTGCACTCTGCACCCTCGCCGGCACGAGAGGTCTACCGGTCGATGGATGCCGCGGGGAGGGTCGCCGAGCCTGAGGAGATCGGTGCGTGGGTGGCAGACATCCTGCTGGCAGCGCCCGGCGGTGCAACGGTGCGGCATTACGACCATGAACACCGCCCGGGGCCCAACTCGGGAACCGGAGCCTGTCTGTGCGGAGGTGTGAAGTACCGCATCGACGGAGCGATGCGTGATGTCATCGAGTGCCACTGTGAGAGATGCCGCCGGACGTCGGGCCACCACGTCGCCGCCACCGCCGCGCGGGTCGACGACATCGAGCTGGCACAGTCCGAAACGCTCGCATGGTTCACCCCCGCCGACGATCCCGGCGTGCGGTACGGCTTCTGCCGGCGGTGTGGATCGAGCCTGTTCTGGGCAGCGGACGGATCGGACAACTGGTCCGTGTCTGCGGGAACGCTCGACCAACCCAGCGGACTCCGCACGTCGGCGACCTTGTTCGCCGATGAGGCCGCCGATTACCTCTCCCTCGACCCAACGATTCCCACCTTCGGTCGGGAACCGTGAGGGGTGATCCGGCGGCCGACCGGTACGCTGCAGCGTCGTGACCGGCCAGGCATCTCCCTACATCGAGTTCGACCGCCAGGAGTGGGCGGCACTGCGTGCCACGACTCCGATGACGCTCACCGACGACGAGGTCGAGAAGATCCGAGGGATCAACGTCGAACTGTCGACGGCCGAAGTCGAGTCGATCTTCCTGCCCCTGTCACGGCTTCTCAATCTGTACGTCCGTGCGTCCCAGGCACTCTTCAGCGTCACCGACACGTTTCTGGGCCGTCCGACCGAGCCGGTGCCGTATGTCATCGCCATCGCCGGTTCGGTGGCGGTCGGCAAGTCAACGATCGCCCGCATCATGCAGATGCTCCTGTCGCGGTGGCCGGACCACCCTTCGGTGGATCTCGTCACAACCGACGGATTCCTGTATCCGAACGCGGTGCTCGAAGAGCGCGACATCATGCATCGGAAAGGCTTCCCGGAGTCCTACGACCGGCGACGGCTCCTGCAGTTCGTCACGGACGTCAAGGCGGGAGCCCCCGAGGTCCGTGCGCCGGTCTACTCGCACCTGACCTATGACATCCTCGCCGACCAGGAGCGCATCGTTCGCCAGCCGCAGATCGTCATTCTCGAAGGGTTGAACGTGCTGCAAGGTGGTGGCACCGGGGCCTACGTGTCCGACTACTTCGACTTCTCCATCTATGTCGATGCCGACGCCTCGCACATCGCGGAGTGGTATCTGGACCGATTCCTGACCCTTCGTGACACCGCCTTTCGGGACGAGGCCTCGTACTTCCACCGTTATGCCGGCCTCAGTGACCCCGACGCCCTGGCAGAGGGTCGCAGGATATGGCGGGACATCAACGAGGTGAACCTCTCCGAGAACATTCTCCCCAGCCGTGAGCGGGCGACGCTCATTCTCCACAAGGCGGCAGACCACGCCGTCCAGCGGGTCCGGCTCCGCCGAGGATGACCGATCACGACATCGGGGCGGACCTTCGGCAGAGGCTCGGCGAGTACCGGCCCGTCGATCCGGGCGAGCGGCAGGCCGTGGACGCGGCCATGGCCCTGCTGGAGACACACGACGCCTTTTCGGCGGACCGGTTCGCCCCCGGTCACATCACCGCGTCGGCTTTCGTCCTCCACCCCGACGCGCCGGCGGTGGCGCTGATTCTGCATTCCAAGATCGGGCGCTGGCTTCAACCCGGTGGCCATGTCGAGTTGGAGGATCGCTCGATCGTCGATGCCGCGCTCCGAGAGGTGCGCGAAGAGATCGGAGTCGGTCCCGCCGACGAGCCGTGGATGTGCGACGTCGATGTGCACACGTTTCCGGCGCGAGGCGATGTGCCCACCCACCTCCATCATGATGTTCGGGTCGCGTTCACTGCCGAGCACGCCGACCTCGTGGTTGGCGACGGCGCCGACGACGTGCGGTGGTGGCCTTTCGCCGAGGCCCAGGGCCTGGAGGAGTCGATCGCACGCCCGATCCGCAAGCTGGCCGAAGGGCGGCAACTGCGGAACTAGCCTGACGGGCTCGCATGCAAAAGATCTTTTCTCGCGCCCTCCGGGGTGCAATGCTCGACCGCAAGGCGTTCGCCGAGGTGTTCTGGGACGACGACGCGACTGCGGATGGCGTCATCGTCGTCGCCAGTGTTGCCGTCGCATCATTTCTGATCGTGGCGTTGACCCGCGCCTCGGTGGGTATCGGGTCGATTCCCGCCCTTCTCCAGGCGGCGATCTCCGCAGTGGCATCCTGGCTGATCCTGGCGGCGGCGACATGGTTCGCCGCGACGCGGCTCTTCAAGACGGGCGGTGGCATCCAAACGACGATGGCGACCCACGGTCTGGCGTACCTGCCCACGATCGCCTTCGCCATCCCGATTCCGATCGTCCCGGTCATCGGTCTCGTTTGGTACGTCGCCGTCCTGACCCGGGCGACCCAGGAGTCGGTGTCCTCGGACACCAAGACTGCGTTTCTCGCGGTGCTGGTGGGTTTCGCGTTCATGCTGATGATTCAGGCGATCTTTCAACTCCCGTTCACGGCGGCATCCGCCCTGTTCGGCTTGTTCTGAGTTGCCTCGCTATCGGCTCGACCTGGCGTACGACGGCTCGGGCTTCCACGGTTTTGCCCGGCAGGCACCGGGTGTTCGGACGGTGCAAGGCGTGGTCGAAGAGGCCCTTGCGAGGGTCTTCCAACAGGATGTGACGCTCGTGGTGGCGGGGCGCACGGACACCGGGGTGCACGCCAGACACCAGGTGGTCAGTTTCAGTGCCGACCGTGACGTGGCAGTGTCCCAGGTCAGGCGGGCGACCACATCGATGCTCGGACCGGAGGTGGTCGCGACCGACTGCGTCCTGGTGCCCGATGAGTTCTCGGCCCGCTTCGACGCCGAGTCCCGCACCTACCGCTACCACCTGCTGGATTCCGAGGTGGCAGATCCCCTCCGGCGACATTCGATGTGGCATGTGTCGTCTCGTCTGGATGTGGAGGCGATGAACGGTGCCGCGGCGGGGTTCGTCGGCGAACACGACTTCGCCACCTTCTGTCGCCGCAAGGACGGGCGGCCCACCATTCGGACCGTCTTCGCGGCAGCGGTCCGCCGCGAACCCGACGACACGGTCGTCTTCGAGATTCGCGCCAAGGCCTTCTGTCACCAGATGGTGCGAAGCCTCACCGGGTTCCTGGTCGAGGTGGGGCGCGGTCGTCGACCTGCCGATGCGGTTGCGGAGCTGCTCGCTGCCCAGGACCGTTCCGTCGTGCCCAGCCCCGCCCCCCCGACCGGCCTGGTGCTCTGGCACGTCGAGTACTGAGGCCTGCGCGTACCCTGGGTTGTATCCCGCGCATACGCGGGATTCAGCGTCGAGAATGCGTTTCGTCCCTGAGTGTCGGCCCTTCTGGGCGCCAAAGTGGACGTATACGTCCGAACGAACCCTGGGTTTGAAAGGACGCGATTGGCGCGAGGGGCGGAGGGTGCGTATCCTGACGGCGCTTCCGATCGGAAGCATCTCGTTTCCCACCGAGATCCCAGTCGATCCCCCTTTCCCCGAAAAGCGGGCTACCGACGACCGTCTGGATAGCGATGAACAACAAGACATTCTCACCAAAGCCGTCCGACCTCACCCGTGAGTGGTGGGTCGTCGACGCCACGGATCTGCCCCTCGGCCGCCTCGCGTCCGAGGTGGCGCAGCTCATCCGTGGAAAGCACAAGCCGACCTTCGCTCCCCATGTGGACGGAGGCGACCATGTGGTCGTGGTCAACGCCTCCAAGGTGGCGATCACGTCCGACAAGAGCCTGGAAAAGATCTACTACCGGCACTCCGGGTTCCCTGGCGGACTCAAGGAGGAGACGTTCGAGTCTCTCCTCCTCCGTCGTCCCGAGCAGGTCATCGAACGAGCCGTGAAGGGCATGCTTCCCAAGAACAAGCTCGGCCGCAAGATGGCCTCCAAGTTGAAGGTCTACGCCGGACCCGATCATCCCCACCAGGCCCAGCAGCCGCAGGTGCGGGAACTCCCCATCCGAAAGGCTGAGTCCTCCTGATGACCAAACCCCTCGTTCAGGCAACCGGCCGCCGCAAGGCCTCGGTCGCCCGTGTTCGACTGCGCGACGGCAGTGGTGCGGTCACCCTCAACGGCAAGCCGCTCGAACAGTTCTTTCCGACGATGTCGACCCGCATGCGGGTGATGGAGCCGTTGCAGCTCACCAACATGGTGGGACGCTACGACCTCGAGGCCACCCTCCACGGGGGCGGTACGACGGGACAGTCGGACGCGCTTCGTCTGGGCATCGCTCGGGCGCTCATCGTCCTCGACCCCGACCTTCGCCCCACTCTCAAGGCGGCGGGAATGCTCAGCCGTGACGACCGTGTCGTGGAGAGCAAGAAGTACGGTCTCCGCAAGGCCCGGCGGGCACCGCAGTACACCAAGCGCTGATCATGGCCCACGGTGCCGGCACCCGTCTCTTCGGGACGGATGGTGTCCGAGGCGTGGCCAATGTCGAACTGACCCCGCATCTCGCCCTCGACCTGGGGCGGGCTGCGGGGTCGTTGCTTTCCCACGGGCCGGTCGTGGTCGGGAGGGACACCCGTCGCTCCGGTGAGATGTTGTCGATGGCCGTCCAAGCCGGACTTCAATCCGTGGGGATGGACACGATCGACGTCGGCGTGATGCCGTCCGGTGGCATCTCCCACCTCACGTACAAGGGTTCGGCCGAGATGGGCGTCATCGTCAGCGCGTCGCACAATCCCGCGGCTGACAACGGGATCAAGTTCCTCGACAAGCTCGGTTCCAAGCTGAGCGATGCCGCCGAGGATCGGATCGAGGCGAAGCTCCGCAAACCTGATTCGGCGTCGGTCCCGTACGGCGGCGGCGTCGGTACCCGGCTTCGCCTGCACGACGCAATCGACCAATACGTGAGTGATCTCGCGCGGGACGCCTCCTACTCGTTCACCGGTATCACCGTCACCTTGGATTGCGCGCACGGTGCGGCGTATCAGGCTGCTCCCACGCTGTTCAACGCGCTGAAGGCGGACGTTTCGGTCATCGGTGCCGAGCCCACCGGGTTGAACATCAACGATGGGTTCGGCGCGACGTTCCCGTCCACCGTTGCGAAAGCCGCCGCAGGTGCAATCGGCCTCGCCTTCGACGGTGACGCCGATCGTCTGATCGCCAGCGACGAGAAGGGCCGGATCGTCGACGGCGACAGAATCATGGCGATCGTCGCACGTCACTGGCAGAAGGCGGGCAAGCTGAAAGGCGGGCTCGTCGTGACGACCGTGATGGCGAATCTCGGTTTCATGCGAGCGATGGCAGATGCCGGCATCGAAGTGGTCACGACGAAGGTCGGCGATCGATACGTCCTCGAGGCGATGAATCAGCGGAAGGCGATTCTCGGAGGCGAACAGTCCGGGCATGTGATCTTCCTCGACCGGGGGAGGACCGGTGACGGGCTGCTCACCGCCATCCGGTTGCTCGAAGTCGTTGCAGGGACCGGGCGGAGCCTGGCCGACTTGAGCGACGAGGCGATGATCACCTACCCCCAGCGCCTCGTGAACGTCGAGGTCGCGCGCAAGGACCGTCTGGAGTCGGCCACCGAAGTGTGGGATGCCGTCGGCGAAGCCGAGAGAGAACTCGGATCGGACGGGCGCGTGCTGATTCGTGCCTCCGGCACCGAGCCGCTGGTCCGCGTGATGGTCGAAGCATCTCGTGCAGCGGACGCTCAGCGCTACGCTGATGCCCTCGCCGAGACTGTTCGAGTCGCGCTCGGCTGACGAGAGGAGGACGACCGGGAACGACCAATTCAGCCCGGACAACACACACGAGAGCGCCAGGCCTCCCCAGGGAGGTGACGAGGTGGAAGGTCATCGAAACATTCGGCGGATGCCTTCCCGGCCGGTCCACGGTCGTGACACATGCGGGTAAAACCCGGGAGTGATCCCGGAACAGAGCCGCAGGTGAAGTGGAGGCGGGTTCGAGCATCGATCGTCGCACGTCGGACGACCCGGCTCTCCCCCAGTCCCGGGCTGTCACCCACGACCGCTTTCGCGTGGTGACGCGCGCACACCCAGTGAGGAGGATTCCCATGTGTGGAATCGTTGGATATGTCGGACCCCAACCACCGCTCGACGTGCTCATGCCCGGGCTCGAACGTCTCGAGTACCGCGGATACGACTCGGCAGGCATCGCCTTGAACACCGGGTCCGAAATCGAAATCGTCAAGCGGGCGGGAAGAATCGCCGAACTCTCGAAGGCGCTGGTAGGCACCGACCACCGCGCCGCCGTGTCTGGCATCGGCCACACCCGTTGGGCGACGCACGGCGCACCGACGACCCGCAACGCCCACCCACACCGCGGATGCGACGGCTCGGTCACTCTCGTGCACAACGGAATCGTCGAAAACTGGTCCGAACTCAAGGCGGGACTGGTCGAGCGTGGCCACACGTTCGCGTCGGACACCGACACCGAGGTCGTCGCCCACCTCCTCGAAGAACGCCAGGACATGGATCTCGGCGACGCCGTTCGCAGCGTGATGACGATCGCCGACGGGGCGCTCGCCCTCGCGGTCATGCGGGTCGACGACCCTGATCTGATCGTCGGTGCGCGACGTAGTTCGCCGCTCGTGGTGGGGCTCGGTGAGGCGGAGAACTTTCTCGCATCGGACATTCCGGCCTTCCTCGCCCACACCCGCAGCATGCTGGTGCTCGATGACGACAACGTCGTCGAGCTCCGACCCGACAGCGTCCGTGTGACCCACGTGGACGGCACCGTGTTGGCCCCCAAGCAGCGGGAAGTCGAGTGGGACCTCGAAGCAGCAGAGAAGGGCGGCTACGAGACCTTCATGTTGAAGGAGATCCACGAACAGCCCACCGCCATCGCCGACACCCTGCGCGGGAGGATCGAGAGCCCCGATCGGGTCACCCTGCGCGAGCTGGAGATCGAGGACCGGGTACTGCGGATGATCGACAAGGTCTTTGTCATCGCATGTGGCACGTCGTTCCACGCAGCGATGATGGCGAAGTACGCCATCGAACGCTGGACCCGGCTCCCGGTAGAGATCGACATCGCCTCCGAGTTCCGGTACCGGGACCCCGTGCTCGATGAACGGAGCCTCGTCATCGGCATCTCCCAGTCGGGCGAGACGATCGACACCTTGGCTGCGGTTCGATACGCCAAGGCGCAGGGCGCGACGCTGATCGGAGTTTCCAACGTGGTGGATTCGGCACTCGCCAGGGAAGCCGATGCAGTGCTCTACACCAGGGCCGGTCCCGAGATCGGGGTGGCGGCCACCAAGACGTTCACCACCCAGCTCGTGGCGATGCAGCTCCTCGGCCTCTACCTCGCCCAGGTGAGAGGATCGATGGATCCGGGGCGGGTGGGCACGATGATCGAAGAGCTCGAGTCATTGCCCGCCAAGATCGAACGCGCCGTCGCGCTGGAGGATCAGGTCGTCTCGATGGCGGCGCAGTGGTCCGATGTCCGGGACTTCTTCTTCCTCGGCCGTTCAGGCGACTTCCCCGTCGCCATGGAGGGTGCCCTGAAGTTGAAGGAGATCGCCTACGTCAGAGCCGAGGGGTACGCCGCCGGCGAGATGAAGCATGGGCCGATCGCACTGATCGAGCCGGGTGTCGTGGTCGTCGGGGTCGCAACCGACAGCCACATCCGTACGAAGACCTTTTCGAACATGCAGGAGATGAAGGCGCGGGGCGGGACGATCGTGATGGTGGTGGAAGAAGGCGACGAGGGTGAGGTTGCCGATCTCGCCGACCACGTGATCGCGGTTCCGCGCAGTGCCGACCTGATCTGCACGGTGACGGCGGTGGTTCCGTTGCAACTGCTGGCCTACCACGTGGCGTCCGCGAAAGGCTTCGACGTCGACAAACCGAGGAACCTCGCCAAGACGGTGACCGTGGAATGACCCATGAGGGTGGTGTTCCGCCGGCGACGGCGGAACACCACTGATCGTCCTACCGTCCGGGCATGCGCATCATCGGACTGGGTGTCGACCTCGCCGAGATCGGTCGAGTCGAACGGCTGTTGGAGAAGTACCCGAGGTTCATCGAGCGATGCTTCACCGAGCACGAGCGTGAGTACGCCCTCCGGTTCGCCAATCCTTCCCGGCGTCTGGCTGCTCGGTTTGCGGGCAAGGAAGCCGTGATGAAGTCCATGGGGACGGGGTGGCGCCGGATCCGTTGGACCGACATCGAGATCACGGGGGGAGGCAAACCCACGGTGAGGATGACGGGTCGGGCCGCGGAGAGAGCCGCGATGCTGGGAGTCACCGAGGTGCATGTGACCATCACCCACACCGACGACACCGCCATGGTGATGGTCGTCTCGGTCGGGGACCACACTCCCGGCGGATAGGTGGGCCGGCTCCGCCGACTGTCTCTCTGTTCCGCCCGAAAAAGCTTCGCTTTCGGGCGGGAAGCCGACGGATGGGGCTCGCAGCTCGCCCAATCCGCCAGCTTCTCAGCTCGGGTCGGCTTCGCTCCGAGGCACCCAGACGGCTCCCCCGTCGAGGAGCGCCTCGATTCCTGCGGCGTCATATCCGAGTTCACCGAGGAGTTCAACGCCATGTTCGCCCAGCCGGGGGGTGGGACGCCCTGCGTGCGATTCGACCCCCTCGAACGACGCGGGGTGGCGGGGTTCGACGAGTGAACCCTCGGTCGGATGGTCGACCCGCCGGAAGAAGTCTGTTTCGATCAGCTGGGGATCTTCGAAGAGGTCGTCGAGGGATGCGACCGGCCCGGCGGGAATGCCTTTGGCGGCCAGAACCTCGAGCCATTGCCCGGTGGATCGGGTCGCTATCAGACGGCTGACCAGCGCATAGAGCTCGTCGATGCGGAGAGCCCGCGCGTGGGCATCGAAGACCCATTCGGCATCCGCCCACCCCGGTTCGTCGACGAGCCCCATCAGCGCCCGCCAATGCCGCTCGGAGTACGGGAGGAGCACGATGTGCCCGTCGGAGGTGGCGTGCGGCCGACGGTGGGGATTGAGCAGCCGGTTGTAGCCGGGAGGGCCGAGCGGCGGATCGAACGCTCGTCCGCCCATGTGCTCGGCGAGGAGGAAGGCCGCCATCGTCTCGAGCATGGGAACTTCGACCGTGGCGCCCTCCCCGGTGCGTTCCCGATGGTGCAGGGCTCCCAGCACCGCGATCGCCGCGGACAGTCCGGTGATCTTGTCTGCCATGGTCGTGGGGACGAAGTGCGGTACCCCCGCGGCGTCGGCCATGAGCCCGGCGAGGCCCATGCGTCCCTGGATGACGTCGTCGTATGCCGGAGCGTGTGCGTCCGGTCCACTGCTTCCGAATCCGGGAGTCACACAGTGGATCAGCCGAGGTCGACCGGTGCGCAAGGTGTCCGCGTCCACACCCAACTTGCGGGCGGTGCGCGGAAGCATGTTGTGGATCACCACGTCTGCGGTGTCGACGAGCCGGCCGAGGATGATCTGTCCGCCTGGGTTCGTCAGGTCGATACAGATGGAGCGCTTGTTGCGGTTGATGGTGAGAAACGGTGCTCCCATCCCCGGATGGCGGGCGGGAGCGGCTGCGCGGTACAGGTCGCCTCCCGGAGGCTCGACCTTGATCACGTCGGCGCCCATGTCCCCGAGGATGCTGGTCGCGTACGGGCCGAGCACGATGGTGCTCAGGTCGACGACGCGGACGTCCGAGAGCAGCGGAAACATGGCTGCGGAGCGTAGGGCGGTGCCTGCTCCGGAGGGTGACGGGGCGGCGGAGGGGGTGACGACGTTGCCGTCGTC
>JBBDHV010000001.1:28146-51620 GCA_040880725.1 Acidimicrobiia bacterium
CCCCCCCCCCCCCCCCCCCCCCCGCTTCCGTGCCGCCCGTGAACCGGCATACGACGCGGTGCGGGCACGTGCGTCGAGTGGCATCGAGGGGGATCGAGCCGGTTCGACATTCCTGTCGGCGGTCGCCCCGACCGGATAAGCGAAACGGCGCCGGCCGAGCGGCGCGCCGAACGTAGGATTCCGATGTGCTTCCAGTGTTGACGGCAGAGGAGTCGGCCCGGATCGACGCGGCAAGCCCCGTTCCGATGACGGTGCTCATGCGTCGTGCGGGCGTCGCCGCAGCCCACGTGGCCGTCACCGAATACGGAGTGGGATATGGGACAAGGGTCGTGGTCTTGGCCGGTCCGGGCAACAACGGCGGCGACGCCTACGTCGTCGCGTCGGTGCTGGCGCGCCGGGGAGCGGCGGTGTCGCTCGTCCCGTACGGCATTCCGGGTTCGGCTGCTTCCCTGCACCACGCCCAGCGCGCCTCGGGAGTGAGCAGACTCATCCGAGACGCGCCTGACCTCGTCATCGACGGCGTGTTCGGCGCCGGATCACGCCCCGGCGTCCCGGACGACGTTTCTCGCTGGAACGAAACGGACGCTCCGATACTCGCCTTGGATCTTCCGTCCGGACTCGCCGCAGACACGGGGGAGGCCGGCGAGGGCACCATTCGCGCCGACACCACTGTCGCCTTTCACACCCTCAAGCCCGGGCATCTGCTCGGTGACGGGCCGGATCACTGCGGACGTGTCCAGGTCGTCGACATCGGTCTCTCCGGCGGCGAACCGGCGTATCGGCTCGTGACCAGAGAGGACGCCCCCCGCCCGGATCGGCCGCGTCGGTCCCACAAATGGTCGGCGGGTTCGGTTCTCGTGATCGGTGGATCGGAAGGGATGGTCGGTGCCGCAGTCATGGCGGCGCGGTCGGCCCTGGCTTTCGGGGCGGGTGCAGTCGGGGTCGCCACCCCCGACCCGGGATTGGCCCAGCAACTCGCTCCCGAGATCCTGGCGTATCCGATCGATGACCTTCCCGCCCGTTACGGCGTGTGGGTCGTTGGCCCCGGACTCGGCGCCGGCCGGTCCGACTTGGTTGCGCACGCCCACGATCGCCTGGCCCCGACCGTCATTGACGCCGATGCCCTCGGTCCGGATTCGCGTCGGGCACGGCATACGGACATCGTCTTGACCCCACATGCGGGAGAATTGAAGAAGATGGGGGGCACGGAGACGGCCGCCACTCTTCTGAGGAAGGGGAACCCGACGATCATCGAGGACTCGGATGCCCCCTGGATCGTCGACACGGGCGGACCGGAGTTGGCAACGATCGGGACCGGCGACGTGCTGGCGGGGATGATCGGAGCGTTGCTCGCGCGGGGTCTCGACGGCCCCGCGGCCGCACGGTCTGCTGCCTATTGGCACGGTGTCGCCGGACGGTCGCTGCAGCAGAACGCCGGGTATGTGACCGCTGACGCGTTGGTGGCCGAGGCTGGTCGATTCGCGTGGGCGGGCTCATGAGACCGTCATGGGCCGAGATCGACTTGACGGCGGTTGCTCACAACGTCGCCGCTTTCCGGAACCATCTCGGGCCGACCGAGCTGTGCGCGGTGGTCAAGGCGGACGGATATGGACATGGCGACGTACCGGTGGCCGAGGTCGCCGTCGCCCACGGTGCGAGCTGGCTGGCGGTGGCGCTGCTGGAAGAAGGCATCCGACTGCGAGAGGCCGACATCACCGTTCCGATTCTCGTGCTGTCCGAGCCTTCGGTGAGCGACGTCGGGGTGCTCGCCGACTGGGACCTGACGCCGACGGTGTACCGCCACGTGTTCCTCGAAGCCCTGACCGAGCACCGTGACCGGATCCGGCCGATCCATCTGAAGCTGGATACCGGGATGCATCGTGTCGGCGCGGACCTGCGGACCGTGACCGCGCTCGCCCACCAGGCGCGAGCGTTGGGTTTGGGGATCGGCGGGTTGTGGACGCACTTTGCCTCCTCCGAATCGGACCCGGAGTTCACCCGTCTGCAGCTCGCGCTCCTCGACCATGCGGTCGAGCATCTCCGGGACGTGCTCGGCTCCGATGTCATCGTTCACCACTCGAACACCGGTGGGGCGATCCTCGTCGGGGGAGGAGGCATGGCGAGGGTTGGCCTGGGTCTCTACGGCCTCTACCCGTCCGATGAGTGCCGCGGTCCGATCGACCTCCGGCCCGTGATGCGTGTCGTCTCCCGCGTCTCCCACGTGCGCAGACATCCTGTCGGAGCGCGACCGTCGTATGGGAGGCGCCGTGCCCTCGAAGTGGATTCGAACGTGGCTTCGGTGCCCATCGGCTATGCCGACGGGGTTCCGCGCCTGCTCTCGGACAGGGGGGAGGTCCTGATCGGTGGGAAACGCCGACCGCTCGCCGGGACGGTCACCATGGACCAGCTTGTCGTGGACTGCGGCGACGACAGGGTTGAAGTCGGTGACGAGGTCGTGCTCATCGGGCGGCAGGGAGACGCCGAGATCGCCGCCGACGAATGGGCGGAGCTGACGGGCACGATCAGCTACGAGATCGTCTGCGGTATCGGACCCCGATTACCGCGGCGTTTCGTCGAATAGGCTGGACCCGGTCGTGTCCGCCCTCGCCGAACTGCGTCTCGTCGCCGAAACCTGTACTGCCTGTTCGTTGGCAGACATCCGCGGAAGGTCGTACCCGTGGTGGCGAGACAAGGTGCTCGTCCCCACGTACCATCCGGCCGCAACGTTGCGAGGAGGCGACCGCATCACCGGTCTCGTGCGGAAGGACTTCGACATCATGCGCGGCGCGCTCGACGCGGCAACCGACAGCGCGAATGGCGACACGGGTGGGGCCGACCCCCTCGTGACCACGGTCGCCTCCATGTCCGCGCCGGATCCACAGCAGGTCGGCCTGTTCGGATGATCGTCGTTCACTGCCCCACCGAGATGGAGACCCGCGCCCTCGCCGCCCGGCTTGCGTCGCTGTGTCGGCCGGGTGACCTCATCGTGTTGTCCGGCGGCCTCGGCGTGGGCAAGACGACTTTTGTGGGCGGTCTCGCGGACGGTCTCGGCGTCGAAGAGAGCATCACCAGCCCCACGTTCGTGTTGATGCGCATGTACGGGTCCGGCTTCCTGCCGCTCGTCCACGTCGACGTGTACAGGATCAGCTCGTCGCTCGAGTTCGACGACCTCGAGGTCTTCGAACTGGGTCGAGACGGGGTGGTCGCGGTCGAGTGGGGCGACGTGATCGGGGCCGTGCTGCCCGTCGATCGGCTTCATGTCGAACTCTCGGTGGACCACGAGGGTGCTCGGACGATTTCGCTGCGGCCCGTCGGCGCATGGAACGCCCGTCCACTCGCCGAGGTGGCCACCTGATGTTCAAGGTCCTGGCCATCGAGACGGCCACTCCCGCATCCTCGGTGGCGCTCGCAGAGGGACGGGGGATCGTGGCGTCCGCGGCAAGAGTGGACCGGACCGGTCATTCGGCATTTCTCGTCCCGGCCATCGACTTCTGCTTCGACCAGGTCGGATGGCGTCCGAATGATCTGGACGCGGTCGTCGTCGACGTCGGCCCCGGCCTGTACACCGGTATCCGGGTGGGGATCGCCACCGCGCAGGGCTTGGCCGCGGCGGTGGGGGTGCCGCTGCTCACCGCGGTGTCCCTCGATGCGATCGCGTTGCGGGCGGCGACCGGCCGACGGCACATTTGGTCGGTCGTCGACGTTCGCCGCAATGAGCTGGCGGTCTCGTCGTATCACCCGGTCCCCGGTGGTGTCGTGAAGGACGCTCCACCCGAGATCGTGACCCACGACGAGTTGCGGGCTGGGCTCGAGTCGGATCCGAAGGATGTGCTGTTGGTGGGCGACACCGAGGCAATCGGCGAGGCGACACTTCGCGGGCTGCACCGGGTGAAGAAGGGCGGGCCGCGATATCCGCAGGCCGAGGCACTTATCGAAGCCACGGCGGCATCCCTCGAAGCCGACGAGATCCCTCACCCCGATGACATCCGTCCTCTGTATCTCCGCGAGCCCGACGTCCAGATCAACTGGGCGGCGCTCGAAATGGACCCGTGGGGCGAGCGATGATGTCCGCTCCCACGGTGCAATTGCGATCCATGCGTCCCGACGACATCGAGACGGCGCATGTGCTCGAGCAGCGGGTCTATCCGCAGGCGTGGTCCCGGCAGGTGTTCGCCGACGAATTGGATCAGGCGAACCGCCGCTATGTGGTGGCCGAGATCGATGAAACCTTCGTCGGGTACGGCGGCGTGATGATCGTCAGCGACGAAGCTCACATCACCACGGTGGTCGTCGACCCCGTGCACCGTCAGGCTCGGGTGGGCACCCGTCTGATGCTGGCGCTCATCGACCATGCCCTCGCGTCGGGTGCGGGGGCACTCACCTTGGAGGTGCGGGTGTCGAATGAGGCGGCCCAGGCCCTCTACCGGAGGTTCGGGATGGCTCCGGTCGGAGTGAGGAAGCAGTATTACCGGGATGAGGACGCCCTGATCATGTGGGTCCACGACATCGACAGCGACGCCTACTCCGACCGCCTCACAACGATCAAGGCTGCTGTGCGATGAATCCCACCATCCTCGCGTTCGAGACTTCCTGTGACGAGACCGCGGTGGCGGTCGTGCGCGGGAGAGAGGTGCTCTCCAACGTGCTCTCGTCGCAGGTCGGGTTGCACGCCCGTTTTGGCGGGGTCGTCCCCGAAGTGGCGTCCCGGGCCCACGTCGAGGCGATCCGATCCCTCACCCATCGTGCGCTCACCGATGCCGGTGTCCATCCCGACGATCTCGATGCGGTGGCGGCCACCGAGGGTCCGGGTCTGGTCGGAGCGCTCCTCGTCGGTCACTCCTTTGCCAAGGCGACTGCATGGGCCCGGCAGCTGCCCTTCGTCGGTGTCGACCACATGGAAGGCCACCTCTTCGCCCCGGTGTTCGAACATCCCGATTACGAGCCGCCGGCGATCGTCCTGCTCGTCTCCGGGGGACACAGCCAACTCGTTCACGTCCGGGCCTGGGGCGACTACGTCATCTTGGGTGAGACGATCGACGATGCGGCCGGAGAGGCGTTCGACAAGGTGGCCCGCATCATGGGACTCGGATTTCCCGGCGGGCCGGCGATCGATGCCGAGTCCGAAGACGGCGACCCCGCCGCGATTGCCTTCCCCAGGGCCCTGGCCGATCGTCGTCACGATTTCTCGTTCTCCGGTCTGAAGACATCCGTCGTCACGTATCTCGCCAAACACGCCGATTCGCTTCCGCCGCGTCCCGATGTCGCCGCCTCATTTCAGGAGGCGGTGGTGGACGTGCTCGTCTCGAAGACGCTGCATGCCGTCGAGGACACGGGTGTACGGCGGATCGCGGCGGGAGGCGGTGTGGTCGCCAACCGGCGCCTCCGGGCGCGGCTCACCGAGGAGTGTGAGGACCGGGGGATCGCACTGCATCTTCCGTCACCCGATCTGGCGACCGACAACGGGGCCATGATCGGCGCCGCCGCGGTGCACTGGCTCGAGCGCGGATCGATCACTTCGTGGGACGCCACGGTCGACTCGGGCAAGCGTCTCTGACCGTCTGGCACTCTCGCGCTGAGAGTGCTAATTTGAGCTGGCACTCCGACACGGGGAGTGCTAGCAGTCGTCATCTGCGGCTGCTACCGCACACACAAGTTGTAGGAGGAGCTAGATGAAGCTTCAGCCTCTCGGTGATCGAGTGGTCGTCAAACCCGATGCAGACCAAGACCTTCGTACGTCTTCCGGTCTCGTCATTCCGGACACCGCCAAGGAAAAGCCGCAGACTGGATCTGTCGTAGCCGTGGGCCCGGGCGCCTTCGATGACGACGGCGACCGCATGCCCATGGACGTCAAGGTCGGTGACACCGTCCTGTATTCGAAGTTCGCGGGAACCGAGTTCAAGGTCGATGGCGTCGAGCATCTCGTCCTCAGCCAGCGCGACCTTCTCGCCATCGTCAACTGAACTCAGGAGGAGTCAACAATGGCAGCCAAAGATCTTCGTTTCAATGAAGAGGCCCGCAAGGGTCTTCAAGCAGGTGTCGACAAACTCGCAGACGTCGTCAAGGTGACGCTCGGCCCCAAGGGCCGCAACGTCGTCCTCGAGAAGAAGTGGGGCGCTCCCACGATCACGAACGACGGCGTCACCATCGCCAAAGAGATCGAGCTCGACGACCCATGGGAGAACATGGGAGCCAAGCTCGCCTACGAAGTGGCGAACAAGACCGACAATGTCGCCGGTGACGGCACCACGACTGCGACCGTTCTTGCACAGGCCATGGTGAAGGAAGGCCTCCGCCAGGTCTCGTCCGGCGCCAACCCGATGGAGCTCAAGCGCGGCATCGAGTCCGCCGTCGACGCCGCCGTGAAGGCGATCGGGGAGATGGCCAAGAACATCGAGACGTCCGGCCAGATCACCCACGTCGCGTCGATCTCGGCGAACAACGACAACGTGATCGGCAAGACGATCGCCGATGCCTTCGACAAGGTCGGCAAGGACGGCGTCATCACCGTGGAAGAGGGACAGACCTTCGGTCTGGAGCTCGAGTTCACCGAAGGCATGCAGTTCGACAAGGGCTACATCTCGCCGTACTTCATCACCGACGCCGACCGTCAGGAAGCGGTGCTGGAGGATCCCTACATCCTCATCGCCAACCAGAAGATCGGTTCGGTCAACGACCTCCTGCCGGTTCTCGAGCGTGTGATGCAGTCGGGCAAGCCCGTGCTGATCCTCTCCGAGGACGTCGAGGGCGAGGCACTTGCCACGCTCGTCGTGAACAAGATCCGGGGGACGTTCGCGTCCGCCGCCGTCAAGGCGCCCGGATTCGGGGAGCGTCGTAAGGCAATGCTCCAGGACATCGCCATCCTCACCGGTGGCACCGTCATCTCCGAAGAGGTCGGACTCAAGTTGGAGAACGTCTCACTCGACATGCTGGGCCGTGCCCGCAAGGTCGTCATCTCCAAGGACGACACGACGATCGTCGACGGTGGCGGCACCGAGAGCGACGTCGCCGCCCGCATCAAGCAGATCGAGCGGGAGATCGAGAACACCGACTCGGATTGGGACAAGGAGAAGCTCCAGGAGCGTCTCGCCAAGCTGTCCGGCGGTGTGGTCGTGATCAAGGTCGGAGCAGCCACCGAGGTGGAGCTCAAGGAGAAGAAGCACCGTATCGAGGACGCCGTCTCGGCGGCCCGTGCAGCCATCGAAGAGGGCATCGTCCCCGGTGGCGGTGTGACTCTTCTTCGTGCGCAGGCCGCGGTCGACAAGGTCCGTGGCGGTTCTGACGACGAGAAGGCGGGCCGGGCCATCGTGCGCCGGTCGATGGAGGAGCCCCTCCGTCAGATCGCCTTCAACGCAGGCTTCGAAGGCGGCGTCGTCGTCGAGAAGGTCCGCGAGTCCGAGGGTGCGATGGGCTTCAACGCCGCGACCGGTGTCTACGAAGACCTCATGGTTGCCGGAGTCATCGATCCTGCCAAGGTCACCCGTTCGACGCTGCAGAACGCATCGTCGATCGCAGCACTGTTGCTGACGACCGAGGCGCTCGTTGCCGAGCAGAAGGAAGACGCTCCCGGCGGAGCCGGCCACGATCACGGTGGTGGCGGCGGCGGTGGGATGGACTTCTGAGCTCACTCGAGTCCAGAACCTGATCGACAGGGCCCCGGGTTTCGGACCCGGGGCTCTCTCGTGAACTGCGGGCCCAGGACTACACCCAGTGGGGTCTGGAACCCAGGGTTCGAGACGACACTCCGTGTGGTCGGGGGGACCCAGTGATCAGGTGGTCAGACGCTCGTACCACTCGGCGGTGGGGGCGATCTGGTTGAACGTGAACACGTGCAATCCGATTGCGTTGGTCGACGGATCCAGTGCCAACCCGGCGAGCTTGTCGACCAACTTCGTCGGGTCGTACGGGCCGGGTCTGAGGAGCTTGAAGATCGTCGAGCGGTTCTTGCGCAGGTAACGCAGCGACTGGCCGACGCCGATACGCGCTCCGATCGTGACGAGCCGAGCCGGATCGGTGACACCGGGGATACCGATCACGAGTGGGAGGGTCACTCCGGCCGTCCGCTCGCTCCGGATCCAGGTTTCGATACCGGCTGCGTCGAAGCACATCTGAGTGGCCATGTAGTGGGCGTGCTGCTGCTTCTCCTGGAGCGACGAGCGCAGGACGTGCTCGGGGATCGACGGATGTCCTTCGGGATACGCGGCAACGCCGATCTCGGTGAAAGGATGGTCGAGATCGTCCAGCGCGCGCAGGACCGCCATCGCATCCTCGAACGCGGTTCCGACCTGGACATCCCCGCCGACGACGAACACCCGGGTCGCCCCCGCGTCCCGAACCCGATCGACCACTCGGCGCAGCTCGTGTTCGGACTCCAAGAGCCTCGCCGAAATGTGAGGCACGATCTGATACCCGGCATCCGCCAACGCCTCGGCCAGTTCGACAGTCGCCATCATTCCCTTGTCGGGCGAAGCCGTCACTGAGACAGTGGCTCCCGCGGGCAGGTCCCGGGCCTTCTCGGCGGTGTTCTTCATCGGGATCACCTCGAAGATGGTGTGATCCAGAAGCTTTCTCCGGCCCTCACGGTCTGGCATGGGTGTCGTCGTCTTTCTGGTCGTCGCGGCGAGCTCGCGCAAGGACGTCGTCGATGGGTGTCGTCGCCAGGTCACCGAGCTCCTGGACGTACTCGTATCCGAACCGTCCCTTGACGCACAGGTGCCCGTTGGTGACGGAGTGATCCATCGGCGAGGTCACCTTGACGATGCGGTTGTCCTGGACGTGCAGTTCGAGGTTGCACCCCACTCCGCAGAACGAACAGATCGTCGTGGTGACGACCTGTCGTTCCGGTTCCCACATGTCGGCTTGGCGAAGCTCGTGCTCGGAGCGGAACATCAACGCCCCGGTGGGGCACACGCCGATGCAATTGCCGCAGAACACGCAGGCGGAATCGGTCAAGCCGACATCGAACTCGGTGGATATTCGGGCATCGAAGCCGCGGCCCGATACCCCGATCGCGAAGGTGTTCTGGGCGTCGGTGCCGCACGCTTCGACGCACTTGTAACAGAGGATGCATCGGGAGTAGTCGCGAACGTAGAGAGTGTTGTCGACCTTGACCGGCTGATGAACCGTCTCGGCGGCGGCGCCGTCGGGTGCGCGATGGTGCCCGGCGTGGCGACGGTCGCGGTCCGTCACCGGAGCGGCCGGAGGGCCGAAGCGATCCGGCACGCACCCCAGCTGCGTCATCCACCCCTGGACCGTGTCATCAACCAACTCCATGTCGACGGAGCTGGCCAGGAGTTCGAAGACGACTTTGCGCGATCGGTCGACGCGTTCGCCGCGAGTGCGGATGACCATGCCTTCCTCGGCGACTCGCGAGCACGACGGGACGAGAGTTCTGCTTCCCTCCACCTCCACCACGCACACCCGGCAGACGTTCACCGGCGTCAGGGTCTCGAGGTAGCAGAGGGTGGGCTGATCCTCGCCGATGGCGCGGCAGGCATCGAGGATCGTCGCACCGTCGGGCACCGTCACGGCCCGCTCGTCGATGGTGACGGTGACCTTCATCGGAGGATCCCGAGGTCGATGGCCGAGCGCACCACGGACGCCGCAGTGTGTCCGAGTCCGCAGATCGAAGCGTCTTTCATCGCCGCGTCGAGGTCGTTGATGAGTTCGACGTTCACCGGGATACCGCGGTGCACTCGTGCGACCTCCTCCTCGACGCGGACCGTGCCGACGCGACACGGAACACACTGGCCGCACGATTCGTCCCGGAAGAAGCGGGCGATACGGCGAACGACGTCGACCATGTCGACTGTGGCAGCGAACAACATGATCACGCCCGAGCCGAGCGCGATGCCCGCGGACCGACTGTCCTCGAAGGTGAGCTTGGTGTCGAGGCGGTCGGGACCCACGAGGGAGCCGGCCGCTCCGCCGAGCATGATGTGACCGAGCGGTTCGGACGGTCCGCCCGCCAGCTCGATCACCTCGCCCAGAGTTGCGCCGAATGGGGTCTCGTAGACCCCTGGCTTCGCCACGTCTCCACTGAGACACCACAGCCGGGTACCCGTCGAGTCCGTGGTGCCTGTCGCCGCAAAGGAGGTGCCCCCCTCGAGGACGATGCGGTTGACGTTGACGAGGGTTTCGACGTTGTTGACGACCGTCGGCTTGCCGAAGAGCCCGTGGGTCGTCGGAAACGGGGGCTTCTGGCGAGGCTCGCCCCGAAATCCCTCGATGGAGTTGAACAGCGCCGTCTCCTCGCCGCAGATGTACGCCCCCTGACCCCGTCGGAGGTCGATGTCGAACGTGAACTCCGAGCCGAGCAGCCCCTCCCCGAGGAGGCCGGCTGCCTTCGCTGCGTCGAGGGCGTGAGCCAGACGCTCGGTGGCCGTCGGATACTCACCGCGAATGTAGAGGAAACCCTGGGAGGCCCCCAGGGTGACGCCGGCAATCGTCATGGCCTCGATGACGGCGAACGGGTCGCCCTCCATCAGCACTCGATCTTTGAATGTGCCCGGCTCCGACTCGTCGGCGTTGCAGACCACGTATTTCTCGTCTCCGGGCTGGTCACGGACGCCCCGCCACTTGACTCCCGTCGGGAACGCCGCCCCGCCACGGCCGCGCAGGTTGGCTGCGGTGATCTCGTCGATGACCCGATCGGCGCCGAGTTCGAGAGCCCGGGCAAGGGCGAGGTATCCGCCGCTGGACCGGTATGCGTCGAGTGACGACGGATCGACCGTACCGACGCGACCCAGGAGCGGGCCGCGATGCACGTGAGGCTCGGTGGGTGCGGGCGAACGCCCTTCGAGAGCGTGCTGGATCGCGCTCTCGTCCGCGGCCAGAATCACCTCGTCGGATTCTCCGGCCCGCTGCACGAAGGCCGCCGGCCGCCGATCGCACTGACCGAGGCATGGGCTCGACACGACGTCGTCGCGGCCGGCGAACGCCTCGAGCAGGTCCGCCCCCCCGACCACACGGCACGCAGTGTCGTCGCACACATGGACCACGGTCTCAGGTAGCGCCTCGGTGGAAAGCAGCGCGTAGAAGGTCGCAACGGCGTAGATCTCGGCAGGGGGAACGTTCAAGCGGGTCGCGACTGCGTCGACCGCCCCGGGGCTGATGTGGCCGATGTTCGACTGCAGCGCGTCGAGCACCGGGAGGAGGAGGTGTCGCAGCGTGTCGCGGGCAGTCCGGACGACCCGTCCCTCGGTCGCTTCGACGATCGCAGGGGGCGCGGCGGCTGCGACGACGTCCAACTCCAGGCGGGTGGGGGTGGCGCCGATGAGTTTCAGGTCCACGAACCGATCACACCCTCGCCAGTTTCTCGACGCGGACCGCGGTGGCCTTGAACTCCGACGTCCCGGACTTCGGATCCCACGCCTCGATCGTGAGCTCATTCACATCCACGTCGTCCGGATAGTGCACCGCCATGAACGAAAGGCCCGGCCGGAGCCCGGGATCGACACGGACCGGCGCTTCGATCGAGCCCCTCCGTGACGCAACCCGCACCACCTCGCCGGGGACGAGACCGAGACGTTCGGCGTCCTCCGGTGCCACGTCGATCGTCGCACCGGTACGCATCGGGGAATCGAAGCCTCCGGACTGCACGCCGGTGTTGTAGCCGTCGAGATGGCGTCCGGTCGTCATTCTCAGCGGAAACTCGTCGGTCAGCCGGTCCACAGGCTGGACGTATTCAACAGGTATGAACGGTGCGGGGGCTCCCACTTCGTCGGACCAGAGGCGCGCGTGGAGGAACTGCGAACCCGGATGATCCTCCGACGGGCACGGCCACTGCAGGCCGCCGAGTTCGTCCAGTCGCCGGTAGCTCATGCCCGCGTGCGGCGGTGACAGGGACCGCAGCTCGTCCCATGCCTCCTCCGCGCTTGGTCGACCCCACCCTGTGCCCATTGCCTCGGCGAACATGGAGATGATGGTGATGTCGGTCTTGGCCTCGCCGGGCGGCACGAGTGCGGCGCGGACCCGCTGCACCCGTCGTTCCGACGAGGTGACGGTCCCTTGGGCCTCGCACCAGTCCGCCGCGGCCGGGAAGACGACGTCCGCCATTGCGGCTGTCTTGGTGAGGAAGATGTCCTGAACGACCATGAACTCGAGCTTGCGGAGCCTCGCCAGTGAGTGTTCGGTGTTGGCCTCGGACTGGGCGGGGTTCTCGCCGATGACGTAGAGGGCCTTCAGCTTGTCGGCGTCCATCGCCTCGAACATCTCGGTCAGGTGCCACCCCCGCTTGGCGGGGATCGCATGGCCCCACGTTGCTTCGAACTTGCCGCGGAACTCGTCGTCTTCGACGTCCTGGAAGCCGGGAAGCTTGTTCGGGAGGGCACCCATGTCGCCTCCCCCTTGGACGTTGTTCTGTCCGCGGATCGGAACGAGGCCGGACCCGTACCTGCCGACATGTCCGGTCAGCAGCGCGAGGCTGATCAGTGCCAACACGTTGTCGGTGGCGTTGTGGTGTTCGGTGATTCCGAGCGTCCAGCAGATCTGGGCCGTCTCCGCCGTGGCGTAGGCGATTGCCATCTCGCGGATGACCTCGCCGGGAATACCGGTGATTTCCGTTGCCCGATCGAGCGTGTAGCTGGACACGGTCTTGGCATAGAGATCGAAGTCGACGGTGGCGTGATCGATGAAATCGGTGTGGGCGAGACCCTCGTCGATGATGACCTTCGCCATTGCGTTCGCGAGCGCGATGTCAGATCCGACGTCGATGCCGAGCCATACGTCAGCCCACTTTGCCGACTCGGAACGGCGCGGATCGATCACGTAGAGGCGCGCGCCGTTGTGCACACCCTGCAGAAGGTGATGGAAGAAGATGGGATGGGCGTTGCGGGCGTTCGAACCCCAGAGGAGGATCAGATCGGTGTGTTCGATCTCCTCATACGAGCTCGTGCCGCCACCCGCACCGAGCGTTGCCACCAGACCGGTGACGCTGGGGGCGTGTCAAGTGCGATTGCACGAGTCGATGTTGTTCGTGCCAAGAGCGACGCGGGCGAACTTCTGGGCGAGATAGTTCATCTCGTTGGTCGCCTTCGAACACGAGAACATGCCGATGGCGTTGGAGCCGTGGGTGTCGCGTACCGTGGCCATGCCCTCGGATGCCCGCGCCAGTGCTTCGTCCCACGTGGCGGGGCGGAGTTCGCCGTCGACTCGGACCAGCGGTGTCGTCAGACGTGGTCTGCGTGCCATTCGATCACCTCCTCTCCGCGGTCATGCCGCGAGGGTCATCTTGGCACTTCATCGACTGGGCCGCGGACGTGTGTCACGGTCGCAGGGTGACGGGGGCGTCCTCGTCGGCGTGGAGTACGGCCCGCCGGAGCAAGGCGGCCATCTGACCGCGGGTGACGACCTCATCAGGGCAGTACTCGGCACTCCCGCACCCGACGGTGATCCCGTGGGCCGCAACCGAGTTGATCGCCGGCTCGTGGAGCGATCCGTCGTCGTCGGTGAAGAAATCGCCAGACGGTGGAGAGAGGCCGAGCGCCCGCGCCAGGAACGCCGCCATCTGCGCGCGGTCGACCGTGTCGTCGGGGCAGAACCGGTCCTCGCCGCATCCCCGGCTGATACCGGCCTGGGAGATCCGGTTGATGTCGAAGTGGTGCGTCGACGTGTCGTCGTCGGTGAACCGGTTGCCCTCGGCGGTTGGGAGATCGAACGCCCGGGCGAGGAAGGACGCCATCTGCCCTCGACTCACCGGATCTTGGGGGCAGTAGCGATCCTCGACGGGTGCGTCGCAGCCGCGGGTGATCCTTCGCTCAACCAGCCACTGGATGTCGGCGGCGAACTCGCTGTCGTCGTCATCGATGAACCATCCCGTGGGGGTGGTGCCGTCGACGGTGAAGGGGAGCGGTCCGGGCCGAAACCAGTCGGTCAACGGCCACACATGGAGTGTGGTCGGCAGGTTCATTCCGATGCGCCATCCGTCCGAGAGCGAGATGCCGGTCCAGACGCGCCAGTCGGTCTCCTTGTTGAAGTTGAAGTACACGAATCCGATGACTTGCGGGTCGACCGTGAGGTAGGTGAACATCTCCCAGAGCCACGAGACCTGGTCGCCGTCGATCGGAGACGACCCCACTTGGGCGATGATGATCGGCTTGCGGGGAGCGACACGGCGGAGTTCGGCGAGTCCGGCGTCCATCGTCTCGCGCACCGAGATCCAACGGTCGAGGGTCGGGCCCATGTTGTACGCCGACATGCCGACGACATCGACGAGAGTCCCGCCGGGGTAGTAGCCGGCGATGCGGTACGGCCTCGTCGAAAACGAGTTGGGTGCGAAGACGAAGCGCACCTGTGTCTCGTCGACACCGGCATTGCGGAAGGCGTCGACCACTTTGCGGTACGCGATCTTGAAGTTGGCGGGGTCGCCTCCGTAGGGGGTCCAGGTGCCGTTCATCTCCTGGAAGGGTGCAACGAAGAGCGACCGACCTTCTCCTCGATCCAACCACGCCCTGACCTGACCCACCCACCGGTCGATGTCGTCGTCGTACCAACCCGCGGCCACGGCGCGCGCGGTGGCCGGGACGTTGACGTTGGCGAAAGGCGTGGTCTCTGCTTCCCAGGACTGTTCGAGAACCCAGTCGGTGATCCATGCAGGCTCCTGGGCGGCATTGTGGAAGGTGCCTGAGAACGTCACCTTCTTTCCGGTGGCGTCCACCATCGCCACGATGTCGTCCCGAGATTCCCACTCGGCGGAGTAGTAGCCGCCCAGGAGAAGGTCGTCGCCGGTGAGTACGGGCGTCTCCTGGCCTGCGCCGGCCAATGCCGGGGCGACGACGAGCGCGGCAATGAGCGCGCCAGCGGCCATCGAACGAACACGCGTCACCACACGACCCTCCACTCCTCCTGAGACAGGACGGATCCGGCGCCCCGCCGTTACCGTCTAGAAGAGGCCGACGACGTTGCCGTCGTCATCGATGTCGACCTTCATGTAGGCGGGGGTCGAGCCGAGGCCCGGCATCGTGCGCATGTCGCCGAGCAGTGGGTAGATGAACCCGGCCCCCACTGACGCGCGCACCTCGCGCACCGGCACGGTGAACCCGCTCGGGGCACCCTTCAACGCAGGGTCGTGGCTGATCGACAGGTGGGTCTTGGCCATACAGATCGGGAGATACCCGTATCCGTCCTTCTCGAAGGAGGCGATCTGTGCCTCGGCGACGGCCGAATATTCGACGTCGCCGGCGTTGTAGATGTCCTTGCAGATGATCTCGATCTTCTGCTTGATCGACATGTTGAGCGGATAGAGGTACGCGAACTCCTTCGGCTCCTCACACGCCTTGACCACCGCCTCGGCGAGATCCGCGGCACCGTCCCCGCCCTTCAGCCAGTGCTCGGCGAGTACCGCATCGGATGCGCCCGCCGCGAGCGCAGCCTCTCTGATGAGGCCGATCTCCGCCCAGGTGTCGGTCGGGAACGAGTTGATCGCCACCACGACCGGCACCCCGTACCCCTTGGCGTTCTTGATGTGCGCCAGCATGTTGTCCATCCCCGCCGACAGGAGCGCCAGGTTCTCATCGGTGTACGCCTTGTCGAGTGGTCGACCGAGAACGACCTTCGGCCCGCCCCCGTGGGTCTTCAACGCCCGCACGGTCGCGACCAGCACCACACAGTCGGGCTGGAGGCTGGACGTGCGGCACTTGATGTCCATGAACTTCTCCATGCCCATGTCTGCGCCGAAGCCGGACTCGGTGACGACGTAGTCGGCGAGATGGAGTGCGATCCGATCGGCGAGGATGGATGAGTTGCCGTGGGCGATGTTGGCAAACGGGCCGGCATGGACGAACGCCGCTTGACCTTCCAGTGTCTGCATCACGGTGGGGTGCAGGGTGTCCTTCATGAGGACCGTGGCCGCCCCGGCCATGCCGAGGTTTTCGAGAGTGATCGGTTTGCCGTCCTTCGAGTTGCCGACCACAACGCGTGCGATCCGTTCTCGCAGGTTGCGCAGAGCGGAGGCGTAGTCCTCGCCGTCGACGAGGGCCAGGATCGCCATCAGTTCGGAGGCCACCGTGATGTCGAAACCCGTCTCACGCGGGCGTCCTTCGAGCTTTCCACCCAGTCCGACAACCACGTTTCGCAACGCCCGGTCGTTGATGTCGACGACTCGGTTCCACTGCAGGTTGAAGACATCGATTCCGAGACGTTCGAGTCCGACCGCCTTGAGTTGGTCGTCGGACATCCGGGTCTCGTGATACCAGCGGGCATCGATGCCGGCCGCGATGAGATTGTGGGCGGCGGTGATGGCGTGGATGTCACCGGTGAGGTGGAGGTTGAACTCGTCCATCGGAACCACCTGGCTGTAGCCGCCGCCGGCGGCTCCGCCTTTGATCCCGAAGGTCGGTCCCATCGACGGCTGGCGGATGCAGGCGATCGCCTCCTTGCCGATCTTGCCGAGACCCTGGGTGAGGCCGACCGTCGTGGTCGTCTTGCCTTCGCCGAGTGGCGTGGGTGTGATCGCGGTGACGTCGACGTACTTTCCGCGCGGTTGACCGCTGATCCTCTTCAGGGAATCGAGATGCACCTTGGCTTTGGTGTGGCCATACGGAATGAGATCGTCGGTGGTGAGTCCGATCCTCTCGGCGATCTCGATGATGGGCTTGAGATCTGCCTGGCGGGCGATGTCGATGTCACTCGGAACGGACAACCGTGGACTCCTCGTTCGAGACGGCGCGGAGCGTAGCGGTCGAAGCCGGCCGATCGGGGCGCGAGTACGGTTTCGTTCAGCCGATTCGTGAGGATGGAACGTGGTCGATGCGACTGCTGATGTGTGGGATGAACACGGCGACGGACTGATGTCATGCGATCTGCAGTTGCGGTCGTTTGGTGGCCGAGACTCCTTCGATGGGCCTGTTCGAACAGTCCGCTGCAAAGATGACAATCAGCTCGTCAAGAACGTGCTCGGCACCGCCGGGGACGGCGCGGTGCTGGTCATCGACGGCGCCGGCTCGTTGCATGCCGCTCTGGTTGGCGACCAGGTCGCCGCGTTGGCCGCGTCGAACGGGTGGGCGGGTCTGATCATCAACGGTGCCGTGCGTGACGCCGGGGCCCTCCGCGGAATCGACATCGGTTTGAAAGCGCTCGGCACCAATCCTCGCCGAAGCTCGAAGGATGGAGACGGATCGGTGGACGTCGCGGTGACGTTCGGTGGTGCGGTCTTCACCCCTGGGGCTCACCTGTGGGCCGACCTCGACGGGATCGTTGTCGAGATCGGGTGACTCACAGGGTCAGCGGATAGGCAGGCCGGCTTCTCAGCGTTTGCGCATCGTCCGGTAGAGCACGACGTACTCGTCAGCCCGGGCGTCCCAGGAGTTGTCGACGGCCATCGCCCGTACCTGGGCCGCCTGCCACGCTCCCCGATCCTGGTGGAGCGTGAGGCCGTGTCCGAGCGCCCATCCGAGTCCGTCCTCGGTGTAGTGGTCGAAAACGAACCCGGTGCCATCGCCGTCGTCGATGTGTTCCACGGTGTCGGCGAGCCCTCCTACCCGCCGCACGACCGGCAGGGTCCCGTAGGCGAGGGAGTACATCTGATTGAGGCCGCATGGCTCGTACAGCGACGGCATCAGGAAGAGGTCCGAGCCGGCTTCGATCATGTGCGCCATCCGGTTGTCGTAGCCCTCGACGAACCTCACCGTGTCCGGGTTCATCGCCTGTAGCGACCGCAGAAACGAGGCGTATCGCTCCTCGCCGGAGCCGAGAACGACCACACGCAGGTCCCACGACTCCAGGAAGTGAATGAGCGGTGCGCCGAGGATGTCGAATCCTTTTTGCGACGCCAGGCGCGAGACGACACCGACAACCGGCACCTGTGGTCGGTACGCGAGCCCGAGTTCTCCGAGCAGGGATTCCTTGTCCCGTTCCTTGCGCCACAGCGACCGTGACGAGTACTTCCACGGGATGAGAGGGTCGGTGCTCGGGTTCCACTCGTCGGTGTCGATGCCGTTGAGGATCCCGACCACCCGGTCCGACCGGCTGCGCAGGATCTCGTCGAGGCCGAACCCTCCCTCGGGGGTCTGGATCTCTCGTGCGTAGGTCGGGCTCACCGTCGAGATCCAATCGGCGTGCAACAGTCCGGTCTCGAGAAACGAGTACCAGCCGGCTTTCAGGTGATCCTGATGAAGGAGACTCACATCCTCGAAGTCGAGGTCGGCGACGGTGGCGGCGTCGAAGACCCCTTGGTAGCCCAGATTGTGGATCGTCAGCAGGATGGGGACGTCGGAGAGTTCCAGATATCGGGTGCGGGTGAGCAGCGGGACGAGTCCCGTCTGCCAGTCGTTGCAGTGGATGATCTTGGGTTTGAATCCGGCGCCGATCGTGACACGAAGCGCGAGATGCTGGAACACGACCCAGCGCAGGTGTTCATCGGGGTCGTCGGTGTACAGCCGCCCGCGGTCGAAGAGTCCAGGAACATCGATGAACAACGTCGAGCTGTCCGGGTCCGAATAGACCGTCGGGTTCCAGGTCCGACCCGCGATCGTGACGTCGCCAGGGCTGAGTTCCGGGGCGTGGGTCAGATTGTCGATGTCGATCGAGTCGTACCGGGGTGTGACGGTGAGGATCTTGTGGTCGAGTTGGCGGAGTGCTGCGGGCAGAGCTCCCGAGACGTCTGCGAGTCCGCCGGTCTTGGACCAGGGGACGACTTCCGCGCTCAGGAACAGGATCTTCACCGCCGGACGAACTCCGCGGCAGCTTCCAGGTCTTCGAGGACCTGACCGGGATCGTTGGATTCGATGCCGAACACGACACGATCCACCTCGGCGGCGGAAGCCAGGTCGAGCGTGCGTTGCTCCACCCGGGCTCCGAAGATGGAAAAAGTGAATGTTGCGGGGTCCCTTCCGGCGTCCTCGAGCGCTCGACGGACTTCGGAAGCCTGTTCGGGCAGGGCGGACACGGCATGGGGGAGCCAGCCGTCGCAGAACTCGACGAGGTCGGCCACCGTGCGTGGACCGAATTTCGCTCCCAGGATGATCGGAGGGTGCGGTTTCTGGACCGGCTTCGGCCAAGCCCAGGACGGCTCGAGCGTCAGGTGGTCACCGGCGAAGGACGCTTCGTCCGCGGTCCACAGCGCCTTCATCAGCAGCACTTTCTCCTTGAGGAGTGGGCGTCGTGTGCGGTAGTCGACGCCGTGATGGTTCATCTCTTCGATGTTCCATCCGTAACCGACCCCGAAGAGGAAGCGCCCGTTGGAGAGGTGGTCGACCGTGGCGATCTCTTTGGCGGTCCAGATCGGGTCGCGTTGTGCGAGAAGGTTGATCCCGGTGCCGAGCTTGAGCCGCTCTGTGACGGCTGCCATCGCACCGAAGGCGACGAGCGTGTCGTGGGTACGCCAGTATTTCTCAGGCAGCGGCGGAGCGTCCTTGCGGCCGCCCCACGGCGTGGTCCGGGCGGTGGGAATGTGGCTGTGCTCGGTCAGCCAGACAGACTCGAAGCCCAACCGCTCGCAGTGGCGTCCCACGTCGGTCGGCTGCATGGTCGTGTCCGTCGCGAAGAGGTCGATTCCGAAATCCATCCCCCGAGTATGCCTTCTCACGATTTGTCGGCGGGCCCGTCTGCGGTGAACGTGGTGGCGATGAGAGACGTCATCGCAGCCGAAGTGGCCGCCTCCGGCCCGATTCCGTTCGAGCGATTCATGCAGCTCGCGCTCTACGGTGAGACCGGGTTCTTCAGTTCGACCCGGCTTCGCAGCCAGAAGGCCGGCGACTTTCTGACCTCTCCGGAGGTGTCGCCGATGTTCGGGGAGACGCTGGCGGCCTTCGTGGCATCCGAACGGGAGCGAATCGGCGAACCGTTCCGCCTGGTCGAGGTGGCAGGGGGTTCGGGGTCACTGCTGCGGCCGCTTCTTGGGATTCTCGATGTGGAGACCTGGGCGGTGGAAATCTCCCCGGCCGCGTCCGCTGCCCTGCAGGGTGTGGTGGGCCGAGGACGTGTCGTCGACACGTTGGAGGCAATCGACGGTCCTCTGCGAGGCGTGGTGCTGGCCAACGAGTTGCTCGACAACTTGCCCATGGCCATCGCCCAGCTGACCGCCGACGGGTGGCGCGAGCGCTGGGTGGGACAGGGCGATGAGGGGCTTGCATTCATCGACGCCGAGCCTCGAGCGGAGGTCACCGCCTGGCTCGAACGCTTCGCCGGTCCCGTCGAAATCGGTGGCTGGGTCGAAGTGCAGCTCGCAGCATCGGACTGGGTGCGTGCGGCGATCTCCCGGCTCGACGCCGGTGCGCTCGTTCTCATCGATTACGGAGACACCGCGGAAAACCTTGCCCCGAGGCGCCAGGACGGGACATTGCGCACCTATCGGGCGCATCATCTGGGGCCGCACCCGCTCGACGAACCGGGCGCCACCGACATCACCGCCGACGTGAACGTCACGGCGATCGAAGCGGCAGCGCGCGAGGCGGGTGCCGAGGTCGAAGTGTGGCGTCAGGACGATTTCCTCGCATCGTTGGGTCTGCGGGATCGGATCAAGGTCATGCGCCATGAAGAACTCGAGTTGGCGCGGGCCGGCGATGAGATGGCTCGCTTGCGAGTCCGCACGCAGCGAACCGAGGCCGAAACGCTGATGCATCCGCGCGGTCTCGGCGACTTCCGTGTCGTGGTGGCCCGACGCTGAGGTAACACGACCCGGCGACCGTGCGTCCTGCCTTCTGACCGCGCAGCTGCGTCCGGTCGAAGGAGACTGATGGTGCGCATCCGAACCGCTTGTACGGCGATCGTGCTGCTCCTCGCCGCGTGCGGAGGGGCGGGTGTCGGTGCGGAAGGCACGACGGAGGAGCCGACTTCCACCACCCCCGCTGCGACGTCCCCGTCCGTGGGCGGATCGTCGAGCACGACACCTTCGGCCTCCGGCGAGTCGAGCACCACCTCGACCAGTCAGGCGGCAATCTCCACGGCACCAACGACGACGCCAACGACGACGACTGATACCGGGCAAGATGAGGGAATGACGGTGCCGCCCTCGCTGATCCAATCAGTCATCGCAGACCTCGCCACCCGGGAGGGCGTGGAACCAGGTGAGGTCGGACTGCTGTCGACGGGGAGCGTCGATTGGCCCGATGCCTCGCTCGGTTGCCCCGTGGCCGGTGTGAGCTACATGCAGGTCGTGACCCCCGGCTATCAGATCATTCTGGGGATCGGGGAGAAGACCTTCGATTACCGAGCAATCGTCAACGGCAGCTTCAGGCTCTGTCGGAATCCGCCGGCCGGTTCGTCATCACCGAGTCCGGACAGCTGAAAGGACTGACTGCTGAGAGGACGGGTGGGGCGCGAGCGTCGCAATCGACCCCACGCCACTCAGCGTCGCGATCTCCGCGACGTCGCGCACAGTGGCGGCGACGGCGATGCCATTGGCGCTGCGACGAGCGCGATCACACTCGCGAAGATTGCCCGTCTCTCGTCGGTCCTCCACTTGTCCCCCTGGTGAACCCGGCGTCGCCACCGGGCGACCCGGGACCTCGGTCACGCTGCGCGGTCGGACAATGCGGGAGATTCCCATGGAGATTCTGCATAGCGCCGGTTCCGGTGCGCCTTTATGCCGGTTTTCGCCGCGTGGCGATACGATTCGGTCCATGAACAACGTCAAGACCGTCGGCTTGCTCGCCTTCATGAGCATCCTCTTGGTGGTCGTCATCCAGGCCTACGGCGGCTCGGCGATGACGGCCCTGGCTTTCGCGGCCATCTTCAATCTCGGGGCCTACTTCTTCTCGGACAAGCTGGCGATCAAGGCGTCGCGGGCCAGGCCGGTCGAGGAGCACGAGTTGCCGCAGGTGTACAGCATCGTGCGTCGTCTCGCCGCACAGGCGGACATGCCCATGCCGCGCCTGTATCTCATGGACTCGCCGCAACCCAACGCCTTTGCCACCGGTCGCAATCCCAAGCACGCCGCAGTGGCGGTCACCACCGGGATCCTGCAGGTGATGACGAACGAGGAACTGGAAGCCGTCCTCGCCCATGAACTCGCCCACGTGCGCAACCGGGACATCCTCATCAGCTCGATCGCGGCGATGATCGCCGCGGCCTTGTCGATGCTCGCTCGTTTCGCCTTCTTCTTCGGCGGCCGCGGGGGAGAACGGGACAATCCGATTGGTGCAGTCGGCGCCCTTCTCGCACTGATCATCGGCCCGATCGCCGCGATGTTCATCCGTTTCGCCATCAGTCGGGCTCGGGAATACCAGGCAGACGCATCGGGCGCCGCCATCACCGGCCAGCCCCTGCATCTGGCCTCTGCCCTCCGCAAGATCGGGCTGGCGAGCGAGCGCATTCCGATGCAGGTGAACCCCGCCGTCAGCCAGTTGTTCATCGCCAACCCGTTGAAAGCGCTGGGGGGCCGACGCGGTGGGCCGTCCCAACTCGCGAGGCTGTTCTCGACGCATCCTCCGATGGAGGATCGGATCGCCCGGCTCGAGGAGATGCACTACGGCGGAACGATCTGATCGGTGATCAGTGTCGGGCCTGATACGGCCCTCGTGATCGTCGGCATCGCCGTCGCTGTCGTCGTCGCCTGGGGTTCCTCGATTTCGATCCGCTCGGCGGCTCGGGGCCCCCGGTGGGCTCTGGCACACCTCGCCACGGTTCGACCGGTCGTCCTGGGCGGTGTTGCGGCAGGGCTTCTGCTGACGTTTCTGGTGCGCCCGCTGTGGGTGGGACTCGCCGTCCTGTACGTGGCAATGACGGTGCTTCTTCTCGCTGCGATGCTGCGACGGGCGCTGGTGAAGCTGGAGGATGCGGGGGGTTTCGACGACCTTCCGCTCGAGCGGCGTCGTCATATCGTGCGTCGGGCTCGGACCCTCATCCTCATTGCCGGAGTCGTTCTCGCGGCGATCGGTACCGGCGGATCGGTCGCAGGTGCGGGCGCGGTGGCCTGGATCCCGGCCATCCTCGGCATCGCCCTCGTCGTCACGGCCCTTGCGTTGTCGGCCGAACAACGCACCGAGGGCTGATCTGGGCGGTTCTGCGTTGGTCCAGAACCGGGCGTTCCGTTATGATCCCTCCGCCTCGGCGAAGTCCGGGACGAGCCGGGATGCCCGAGCGGCCAAAGGGAGCAGACTGTAAATCTGCCGGCGTAAGCCTTCGGAGGTTCAAATCCTTCTCCCGGCACGGTGCAAGGGCACCAACCAGGCCTCCTTAGCTCAGTGGTAGAGCACTTCCATGGTAAGGAAGGGGTCCGGGGTTCAAGTCCCCGAGGAGGCTCTGCGGGTCGGCAGACTCGCACCGCGCTTGCTGGCGTGCGACGGCGCACGGCAGACAGTGGCGGGAATTGCACGGTGGAACGTCGAGCGGACGCCGCAGTGCATGAGGCGGCGTAGCTCAGTTGGTGAGAGCGCTCGACTCATAATCGAGAGGTCGGCAGTTCGAGTCTGCCCGCCGCTACGTACCCCCCGAGGGAGCCTCCCGAGGGACGTCAGCAACATCCGACAACGGGAAAGGAAGCCGAGCAAATGGGCAAGGCGAAGTTTGAGCGTAGTAAGCCGCATGTGAATGTTGGGACG
>JBBDHV010000002.1:0-8573 GCA_040880725.1 Acidimicrobiia bacterium
GAACCCCCGTATCGAGCTTGGGAAGCTCGTGTTCTGCCATTGAACTACACCCGCACGGACCGCTTCGAGGATACCGGAGGCGGCGCTCGGGGGCGAAGCCGAACGTCAGTGTGGTCTGGCGCGGTCGGCTGCGGTCGCAGCCAGCTGTTCCTTCAGATTCGGGTGCTCGTCGAGCAAGGCTCGGAGATCCCAGCCCATGGCAGTCGCCACGCGAACGGGGGTGGTGGCGATGACGGACGCGTTGCGCGCTTCGAGCGACAGCACACCCACCTCGTCGAAGTAGTCGCCCGGTCCCAAGTCATTCAGGTGGGCATAGTCCCGGTGAGGAGCACATGGGAACATGGTGGGGTGGTCGCCTTCCTCGGTGAGCACCGTCCCGCGCGGATGGTCCTTGATCGTGAGCACACCGGCCAGGGCTGCCCGATCATCGGCGGCGAGTCCGGAAAAGAGAGGAGTGGATTCCAGGTCGGCCGCGTCCATCGTGTCCTTCCGTCGGATGCCTCACACTGTAAACACCGGGTTCTTCGGGGGACTGGGGAGAGAGGGGGACTCTTCGAGAGCAACAGATCGGGTGTGGTCAGCGAGTGAGGATGGAGGCGAGACTCCATGCGGCCATCAGGACTCCCGCCGCGATCAGAAACAGCGCTCGTGATGGTCGGAATTCGGACTGTTCGTCGACTCCTTCCGGCTTCTCGCCTCTGCTGTTCTTGTAGAACGCAAGCCCGTTGCCGATGACGACGGCCAAGCCGATGGCCAGGACGAGTTCGGCGAGCAGCGTGTCGACCCCGATGAAGTCCAGCATTGGTTCGTTGACGATAGGCCGTTCAGACGCCCAGAAATCGGCCGGCGTACACTCCCGTCCCGTGACCACGACTGTCTGTTCCTTCTTCGCGCATGGCTGAAGCGTCCGCGCCTGCGTCGTCGGCCAACCTCGGTCCGGGCTTCGACTGTCTTGCCGTGGCCCTCGAGGTCCGATGTGTCGTGCGCGCAGAACCCGCGACGGAGTGGTCGGTCGACCACGTCGGCGATGCGGCTCCTCCGATCGGCGCTGATGACGCCGTGTGGATCGCCGCCCACCGAGCAGTCGGGGAGAGTCGTCCGCTCGCTCTGACCGTCGACAATGCCGTCCCCATCGGTCGGGGACTCGGTTCGTCGTCGGCCGCGGCTGCCGCCGGAGCGGTCGCAGCCTGGAGGGCCCATGGCGAAACTCCCTCGCTGCACCGCGCATGGGAGATCGCGACCGAAATGGACGGCCATCCTGACAATGCGGCGGCCGCGGTCTACGGGGGGCTGGTTCTGGCGACATCTGCAGGAAATGTCCACCGCTTGCCGTGGAACGTGGCATTGCATGCGGTCGTCGCAGTGCCCCATGAGCCATTTCGCACCTCGGAGGCTCGGCGGCTGCTCCCGGTGGCGTACGAAGCCGATGTGGTCGCTCGATCGCTCGGCCGTCTCGCCGCGCTCGTGGCAGGGCTGGTTGGGGGAGATGTCTCCTTGCTGCCTGACGCGTCGGGCGACGAGATCCACGAGCGCCCTCGTCAGGGGGTGCGACCCGACGTCGCGGAGCTCATCGACGTGGCGCGGGCAGCGGGAGCGGTCCATGCTGCCTGGTCCGGTGCCGGGCCTTCGATGATCGCGCTGGTTCCCCCCGAGGGCACGGACAGGGTCGAGACTGCGCTGAAACGCTGTCTCGGCGATCGCGGAGTGGTGTTGTCTCCTCGCATTGCGACCTCCGGCGTCGTCTGAGGTGTCGAGCCACACGGCCTCGCACCGCCAGTGGACTTCGGTGACGACGTCCGAGGGATCTGACCAGCCGGCCGCCGGTGACGAGATCGCGGTCTCGATTCACAACGAACCGGTGCAGCGAAAGCCACCGTTTCGGTACTCCTGAACCCAGGGTACGCGGGTCGTCGGTTTGACCAGGGGGGCGGGAGCAACGATCATTGGGTCGGCCCCCCCGAACAAGAGGTTTGTCCACGTATGGGTTCGCTCGTCAAGAAGCGACGGAAGAAGATGTCGAAGCACAAGTACCGCAAACGCCTGAAGGCGAATCGGCACAAGAAGAAGTGACTTCGACTGGACCCCGGCACACCCCCGGGGTCTTGTCGCGTCTACAGCGCGACCGCCGCCGCAACGATTCCGAGACTCGCCAGCAGGATCAGTCCCTGCAGGATGCCGCGCGTCCGAGCGGACTGATCTCTGGCGCCGAGCTGGTGCCATAGCGCCAGTCCGCCGGCCAGGGCTACGAACCCCAACTTCCACGGGAGGGCGGGTGCTTCCAGGTAGTCGACCATCGCCCAGCCGCCGGTCAGCACCGCAACGGCAAAGGCCACCCAGGAGATCCGCGCGAACTGACGGGCAACGGCCTGCAGCATCGGTCGGTCGGCCCCGGCGCCGCGGAGGGCGGGAATGAGGGCTCCCAGCGTGATCAGGCCGCCCACCCACACCATGGCTCCGAGGAGATGGATGAACCGCACGACGCCAGTCATGTGGAGACGTCCGACGAATCGAGCAGCAAGGTCATGCCAGCCAGCCTACGACGCCGAGAATGAGCCGAGTGCGCCCTTCCCGTTCGTCGCAGAGGTGGCATTCTGTGCGGCAGTATCGTCCACGAGGGGGTTGACCGTTGAGCGTCGACTACGAGCGGCGAGGTCGGGTGGCAGTGATCACCGTCGACCGAGCCGAGGTTCGCAACGCCATCGACCGGGCCACCGCACGCGCCCTCGGGGACGCTTGGCGCACGTTCCGTGACGACACCAAGGTCGACGTCGGTGTGCTCTACGGGGCAGGAGGACACTTCTCTGCCGGCGCCGACCTCAACACCTTCGACCTCGTCGATGACAGTGCTGGGTTTCTGGGCTTCACACGCCTCGAAGTCGGCAAGCCGACCATCGCTGCGGTGGAGGGCTACTGCGTGGCGGGTGGACTCGAGATGGCCCTGTGGTGCGACTTGAGGATCGCTGCGAGGACGGCGACCTTCGGCTGCCTGGAGCGGAGGTTCGGTGTGCCGCTCGTCGATGGCGGGACCGTCCGGTTGCCGCGCGTCGTCGGTCTCGGAGTGGCGATGGAGATGATCCTCACCGGCCGCGAAGTCACCGCAGACGAGGCGTATGTGATCGGTCTCGTGAACGCGATCGTCGGCGAGGGAGGAGCGTTGGCCAAAGCTGTCGAGTTGGGGGAGTCCATCGCCGCCCACCCGCAGGAGACAGTGCGCAGCGATCGTGCCTCCGTGCTCGGTGGGCTTGGGCTTGCCATTCCGGACGCGCTCGACCTCGAACGGCGTCTCGGAGCCGGCGTGATGGATGTTGCCGCCGCAGGCGCCGACCGTTTCGCCGCGGGATCGGGCCGTTCCGGGACTGCGGTGCCGGAGGTCATGGCGACCGAGCGGGCCGCGACCCAGGAGGACCAGACCGAGATCACCGAGCCGCAACCCGAACAGCCGCAGGGCGATCCCCGACTCACCACACCGGCGAGCGGTCATGGTCGGCCGGTCGTCGTCGTGGCGTCCGATACCGAAGAACCTTGGCGCGAGGCCGTCGAGGGGCGACTGCACGAGTTGGGATACGTGACGTACTCCGTGACGGCGACACGCGAACTCGAAGTCGACCTCGAGGTCATCGGGCGAGCGGTTTCGTCGCTGCTGGCCAGCCCCGCGGTCCTCGGTGACCACGTGGGGCTTGTCGCCCTCGGGGCGGGGGCGGCCCCCGCCATGCACTTCTCCACGATGGACGGGAGGATCAGCGCCGTCGTCGAGTTCTCGGGCCACAGCCCTGCGACTTCGCCCAGCTTCCGGCTGACGTCGGCCGCCTATCTCGGCCATCACGGTTCTGTCGACGAGGGCGCCGGCCAGATCTCGCCGTTCCGGTTGGAGGCACATCTCCGCGACCTGGGCATGGATGCCACCTTCCACTCGTACCGCGGGGCGGGCGTCGACTTCTTCGTCGACGATTCGCCTGGCCACCATCCGACCTTCACCGATCTGGCGTGGCAGCGCACGAAGCTCTTTCTGGACCGTGCCATCGGAGAGTGACGCTCGGCGGGCACTACCCTGCTGTGATGGACAGAGTGATCTGGGAGCAGCACCCGGTCCTACGGGATCCGGCTGCCATCATCGCGTTCGAAGGTTGGGGAGATGCCGGTGAGAGCTCATCGGCGGCCGCGCGCCATCTGATCGAGTCGGTCGACGCCGAGCGCATCGCCACGATCGACTCCGACGAGTTCTTCGACTTCCAGGTGCGTCGGCCGGTCGTCTTCCTTGACGAAGACGGGACCCGGGAGATCGCCTGGCCCGAGACAGAGGTCTGGCTCGTCAGCGTGTCGTGGGCGCCGCGCGACCTCATCGTGGTGACGGGTCCGGAGCCGCACTCCCGTTGGAAGATGTTCAGCACCGATCTGATCGCCATGTTGCGGACGCTCGGGGTACGGCGCACCGTGACGATGGGCGCCTTCATCGGACAGGTGCCTCACACGTTGCCCGTGCCGCTCATGGGCTCGGGTGTCGACAGCGACACGCTGCAGCGGCATGCGCTCTTCGCATCCGACTACGAGGGCCCCACGGGAATCATCGGCGTGCTCAATGCTGCGCTCAGCGGCGCAGGCATCGAGACCCTGAGTGTGTGGGCGGCAGTACCTCACTACCTGTCGCAGCAGGAATACCCGCCGGCAGCTCTGGCCCTCGTCGACAAGGCCCTCGAGATCGTCGGATTGGAGGTCGACACCACGGACCTCGCCCTCGCCGTGAGTGAGTTCCGGGATCAGGTGGACGCTGCGATGGACGACTCCGAGATCCGGGAGTACGTCGAGGAACTGGAGACCCAAGCGCTCGACGACACCGACGGAGACCCCGTCGAGAAGCTCGTCGAGGAGATCGAAGACTTCCTGCGCGACACCTGAGCGGGGTCAGGCAGCGATCTGTTCGGAGATGACGTCGCTCGTTGCGACCTTGACGACCCGGCCGGCCGTGTCGTATGGAGCGGTCAGGAGCAGCGTGATCGTGGACGGACTGCGAGAGGACACGTGTCCGGTGTAGACCCGCTCCCCTTGGTCGGTGGTGACGACGAACGTATGGATCATTCTCTTCATTTCATCGGCTGTCATGGGCTCGTACTGGAGTCTCTCGTACCCGAATTGCGAAGTGTTAGACGCGCTGAATGAGCTCATCGAGGAAGCACCCGTGTCGGAAGTGACGGGGGATGGCGGCTCTTCGCAACGCGCGGAGATCACGACACGGCACCGTAGTGGACGGGTCAGCGAAAACGGCGGAGCCTCAGAGAGTTCAGAACGACCGAGACCGACGAGAACGCCATCGCACCCGCAGCGATCATGGGATCCAGCAGGCCGAATGCCGCCAGGGGAATGGCAGCGACGTTGTACAGAAACGCCCAGAAGAGGTTCCCCCGGATCGTGCCGAATGTCCGGCGTGCGAGGCGTACCGCGGTGGTGGTCACTGCGGGATCGCCGCTCATGAGCACCACGTCACCGGCATCGATGGCGACGCCGGTACCCGTTCCGATGGCCATCCCGAGGTCAGCCGCCGTGAGTGCGGGGGCGTCGTTGATGCCGTCTCCGACGAAGGCGACCGTCAGACCCTCGTGTTGGAGCGCCTGGACGACCGCGGCCTTGTCGCCGGGAAGGACCTCCGCCTCGACGCGGTCGATCCCGAGGCGTTCGGCGACTGTGTCGGCGGTACGTCGATTGTCTCCGGTGATGAGGGCAGTGCGGAGCCCGAGCCGGTGTAGCTCATCGATGGTTTCGACTGCGCTGGGGCGCAGCGTGTCAGACACGCCGATCACTCCGCGAGCCGTTCCGTCCCAGCCGGCGATAAAGGCGGTGACGCCGGTGCGTTCCAGCTCTTCGAGCCGGTCGGACCACCGTTCTGCGATCCCCAGACCGTGATCTGCGAGCAGCTTGGCCTTGCCGACCACGATGAGTTCACCGTCGACGGTCCCGATCGCTCCCATCCCGGCGATCGCCTCCGCGTCGGGGACTTGAGCCAGCACGATGTCTCGTCCTTCCACGCCGAGCGCGACCGCCTTGCCGATCGGATGACCGGAGGCGGCTTCCACGGATCCGACGCGGTGCAGAAAGTCGTCCTCGTCCTCGCTCGTCTCGGCGACGGCCAGGGTCATGAGGCCGGTGGTGAGGGTTCCGGTCTTGTCGAATGCAACGACATCGATCGCCCGAGAGCGTTCGAACACCTCGGCGCCCTTGAACAGGACGCCGAGCTCGGCTCCCCGTGCCGAGCCCACGAGGATGGCTGTCGGTGTGGCGAGACCGAGGGCGCAGGGGCAGGCGATGATGAGCACCGCGATACCGGCCCGCAACGCGTCCTCGGCGGGGTTTCCCAGCAGAATCCAGCTGAGCGTGGTCACCAGGGCGATAGCGATCACCACCGGGACGAACACCGCGGAAATCCTGTCAACGAGCCGCTGGACGGGGGCCTTCGTGGCCTGTGCGTCCTCCACCATTCGCACGATCTGGCTGAGCATCGTGTCTGCTCCCACCCGGGTGGCCTCGACCACGAGTCGACGCTGTTGGTTGATCGTTGCCCCGAACACGTCGTCGCCGACGGCCTTGTCGATCGGGCGGGACTCACCTGTCAGCATCGACTCATCGAGACTGCTCTCGCCTTGGACGATCATCCCGTCGGTAGGAATCTTCATTCCGGGATCGACCACCATGCGGTCGCCGGGCAGCACGTCTCGGGCCGGGATCAGACGGGTCGAGCCGTCGTCTGCGAGGATCGTGGCGCGATCGGCGCCGAGCTCGAGCAGACCGCGGAGCGCATCGGTCGCGCGCCCCTTCGCCCTCGCTTCGAAGGCGCGTCCGAGCGTGATCAACGTCACGATCATGGCTCCGGTCTCGAAGTAGGGGGGCGCTCCGGTCGTGAGCGCCCACAGCGAGTACCCGAATGCGGTCAGGGTGCCCAACGAGATGAGGGTGTCCATCGAGGCCCCGAGACTGCGGAGTTGAATGAGCGCCACGCGATGGAATTGGGCACCCACCCAGAACACCACGGGTGCGGTGAGCACTGCTTGGACGATGGGATTCCACGTCGTGTCGGGGCCGACCATCGCCAGGAACATCACGACCACCGACAGGGCGGCCGCGATCCGGAACCGATGCCACTGGTCTCGTTCGTCCTTGCGCTGGCTCTGGAGGATCGGAAGCGGATCCTCGTCGCGTGCCGGCCTGATGGCGTACCCGATCTTGTCGACTGCGGACTGCAGTTCGGCGAGATCGGTGGAGGAGTCCACCCGGAGTCGCGCGCGAGCCGTGGCGTAGTTCACGACGGCGGCATCGACGCCGTCCTGCTTGCCGAGGACGCGCTCGATGCGGGCGGCACACGCCGCGCATGTCATGCCTTCGACGTCGAAGGTGAGCGCGGTCGGCGTGGAGGTATCGGTCATCGGTTGACGTCGTATCCCTGCTCTTCGATGGCCGCCACGATCGTGTCGAGGCTGACTGCCGTGTCGTCGAAGTCGATGTCGACCTGCTTGGCGTCGATGCCTACCTCAACGCTGCGGACGCCGTCGAGGTTGCTGACGGCTCTTTCGATGCTGGACTTGCAGTGTCCGCACGAAATGGTGGGCACTTCGAGGGTGGTCGTGCTCATTGCGGTGGTCCTTCCGATCGTGGGCCGGTCACGGCCGCGGTGTATTTCATGGTTTCCATCAGTTCGTCGACGATCTCGGCGGTCCGGCCCTCGGCGATGGCGTGGGTGACACACGTCTCGAGATGGTTCTGGAGCAAAATCCGATTGACCCGTTCGAGGGACCCTTGCAGGGCCGAAACCTGCTTCATGACATCGGGGCAGTAGCGCTCCTCTTCGATCATCCCGATGACCGCATCGAGGTGGCCGCGTACTGTCTTGAGGCGGTTGAGGGCGGATCGTTTGTGTTCTTCTTTCACAGGACAGACTCTACCCCACCTGGGGTGGGGTCGCAACCGGGAGGAGAGCCGCTACAGCAAAAAGACGGGTCCCGAGCCGTGCGGCTCGGGACCCGTCGGGATTGGCATCGGTCGGGAGGAGGGAGAAAACCTGACAGCGATGCCAATTCGTGTGAGTTCGGGCTCAGGCTCCTTCGGGCAGGATCCGGCCCCTCACCCGGGGATACTTCACCGGGGCGTGGGCGAAACAGAACTCGCGCCTGTTGTAACGGGAGAGCTTGGTGGCGCAATGTTTGTCATTGCACACTCTGTCATCTCCGAATTCCTTGGAGGGACGGGTCACACCTTTGATGGATGCGCCCTTCATGATCTCTGACATGTTCGGGCCCCTTTCTGGAGAAGCCTGCCTGTGGTGCAACACCCGGATCCGACGTTTTGTTCCCTTTGGCGGGTGATGTCAGTCCGGGTCACACCCCTTGTTCGGAGCCGAAGGCTCTGATGGATGGGACGTTTCCCGTCACCGTATGGTTCCCGCCGTAAAGCGTCCATAAACGCGTATTCGAGAACTTCTCGGATCTCCCGAACCCGAACCTGGGGGCGCCGGGATGGGGGAGTTGTCGAGGTGCTGCTACGGGTTCGCCACGCGACTGGAGGCTGGGAGACGGGGTCGCTTCCGCTCGCGC
>JBBDHV010000003.1:0-8125 GCA_040880725.1 Acidimicrobiia bacterium
CAGCACCTGCACGACGCCGTCTCCGACCAGCACGAGCTCTGCTCCCTTGTGCACCCTGCCGGGCTCACCCGCCTCTCCGGGACCGTATGTCATGAGCGTCGACGGCAGAGGACAGCGACACCTCGACCCGACCCGCGACGGTGCCCCGGAACGCTGGTACCTCGTAGGTCGCGGCGTCTCCGTGTCTCCGTCTGGTGCCTTCGTCGCGGTGAGCGGCAACCAGTTCGCCGGTCCTGGCGCGGTGTTCGACCGGGCCACGAGCGATCTCGTCCCCCTCCTGCCCGAAGTCGAGTTGGACCGGGTGCAGGACCGCCCGGCCTACGAGCTCGTCGCCCGACGAACCGGGCCCGGCGAATCCGGACTGTTCCGGATCGATGAAGAGCGCCTTCTCTTCAGCTCCAGCCAACCGGCGAAAGAAACCCCGCGATCCGTGTGGACGGTCGGGCGGGACGGATCCGGTCTCACTGCCATCGGCGAGGAGAGCATCCATGGAAATTCGTGCTCGACACCCGACCAGGCTGACCTTGGCGACGGACAATCCGACCACCGCAGGTGGCGCGTCGCCTACTACTGGTCGGACGCTCTCGTCGGAATACCGTCACCTCCGACCGGTCGGCGCGTCATCAGGAGGTAAAGGGCGGGAAGCTGGGCACCGGCATAGATGAGATGGGTGGTGTAGTGGCTCAGCGACTGCTCGGGTTCGAATGGAAGGAAGGAAAGCGGGAGCACCGTGAGGGTGGCGCCAACGACCAGGTTGAGGAGGCCCACCCAGATCAGGGCGGCCCACCACGCGGTGCGATTCGGGCTGACCAGCCACCACGCTGCCAGGAGAATCGAGGGAACGACCAGACCGAGCATGACCATGAGGAGCGGGCTGGAGGAGGTCATCTCCTTGATCTCGTGGCCGCTCGGTGACGGGTAATCACCGAGGCCTGCTCAGGACGCGCTCCGAGTGCGAGGGGCCAGGAGCCGTTGACTTCGACCTCGACTTCGACCAGACCGACGCCTCCCCAGCCGAGTCGTACGTGGCCCTCCCACATCCGCTCGGTCTCGACCCCGGTAGATCGGCCCCCGACCAGGCCCAGTGATCTCATGGCGCGGGGGCGGTCATCAGGTCGCGTCGTGGGTACCCGATCGACGTCGACCGCCGTCGGTATCATGACCCTTGATGCGCGCCGTACACGGGTTTTGGTCACGAGAACGCGGTCTGTGCCTGTGGGGAGAGGACACCGAGGCAAGGGTGAAGAGCCCCAGCCAGGCCGTCAGCAGACCACGGCAACATCCCTTCGCCATCGCCTCGCGGGACCTCAGTGAGATCCACCCCGGTAAGCGAGGACTCGCCACTCTTCTCCTGCCATCAGTACTGACGGCCCCATTGGACTCACCCGAACTGGTGCGAATCCGCCGCAGACCTTCCCCGACGAGACCGCCCGCCCTGCTGTCCTGGACCGTGCCGGTGGTCTGCTTCGACCCATCGGCCGCGCCGGTGATCCTGATGCAACCCGACAGCGAGATCCGCTATGGCCACTCGATCGAGTATCTCACCCGGCTCTGCCAGTTCGCCGCGGAGCTGGCCGAGCGAGGGCGGGTCCTCCCGACCATCACGGAAGAGCCCCACGGACATGCGGCTCGCTGGCGTCCGGTCCTCCAGGGCCCCGATGTAGTGGCGTTGGAGCAGATCGTGGCAGCCATGCCCCCGGTGTGCCGGGCCGAAGCCACGACCGAGGACCCCCAGGAGCAGAGCCCTGCTGCACTGGTCTCGACCGCACTCGGGGCTCTGGTCGATGCGGAGGTGCGCAGGCGACTCGCCGATATCACCCTGCCCGACGCTTTGCCCTCTCGCCGGGATCGTCCGTCGAGGCGATCGGCCGCGACAGAGACATGGCTTTCGGCACTTGCCGCCGCGGACGGCCGATTCGACGCCGCGCCCGGGGAAATCGATGCACTGAAACGTGCCTTGTCCTCGTGGGACGAGATCGGCGTTGGTCAGTCCGGCCCGGCGCGGGCGACATTCAGGCTCACCGCGGCCCCCACCCCCGAAGCCGGCGCCGGCCCAGCCGACATCGTGCAGGCGGAGAAGCCTTGGCGGTTGGAGTTGATGTTGCAATCGGTCGAGGATCCCAGTCTGCTGGTGCCCTCCGAGCAGGCGTGGGCAGGCAGCGAGACCCTCCGACGATGGTTGAGCCGGCCCGACGATTGGTTGTTGGCCGAATTGGGACGGGCGAGCGCGATCTATCCGAGCCTGACGGAGGCTCTGCGCCAGCCGCGCCCCTCCCATCTCGACCTGGACGCGGAAGGCGCCTACGACTTCCTCTTGACTTGGGCGAGTCGCCTCGATCAGGCGGGATTCGGCGTCCTGGTGCCGTCCTGGTGGGACGAACGCCCCAGGATCGGTCTGACGGCTTCGGCGTCCACGCCGCAAGATACCGCGGTCACGGGTGGCTTCTTCAGCCGCGAGTCCCTCTACGAGTTCCAGTGGGCCATCGCTCTGGGTGACGAGCCACTCACCCGAGACGAGCTGGAGGAACTCGCGGCGGCGAAGACTCCCCTGGTCCGGATGCGCGGGGAGTGGGTCGCGCTTGACCCCGATCAGGTTCGACGCGGACTTGAATTCCTGCAACGAAAGCAGGGAGAACCGGTGACCGCCGCCGAAGTGATCGCACTGGCGGCGACACATCCTCACGACGCGGACATCCCCCTTCCCGTCGTCTCTGTCAGCGCAGACGGCTGGCTCGGTGACCTGCTGGCGGGCGTCGCTGCGCAGACCGTGCAACCGGTCGACCCCCCACCCGATTTCGCCGCCACGCTCCGCCCCTATCAGGCGCGCGGTCTGTCCTGGCTGGCGTTTCTCTCAGGTCTCGGCCTTGGGGCCTGCCTGGCCGACGACATGGGCCTCGGCAAGACCATCCAGCTGCTTGCTCTCGAGTCGGTCGACCGAGCACACGGACACGAGCGCGGTCCGACCCTTCTCCTCTGCCCGATGTCACTGGTCGGCAACTGGCAGCGCGAAGCCGAGAGATTCGCCCCGTCGCTGCGCGTGTACTCCCACCATGGACCCGATCGCCTCCATGGCGATGACCTCGACGAACAACTGGCGGGCACCGACATCGTGGTCACCACCTATCAGACCGCCACCCGCGACATCGACGAACTCGCCGCACGAAGATGGGAGCGGCTCGTCCTCGACGAGGCGCAGGCGGTGAAGAACCGGCTATCCCGCGCCGCACTGGCGGTACGCCGACTCGACGCCGGCCACCGGGTGGCGCTCACAGGTACGCCGATGGAGAACCGACTGGCCGAACTGTGGTCGATCATGGACTTCCTCAACCCCGGAATACTCGGACGTCCGGAACAGTTCCGTACCCGCTACGCCAAGCCGATCGAGCGACTAGGACAGACGGAACCCGCTGACAGACTGCGGACGATCATCCGGCCCTACATCCTGCGTCGGCTCAAAACCGACAAGGACATCATCGACGACCTGCCGGACAAGATCGAGATCAAGCAATACTGCCACCTCACCACGGAGCAAGCGTCGCTGTACCAGGCGGTGGTGGACGAGATGATGCCGAAGATCGAGGACAGTGACGGAATCGAGAGGCGCGGCAACGTCCTGGCGACGATCTCCAAGCTCAAGCAGGTATGCAACCACCCGGCACAGTTTCTGCATGATCGCTCACAGATCGGACGACGGTCCGGAAAGGTAACGCGTCTCGACGAGATCATCGAGGAGGTCCTCGCCGAAGGCGACCGGGCGTTGCTGTTCACCCAGTACACCGAATTCGCCGAGTTGCTGCTTGAACACCTGTCGGCCCGTCACCGCCGCGAGGTCCTCTACCTTCATGGCGGCACCTCGCGTAAGCGCCGAGACGAGATAGTTCGCTCGTTCCAGTCGGACGACGGACCTTCCCTCTTCCTGCTCTCCCTCAAGGCCGGAGGCATTGGGCTCAACCTGACCGCTGCCAACCACGTCATCCACCTCGATCGATGGTGGAACCCTGCGGTGGAGGACCAGGCCACCGATCGCGCCTTTCGGATCGGACAGACACGCAACGTCCAAGTGAGGAAGTTCATCTGCACCGGCACACTCGAAGAAAGGATCGACGACATGATCACCCAGAAGCGGGCACTGGCCGACCTCGTGGTCAATGACGGTGAGTCATGGCTCACCGAGCTCTCCACCGGCGAGCTGAACGACCTCTTCGCCCTCTCCGGAAACACGTTCGATGAGTAGCTGGTACCCGCCGTCGAAGCCCCGGCCGGTCGAGAACGGCATCAAGGCGCGGAGCCGGCGAGGGGCCATCGCCCAGAACTGGTGGTCGGAGCGATTCATCGAAGTGCTCGAGTCGATCGGTGTCGGGGGGCGACTCCAGCGAGGCAAGACGTACGCTCGTAAAGGTCAAGTGTTGGAACTCGAATTGATCGCGGGCGCCGTGAACGCCACCGTCCAGGGCAGCCGCGCCAGACCGTACAAAGTGAGGATCGGCGTTGACGCCTTCGGAAAGACCGAGTGGGCCCAGGTCTGCGAAGCGCTTGCCGACGACGCCTGGTACGCGGCCAACCTGCTGGCAGGGGACATGCCCAAGGACATTGAAGACGTCTTCGGCTCGCTCGGACTCTCGCTCTTCCCGTCCGACCCCGCCGAGATGACGATGGACTGCACATGTCCCGACTGGGAGGTGCCGTGCAAGCACCTGGCCGCAGCCTTTTACCTGCTCGCGGAGTCTTTCGACGAAGACCCGTTCATGATCCTTGCCTGGCGGGGACGTGACCGCGACCGGCTCCTCGAGACGCTCTCGGCGCTCCGTGGCGGTGGAGAGAGCCTCGGCCAGATCTCGGAGGGCGAAACGACCGTCCCCCTGGCGGACTGCCTGGACTCGTACTTCCTTCCACAAGGGCCCACATCCACCCGAGCCATGGGTGGGTCCCCCTCCAGCGACACTTGGCTCACCCAACTCCCCGCGGTGGACATCACCGTCCGCGGACAGAACCTCCTCGACGTGTTGCCGGCTCTCTACCGGGCGATAGGCGACGCCGGCGAGCCGCCTCTCCTAGATCCGTGAGTCGAACCTCCTGGCCGATCTAGCGGCCAGGACACACCAGCGGGATTGCCCGGCAAGGCTGAAGCCCTGGATGGGCGGCCACGGCTCATCCAGTCGCCGAAGGGTGACGGGAGATGGTGACTGTTCGTTCGATCCTCACCAGCATGGCCGCCGAAGGGGTGACTTTCCCGCTGAGGTAGGTACTCAGGCGCGACGCACTGGTCCCCACGAGACGTGCGAAGTCACCGTTACTGAGCCCGGACCGTTCGACGGCGGCGTTGACCCTCGCGGCCACCTCGGCTCGATCCTCCTGTTCGGCATCGAGACGGGCGCGCTCGATGGCAAGGGCGAACAGCATGCTCACACCGTCAGGTTCGCGGTAGGAGAGGTACTGCTGGACCCGCCGGGCCACTTTCCCCCATGGGGATCGCCGCAACTCGGTGAAGATCGGCCGCCAGTCCCCAACCAGCCCCCGGTCGATGACTGCGACGAGCGCCTCGTAGGGCCATGTCCGAACATCATCTGTCGGCGACGCGTCGACGTTGCGAAATTCAACGGGCATCAGACTGCCCCGCCCAGTCGAAGCGCCAGCGATCGGCAGACTTCGACGACATCGTCCCAGCGGTGGTAGCGCGGCTTGAGGCCCTTGTAGCGGGGCAGCTCGTCGATCACCTCGGTGTCCCGAGGCATCGGGTCAGCGAGCGCGATGACGAGCGACGTGAGAACCGATCCGGTCTCGCCGGACCGATCTGCGTAGTAGGCATCGATCTCCGAGAGGATCTCGACCGCATCCTCCAGTCCCAGGTGTTCGGCCAGCGCCACGGTGTCGAGGTAGTCGCGAACCACGTTGCGCTGGACGACGAGGAAGGCTTTCACCCGTAGAGCCTCTGCTGCCGTGGGTGCGACGACGTTCGCGTCCTCGCCGACGGAGATTTCGCAGGTCTCCAGTGGCCGCGTTCGGCGCATCTGACGGAGACCGGCCTCCACACCCCAGAGGTTGCCCATGATGGTGAACGGCGGCTTCGAAGCCCGAACGGAGGTCGCCCATCCCTCGGTCGCCTCGACCGCTTCCAGAACCGCCTCATACCGGTCGACCAAGTCGGCGAGAACGTGGTCGTGGTCGAAGGAATCGCGGTGGCCGGCGTGCAGTGCCGCGGCGGAACCTCCCACCAGCACCGCGTCCGGAACGACCTCTTGAAGCCTCGCAGCAGATACCAGAACTCGCTGCAACGTCGGACTCACCTCAGGCATTGACTTATCATAACTGATAAGCCGGAGACCCGCAATCGTACCAAGGGCCTTCCTGTCGGGGCCGTCAATGGAACGTTCTTGGGGGCCGGGACGTATGCCTGATGACATGGATGATGCGCTGGCACGATCCGCCCGAATGCGAGAGAAGGCGGGTCACACGGGTTTCGATGCCTTCTACCGGGAGACGTGGGATCGGACCTATCGAACGCTCGCCGTGACGATCCGAGATCACGACCTCGCGAAGGAGGCGGTCGACGAAGGGATGGCACGGGCCTTCGCCAACTGGCGGCATCTGAACGCGAATCAGAACCCGTCCGGGTGGGTGTACCGAGTGTCGTTCAACTGGGCCGTCGACCAGATCAGGCGAAGAGATCGGGAGCAGAAGCGGTTTCGGGCCGAGGCCAGTTCATTCACGTGGATCCCGGATACCCCGCGACCGGACCTCACCGAAGGGTCAACCGGCTGTCCCTCGAACAGCGCGCCGTTGTCGTGCTGCGGGTCGTCAACGACTGGTCGGAAAGAGACGTCGCCGCGGCATTGGGCATCCCCGTTGGAACAGTGAAGAGCCGGCTCTCACGAGCGCTGGAGATACTTCGATTGGAGGTCGAGAACGATGACTGACGAACTCCTGACACGTCACTTCGATGACGAAATGGCAGCCGTCCCTGCTGCATCAGGTTCTTTGCACATGGTGAAACGAAGGGTCCGTCGCCGGCGCGTCCGTCACGGGCTCGTGTCCGCAGGCTCGACGCTGGTGGTCGTGGTTCTGGCCGTTTCGCTGATGGTGCCGGCTCTGCCCCGCATTGCGGCTGCCGACGGATCGGACTCCGCGACCCGGCTGCTGATCGACGGCAATGTGGAAGTCCCTGTCATCGATGAACCCATCGCCCACGTCGAAACGCTGTCCAGAATTCTCGAGGTGTATGGCGGGCTCGCCGCCCCCCGCGCCGACTTCGACGTCACCCGGCTGGGTATTGAACAACCGCTCGAGCAGCTCAGGCCCATGTTTGACCCGACAGTGGATCCCGAAGACGTGCCAGTGGTGTACATCGGGGATGTCACCGGCCGGTCGGTCTTCCTGCACACGAACGGTTGGATCAGCTGGTTCGACCGGCTCCGAGGGGCCGGGCCCCATCTTTGCCTCACGGTCGGCGACAGCTCGACCGTCGGAGGAGGGGATTTCTGCACATCACCGGGAGATATCGCGGAGGGCCGGAGCACCAGTGGCAGTTTGCATGCCGACGACGCGGGGTTCGTGGGCTCCTACGTGACATGACTCGCCCTACCGAGGGGGACAGCAGTCGTCTCCCTCGATCTCGACGACGGACGAAAGTTCCGGCAGCGGCCCTTCGGTGACACCGTCTTGTTCGACGTGGCGACTACGTCGGACCGGTGAACCTCACCGCATCGGGACAGAAGGAGAGGCCCTTCACGCGCTGGGATTTGAGGTCCAGGCGCCGGACCCGACACCTGACCAGGAACCCGACGACACCGAAGTCGAGATCCCGCCACCAGCCCAAGCGACGAGCCCCATAGCTCAGACGCCCTGATGGCTCCACGCTGATTGGAACGACACGTTTGGGACATGTCTCAGTCTCTGAGCGTCTCGAGGATGTCCTTCATGAGGAGGATCAGGTGGAGTTCATCGGTGGGTGACTGTTCGAACTCGGGCACGAGGATGGAGGTAGAAGTCCCTGGCTTCGGGAACCTTGGCGGTACCGGTGGCGTGGGCCTGGCGGGTCGGCCTTCGCGATGCCCGATTTCTTGGTTCGGGGAGTGACCCTCGCCAATCGAGTGCGGCACCGGCTCACGGACACGGTCGCGAAACCTAG
>JBBDHV010000004.1:0-7999 GCA_040880725.1 Acidimicrobiia bacterium
GGGCGGCCGCGCCGTGCGGGGGGTGCAGGGGGGTCGCCCCCCCGCACAATCAAGCAGCGTTCCAGACCGCGTCGAGCAGTTCCCGTCATGGGCCATCGAGTGAGACCGAAGCCAAACCCGACTACGGCGCCGCGCCAGTCGGGGGGTGCAGGGGGGTCGCCCCCCGCACAATTAAGCAGTGATTCCGAGCTTGCGCAGGAAGGCGGCGGAGTCGGGTTCTCGTCCGAGGAATGCCTGGAGGTGTTCCATGCCCGATCGTGTGCCTCCGGGTTCGAGGATCTCGCGCCGATACGCCGTTCCGACTTCGGGTGCGAGCATTCCTTCGTTTTCGAATCGGGAAAACATGTCGTCCCCATACACCTCGGACCACAGGTACCCGTAGTACCCGGCGTCGTAGCCGAACAGATGCCCGAACGATGCGGGATAGAAGGTGCCTTCGTGGAACGGAAAGAGAGTCACTTCCCAGGTGCGCCGGAGGATCGCGTCGACGTCCTTGTCCGGATCTGGTCCGTGCAGTTCCTGGTCGAGCATCCCGTAGGTCATCTGTCGCAGTTTGTCGAGGGCGACGTTCAACTGCCGCGCCGCGACGAGCTGGTCCACCAGCTCCACCGGAATCGCCTCGCCGGTCTCATGGTGGCGAGCGAACGTCGACAACACTTCGGCGTTCCATGTCCAATGCTGCATGATCTGAGAGGGCGCTTCGACGAAGTCCCGTTCGACGCTGGTACCCGAGAACCGCACATACGGGGCGGTGGTCAGGGTCTGATGGAGGATGTGTCCGAACTCGTGGAAGAAGGTTTCCACCTCGCTGTGCTGGAGGAGGCTCGGACCGGTCGCGGTGGGCTTGGTGAAGTTCGCGACGATGGCGGCGTATGGCCGTTGGTACGACCCGTCGGCCCGGCGGCGACCGGGCACGAGGGGGAATGCTGCCGCATGGCTGAACTTGTTCGGGCGCGGGAAGAGGTCCATCGAGAAGTGGGAGATCAGTCGACCGTCCGCGGCGTCGTGAATTGCGAATGTCCGGACATCGGGATGCCAGACCTGCTCTTCGATCTCGACGTATTCGAGGCCGAACACTTCACCCGTGATCTGGAACAGCCCTTCGAGCACGGAGTCGAGCGGGAAGTATTCGGCTACGACGTTCTGATCGACCCCGTACTCGGTCCGACGAGTCAGGGTGTCGTAGTAGCGCATGTCGTATGGCATGAGCGTCGCGCCGGGTTCGTCGGCTTCCAGTAGTTCGCTCATTCGTCGGAGGTCGTCACGCCCGTCCTCGGTGAGGGGGGCACGCAGGTCGACATAGAAGCGTTCGACTTGGTCGGGATCCTGGGCCATTCGGTCCTCCAGAACCTTGTGTGCCCACGACGGCACACCGAAAAGTCCTGCGATCTCGAGCCGGATCGCCACGGCTTCCTCGAGGAGAGGCCGGTTCGTGTCGACGGCCCTCGTGTTGAACTTGTGTGACAGCTCCGCTCGCAGATCTCGGCGCGGGCTGTTGTCGAAGAACGGGATCACATGGGGATACGCCAGTGTGATCCGCAAGGTGTCCGGTTCGGGTCCCGGATCGAGGGATTCGATGTAGGCCTCGGGCATGCCTTCGAGGTCGGCCCTGGTCACGACGAGGCCGTCGTCGTGCTCGGCGACGTTGCGTTCGAACGCGACTCCCAGTTCCACGAGGCGATCGGACAGTTCTCGCAGCCTGTCCCGGGAGGAGGCGTCGAGTTCGTGTCCGGCGTTGCGGAAGTCGCGCATCGTGAACTCGAGCAGTCGGCTCTCCACAGCCTCCAGCGCCGCTGCCTCGGCCGACGCGGCGAACGCGGCTACCGCCTCGTAGAGGTCCCGGCGAAACGACAGTTCGACCCCGAACTTCGACAGCCGCTCCTCGGCTTCCTTTCCGGCGTTTCTCGTGGCCTCGTCCGGATGGACATATCCCATGAAGGCGGTCCGTCCGAAAGCCTTCGACGTGAGGTCGGCGACCTCTTCGAGTCCGAGGATCGTGGCTCCCCATGAGCGGTCTCCGGACACGATCGCGTCGATGAGCACGTTGGCGGTGCTGATGGTGATATCCACATCGGAACGGATGCCTTCCGGTGTGACGGTGGTGTAGTCGAAATCCATCGGCGAAACCCTATCGGGGGCGGGGCGTCACCGGCTTCGTTCGCGGAGGTGGTCGACTTCGACTCCTTGAATCCACAGCTCGTGGACTTCGATCTCGGAGATCTCTTCGACGGGAACGTGAAGCGGATCGTCCGAACAGACGATGAAGGTCGCGGGTGCGCCGGGCTGGAGCGCGGTCGCCGTGTAGATGTCGACGGCCTGCGAAGGCGACAGCGCTTCGGGGCCTGGCCCACAGGCGTCGCGGATGCCGGCGAACGGGTCGGGAGATTCGACTGGCGCGTCCGACCCGCCTCGCAAGGCCACGCCTGCCGCCATCATCGAGGCGAAGGGATACGCCCAGGTCTGCCGGTGCGAACCCAACCTCCGCCCGATCCACCCCGAATCAGCAGGCACGAACGACGGTTGGATCGAAGCGGTGACGCCGGCAGCAGCCATCCGGCCGATCTGATCGGGGTCGGCCACCGACGCGTGCTCGATTCGGACCGATCCGGGATCGAGCGACTCGGCGATCGTCAGCACCTGCTCGACGGCTGCATCTCCGATTGCATGCACGGCCGCCACCCCACCAAGCGCCATTGCGGCTCGGGCCATCTCGCGAATCTGGATGTCCATGAGGATGCCGTTGGTGCCAGGGTCGTCCGTGTAGGGGGCGCGGAGTGCAGCGGTGCGGGCGCCGAGAGATCCGTCGGCAAATCCCTTCCAACCGCCGAATTTGACCATCGGTCCGGAGGTCCCGAGGCGGTGGGCCGCCTGCTGGAGCTCCTCGGGTGTGTCGCAGATCACGAACACCGTGATCGTCACTGGTGAATCGTCTCCGACCGATGCGATGGTTGCGAGCTCGTCGCCGCCCCCGCACCACATCGACGATCCGACCGAGGCCATGGCGTCGATGGCGACCACGCCTCGACGCTGCACGCCGCGGAGAACCGTACGGAGGGCGTCGGCGTCGGGAGAGGGGAGGGTGGATCCGAGCGCGGTGGCGACCGGTGTGATCGCGGCCTCCTCCAGGATGCCGTTGGCGGATCCGTTCGGCGTTCGCCGGATGCGACCTCCGGTGGGATCGCTGCTGGTGTTCACGATTCCGCCGGCCGCCAATGCGAGTGAGTTGGCCGAGGCCACATGGGAGCAGTGGCGGTAGGCGAGGACGGGCCTGTCGCTGGCTGCGGAGTCCAAGTCCGCGGCGGAAGGGAGGCGACCCTCGGAGAGCCGCTCGTCATCGACGCCGGTGGCGATGATGGGCCGGTCCGGTGATGCCGTCGCGGCGTGGGCACGGATCCGTTCGACCACCTCGGCGATCGTGGCGGCGTCTGTCAGATCCACTTGACCGGCGGCCGCGGCGAGTCCCAAAGGATGGATGTGGCCGTCACGCAACCCAGGAAGGATCACCCCTGTGCCGTGGTCCCGGACGTCGGTGTCCCCCATTCCGGCGGCGGACCCGATCTCGACGATGCGGCCCGCGGAGACCCGGAGGGCGTTCGCGCCCGGGTGGCCGTGGATGCGTGCTCCACGGTGCACCGTCACGGAACGATCACTTTCCGCAGTCGGTCGTGCAGAGGTCCGTTCGATGCCAGGATCCCAGCCGCATCAGGTCGGTAGGGGGCGCCGGTGAGGTCCGTGACTCGTCCGCCGGCCTCGTCGACGATCAGCTCGCCGGCGGCCGTGTCCCAGGGCTGAAGCCGATACTCCCAGTAGGCGTCGTACCGCCCCGCAGCCACCCAACACAGGTCGAGTGCTGCAGACCCGAACCTGCGGATGCCCTGTACCGCTGCGAGCACCCTGCCCACGGTCTCTCCGAGTTCGGCGGCCTTCGACCGCCGGTCGTAGGGAAATCCGGTCGCGACGAGTGCGCTGCCGAGGTCGGCGGTGTCCGTCACGTGGATGGGACGCTTGTCGAGTGTCGCCCCCCGACCGCGCACCGCCGAGAAGACCTCGTCACGACCGACGTCGTGTACGACGCCCACGACGGGTCGACCGTCCTCCCACAGCGCGATGGAGACTGCCACGTGGGGGACACGGTGGATGAAGTTCACGGTGCCGTCGAGTGGGTCCAGGATCCACACCCGGCCCGTACGCCAGTCAGCGCCGCCCTCCTCCTCTCCGAGTACCGCATCCGAAGGCCGGGCGGTTCCGAGGAGCTCGCGAACCGCCGACTCCGCCGCCTGGTCTGTGACTGTGACGGGATCGACCTCGCCCTTGAAGCGTGCGGGGGTCACCGCGGCGCCGGAGATGACGAGCGCGGCACGGCGGGCGCACTCGAGGGCCAGGTCGAGGTCGTCGTTCACCCCGAGGACGCTACCGGCCAACCCGCTCCTACGATTCGACCGGTGCGCTCCGTCCTCCTTGCCGCCGTCGCCGGGTATGCCCTCGTCCTGGCGTTTCCCCCCGCTGGTCTCGCGTTCATGGTCGTGCCGGCGATCGGGCTCTTTCTCGTCGCGGTTCGCCAGGCCGAACGACCCGTGCATGCATGGGTCGCGGGCGGCGCATTCGGGCTGGTGTTCTTCAGCTTCCTGTTCCCTTGGCTGGCGGAGCTCGGTGGCATCGCCCTGATTCCGCTGGTGTTGGTGCAGACGTTGTTCCCTCTCGCGTACGCCCGGAGTCTCTACGCGGCTCGGATCCGCCCTCCGATCGAGTGGGTCGCAGTGGCAACGGCCGGCTGGGGTCTGATGGAATTCGTGCGTGAACGGTTCCCGCTCGGGGGATACGGCTGGGGGATGGCCGGCTATCCGGTGGGGGAGTACGGGCCGTTGCGCGACGCGACGCAGTGGATCGGCACTTCGGGCTGGTCGATGGTGCTGGTCGCAGCGAGCGCCGCACTGGCAGTGTGGGCAACTGAACGTCCCATCGACCGGAGACTCGTCTTCCCGTTCGCGTTGATCGCCGTCCTCGGGATCGGCGGTGCGGTGTTCGGCCCTACCAGCGACGGGCCGGAGGTCCGAACCGTCATCGTGCAGGGCTCATCCCCGTGTCCCGGGCAACGGTGTTCCGGTGAACGCGCCGCCACCTACGCCGCGTCACTGGAACTCACCTCCGCGATCGAACCCGGGTCCGCGGACCTCGTCGTCTGGCCCGAGGGCTCGACTGGCTTCAACGTCGATCCCATCCTCGACCCCGACGTCGGAAGCTCCATCTCCCAGCAGGCGGAACGGATCTCCGCGGTGCTGCTCGCCGGCGGGGACCGGCCGGTGTCGGACACCGAGTGGATCAACGCCAACGTGGTGTGGGACGCCAACGGGCGACTGGTCGGCGAGTATCGCAAGCGCCATCCCGTCCCTTTCGGCGAGTACGTTCCGACGCGCTCGCTGTTCGACTGGATCCCCGATCTGAGCCGGGTTCCACGGGACATGATCCGGGGCGACGGTCCGGTCCTTTTCGATGTGGACGGCGGCTCGCTCGGGTCAGTGATCTCCTTCGAGTCGTCCTTCGCGCGCTACAGCCGCGAGCACGTCCGCGCCGGAGCCGATCTTCTCGTCGTGGCGACCAGCCAGGCGAGCTACCCGTTCTCAAATGCCAGTGACCAGCTGATCGGCATGACGCGGATGCGATCCGCCGAACTGGGCGTCGACGTCGTGCACGGTTCCGTCACGGGGCGTTCGACGTTCATCACCGATGGAGGGGTGGTCGGGGAGCGAACCGGGCTCGCCGAGATCACGTCGTTGCGCGGAGTCGTGCAGTTACGGACCGACGGACTCACCCTGTACGCCCGTCTCGGAGACTGGGTCCCGCTCGTGGGGATCGCGTGGCTCGTGGATCGCTGGATTCGGGGTCGTCTCAGGAGAAGCGCTCGTACCTGACGAGTTCGCTCAAAGGCTTCCGACCGCCGAGTGAGATCTTCGCCCGCATCTCCTCTTCGGATGCGACGTCGGGATATCCCATCGCAACCACCCATTGACACCCGTGATCCGCCGGCACGCCGAGCACGGCGCGGGCGTCGTCGTGACGGTGCAGGGTGATCGGACACGATCCGACACCGATCGCGGCGGCAGCGAGCATCATGTTGTGACTGACCCTGCCCATGTCCCAGTCGTAGCCGTCGGGGAGTCGCACGGGGGCCATTACGAGATCGGCCGTGTGGAGCGGGGTGGTGAAGTCCCCGCATTCGGCGAGCCGATCAAGCTGTGTCCGGTCGCGCACGACCACGAACACCCAACTCTGTCGGTTCTTCGAACTTCCCGTCCAGCGACCCGCTTCGAGGATGGCGGTGAGGTGCTCGTCGGTGATCGGGCGTTGGTCGAACTTTCGCACCACGCGTAGGTTCCGCACTGCGTCGTAGACCTCGGGTGAAGGCGTCAGCATGTTCGCTCCTGTTCTGCGGCGCCCGTCCACTCTACGCGGGGTCCCGGCGCGGGCTGGGCGTGATCGCGCCGAGTTCCTCGGCGAGGCCCACGAGAACACCTTCTGGACCACGGATGTAGCAGAGGCGATAGGAATCCTGGTACTGCACCACATCGCCGACGAGCGTCGCACCCCGCGCACGGAGCCGAGTGAGCGTTTCGTCGATGTCGCTCACAGTGAACATCGCGCGCAGGTAGCCGAGGCTGTTCACGGCGGTGGTTCGATGGTCGGAAACGACAGGCGGAGCAACAAATCGGGATAGCTCCAGGCGACTGTGCCCGTCGGGGGTGACCATCATCGCAATCTCGACCTGCTGGTCATCCAGTCCGGTGACGCGCCCGGCCCACTCTCCTCCCACCATCGCCCGACCTTCGAGCTTCAGCCCGAGCTCGGAGAAGAAGGCGATGGCGTCATCGAGCGATTCCACCACGATGCCCACGTTGTCCATCCTGAGCAGCTGACTCTTGGTCATGGGGAACCTCCAATGGTTGCGAGTGATCAACCGTCCGAGTGTGCCTGATGTGGCGGCGTTCGTCCCACAGCCTCATCGATCCCCGCTTCGGGTCAGACCGTCGAGATAGATGTCGAGCTGTCGATGGGCGGTCGCTCGTTCTTCGGCTGGGTCGAGTCCGATTGCGAGCGGTCGGCAGAATCGGACCGTGACGAGCGCGATGTCGGTGGCGCTGATGTCGGCGGCGATCGCGTCGTCGCGCGACGCACCGTCGGCGAGTCGGTCGAGGACCTTCTGTGCGGCTTCGCGCTGCTCGGGCCAGTCGACGTCGTGGAGCAGGGGATGCACGATGTTGACTGCCCCGAGCCCGATGTCGATCGCTTCGTGGAGGTAGCGTCGCAGCGCTGCGCCGCCGTCGGCCTCATCGAGGGCGGCTTCGCCTGCGGCGATCGTCCGAGCGAGGACATCGACGGCGACACCGCGGAGAAGGTCCTGTTGGTCGGGGAAGTGGCGATACAGGGTGGCTATCCCGACTGCGGCAGCTCGTGCCACGGCGTCGCGGGACGGAGCGCTGCCGGTCTCGAGGATCAGTTCGATCGCGGCGTCGAGGAGCCGTCGCCGGTTCCGGCGGGCATCGGATCGCATCGAATGGTCTTCGTCCATCACGCACTCCTCCTTCAAGCGGAGTATATTCCTCCACTTATGAGCGAGCATGAAATGCTGGAGAAACTTGGTGAGGAATCGGTCCACGGCGAGTACGTCCCGGTCACGTACGACAGCTGCGATCACATCACCGGACCCTTCTACCACGGCACGAAGTCGGCCTTCGAACGAGGAGATCTCGTCGTTCCGGGTCACGCTTCGAACTATCACGACAGTCGGGTGTCGAATCACGTGTACTTCGCAGCGCTGCTCGAACCTGCCATCTGGGGAGCCGAGCTTGCGATCGCACTCTCCGGATCCAACGAGCCGGGGTTCGTCTACGTCGTTGAGCCGACCGGTCCCTTCGAGGACGACCCCAACGTCACCAACAAGCGATTCCCGGGCAACGTCACACAGTCCTACCGGACCCGCCATGCCCTGCGTGTCCTCGGCGAG
>JBBDHV010000005.1:0-121498 GCA_040880725.1 Acidimicrobiia bacterium
GGGAAAACCGCACGCACGGATTGAAAGGAGAACGGGGAACCGTGCCCGCACTGCGGGAAGCGCGCCCCTGACTACCAATGGCTGACTATCCGTCCGAATACGAACTCGACATCATCACCCGCACCGGGGAAGCCGTCCGGGTGCGTCCCATCACACCCCGTGACAGCGAACTCCTGGTGGAGTTCTTCGAACGACTCGGCCCGGAGAGCCGCTATTACCGCTTCTTCCGGGTCAAGTCGGACCTCCAGCCCGAGGAGGTCGAATACTTCACGACTGTCGACTACGCGACGCGGATGGCGCTGATCGCCATCTACGACGGGCGGATGGTGGGGGTCGCTCGTTACGACGCCGAATCCGACGACCCCGATCGGGCGGAGGTGGCGTTCTCGGTCTCCGACGCGATGCAGGGGCACGGGATCGGCACGTCGTTGCTGCAACTGATCACCGCGTACGCCCGCGATCACGGCATCACCGGTTTTCGGGCGTACGTCCTACCTGAGAACGTCCAGATGATGCGGGTGTTCCGGAATTCCGGGTACGAATTGAAGCGCACCGTCGAGGACGGGATCTTCACCGTTGATTTCCCCGTCGCGTACACCGACGATGCCCGTTCCCGTGCCGAGGAACGCGAGCAACGCGCCGTCACCGCATCCGTCCTGCCACTGTTCTTCCCCCGATCGATCGCGGTGATCGGCGCCGGCACTCGGGAAGGCTCGATCGGCAACACGCTGTTCCGCAACCTCCTGCACACCGGCTACACCGGAACGCTCTACCCGGTCAATCCCCGCACTCAGGTCGTGAACGCGGTGCGGGCATATCCGACGATCCTCGAGGTTCCCGAGCCGGTGGATCTGGCCTTCATCGTCGTGCCTGCGAACCTCGTCCTCGATGTCGTGCGGGAGTGCGACGAAGCGGGTGTGCGGGGACTTGTCGTCATCTCGGCCGGCTTCTCGGAGGTGGGAGGCGACGGGGTCGAGTTGGAAGCAGAGCTCCTCGACCTGGTGCGCAACGCCGGCATGCGGATGGTGGGACCCAACTGCATGGGGCTGCTGAACACGGCACCGTCGGTGAATATGAACGGCACTTTCGCTCCCGTGTACCCGCCGGCAGGCAACGTTGCGATGTCGTCGCAGTCCGGAGCTCTGGGAATCGCCATCCTCCAGTACGCCCTGCGAACGGGTCTCGGAATCAGCCAGTTCGTGTCCGTCGGGAACAAGGCGGACATCTCCGGAAACGACCTGCTGATGGCCTGGGAGGAGGATCCCCAGACCGACGTGATCCTCCTGTACCTCGAGTCATTCGGCGCCCCGCGCCGATTTGCGCGGCTGGCATCGCGCGTCGCCCGAAAGAAGCCCATCGTTGCGGTCAAGTCGGGCAGAACCACCACCGGCAGCAGGGCTGCGTCGTCGCACACCGGTGCCCTCGCCTCCCTCGATGTCGCGGTCGACGCGCTCTTCCACCAGACAGGGGTGATACGCGTCGACACCCTCGAGGAGCTCTTCGCGGTGGGATCGTTGCTGTCCAGCCAGCCCGTGCCGAAGGGGCGGCGCGTCGGGGTCGTCACCAATGCGGGAGGACCAGGCATCCTCGCGGCCGACGCGCTCGAGGCGAACGGACTGCACATCCCCGAGTTGTCAGAGTCGACCCGGAACCTGTTGAAGACGCAGTTGCCTTCCGAAGCAACGATTCGAAACCCTGTCGACATGATCGCCGGCGCCGGTGCCGCCCATTTCTCCCATGTCGTATCGACGATTCTCGACAGCGGGGAAGTCGACGCGTTGGTGGTCATCTACGTGCCCACCTTGGACAGTGGCGTCGAGGAGGTGGCCACCGCGCTGCGTTCCGCCGCCGAGGACTATGACGGCCCGACGACCCTGCTGTCGGTGTTCATGCAGTCCGATACCGCCGCGGGGTTCCTGCGCTCAGACCTGGTCAACATCCCGATCTATTCCTTCCCGGAGTCGGCTGCCATCGCGCTGTCGCGTTCGGTTGGCTACGGGGAGTGGCTGCTCCGTGACCCGGGCGAGGTGCCGGCACTCGGTGACGTCGACACCGAGGCTGCGCGTGCGGTCGTCGACGGCGCACTGGCTCGCTCCTCTGAGGGCGTATGGCTGGACCCGGACGAGACTCAGGCGGTTCTCGGCGCATTCGGACTGACCCTGCCGCGTTCTGCCACTGCCGCCACCGCTGACGAGGCCGTCAAAGTCGCAGCCGAGATCGGTGGACGGGTCGTCTTGAAGGTGATCTCCGAGTCGGCGCTGCACAAGTCCGACGTGGGAGGAGTGCTGCTGGACCTGGAGGGCGAGGATGCGATTCGCGACGGGTTCGCCTCGGTGACCGCGGCGGTCGCCGAGCACGACGGTGTCCTCGTTCAGGAGATGATTCCCGGCGGTCACGAAGTACTGATCGGCGTGACGGAGGACCCGAACTTCGGTCCGCTTCTCGTGTACGGGCTGGGGGGTGTGTACGTCGAGCTGTTGAAGGATGTTGCGTTCCGGCTCAACCCGCTGACCGATGTCGATGCGCGGGAAATGGTCGGCGAGATCAAGGGAGCGAAGCTGCTCGAGGGTTACCGCGGCTTTCCCGCAGGCGACGTGGACGCGGTCGTCGAGACGCTGCTCAGGGTTTCCGCCCTCGCCACGTCCATGCCCGAAGTGGTCGAGATGGACCTGAATCCCGTCATGGTGCTGGAACCGGGTCGCGGTGTTCGAGTCGTCGACGCTCGCATCAAGGTCCAGCCCGTGCGGCAAGGTTGGTTCCCGGCTCTCGACGATCTTCCCGCCGTGGTTCGCAAGAGTTCCTGAGATCGGTCGGGGGGCACCTGCGCACGCTCGTTTCGGGAGGCGCAATCGGGACCGCGCTAGCGTGCGCAGGTGCCCGACACTCCCCAACCCGGCGCGCCGGGGCGATATCGGTGGCAGCTCGCCCCGGGCAGTCGCGACCTCGGGAGGGTGTGGGTCACGGTGGTGTTCGCGGGCCTCACGGTCGCCGGGGTGCTGGTCGTCGCCGTTCTCGGTATCCGGAACGGCCAGGCGACGGTCGAGGGCGCCGAGCGCACCGAAATCGCTGTTGAGATGACGCTTCTCATGCGCAGCACCGTGCTCGCACTGCAGGACGAACGGGGCATCGCCGAGATGTGGTTGACGGATCCGACTCCAGAGGTCCGCGTCGATTACACCACATCCCAGGCGACTTCCGATTCCGCGTTGGAGTCCCTGCGAAGCGCATGGCAGCGCCACCGCGTGGTCATCGACGCAGTGGGTCCGCCGACGCTCGCCGACGTCGATGACAGTGTCGCGACACTCGAGTTGCTCCGGGACGGAGCGATGCACTTGCGGGAGGACTCCACGGTCGACTCGTACTCCGGTGTCACGAACGTCCTGATCTCTGCGATTCGCCGGGTGGAGCGGCTCGCAGAGCAATCAACGGTGGGTACCGGCATCCGTTCACTCGTACAGGTCATCGAAGCCGGCGAAGCGCTGGGTCGTCAGCGCGACGTCGTCACCGCACTCCTGGTTGGTGAGGACGAGATCAGCCAGGACGAACTGGTACGCCTCCTTCTGCTCCAGCAGGAGGCGCAGACGAATCTGTCGTCGATCCGTTCCGTCGGGGTGCAGGACACGGGGATCCGCATGTCGGAGTTTCTCGCCGCAATGAACTCGGGCGAGGTGCAGGAGATACTCGAGATGCTCGATGCGGGTGAGAACGACATCGATCCGTGGCGTTGGTTCGACGCCGCTTCTGATCGGCTCGATACGCTGCGGCTGATCGGTTCGTCGGTCCAAGGCGACCTGGAGTCTGCGGCGCGGGACCTGCGGGGTTCCGCGGAGACGACGGCGGCCGTTCGCACCGTGGGTTTGTCAGCGCTGCTCGTCGTTTCGGTGCTCGCCGGAGCCGCGGCGATCGGTGTCGCTCGGGAGAGGGCGAAGGCGCTCGCGGAACACGGCGACCTCGCGAGAGGTCTTTACGAGTGGTTCGAGCCCGAGCGTTTGGTGCCGGTGCCCGGACTTCGATTGGCGGGGCGCTACGACGCGGCGTCGGAGTTCACGCGGGCGGGCGGTGACTGGTACGACGTCTACCGCATCCCCGACGGCCGGGTGGCCCTGACGGTGGGCGATGTGGCTGGTCACGGTGCCGCCGCGACCGCCCAGATGGCACAGACGAGGAACCTCCTGCGAGGGATGACGCTTGCGGCGTCCGAGCGCTCCCCGGCGTTGCAGATGATCGACCTGGATGTCGCGTTGCGAGATACCGGGACGATGGCGACGATCTTTCATGGGCTTGTCGACGTCGAAGGCGGTGAGTTCGTGTACACCCGGGCAGGGCACCTGCCGGGAATTGCAATTCACGGCGAGTCGGCGGCCTGGCTGGATGATGCGCTTGGTCCCCCGGTGGGCGCCGACTCCGAGGAGGGGTATACCGAAGTCTCGATCCGGCTCGAAGTTCCGTGGCACCTCCTGCTGTTCACCGATGGACTCGTCGAGGCACGCGACATCGACCTCGAGGCGGCTTTGGAGGCGTTGAAGCGCAAGGTGGCGGAGTCTTCCGATTCTCTCGCGAGCCTGGCGGACTCGTTGATCGACACCAGGGCGAGCAGGCTCGATGACGCCGCGCTGCTCGTCGTCAGCTCCGAGGATCGGTCCCACGACCCCGGGGGAGAAGCCGTCCCGCCCCGATGAGACCGACCGCTCCTCGAAGACCTCGGTGGAGGTGGGGTGTCAATGCGGGTCGTCGAGAAGGGAGCGGACCTTCTCGAGTGACTTCGTGAGCAGGCGGGAAACATGGACTTGGGAGACGCCGACGATGGGGGCGATCTCGGATTGGGTGAGGTCCTCGAAATAGCGGAGGTAGAGAATCTGCTGTTCCCGGTCGCTCAGATGCTCGAGCACCGCTTCGATCGCCGGCCAGTCTTCGGCCATCGCCAGATCGGGGTCGAGGCCCCCCATGAGGTCGCCGACGTTCTGGCCGTCGTCGTTTCCGAGGGGTGCGTCGAGGGACGTGAGCGAATACGCATCGCCGGCCTGGATCGCCTGGCGCACCTCCTCGGGACTGACATCGAGCGCCTCGGCGATCTCTTCGATGTTCGGATCGTGACCGAGGGACTGGGACAGTTCGTCCCGTGCCCGCCGCACGGCGAGGGAACCGTCCTTGAGCGACCTCGGAACTCGCATCGACCACCCGTGGTCGCGGAGATGGCGTTTGACGACGCCTGCGATCCATGGTCCGGCAAAGCTCGTGAACTTGACCCCGACGGCGGGGTCGAAGCGTTCGAGTGCTCGAACGAGTCCGAGCATGCCGACCTGCTCCAGGTCTTCGGTTCTGTGGTCGCGGGTGCGGTATCGCCGGGAGATCGACGCCGCGAACCCGGCGTAGCGTTCGAACAGTTCGTCGCGAGCATCGCGATCCGCCGGCAGGAGCTCGAAGAGTTCCAGGTCCGAGAGGCTGCTCAGATCCTGGCGCCTGATGAGATCGACTTCGAACCACAGGAGGTCCCCGTCGAGAGACCAGCGATCCGCCACCCGATTCAAGAGCGCCACTGCGATGGTGTCGGGGTTGTCGGGCGTCTTGGAATCGACTTTCACCGATGCGCGGACGCTCCGGCCGGACTCGATGACCGTGAGAATGATGGTGCGGTCCAGGGGGAGCACCAGTGTGGTGATCTCGGATGCGAGGAGCGAGGCATCGAGCGCGCGCAGCCGCGGACCCGAGGAGATGAGGGAACCGACGAGCCGCCGAGCGACGAACGGTGCCCGGACCGTGGGACGCAGTCGGATCTCGACGACCACGCCGTCGGCGACTTCGGTGTCGAGAAGTTGTTCTCCGTCGCTCACTACGAGAGGTCGTCCACGTTCGGGACCACCTCGAAGTCCGAGGTGAGGCCGGCAAGACGTATCGTACGGACGACCGCGGAGTCTGCACTCGCGCAGAGCACCAGACTGCGCCCGCTCGAGTCGATCCGGGTTCTCGCCATCACGAGCACCCGCAGGCCACTCGAGTCGATGAATGTCACATCCGACAGATCGAGCACGACAGCATCGCCAGCCGTGTTCGAGAGGGCTTCGTCGAGTTGCGGAGCGCTCTGGATGTCGATCTCGCCGCGCACGACCAGGCGGGTGCCTGGTTCGCTCTCAACGACTTCGATCTCGAATGTGGGTCCGATCACGTGGTTACTCTCGCAAATGGCTAGGGGAAGGACGGAGGATACCCCCATGCAGGGGACTCGGTGTCACGTCCTCAGAGCACAGCGCTCTCGTCGATCTCGAACCAGACTTCCACCGACGGACCCTGTTGATCGATGCCCCACCTGTCGACGCTGCCGGCGACGAGAGCGAGACCGCTGTGCCCGTGCCGAATGACGGGAGTGAACGCCCGACCGGGGTGATGCACGGAGACACGAACACAGGAATCGCTCTCTTCGAAGTGAATCGAGACGCCCCGTTCTCGAATTTCGGTCCCGGCGTGGACCACGGCATTCGCAACGAGTTCGCTCAACGCCAGCACCATCTCGTGTCGGCGGGAATGCCCCACTGCCCACGCCTCCAGCAGGCGTCGGCTCCGGGCCGGGGCTGTGATGTCGCCTTGGAGGTGATGTTCCGAATGTCGCATGTCGCGCGCTCGCTCTCGTCGGGCAACAGAGGGTCCAACGCGTCGGGGACGGTGTTCGAGGGGCCTCAGATTCCTGAGCTTTCGTTCTCTTCGATGATGTGGCGACCGTCGCTCGAAACGTGACGTTCGACACGATTCTTACGGAAGGTGCCTTCGAACAGTCCGAAGAGGAATCCGACCGCACCGGTTGCCATGAGGATCAGCCCGATCATGTCGAGGTCGACGCCGGTCGCTTCGGCGGTGACGGCGTATCTGAGCACGGCACCGAGTGCCAAGAGAACGAGTCCGATTGCAGCCATGAGGTCAGCTCCTTCGTGGTTGGAGGGACTGCTTTACCCGTTCACGACGAGCGCCATACCTCGTCGCCCGCTGCCGGCCCGTCTCCCAGCTTCCACATCGACACCGCGAGTGCGATACCCGTGAAGGCGATGACGAGCAGCACGATCTGGACCCAGGGCCCATGTCGGAGGGCCGTCCCCAGCTCGGGAGCGAGGGCCTCCTCGGTCGTGTCGAGGATGGCTCGGTACTCGCTCAGCAGTGTCCCGGCACTCCTCAGGTGCGCACGCGTGTCCTGCACCCGGGAAGTGAGACTCGTCGCAGTCGAGCTCACCTTTTCCATCTCCGGGACCATTCCTTCCAGTGCCGCTCCCTGGGCCGACACTTCGTCGGCCAGGCCGTCGAGGCTGGACTGGACGTCGCGGAGCGCATCGTCGAACGACGTCTCAGGGTCGTAGTCCACACCGAGCAGCGACAGGGTGCCGAGGGCGTCGTCGATCACCGCGGCGGCGTCGATCAGCGCGGGCATGGCCCGCTCGATCGCGTCGAGCGATTGGGGGATACGGGTCGAGGTCACCTCGGCTGTTTCACCGACAAAGTCCGCAGTCGTATCGGCAGAGGAAGCGACAGTTGCGATCAGCACCTCCAGGTCGGCGAGGGCATCTCCGACTGTCGATGTCGTGCTGACGCTGATGTCGACAGTGCGCCGCAGCGTCTCGAAGGTCTCAGGCGACGTGATGCCGGAGGCGTCGAGACGTTGGATTCCGCTGAGCATCATCCAGCCGGCGCCGGCGACCGAGACAGAGAGAATGCCGACGGCGACAGCCGCGGTGCGGACGGTGTTCCGGAATGAGGTCATCGCCGAGTCTTCCCGACCGGCTCGAATCTGATACGGCCGGGAAGTATGACATCGGTCGTGCCGGGGAAGAGGTCGCCATGACGAATTCATTCCCCTCGTCGAGCGCGCCCATCATCAGTGCCTCGGCGGTCACGAAGCGATTCGCTCCCGACATAGGTGTGTTTGACCTGAGTTTGGAGGTCGCTGCCGGCAGCATTCTCGGGCTGATCGGTCCGAGCGGATCAGGCAAGACGACGACGGTGCGACTCCTCACGGGACTCATCCACCCCGACGAGGGGCAACTGACGGTCATGGGAACCGATCCCACGCGGTTCGGGTCCGCTGAACGCCAGCGGGTCGGATACCTGCCTCAGGAGTCTGCGCTGTATCCCACTCTCTCGATCCGCGAGAACCTGATGTTCGCCGCCTCCATGTACGGCTTGAACGGTCGGGCCGCACACTCCCGCGTCGACGCGGTCCTCCAGATGGTCGATCTCGACGAAGCCGGCGACCGGCGCGTGGCTGACTCCTCCGGGGGTATGAAGCGGCGCACGGGTTTGGCAGGCGCCTTGGTGCATGAGCCGACCCTCGTGTTTCTCGACGAGCCGACCGCGGGAGTCGATCCGATTCTTCGTCTCAGCCTCTGGAAAGAGTTCGAGGCATTGCGCGACGCGGGGACGACGGTGGTGGTCACCACGCAGTACGTCGGGGACGCCGCAATGTGTGACGAGGTCGTGCTGCTCGCGGGAGGAAAGGTGGCGGCGCGGGGGACCCCGGACGGGCTTCGCCGGGACGCGTTCGGTGGCGAACTCGTCGGCGTGCGGTTCGAGCAGTCCGTTCGCCGGGCTGACGTCGAGACGATCGGCACTCGCATCGACGCTGCGTCATTTCGTGGAACGGGACTCGGGGAGGTCGAGTTCGTCGTCCCCGACGCCGGGACCGCTACCGCCGAGATTCATCGGGCTGCCGACGAGATGGACCTTCGCATTGCCGAGATCGAACGGAGGATTCCCGACCTCGACGAAACCTTCGTCCAGATCGTCAACCGGGAACGCAAGAACAAGGAGGTGTCGGTATGAAGGCCCTCCGTCAACATCTCGGGCGCATCGGTTCGTTTGCCATCAAGGAAGTTCGGGAGGTCATCCGACAGCCCAAGCTGGTGTTCTCCTTGATCATCGGGCCGTTTCTGATTCTCGGATTGTTCGCTCTCGGCTTTGAATCGCGGCCTCCGGCGCTCCGCACTCTGCTGGTCATGCCGCTCGACAGCGAACTCGCACAGAGGGCGACCGACCTCGAGGAGGCGCTCGAACCGTTCATCGAAGTGGTTGGTGTCACCCAGGATGCAGACGCCGCCACCAGTCAACTGCTCGCCGGCGACGTCGACCTCGTGGTGATCACGCCGGAGGACGCCATCGACACGATCCGCGGTGGGGAGCACGCCACGATCGAGGTGCTGCACCGCCAACTCGACCCGTTCGAACGCGCCAACATCGCCGTCTTCTCTCGCACATCGATCGATGAGTTGAACCGGACGTTGCTCGCTGAGGTGGCGCGTGTAGGACAGCAGCGGGTGGAAGAGAGTGGCGACGCACTTCCCGCTGCGCGGGAGAGCGCCGCCGCGTACACCGAGGCATTGCGTACCAGAGACGACATCGAGGTGCGACGTGCAGAACTCGAGTTGGACCGTGCGCTCCTCATCGTCGATCGCCAGTTGGCGTCGTCGTCCCAGGTGTACGAAGGTCTCAATCGAGGACTGGGTGCAGAGGGCGACAGCCCGTTCTCCCGATTCGCCAGTCTGAGGATGGAGGCCTCGGAAATCGATGCTGCCGACCCACAGGCCGCCGACTCTGCTGCGGCAATCGAGGAGGAGCTTGCGTCGCTGGAGCAGGCGTTGGCGGAGTTCACTCGCATACCGCCGGAGGTGGCGGTCCAACCCTTCGTCGCAGATGAGAGATTCGTCTCGGGAGTCGATATCCCGCTCACGACGTTCTATACGCCTGCGGTGATGGTGGTGCTCATTCAGCACCTTGCCGTGACGTTCGCGGCGCTCTCGGTGGTGCGGGAACGGAGCCTTGGCACCACCGAGTTGTTCCGTGTCGGGCCGACCACCGTCACCGATCTCGTCCTCGGCAAGTATCTCGGCTACTCACTCGTGGCGGGCACCATCTCGGCGATTCTCGTTCCCGGCCTCGTGTTCGCCTTCGACGTACCGATGGCGGGTGGGTGGGGCTGGCTGGTGGGACTCGTGGCGATGCTCATCGTTGCGTCCCTGGCCTTCGGGTTCCTGATCGCAGCGTTCTCCGAATCGGACTCGCATGCCGTCCAGTTCTCCATGCTGGCGCTCCTGTTCACCATCTTCTTCAGCGGGTTCGTGCTGTCGTTGGACCGGCTCACCGAGGCGGTACGTGGCGTGGCGTTCGCCGTCCCCGCCACCGCCGCCATCGCGGGAATCCAGGACGTGATGTTCCGTGGCGAACCTCCGCGGCTGACGATGGTCGCCGCCCTCGCCGCGTACGGCCTCGTGGTGCTGGTGATCTCGACTCTGCTTCTCGGCAAGCAGTTCCGGACCTGATCCGGGTATGCAAAACGTCCGGCGTGGGTAGGCCTGGGCTTACAGAAAGCAAGGAGTTCAGAATCATGCGTACACGTATCCAAAGGACGGCCGCCGGTCTCGCAGCAATGATGCTCGTGGCAGCGTGTTCAGGGACCGACACCGAGGACATCGACACCGCCGTTGATGACGCGACGGCAACGGCCGTCGACCAAGCCGAACAGGCGACCGATACCACGCTCTCGTCGGAGAATGCCGACGCAGTGGCCAAATTGCAGACGTCGATGGACGTCGTGAGCGCCCAATTGCAGGATGCCGACCTCGGAGCCGATCTGGCCGTGGCGTGGACAGAGATTCAGGCACGGGTGATTGACGCCGCAAACACCGCGGACTTCGACGCGTCCGAACTCGAGTCGTTGATGGACACCCTCGAGTCGCAGGTGGCGCTGGACGCCAATCCTGAATTCGAGAGCGCCTGGGCCGACTTCCGGGCCGAGTTCGACGCGTTCGTGTCCTCGTCCTGACGGCTTCGCACCTGAAGGGCGTCGTGCAGGCAGCGGGGACCCGACTCGGGTTCCCGCTGTCGCGTAGGGTACGAGGGGGACGGCCGCACAACTTCGGTCGCCGAGGTGTCAAAGGGTGAGCTGTTGGGTATCACCTTCCACAGCGACGAAAAGAGGAACCAGATGAATGTCGACACCATGACAAGACGAGGCCGCAAGGCCGTCAAACGAATCGAAAAGCAGGGCGAGCGCATCGTCGGTGAGGTCGCCGGGGCGAGTGAGAAGTTCGCCAGTCGTGCCGCAGACCGCAGCGAGCGAGCGTTCAAATCCGCCACGAAGGCCGCGGAGCGGTCCCTGGCGGATCTCATGGACGCAGCGTCCGAGCTCTACGACGAACGCAAAGATGACGCCGAGGTCATGGTGCGTGATGCCGTGAAGTCCGTCGGCAAGTCCGTCGGCAACACCGCGAACAGCTTGGTGGCCATGCTGCCGTCGGAACGTCGTCGGCGTCGCCGCCGCTACGGCATGCTCGGGGCAGTCGCACTCGTCGGCGGAATCGTGGGCTATCGCTACTGGAAGGCCCGTCGTGACGCTCGTGACGATGCTCCGGCACAACGCGACGGTGAGTCACAAGGCAGCAACAACGAGCCTGCCAACAACGTCGCAGACATCTCACGGTCGACCGCCGGTTCCTGACCAATACTGAAAACGAAAGCGAGGGTGCCCCATCACGGGGCACCCTTGTCGCGCGACGAATACGCTCGGCGGAGCACACTCGCTCGGGAGATCTCCAATGCCGAACATGACCGATTACGAGATGGAACGGACCCAGTTCCGACTCGAGGTCCCGGCGCGGTTCAACGCTGCGTTTGATGTCGTCGACCGCCGCGCCGAAGACGATCCCGGCGCCCTCGCACTGCGCATGGTGTCCTCTGACGGCCGGCACGCCGACGACTACACCTTCGCGGATCTACGGAGCCGATCGAATCAAATGGCCTCGGTGCTCGCCTCGCAAGGCGTTTCCAAGGGTGACCGGATCTTCTTGATGCTGCCGCGGGTGATCGGCTGGTACGACACCCTGCTGGGGGCTGTCAAGCTCGGTGCGATCCCCATGCCCGGAACGACCCAGTTGACCGGCAAGGACATCGCGTACCGGATCAACCAGGCTGATGCCACCGTGGCGGTGACCGACCCGACAGGTGCGGCCGTGATCGATGCGATCCGCGACGAGTGTCCCTCGCTCACGACTCTCATCGTCATGGGAGGTTCGCACGACGGATGGTTGCACGGCGACGAAGCCAGGGCGTCGGCACCCGATGCTGACGTCACGGTCGATGTCACCGCGGCTTCGGATCCGATGCTCATCTACTTCACGTCCGGTACCACCGGGTACCCGAAGATGGTGCTGCACACCCACGCCTCGTACGGCATCGGCCATCAGATCACGGCGCGGTACTGGCAGGATCTCGGACCAGGCGACATCTTCTGGGGTGTCTCGGACACGGGGTGGGCGAAGGCCGCCTGGTCGAAGCTCTTCGGCCAGTGGGCGGTCGGTGCCGCGGTCATGGCGTGGAATGCGCAGGGAAAACCGGACTTCGACCAGATGTTGCGGATGCTGTCGGATCACGGGGTGACTGCGTTCTGTGCGCCGCCCACCATCTACCGCAACTTCGTCACCCGCGACCTCTCCGGATTCGACTTTTCCCAGCTGAGGCATTGCATGGCGGCAGGGGAGGCCCTCAATCCGGAGACGTTCCATGCGTGGAAGCGGGCGACCGGCACCGAGATCCACGACGGATACGGCCAGACCGAGACGGTGAACCTGCTCGCCAACTATCCGTGCATGCCGATCAAGCCGGGGTCGCTCGGAAAGCCCACCCCCGGGTTCGATGTCGTGGTCGTCGACGACGACGGTCGTCCCCTTCCCCCGGGGAACGAGGGACAGATCGCAGTCCGGGTGCGGCCCGAGCGTCCGGTGGGCCTTTTCGTGGAGTATTGGCGGAATCCCGACGCCACGGCCGCCGCACATGTCGGCGACTACTACCTCACGGGAGACCGTGCCCATGTGGACGAAGACGGGTACTTCTGGTTCGTCTCCCGTGCCGACGACGTGATCATCTCCGCGGGATACCGCATCGGTCCGTTCGAGGTGGAGAGCGTGATCATGGAACACCCTGCAGTCCAGGAGGTGGCGTGCATCGGTGTACCCGACTCCGAGCGCGGAGAGGTCGTCAAGGCATTCGTCGTGCTCTCACCCGGCGCGAGCCCGTCCGATGAACTCGCAAAGGAAATACAGGAGCACGTCAAGAACGCGACGGCACCGTACAAGTATCCCCGAGAGGTCGAGTTCATCACCGAACTTCCCAAGACCGTGTCGGGGAAGGTTCGGCGGGTGGATCTGCGCGCCAGGGCCTGAGCGAGGGCGCCTCGGCTACGCTGCGCGGCGGCCCGCGTCGACCGGAGGAGCCCGATGTCCCTTGCCGAGTTCAGCACTGATGGTGCAGTCGCGATCGTTCGGCTTGCCCGTCCGCCTGTCAACGCACTTTCCGAAGAGCTGAGTGCGGACCTGTACGAAGCGTTCGGCCGGTGCGACGACCCCGAGATCCGCGCGGTCGTCGTCACGGGGAAACCTCACTTTGCGGCAGGTGCGGACATCAAGGGATTCCAGGCTGTGTACGAATCGGACGGCGAGGAGGACCTCGCTCGCAACCTGCTCCAGGCCGTCAATCGTTTCGAGGCGCTGAAAAAGCCCACGATTGCGGCAATCCACGGATACGCGCTGGGCGGAGGGCTCGAGCTGGCGCTGGGCGCCGACTTTCGGTATCTCGCCCACGATGCCCAGGTCGGCCAACCGGAGATCAAGCTCGGGATCATCCCCGGTGCAGGCGGGACGCAGCGGCTCCAGCGGCTCGTGGGGTACCAGAAGTGCAAGGAGATCGTCTTCACCGGGCGGTTCCTCGACGCCGAGGAGGCACTGTCGATCGGACTTGCCGACCGCGTCATCCCGGCAGACGAGTTGTTCGACGAAACGATGAACGCCGCCCGGGAGTGGGCGGAGGGCCCCACGCTGGGTTTGGCCGCCGCCAAGCAGGCGATCAACCAGGGACACGGCGAACCGATGGAAAAGGCGCTCGAAGTGGAGGCGGCCGCGTTCGGGGAGTGCTTCTGGACCGATGACGCCAGGGAAGGGGTCGCCGCCTTCGTCGAAAAGCGTCCGCCCAATTTCCAAGGACGGTGACGGCTGGGATTCGTCGCACGGGGAGGCGGGGTCGCCTCGACGATTTTCGTCCCGGATGATGGGTCGAACCGGATTGAAGGGTATCCTCAGGCGCGAGCTGGGAATCCCCAGCGGCTCTCCCGCATCGGGATCGAGCCTCGCAGCCAGCCAGGAGCAACGTGACCACCGCCACTGAAGACACCCTCACCGCGACGACATTCGAACAACTCGGGATCGCATCGGATCTCGCGGCCATTCTCACCGATCAGGGGATCACCTCCCCGTTTCCCATTCAGGCGCTCGTGATTCCTGACGCGCTCGAGGGCCGAGATGTACTCGGCAAGGCCAAGACCGGGTCCGGCAAGACGCTGGCTTTCGGCCTCCCCCTCGTGGAGCGACTCCGTGACGCCCGTCCCAAGCACCCAACCGCGCTCGTGCTGGTCCCGACTCGAGAACTGTGTGCCCAAGTCGCAGAGGCGATCGAACCGTTCGTGACCGCGCGTGGCTTCGAGATGGTGTCTGTCTATGGCGGGGTTTCGATCGGGGACCAGATCGACCTTCTCAAAGGTGGGGCCGAAGTCGTCGTCGCGACACCGGGACGCCTCATCGACCTCGTGGACCGCAAGGCTGCGATCCTCGACGAGGTGGAGACGGTCGTGATCGATGAAGCCGACGAGATGGCCAACATGGGGTTCCTGCCGCAGGTTCACAAGATCATGCGGGCCGCCAGCGGTGACCACCGCACCATGCTCTTCTCGGCAACCCTGGACTATCAGGTCCGCAACATCGTCCACAAGTACATGACCGACCCCGTGAGCCACGAGGTCGAATCCGACTCTGTGATGGTGGAGACGTCAATCCATCGCTTCATCGAGGTGCACAGGGTCGACAAACCCGACATCGTGGCTCGGATCGCCGCTCCTTACGATCGAACCATCGTCTTCACTCGGACCAAACGTGACTGCGATTATCTGGCGAAGGCCCTGCGAGATTGCGGCGTCAACGCTGCCGCCATCCACGGCGACATTCTGCAGGTGAAGCGAGAGAAGACCCTCGCCCGTTTTGTCGACGGCGCACTCCCGGTACTCGTGGCCACCAACGTCGCGGCTCGCGGGCTGCATGTCGACGGACTGGACGTGGTCGTCCATTACGAGCCGCCGGATGATCCCCGTGTGTACGTGCATCGTTCCGGCCGTACGGCCCGTGCCGGCCAGGAGGGCTTGGTCGTGACGCTCGTCGAGTGGGATCAGCACGAGATGGCGAAGACCATCATGCGCCAGGCCGGGCTCAACGAGCCCATCGTCAAGATGTTCTCCAGCGATGAGCGCCTCGACGATCTCACTGGCTGGGACCCCCCCGCGCCACCGGAAGTCAAGACGCTCAGCCAGGCAGAACGTCGGCGCCGGCGCCGACGTCGCTGAGAAGCCGTGCGGAACAGAGAAACAGACGGCGAAGCCGGCCTGCCTATCCGCTGAACCTCTGAGACCGGTTCGACTCCAGTTCCGACTTCAGCCCTCGGAGGTTGCGGAGCCAGATCAGGCCGAGCACGGGTCTGGCGAGGAACGCCGTGGCCGCACCACCCAGCCACCACGGGAAGGTCAAATCCTCGGTCCACGAGAACCTGGTCCCGCCCGCCATCGGGGCGAGTGTGAACCGTCCTGTGCCGGTGACCAGGCCCTCGTGACGGACTCCAATCGCCTTGCCCTCGTCCCACTCGGTGACCTCCATGATGTCGGTCGTTCGGAAGGGACCGACCACCGTTCTGACCTGCATGACGGTGCCGGGGCCTGAGCGAGTTTCGGACAGAAACACGATGGACTCGGCATCTGCCATCCACCGGTCGTGCGTGGCGAGGTCCGAGGCGGCGCGCCAGACGGATTCGAGCGGAGCGTCGATGTCGACGTGTTGGATGATCCGGGCCATGGCCTGAGGCTACAAACCCGGCACTTCCGAGTGGAATCGCCGATGGGCGTGGGACCTCAGTCCTCGCCGATGTCCTCCGCCCAGAGCTCGGGGTGGGCGGCCTCGAACGCACGCATCATCCTGACGCACTCGGGATCATCGAGCACGACGATCTCGATTCCGTGTGCTGCGAGCCAGTCGAGGCCACCATGAAAGGTCTCGGCCTCACCGATGACGACTCGGGAGATCCCGAACTGGCGCACCAGGCCCGAGCAGTACCAGCACGGCGAGAGGGTCGTCGCCATCGTCGTTCCCCGGTAGCTGCGCCTGCGGCCTGCCGCACGAAAGGCGGCGGTCTCGCCATGGATGCTGGGATCGTCGTCCTGGATACGGCGGTTGTGACCCGACCCCCACAACGAGCCGTCCGGACCGAACAATGCGGCGCCGATCGGGATGCCGCCGCTGTCGAGACCGTGGCGAGCCTCTACTTTGGCCGCTTCCAGCATGTCGCGATCGTCCATCACCGTATCCTGGCACCCTCATCTTCGTCCGAGGAGCACCCATGCAAGTCCGCAACGTCCGTTCGTTCCCTGCGGCCGGCGCCAAGGCCGCCATCGCCGGGATGTACCCGGGTCGACAACTCGCGGCGGGAACCCTGGCAGTGACGAGGGCGCTGGGGGCGTGGACGAAGGGGACCTTGGAGGAAGCCGACTTCGACGGCGAAGCCGGCCAGGTCGCGTGTCTCCCCAACCCAACCGACCGCGGTCCCCGGCTGGTGGTGTTCGTCGGACTTGGGACAGATCTCGACCTCGAGGGCCTTCGGCAGGCGGCTGGCGCAGGCATGCGTGCGATCCCCCGGCACATGCGTTCGGTGGCAACCACCTTGCACAAAGTCGATCTCGACGGCGCAGCGACTGCCGTCCTGGAAGGGATCTCACTGGCGGACTATGTGTTCGCGACCTACAAGTCGAAATCGGAACCCAGAGGCGAACTCGAGATCGAGATGATCGACGGCCCGGACGACCTCGAGTCGGCTGCCACCGGTGTGCGCGTGATCACGAGCGCGGTGGCTTTCGCACGGGACCTGGTGAATGAACCCCCCGGAGGCAAGGCCCCCTTGGATCTGGCCGAGCGGGTCACCACGGTCGCGTCTGCGGCGGGCATATCCCACGAAGTGTGGTCGGGAGACACGTTGGGAGACGAGGCGATGGCCGGGCTGCTCGCCGTTGGCGGCGGATCCGACCGCCCACCGTGCATGGTGCGCCTCGAGTACACGCCGCGTCGGCCCAAGGCGCACCTCGTCCTCGTGGGCAAAGGGATCGTCTTTGATTCCGGTGGTCTCAACATCAAGTCGTCCGAGTTCATGGCCACGATGAAATCCGACATGGCTGGGGCGGCCGCAGTCGCTGCCGCGGTTGTGGGCATCGCCCGCCTCGGGATCAAGACCAAGGTCACTGCCTACCTGCCCCTCGCCGAGAACCTGGTCGGAGGGGGCGCACAGCGACCGTCCGATGTCATCACGTATCGGAATGGAACCACGGTCGAGATCGCGAACACGGACGCGGAGGGGCGCCTCGTCATGGCCGATGCCTTGTGTCTCGCTTCGGAACTGGACGCCGATCTCATCGTCGATGTTGCGACACTCACAGGCGCCACGAAGGTGGCACTCGGGCCGAAGATCGCCGGCATCTACGCCCGTGACGAGAACCTCGCGCACCGAGTCCAGCACGCCGCAGACAGTGCGGGGGAGCGCGCATGGACGATGCCCCTCCCCACTGACTACCGGAAGTGGAACGAGTCACCGGTGGCCGATGTGAAGAACGCCTTCGGCATCAAGTACGGCGGTGGCATCGGCGCGGCGCTCTTCCTGGAGGAATTCATGCGGGAGTCGCCGTGGGTGCACATCGACATCGCCGGTCCCGCATTCGTCGACGACAGCGAGCACTACGTGTTGAAAGGCGGGACCGGCTACGGAGTCCGCACCCTCATCGAGCTCGCTGCTTCTCTCGCCGGGTGACCAAGGAGCGGCTGTATCCCGTCGCCGGCCTGCGGAAATGTTGCACGTCGACGGAGGCACTCGCGGTCGGCACCCGACTCGCCGCGGAACACGAGCAAGGCGCCAGAGTCTGCAGCGTGGGCACCGATGACGGCTGTGACATCGACGTCGCTCCGTTCGCTGGGAGGTGCACTTCGATCTGTCACGTCGTGCGGAGCTCCTCGTGAGCATCGGGTTCACCTTGGACGAGGCAACCCGCAGGTACGGCGACGCCGTTGCTTCCATTCGGTTTGTTCCGTTCCTCGCCGACGGGAGCGAACTGGCGCGTATGGCGCTCGCTGGGGAGATCACGGGAAGACCTTCTCACGGTCTATCTCGTCCGCTCTCGTGATCTCTCACAATCTTACGTATAACCGGGCTTGTATCTTCAGGAGATGCGTAGGGTTACGGTAGCCGTCGCTCCTGTCGGAGTTACCTCTATCAGCCTTCCTGCATCCCCAATCTCACTGCTCCGATGTGGGGGAAGTGAAGACGGGGCAAGGTCGACCCGGCCGTGTCCTGGAGGTAGCCCTGCTTGTCGTTCGGGTGAAAGATGGCGAAACAATACCAAAAATGGTAGTGTTGTGCCACCTCTCGTGGAACCAGTCGCGACATACAAACGAAAGCTCTGGCGGCTCGCGGTCGACCAGTACGGTTTTGTAACCACTCGCCAAGCCAGGGAGATCGGGGTTCCGGTAGTGGAAATGGCAAAGCTGGCTCACCGCGGTGTGCTGAGCAACGTCGCGTACGGTCTGTACCGCATGAACGATATTCCGACGACGGAACGGGATACGTTCATGGCGGCGGTGCTGAGAGTGGGCGAGGATGCGTATCTGATGGGGGAATCCACCCTGGCGCTGTACGAGCTGGCTTCGGTGAACCCGAGGTCGGTGTGGGTGGGTACCCAGCGACGTACTCGGGCCAAGCATCCTTCTTGGCTGCATGTGGTCAAACGCAGCCTTCCTGTGGAGGATCTGACCGTTTTTGAGGCGATCCCCACGGTCACTGTGAAGCGCGCTCTTCTGGACTGTCGGGGACGAGTCATGACCGAGCGGCTCCTCGAAGCTGCTGACCGAGCAGTGGCCGAGGGCCTCGTCCTCTCATGGGATCGCAACGGACTGTTCGCCGCGCTCCAGGGAAGCGAGGACGCATGATGCCCGAACCCCCGGCTACCGCAAGGGCGATCCTCGACCGGACGATGGCTTGATTTACCCCGGTGGGCCGTAGAGGACTTGAACCACTGACCTCTCGCGGGTGAGATCACCGAAAGACGGCTTCGGCAGTGTGGCGCTAGCAGACACGCGAGCGCGCCCCGCTTCCCGCCGACTACCCGGACTGCGCAGTCGTGGCGCGTGCGGTGGCACCCGATCGAATTCGCACCGCACATGCGCGGATCACCCGCGCTCGCGGTGCCTGCTGGGTGGTCCGGACCCAGGCTCAGGTTCGCCACCTACGGGTCGACGATCTCCGGTGACCAAGCACCCTGACCTTCGAACATCTCGCGGTGTCTGCGATCATTGACGGTTGTGACTGACGTCTATCTCGATCATGCCGCCACCACACCGATGCGGGCTGAGGCTCGCGAGGCGATGGAGCCTTTCACCGGCGACTCGTTCGGAAACGCCTCGGGATCCCACGGTGTGTCCCGGCGCGCCAAGAACGCGCTGGAAGAGGCCCGTGAGGCTGTCGCTGCAGCGCTCGGCTGCGCTCCGCAAGAGATCGTGTTCACCGGCGGGGGTACCGAGGCCGACAACCTCGCGGTGAAGGGGGCGGCACTCATCGACGGAATCGGTGGGGTGGTCACCGTGGCCACCGAACACGAGGCGGTGCTCGAATCCGCCGCATTCGTGGGCCGGCTCGGTGGTGAAGTCCGGGTGGTCGGAGTGGATGCCATCGGTCGCGTGGATCCTGAAGAAATCGTGGCGGCAGTGTCCGACGCGACTCGCGTCGTCTCGGTGATGTGGGCGAACAACGAGACGGGGACGCGTCAGCCGCTGCGGGAGATTCGAGAGCGACTGGGGGACGGCGTGCGACTCCACACCGACGCAGTGCAGGCTTTCATCAGCGAAGCCGTGCGGGCCGAGGGGGTCGATCTCCTGTCCCTCGCGGGCCACAAGTTCGGTGGCCCGAAAGGTGTGGGAGTGCTTTACGTCCGCGATGGAGTGCGCCTCGAGCCGGTCCTCCACGGAGGTGGCCAGGAACTCGGTCGTCGTTCGGGAACGCACAATGTGGCGGGAGCGGTCGGACTGGCTGCCGCGGTCGTGGCCACGGTCTCTGACCGCGATGCATTCCGCACTCGCGTGGGAGCGATACGCCAGCGCTTCGAGCACCTCATCGAGGGTGTCGCGGTCCGCACGGTGCCGGTGGATCACAGCCTCGTCCAGCACGCGCACGTGCGCGTCCCGGGTAGGCGGAACGAGACGATGCTGGTCCGTCTCGATCAGCGGGGCGTGGCGGCGTCGTCTGCGTCTGCGTGTCAGTCGGGTGCGAACACCGTGTCACATGTGCTGGAGGCGATGGGTCTGGCCGCTCCGAGGGAGTACCTGCGTTTCTCCTTCGGTTGGAACTCGACGATGGAGGACGCCGAGCGAGCGGCATCCGTCGTTCGGGAGGCAGCGGGGGAGGCCGCATGAGGGTGCTCGTGGCGATGTCCGGCGGCGTGGATTCCTCGGTGGCCGCCGCTCGCATGGTGGCGGAGGGCCACGAGGTGATCGGGGTGACTCTCAAGCTCTGGGCCGGACCGAACGGGGAGATGCCGACGGCCGGGTGCTGCACGGTCTCGGACAGCGAGGACGCCCGGCGGGTGGCCTCACAACTGGACATTCCGTACTACGTGTTGGACTACACCGAGGATTTCTCACACGGGGTGATCGACGGGTTCGTCGCCGACTACCTCTCGGGGAGGACCCCGAACCCCTGCGTCGAGTGCAATCGAACGGTGAAGTTCTCCCGACTGTTGTCCCAGGCAGGCGACTTCGACTGTGATCTCGTCGCGACGGGTCACTACGCCAGGGTCGATCACCACGGCGGGCGGTTCCGGCTTCGCAGAGGCGTCGATGTCCTGAAGGACCAGAGCTACGTCCTGTCGATGTTGGGACAGGACCAGCTCGCCAAAGTGCGCTTTCCCGTCGGCGACATCGAGAAGCTCGAAGTACGCCGCATCGCATCCGACCTCGGGCTGCGCACGGCGGAAAAGGCGGAGAGCATGGACATCTGCTTCGTCGGACAGCGTGACTATCGAACCTTCCTGCGTTCCCACGCTCCCGCCGCACTCCAGCCGGGTGCGGTGGTCACGACCGACGGGCGCGAGGTGGGCGCGCACGACGGCATCGCCGATTTCACGGTGGGCCAGCGTCGCGGCCTCGGCGTCGCACTCGGGGAGCCCCACTACGTCGTCGATGTCGACGCGCCGACCGCCACCGTCACGATCGGCACGCGGTCACACCTCTTCAGTTCCGGCATCCGGATCGCGCGCGCCACGTGGACTGACACACCACTGCAGCCAAGAGAGGCCACCCTGGTGCAGTATCGGGCGCACGGCGAGGCAGTCGAAGGCGTATGGGATGGGAACGACGAACTTCGTTTCGCGACGCCGCAACCGGCACTCGCCCCCGGTCAGACCGCGGCGTTCTATCGCGATGACGAGGTGGTCGGCGGCGGGATCATCGAACGGGCGTGGCCGGCGTGAGCCGGGGACTCATCCGGTCCTGGCAAGCCGAGTGACTCCCCGGCGTTCCATATCGCCCCACGTCTTCGCGCTGCGACCGCGGTACATCGACCGGACGCGCCACCAGACGGTCATCTGACGGAGTCCCAGGTTCTCGATGAAACAGATCGTGAGGAGCTGCAAGGTTCCCGGGGGTCGTTGAATCGCATCGCGGCCTGGTGCGTTCGAGTTCTCGTCGAGATGTCGCAGCGACCTGGCATCATCGGTGCGATGAGCACCACCGATCCGGTTCGGAGAGCAGAAGAGCTGCGCGGGGCGATCTCTCACCATGGGCACCGGTACCACGTTTTGGACGAGCCCGAGATCGCCGACGCCGAGTACGACGCGTTGGTTCGCGAACTCGAAGCCCTCGAAGAGCAGCGCCCTGACCTGATCACTCCCGATTCGCCCACCCAACGTGTGGGTGGAGCGGTCTCGGAACTGTTCGCGCCTGTCACGCACAGACGCAGGTTGTTCTCGCTCGACAACGCCGAGGCCACGGACGAGTTGCAGGCGTGGGAGGACCGCATCGTGCGACAGGTCGAGCGCCGCCCTGACGGCTACTCCTGCGAGTTGAAGGTCGACGGACTGGCGGTGTCGCTCACCTACGAGAACGGGATGCTGACCCAGGGGGCGACCCGGGGGGACGGGACGACAGGCGAGGACATCACCGCGAACCTTCGAGTGATCGAGGACATCCCGGCGCGGCTCACGGGCACGGTCATACCGTCGCTGCTCGAGGTCCGAGGCGAGGTCTACATGCCGTACGCCGCGTTCGAGGCGTTGAACGACCGACAGGCCGAAGCCGGAGATCGCATCTTCATCAACCCGCGGAACGCGGCCGCCGGATCGGTTCGGCAGAAGGACCCTGCCATCGCCGCGGAGCGGCGGCTGTCGATCTGGATCTACCAGGCAGGCATCCTGGAAGGCGGACCTCCGGTCGGGACGCACGGCGAGACGATGGAGTATCTGTCGTCCATTGGTTTGAAGGTCAATCCCGCGTCCCGCGTGGTGCCCGACCTCGAGGGAGTCGCCGAGTACGTGCGCGAGGCTGAGAGGACACGCAACGACCACGACTATCAGACCGACGGGGTCGTGATCAAGGTCGACTCGTTGGCGCTGCAGGACCAACTCGGATTCACCTCGCGAGCCCCCCGATGGGCGATTGCCTACAAGTTCGCTCCCGAAGAACGCACGACGAAGCTGGTGGGAATCGAGATCAATGTGGGCCGCACCGGCGCGGCGACGCCGTTTGCGGTACTCGAACCGGTCTTCGTGGGTGGAGCCAACGTCACAAATGCCACCTTGCACAACGAAGAACAAGTCCATCTCAAGGACGTCCGCATCGGTGACACTGTGGTCGTGCGTCGAGCCGGCGATGTCATCCCCGAAGTCGTCGGACCGGTGGTGTCGCTGCGGACAGGTGACGAAGAGGTGTGGTCGATGCCCACCGATTGTCCATTCTGCGGCAATCCCATCATTCGACCCGAATCCGAGAAAGTCGCGCGCTGCACCGGGGGGCTGCAGTGTCCGTCCCGGCTGCGGGAATGGCTGTTCTTCTTCGCCGGTCGAAGTGCGATGGACATCGAGGGGCTGGGGTACAAGACGATCCAACTGCTCATCGACGAGCGCCTGATCGCAGATCCTGCAGACATCTTCTTCTTGTCGCCGGAGTCTTTCGAGGGTTTCGAAGGCTGGGGCGATGTCTCGGTCGCCAACCTGATGGCGGGCATCGATGAGGCCCGTGATCGTCCGATGGCGCGACTCATCATCGCGCTGGGTATCCGCCACGTCGGTCCGAAAGCGGCCGAGGAGTTCGCGCGAGCGTTCCGCTCTTTCGACTCGCTCGTCGGAGCCTCCGAAGAGGATCTGCCGGCCATCGACGGGATTGGCCCGAAGATCGCCCAGGCATGGACGGAGTGGGTGGCCGTCGAGGAGAACCGTCAGCTGTTGGAAAAGTTGCGTCGAGGCGGTGTGCGCATGGAGGACCCCGAACCGGATTCCCCGGAATCCTCCGACCTGTTGGCAGGTCTCACGTTCGTGGTGTCCGGTACGCTCGAGGGTTTCACCCGTGAAGGGGCTCAGGACGCCGTCGTCGGCCGCGGAGGCAAGGTGACAGGCTCGGTCTCGAACAAGACGACCGCGCTGGTGGCCGGCGACTCGCCGGGGGCGTCGAAGGTGGCGAAAGCCGAGAATCTCGGGGTCCCGATCATCGATGAGCCGCGATTCCTCGACGTCCTCGAGCGCGGGCCGACTGCACTCGGCGTCGGATCGGACTGACTCGCCCTCACCGACTATTGGATCCGAAAGGACCAGGAGAACTCGCCGCGGTCCGGCAGGCCCGCCACGGTGTCCCACACGATGCGCACGGTGTGCTCGCCGGGGGACCAGGAGTCCAGGTAGAGGCTGGACGGAGAGGGGGACCACCGATGGACGCCGGTGCCCTCGACGAATTCGATTTCCCCCTCGGGCACGAGGAAGCCGTCGACGTAGATGTCCACGGTGTAGCCCACCGCCATGTCCACTTCGATGTACGACTGCATGAGCACGGCGTCGCCAGGAAGCGGGAACACGGCTTCGACGGGTTCGGGAAGTTCGACGGGATCTCCGCCACTTCCGAACGCAAACGCCAGTGCGACCACTGCCACGCCCAGCGCGCCCAGTCCGATGTAGATGAAGCGATACGGCACGGTTGGGCAGGGTACCGACTGGCCGCAGACAACCGGATGCTGCCAGCGCGGGTGACGCGCGTCGAGATTCTGTCGCAGGGTCTCCGTACCGTGTCAGTGGGCGTCCCGGGTGTCGGTGATCGGCCGGCACTGCCGGCGGCGGGGGCGTGATCCCGGGGATTGCGCGAGGGGGCCGGCACGCGGGGCTGCCCGCCAAGGTGTGACGCAATGGCGCATGGGGTTGAGTGATGTCGAACGATGTGGATGAGGCGCTCATCGGACGGGCGGTCGGTTGTCTGGTCGGACTGGCGCTGGGTGATGCGTTGGGCGCCGCAGTCGAGTTTCAGGCGCCCGGGACGTTCCCTCCGGTCACAGGGATGCGCGGGGGAGGGCCGTTCGGGCTCACCGCAGGTCAATGGACCGACGACACCTCGATGGCCCTGGCATTGGCGGACTCGATCGTGGTCCGCGGCTGGGACCTCGAGGATCAGGCACGACGCTATGTCCGATGGTGGCGGCACGGGGACTACTCGGTGACTGGCGAATGCTTCGACATCGGTATCACGACGGCGGCGGCCCTGGCGCGCTTCGAGGGAGGCATCCCCGCCCTGCAATCGGGAATCGGCGATCACCGCTCGGCGGGGAACGGCTCGATCATGCGCCTCGCCCCGGTCGCCATCGCCGCCTCTCATCGTTACCCCGACGACCTGGCGGGCCTGGTGGAGCGCTGCGTCGATTCGAGTCGTCCCACGCACCGTGCGCCGCAGGCACTCTCGGCCTGTGCAGTGTTCGGAGTCGTGCTGGCTGCGCTGATCGCCGGCGAGGAACACCAGGTGATACTCGACCCTCGGTGGTCAGCCTGGGACGAGGTGAGGACGATCGTGAATCTGCATCCCGAGGTCGATGAGGTGATCTCGGGATCCCATGGGGAGCGAGAGCCGCCTGAGATCGTCGGCTCTGGCTACGTCGTCCGGTCTCTCGAGGCCGCGCTCTGGGCGTTCGGAAAACATCCGGATGCGCGGGGCAGTCTCCTTGTCGCCGTGAACCTCGGCGACGACGCGGATACGACGGGCGCGGTGTGCGGGCAGCTGAGCGGCGCGGCATGGGGGGTGGCGGGCCTCCCGGAGGACTGGCTCGGAATGCTGGCAGGTCGAGACGAGGTCGCCGCGATCGCCGCAGCACTCGTCGCCGGACCCATCTGAACGGGGAGCGGGAGCCGGATCCTTCTTCGACGACTCGCCGCTCACGCACGTGTGTGGCATCGACAGAACGCCAAATGGGGTCTACCTTGATGCGAGTGCGAAGGGTATGGGTGGGGTTGTTGCTCGTCGCCGCGCTAATTCCGGTTGCACCGGAGGAAGCCGTGGCGTGTTCTCCCCGGACGTTCACGTCGATCCAGCCCCCGGCGGTGGGGGCTGAGGTGGTCGCGCCCGAACCCGATATCTCCGAGGCCGGGACCCCGGCTCCCGATGAGGGTCCGGTGTCCGATGAGCAACCGTCTCCCGATGACTCGGCGCCAGGCGAAAGCGCCACCGACGAACCGGTCTACGACGAAACCACCGTTCCTGTCGAGGAACCGGCCGAAGCTGCGGCTGCGGCCGAAGCGCCGGCCGAACCCGCCGCCTGGACGCTTCCACCCCCCGTCTGTTCGTATGTCTATCGGATGGGATTTCCGGTCTTCGGAGGAGGGTCACCGGGTTGGTCGCTGTTCGGCGAGCCCAGGGACGGGGGCGCCCGTCTCCATGCGGGTGTCGACATACTCGCGCCCAAGATGACGCCGGTGGTGGCGGTCAGGTCAGGCACTGTCTCGACCGTCCGTGACACGCCGGGAGACTGCTGTTGGGTCGCGGTCCGACACGACGACGGATGGCTCTCGATGTACGTCCACCTCAACAACGACACGGTGGGGACCAACGACGGGCAGGGGGTCGGTATCCGACCCGGGCTCAGCGAGGGTGTTCGGGTGGAGCAGGGAGAACTCCTGGGTTGGATCGGGGACTCCGGGAACGCCGAGGGTGGTCCTCCTCACATCCACTTCGAGCTTCGGATGCCGTGGGGCGAACCGATCGATCCCGGACCGAGCCTCTACTCCGCCCGCCGCAGGGCGCACCCCGCCTCCCTCGACGGCCCGCTCGATGCGGCCTATTCGGGAGCCTTCATCGACTACGGCGCCGAATCGGCGGCGGACATCTTCGACACCGCAACGGCGCTCGGTCTCCCCTCGTGGTGCGATACCTGGGGGGTTCGAGCCTGCCCGGGGAACATCGCCACGCGAGAAGCGGTCAGTCGTTGGATCACGGCCCTGACCGGCGACGTCGAGGCCCCGTTCCTCTACTTCACGCTGGAGCATCCCGTCGACGACCCTACGCCGTACCTGTCGGCGTACGCCACGTGTGACACGCCTCCGGTGTGTAGTCAGCCGGTGACGCGCGGTGAGGTCGCGCAACTGGTGGTCAGCGCTCTCCAACCGGGTCTCGCGCTCGACCAGGCCGGCTCGATCGCGCTCTTGCACTCCCACGGCCATGTCGATATGTGCGACCCCAGGGGACTCGACGCAACCGAAGAACTGACGCGAACATCGACCTTGCGAATGCTGCTGCGGGCATGGGGCTATCTCCACTCGCCGCCGTGCGGCCTCATCTCCTGACAGGGTCAGCGGATAGGCAGGCCGGCTACGCCGACTGTTTGTCTGTTCCGCCCGAAAAAGCTTCGCTTTCGGGCGGGAAGCCGACGGATGGGGCTCGCAGCTCGCCCGAACCCGCGCGGCTCCTGAGTAGCGTGCCGCGCATGCGGCGCAACCCGATCCTCGACCGCCTCGGCGGAAACCCCGTGACCCGCGTGCAGGACCTGGCGCGGGAGATGCGCTCGAAGGGCGTCGAACTCATCGACTTCTCCATCGGAGATCCTCGCGAGCCGACTCCGCAATTCATCGCCGACGCCCTCAGGGCCGCCGTGCCCGGGGTTTCCCGGTATCCGACGACGAAAGGCTTGGCGGAGCTCCGGACGGCCATCGCCGGATATGTGCAGCGACGATTCGGAGTTGCCGTCGATCCAGCGACCCAGATCATCCCGACGACCGGTTCCAAGGAAGCGATCTTCTCGACGCCGTTGGCGTTCGTCGACCGGGAGGCGGGCGACGCAGTCGTCTGGGCGACCCCGGGCTATCCCATCTACGAACGCGGGGCGCTCCTCGCCGGGGCACGAGGCGTTGCGGTTCCCCTTTCGGGTGATTTCGTGTTCCGGCCCACCGACGTCTCCGACGCCGATTGGGGCGCTGCCTCCCTCGTGTGGGTGTGCTCGCCGCACAACCCGACCGGAGCGGTGACTTCTCCGGAGGTCCTCTCCGACTTCATCGCCCGGTGTCGGGACGCCGACGCCATCCTGTGTGCCGACGAGTGTTACGCCGATCTCTACGAGGGCCGGCCTCCGGCATCGGTGCTGGAGTTGGCAGGGGAAGGGAGCCGCGGCGTGTTGTCCTTTCTGAGCTTGTCGAAGCGGTCCGGGATGACGGGGTATCGGTCGGGGGCGGTGGTTGGCGATCCCGAGGCGATCGCCGCGTTGGCGATGTTGCGTACTGCGACGGGCACGGCTGCTCCGGAGTACACCCAGGCCGCGGCGATCGCCGCGTGGAGCGATGACGGGCACGCCACCGATCGGCGCGCCGTGTTCACCGAGAAGCGGCGGGTGTTGCGTGACACGCTCACGGCTGCGGGACTCGCGGTCGTCGGTTCGGAGGCGGGTCTGTACGTCTGGGTGCGGGTGGACGACGATGTTGCCGCGTCCGAAGCGTTGCTCCGTGCCGGCATCGTCGTTTCCCCGGGCCGTGCCTTCGGCCCCGGCGGCGAAGGATTTCTGCGGTTGGCGCTCGTGCCGACCGTCGAGGAGTGTCAGTACGCCGCCCAGGCCGTTGTCGACGTGCTCGTCAGCTGACTCCGATCCCGGGGCCGACTCGACGCGCTCTACTCTCGGCGTCGACGAGCGAGGGTGAGGCATGTCGGACAGGTCGTTGATCGAAGATGCGTACGCGGGGCGCGTGCCCCTGGAAGAGGCGAGAGAGGCGGTGGACCGCGCGATCGAAGCCCTCGACAAGGGTGAGCTCCGCGTGGCCGAGAAGCACGACGGCACGTGGCGTGTGAACGAGTGGCTCAAACTGGCGATCCTGCTGTCGTTTCGACTCGGCGAGATGACTCGGATCGACGCCGGCGATCTTCACTTTCATGACAAGATTCCGGTGAAGGACGATCTCGAGGGTCAGGGGGTGCGTGTGGTCCCACCGGGAATGGTGCGATACGGGGCACATTGTGAGCCCGGTGTGATCGTGATGCCCGGGTTCGTCAACATCGGGGCCTACGTGGGCGCGGGAACGATGGTGGACACCTGGGCGACGGTCGGTTCCTGCGCGCAGATCGGCCGCAACGTCCATCTCGCGGGAGGAGTCGGGATCGGCGGCGTGCTGGAACCCCCGAACGCAACCCCGGTGATCGTGGAGGACGGCGCATTCATCGGATCCCGGTGCATCGTCACCGAAGGAGCGCTGATCGGCGAGGGAGCGATTCTCGGCGCGAACACGACCATCACCGCTTCGATCCCCATCATCGACGTGACCAAGGACGAGCCGGTGGAGTACCGAGCAGAGGTTCCGCCCGGGGCGATCGTGGTGCAGGGCACCCGTCCCCGGACATTCCCCGGCGGCACGGTGCACCTCCAATGTGCGTACATCATCGGATGGCGCGAGGAGCGACACGATGAGAGGCTCGGCCTGAACGAGCATCTGCGCGAGCTCGGCGTGCAACTGTGAGCACCCTGACGGACACCGCCGCATGGCTGGTCGACATCCCATCCGAGACAGGGAACGAAACGGCCATCGTCGAGGCGATCGCTGAGCGCCTCAGCGGGATGGACGAACACCGGATCGGCCGGTCACTCGTCGTGGGCCGGCCGACGGGCGGGCCGATGGTGCTGCTGGTGGGACACCTCGACACTGTTCCCTCCCAGGGCCAGGGTCCCGCCCGCGTCCTCGACGGCCACCTGAATGGGCTGGGGGCCGCCGACATGAAGGGCGGTTTGGCCGTGATGATCCATCTCCTGGAGGACGCGGACGTCGTCGCCGGGCCGTATGCGGTGGTGGGTGTGTTCTACGAGGCCGAGGAGGGTCCCATGGACGGCAACGGACTCGGGCCGGTGCTCGACGCCAACCCCTGGATGACCGACGCGGAGTTCGCGGTGGTTCTCGAACCGTCGGACGGCCAGATCCAGGTGGGGTGCAACGGCTCGATCAATGCCTCCGTGACGTTTTCGGGTTCGAGCGCCCATTCGGCCAGACCGTGGTGGGGCGAGAACGCCATCACCAAAGCAGGGGAGTGGCTCTCCGCGATGCACCGCCGGGAACCGGAGTTGCACGTGGTCGACGGCTTGGAATACCGGGAGGTGATGTCGGTCACCACCGCGTCAGGCGGAATTGCCCGCAATGTGATTCCGGATCGGTTCAGCCTCAACCTCAACTACAGGTTCGCCCCTGACCGCTCCGTCGACCGGGCGCTGGAGGTGCTTGGTTCGGTGTGCGCAGACGCCGATGGGTTCGAGGTAGTCGACGTCGCCCCGGCGGGCCCAGTCGAGGCGTCGCACCCCTTCGTCGCCACCCTCAGACGCGTGTCAGCTGCCGAACTCGCCGCGAAGCAGGGATGGACGGATGTCGCTCGCCTCGGCGTCTACGGGATCCCGGCGGTCAACTTCGGGCCGGGGCGGGCGAGCGAGGCACACCAGAAGGACGAGTTCGTCGCCCTCGCCGAGATCGAGTCGACGTTCACGGCATTGCGACGAGCCCTCACCTGACCCGCACGCGTCGTCGCGAACCCTGGGTTCGGGACCACACCGGCCGTCGTCACCAGCCCGCGGTTGGAGCGATCAGTGGGGCGAGACGGGTACGACCGACTGGAGCTTCTCGTCGTGGAACGCCCGCAGCGCCGGAGTCGTCAACCAGTGGCGGGCTTCTTCCAACCGATCGATGCGGAAGTAGTCCCGAGCCGACGCCGCCTGGATGATGAGTCGAGCTGCTGCCTCCTCGACCTCCCAGACTTGTGCGCCCGGTCGCAGACCGAGGGTTCGGTAATAGTTGTGTTCCTCAGATGTGGTCGACATGGCTTACCTGTCGACCGGTCGGTCCCGAACTTTCGCGGTCCGCACAAAGATCGCGAGCACCGGCAGGATCACGAGTGCCGAGCGAGGGCGCAGGAGCACCACCAGCCCGCCGAGCACCAGCAGCCAGATCGTGCGCTTGTCGACCTTGACGAGGGAGGGGTAGGCAATCCAGATCGAGGCAAGCACCGCACCGACCCGCGCCAGGATCCCGGCGAGCGCGGAGTCGTCGGCATTCCACGCCCAGGCGGCGGCCGCCAGGAGACCAATGGTGGCGAGTGCCAGCGAGATGCGCACCGGGCGACGATATACGCGGGTTTGGGACCTGGCCTCCCTCCCTACACTGCCGGGCCATGCCGATCGACATCGACATCGCCCATGTGGCCCGCCTCGCCCGACTCGAGCTGTCCGACTCTGATCTGGACCTCTATCGGAACCAACTCGGTGTCATTCTCGAGCACGCCGCCCGCGTGCAGGCCGTCGACACCGAGGGGATCGAACCGAGCGCCCACCCGCTCGAAATGACCAACACCTTCCGCCCGGATGAAGTGCGCGCATCTCTCGACCGCGACGAGGTGCTCTCCCAGGCGCCGGAATCCCGGGACGGGTACTTCGTCGTACCTCCCGCGCTCGATCAGGACTGAGGATGGCCGACCTCACGATCACTCAGGCTGGGATCGAGCTTCGGACCGGCTCACTCACAGCCTCCGACCTCCTCGAACGGACACTCGAACGGGCGGCATTCACCGAGGCAGAGCTCCATGCGTATCTCACCCTCGACCAGGACCGGGCCCGAACGGCCGCTGCCCAGTCCGATGCACGGTTCGCCGACTCCGAGCCCCTCGGTCCGCTCGACGGCATCCCGATTGCGCTCAAGGACAACCTGTGCACCCGGGGTACCGAGACGACCTGCGCCTCGCAGATTCTGTCGGGTTATCACCCGCCCTATGACGCAACGGTCGTGGCTCGTTTGCGGGCGGGCGGTGCGGTACTCACCGGGAAGACGAATCTCGACGAATTCGCAATGGGATCGTCGACCGAGAACTCGGCGTACGGGCCGACGAGGAACCCCTGGGATCCGACCAGGGTTCCCGGCGGGTCGTCGGGAGGGTCGGCGGCCGCGGTGGCCGTCGGATCCGCGCTGGCTGCGCTGGGTTCGGACACCGGAGGCTCCATTCGCCAACCCGCCGCGCTGTGCGGTGTCGTCGGCGTCAAGCCGACCTACGGTCTGGTCTCTCGCTACGGACTCATCGCATTCGGGTCGTCCCTGGATCAGATCGGACCCTTCGCCCGGACTGTTGGCGACGCCGCGACCGTTCTCGGAGTGATCGCTGGTCACGACCCGCTCGACGCCACCTCGTGGCGGGGCGAATACCCCGAGGTCGGTACCCACCTCGAGACAGGGGTGGCGGGAATGCGGGTCGGCGTGATCCGAGAACTGGGTGGCGAGGGATATGAACCACAGGTCACCGAGACGTCTCGCCGGATGCTCGACCAGCTGTCCGACGCCGGTGCGGAGATCGTCGAGGTCTCGATTCCGACGTGCGACGTTGCATTGTCGACCTACTACCTGATCGCTCCCGCAGAAGCCTCGGCCAACCTCGCCCGTTTCGACGGGATCCGCTACGGGTCGCGAGTCGAGGGAGGGACCGCCGAGGAGATGATGGCGCGTACCCGGGCCGAGGGGTTCGGGCCGGAGGTGACCAGGAGGATTCTGCTCGGCACCTATGCACTTTCGGCCGGCTATTACGACGCGTTCTACGGTCAGGCGCAGAAGGTGCGGACACTGGTGAAGCAGCAGTTTGCCGCCGCCTACGAAAAGGTGGACGTACTGGTCTCACCGACGAGTCCCACCGTGGCGTTCGAACTCGAAGCCAAGACCGAGGATCCGTTGGCGATGTACTTGTCCGATGTGTGCAACATCCCCGCCAACCTCGCCGGCCATCCAGCGATGACGGTGCCGATCGGACTCGACACTGCCGGATTGCCGATCGGGTTTCAGGTGATGGCACCTGCCCTGGGCGAGGCCACCATGTTCGGTGTGGCAGCGGAGGTCGAACGCCTCGCGGGATTCGTGGCACGACCTCCGATGACGGAAGTGCCGACGTGAGCTGGCAGCCACCGGACGGCTGGGAAGCGGTCATGGGAATCGAGGTCCACGTCGAACTGCGTACCCGGTCGAAGATGTTCTGCGGATGTCGGGTGGGCTTCGGCGAGGAACCGAACGTCGACGTCTGTCCCACCTGCCTCGGTCTCCCGGGGGCGCTGCCGGTCACGAACCAGCAGGCCATCGAATGGATCTCGCTGATCGGTCTCGCGTTCAACTGCACCATCAGCGAACGCTCCGTCTTCCACCGCAAGAACTATTTCTACGCCGATCTGCCCAAGAACTATCAGATCAGCCAGTTCGACATCCCGGTCTGTCACGACGGGTGGCTCGATGTCGACACCGACGGCGAAACGGTTCGCATCGGCATCGAACGGGCTCACCAGGAGGAGGACACGGGCAAGTCACTGCACGTGGGCGACGGCGGGAGGATCCAGTCGGCGACACAGACGCTTCTCGATTTCAACCGCTCCGGCGTGCCGCTCGTCGAGATCGTCTCCCGGCCCGACATCCGAACCCCTGCCCAGGCGAAGGCGTATGCCCAGCAGCTTCGGGCGGTTGTCGCGGAACTCGGAGTGTCCGATGCCCGTCTCGAAGAGGGTTCCATCCGTTTCGATGCGAACGTGTCGGTTCGACCGCGTGGCGAAGCTGACCTCGGCACCAAGGTCGAGATCAAGAACATGAACTCCTTCCGATCGCTCGAACGGGCCGTCACCTATGAGATCCGACGTCAGGTCGACGAGATCGAGAGCGGGGGAACGATCGTCCAGGAGACTCGTCATTGGGACGAAGAAGCCGGCGTCACTCATGCGATGAGGACGAAGGAGGGGAGCTCGGACTACCGATACTTCACCGAACCCGACCTGACCCCGATCGTCATCGACGACGCCTGGCGCCGCGAGATCGCCAGTCAGCTCCCCGAACTTCCCGCAACCCGGCGAGTCGGGTACCTCGAAGCCGGTGTGGACCCGCAGGTAGCCCAGGTCCTCGCCGAAGCCGACGCGTCCCTCCGGGGCTTGTACGCCGAGGCAGTGGCGAGCGGCGCCGAGCCTCGGATCGTCGCCAACTGGGTCATAGGCGAGGTGACCGCCTGGGCGCGCCGGGAGGTCTCGCCCGCGGCCATCTCGGGTCGGCAGCTCGCCGAGCTGGTGGACATGGTCGCCGATGGCACCGTGTCGGCGTCAGCGGCCAAGGACGTGCTGGATGGCGTGATGCGGGGTGAGGGCGACCCCGGCGTCGTCGCCCGCGACCGGGACCTCTTGCAGATGACGGACACCTCGGCGCTCGCCGACGCAGTCGACCAGGTGCTCGAGGCCAACCCGGACGCCGTCGAGCGGTATCGGGCGGGGGAGACGAAGGTGGTGGGCTTCCTGGTCGGCCAAGTCATGCGTGCCACTCAGGGCAAGGCCGACCCGAAAGCCGTCAACGGGCTGCTCATAAAAAAACTCGGATGATGCTCTACGGCCTGGATGCCCAGGCTGTCCTGTTCGACTGTGACGGTGTCCTCGTGGACTCCGAACCGGTGTCGTTCCTCGCCTGGTCGCACGCGCTCGCGGCCCACGGGTACACCCTCGACGAGTCTGACTTCGCAGAGTCGGTGGGGGGAACCGAGACCATGGTCGCGCTTCGCTTCGCACCGGAGATCGGAGTCGACGCGGCTGCGCTGGAGCTCGAGGCGAGGGAAGTGTTCCGCCGGCTCGCCCCGATGGCCCAGGCGTTCAGAGACACGCTCGCACTCGTGGGTCGCCTGGAGGCGCAATTGGTGCCGGTGGCGGTCGCCACGAACGGACTCCGGTGGCGACTCGACGTGCTCCTCGGTGCGGTGGGACTCGGGCGGCTTCTCCCCTTTTCGGTGACTTCGGACGAGGTCGCCCGTCCCAAGCCGGCACCCGACCTGTACGTGGCCGCCGCCGAACTGGCAGGAACCGAGCCCGATCGTTGCGTGGTCCTCGAGGACAGCCCGACCGGCGTGGCTGCTGCCAAGGCCGCGGGGTGTCTCGTCGTCGCCGTCGACCGGGGGATGTTCGACCCGTCGCGCCTGCACGCAGCCGATGTCGTGGTCGAACGCGTCTGAAAGCGGTTTCGGAGGTTTCGCTAGCGTGCGGGTCGAATATGGAGCGTCTCACCAAGATCGTCGCCACGCTCGGTCCCGCCGTGGCCAACCTCGACGCCATTCGGGGGTTGGTCGTTGCGGGCATGGACGTCGCCCGTCTGAACTTTTCGCACGGCGACCGGGCCTTCCACGCCCAATTGGCCGCCTGGGTGAGAGAGGCGGCGAAGATGGAGGACCGAGTCGTCGCTCTCACCCAGGACATTCAGGGGCCCAAACTCCGGGTGGGATCGTTCCCGGATGGTCGGACGACGCTCGTCAATGGCGCAACGATCCATCTCGTTGCGGGTCGTCAATTCTCGGACGATCCCGAACGTGTCTTTGTCGATTACGACCATCTCCTCGATGACATCACGCCGGGTGAGCGGGTGCTGCTGGCCGACGGTCTCATCCATTTGCTGGCCGAGGAGGTGAATGGCGACCATCTGGTGGCGCGAGTCGTTCATGGAGGCGTGCTGGGCGACGGCAAAGGCGTGGCGTTTCCCGATTCGGACCTGCGGGTTCCGGCGATCACGGAGAAGGATCGTGCGGACCTCGAGTTCGGACGCGAGCTGAACGTCGATTACGTGGCCGCGTCCTTCGTACGTACCGGCAAGGACATCAGGGAGATCCGGGACCTGGCCGGAGGAACACCCGTCATCGCCAAGATCGAACTCGCCCTCGCCTATCAGAACCTCGATGACATCCTCACGGAGGCAGCAGGTGCGATGGTGGCTCGGGGGGACCTCGGGGTCCAGCTCCCGTTGGAGCGGATTCCGCTGGTCCAAGCCGACATCATCGCTCGCACGAATGCCGCCGGGCTGGTCTCGATCACCGCCACTGAGATGCTCGAATCGATGACGAAGTCCCCTCGTCCGACGCGCGCCGAAGTGACGGACGTCGCCACCGCGGTGCTCAACGGTACGGATGCGGTCATGCTGAGCGCAGAAACAGCCGTCGGAGACTTCCCGATCGAGTCGGTCGAGACGATGAGCAGGATCTGTGCGGAGGTCGAACGCGGGCTCGGGACCGGCACGGTCGACAACATCGACGTCGATTTCTTTGGCGGGTCGATCGCCTCGGCGGTCGCGAGATCTGCGGTCCAGGCTGCCGCAGATCTCGGAATCGAGACGATCGTGGCCTTCACCGAATCCGGGAACACCGCACGACTTCTGTCCAAATACCGTCCGGCGGGCCGCATCGTCGGGTTCACCCCCGTCGACTCGACTCTGGCGCGCATGGCGCTCTACCGCGGCGTGCAGCCGTTTCCGTTCGGTCGGCGCGACTACACCGACGTGATGATCGCCGCCGCGGAGAAATTCCTGGAGAAGGAAGGGATCTGCGAGCGGGGCACGCCGGTGGTCATGGTCGCCGGCATTCCTCCGAATCTGCAGGCCACCACCAACCTCATGAAGATCCATGTGATCGGCGAGCGGGACCGGGGAGCCCAATCCCAGAAGGCGAGACGGGAAAGTCCGGAGGTGGGCGGGTTCTCTCGCTGACCTCGGTCTCCGGGCCGATGACCGGACTGCGTACTCGGATGGGTAGGATCCCGGCGATCGCAACGGAGAACCTGTGGGACAGACCATCGAAGTCAACAATCGGACCATCATCGACAAGGTGCTGATGGTCGATACCGACCGGTCGCTCGCCGGCCAGGACGGCGAGGCTTTCGGAGGGGTGGAGGCGGCGCGGAGATCGACGACGTTTCCCGGTCGGCTCGCAGTCCGACTCTTCGAGGCGGATCCGGACATCGATCATGTCTTCGTGATGTCGAATCAAGTGTCGGTTCGTCGGTTCGCCGGGTGGGACGACGTCGCGTCTGACCGCGTCGCCGGACTCGTCTCCGAGTTCTTCCGGGTCTATCCCGAGGCTCCCCAGCCCTGATCCACCGTCCGTCGTGGCGGCCGTCGCCTCACCCCGGTGGTGGGGTGGTGGTGGTCTCCGGCGGGAACGTGGTCGTGGTCTCCGGTGGGAAGGTCGTGGTGGTCGTCGGCTCGGGGCACTCCTGGGTGGTGTCCGGCATCTTGCACGGATGGACTTCGAGGATCTCCCTGCGGGGGAGATAGCGGACCGTCCACGTCTCTTCGTGTTCGGTGCCGTCTTCTTCGATCACGCGGGTCACGATGACCGTCCAGCCGGGAGCCGGGGACTGCAACTGGTCGGTCTCCTCGACCTCCAGGCCGGGGTTCGGGCGGAACTCGGTCGTCGGTTCGGTCGGGTTGAAACGGTCTCCGATCGAACCTCGAACCCTGCGGGCGTCCGAACCGCCCTCCGCCACGACCCGGAGATCCGTGTTTCCGTTGGCATGATCGCCGACGACGATCCTCCCGTCGTTCGAGCCGTAGATGCGGATGGTGATCGACGTGTCGGTGTACGCCGTCCGGATCCAGACGGCGCCGGCGGTGTCGTTGCGGAATTCGAGCTCGGGTTGCTGCCACGAAATCGTCGCTTCGATTCCTTCCGGATAACGGTTGAAGTAGAAGCTGTGCGGCCGGTGGGTGACATCCTCGAGGCCGCCCCAGAACACCGTGTTGTACATCGTGGTTGCGAACTGGGACACCCCGCCGCCGACGGTCTCGACCAGTTCGCCCCGGATGATCGTGCCGTCCTCGAGGAACCCTCGTTCGGTAGTGCGCTCCCCGACATGGGCGTTTATGCCGAACGTTTCGCCGGGACGCACCAGTGTGCCGTCGATGAGATCGGCCATCAGGTGGATGTTCGTGACCCGGTTCTGACAGCACGGGTGATAGGTGGTGAATTCGGAAACGAGGTGGCGCACCCCGAGCGCCTCCAGATCCGCGGTGGTCACGTCCGGTTCTGCTCCCTCGACGAAGGGCAGGGCCCCCTGTCGGCGGACCGACGAGGCCGCGGCCGCGAGCGCCTCTGCCGTTGACGTCGGGTCGACCAGGGTGCCGTTACGCCCCGGCACGACAACGACGTTGTAGCCATCGACCTGGAGGCGGGCGTCGACGGGAGGGGCTTCCAGTTCGCCTCTGCGAGCCTCGAGCAGTTCGGTCACGACGCTCTCGTCGAATCCGAGATGCACGACACCGTCGAGGACGGTCGAGGTCAGTGCTCTCGCGAGATCGGACACCGAGAACTCGATCGTCACATCTTCGGCAACCAACTCGACCGGCGAGGCGAGCCAAAGCTCGGCGCGAGCGACTGCGGCGTCGACGTCGGCACGGGTCACCCGAGAGTTCGCGAGCATCGTGTCGAGTTCCACCAGGACAGGACGGGGTGACAACGCGCCTTCGAGCAGCAGCTCAGCCGCAGTCGAGCGGTCGACCTGCAGCCCTGCTTCGGGATACACCGGAAGCGGCGTGGTGCCATCGACCATCACCCCGCCGGGTATCGGAGGTTCACCGATGACGTCGGAGTCCCAGGTGGCGAGGACAGCCTCGACCGCCGCACCGTCCACGAACCCCGACGGGGCGAGTTCGTCGCTCGAGAGCACATGGGAGAGCCACCACCGGAACTGCTCGGAAACACCCCCCTGTCTTCCGCGACTCATCGCCTGATCGACCATGTCTGCCCGATCGAGCGTGAAACCCAACTGTTGCGGGATCACGAACGTCTCGCGTCCGTCGATGTCGACAGAAATGGGATCGACCGACAACTCCTGTTCGAGAGCCGCCAGCGCCTCGTCGGCTTCGGCGGGAGAGAGACCCCCGAGTTCGACGGCATGGCCTTGGACGGTGAGTGACCCGAGGATTTCGTCGGCGCGCAGCCATCGGACCGCGCCGAAGAGGGCCAGGATCGTGAAGATCAGGCCGGTGAGGGTCAGGACTGCGACGCGAACGCGTGGTGACATCGACGACATGGTGGAAGAGAGAAACCCCTGGGAAGGCTCAAAATGATAGGTGACGCAGGGGCTTAGTGGTCCGTCGCCCGCAGTTCGAGCGACGTCGCACCCGATTACCACTCCACCGGGACGTCGATAGCGTCGAGTGGACACGAGGAGGCTTCGATGCGAGTGCTCATCACCGGTGCATCCGGGTTCATTGGTTCGGCGCTGTCCGTTGCTCTCACGGCGCGGGGGGACGAGGTCGTTCCTCTCGGCCGTGGGGCCGATCACGCCGGGCCGACCTGGGACATTGTGGCCGGCACGATCGACCATGGCGCCTTGGACGGAATCGACGCCGTCGTCCATCTCGCCGGAGCTCCGATTCTTCCGCCATGGACGGCCCGCAAGAAGCAGCGAATCCTCGATTCGCGGGTCAAGGGCACCGATCTCATCGCTCGCGCGGTCGCGGATGGCGGTACTCCCACGCTCGTCACCGCATCGGGGATGGACTACTACGGGGACCGGGGCGACGAGGTCCTCACGGAGTCCGAGCCTCCCGGGGAAGGATTCATGTCCCACGTCGCGGCCGCCTGGGAGCAGGCAGCGAGCCCGGCGGTCGAGGCCGGTCTCAGGGTGGCGCATCTCCGCACATCGCTGGTGCTTTCCGCCTCCGGAGGTTCCCTTCCCAAGATGATGCTGCCTTTCCGGTTCTTCGTCGGGGGCCCGATCGGCGGTGGGAGGCAATGGTGGAGCTGGATCAGGTTGGATGACGAGGTCGGGGCGATCCTGCACATCCTCGACTCTCCGATACGCGGCCCGGTCAATCTGGCGTCACCCAACCCGGTCCGGAATGCCGAGTTCATGGCAGCGTTGGGCGACGCCATGGGACGTCCGTCGTGGTTCCCCACGCCGGCGTTCCTGCTCCGAACCGTGCTTGGCGCCGACGCGGCCGACGCCCTGCTGCTGGAGTCGAAACGGGTGGTCCCGTCGGTACTCGAGAGCACCGGATTCTCGTTCGACCACCCCGAAATCAGGGCGGCGATGCAGCACGCCGTCACTGACCACTGACCGCGCGAAGCCCCCTCGCCGGACTGCGGTCGAGTTCGAACTCGATCTCATCTATGTGCAACAGCACATCGCGGCGCAACTCGTCGTAGCCGTCCCTGACCCGTCCGATCGCCTCGATGCTGTCGGTGAGAGCCCGTCGGTGGGTCGAGAAGGTTCGGGTGAGTCGGCGGAGTCGGTCGGTCTGCTCACGCAGTGAGTCGACATCGATGTGACCGCCGGAGCGTTCCGCCTGTGACGTCAGCAGCGCAGCCCACCGAACGGCGACTTCGAGCATGGAGCCTTCCCCGTCGTCGACGACGAGGACTCTGTTGCCGTAGACACCGAATGTCCCGACCTCGGTCGGGAACGCATCGGTCGCAGAGACACATATCGCAATCGAAGCGCCGCGGTTCGACATCGCCCGGTCGAGTTCGGTGAGTATTCCGCCGGCTCCGTCGAGCCCGACACGCGCCGCATTCTTGGCTTCGATGACGATCGTCGTCGCCGACGAGGCATTCGGAGATACTGCCCGGGAGGTTCGAGGTGCGTGTGACGACGGCTCCTCGCGAGCGGGCGAGCAGCCGGAGCCGCTCCTCGACGATGTCTTCGAACTCGAAACCCTTGCGGGTACCGATGGCGGCTTCGTCTCTCCGGCCCCGTTGTTCCGCGAGAAGCTCGCGCAGCTCGGTGAAGCGTTGGTCCACATCGCGCCGGAACGACGCCAGGCCCGAATCCTCCGTCGCAGGGTCGAACGCGGCGCGCAGGCGCGATTCCAGCTCCCCGCCGGGTCCGAGCATGTCCGTGAGCGAGCGCAAGAGGCCCGCGACGTGGGAGTCCGCCCTGGCGGGATCGACCGCACTCGCGATGGATGCCTGGACTCCGGTGAACTCGGAGAGGGCGCGGGCCATCACCGAGGTTCGTGTGTCCGGATCGAGGTTGGACCGGATCGACCGCTCCGCCTCGGACATGAGTTCTCGCACGGTGACCTCGGCGGCCTGCGTCGACTGCTCGATGGCGAGGAGCACCCGTTCGTCGATGGCGGCCAGGTCCACCCCGACGGACGTCTCGAGAATGGACCTGGCACCGATTCCCAGCATCCGCCGCACGGTCTCGGCTCGTGCGTCGGCGGGCACGCGCGCCAGAACGGCCCGCACCGTGGCATCCTCGATCTCGAAGGCGTCGAGCCGGACTGCGTCGTCGCTCAGGTCCACGGTGACTCGACCCGCAGGCGCAATCGTTCGGTCGGCTGGCGTGTCGGCTGGTGTGTCGGCTGTCATGCCGGCACCGTATCGGACGGGTGTGACACGCAACCCGGCGGACGTCGTATGCGCGGCCCGGCGATGCGGGGGCCGGTGCACATGTCACAATCGGCGGCCTATGTCCACGATCGCCCCGCAGGCCCGCCTCCGCGCCGAGGTCAACTCCCTCGCCGACATCGCGGGATCGATCGACTTTGCGCTCTCCACCGAACAGCGAGACGACCGGATCCGACGACGTGTCCATCTGCTGGGGATTCTCCACCGATACCTCGAACCGCGGCTGGCCGAACCCCGACATCCTGTGGTGGTTGCGGTGTTCGGCCCGACCGGTAGCGGGAAGTCGACCCTCGTCAACACCCTCGTCGGTCGACCCATCTCCGAGACCGGAGTGATCCGGCCGACCACCCGGCGGGCGGTGGTGTGGGTACACCAGCGTGACGCGGACGACATCGGTGCCCTGTTGGGACAAACCGGACCCGTGGACGTTGTCGCAGACGACCATCCGGTGCTGGCGTCACTCGCCATCGTGGACACGCCCGACATCGACTCGATCGCCGAGGAGCATCGGCGTCAGACGGAGGCCATCCTCGAGACCGCCGATGTGGCGATCGCGGTGACCACGCCGCAGCGGTACGCCGACGCGGTTCCCTGGGACGTTCTGGCAGGGTTGACCGAACGTGCACTGGACGTCGTGGTGGTCATGAACCGGACCACCAGGCGCGCCGGGGGAGCGGTGATCGACCTCGCCGGTCTCCTGCGTGACGCCAGGGTCGGCGGGGTCGACTCTGCCGATGACATCATCGTGATCCAGGAACAACGGATTCGGGCCGACGGGCGTCTCCATGGCTACGCCCTGCGGCACCTGGCGCGGCGTCTCGAAGCGATCGCCTCCGACCACGACCGCGTGACCTTCCGCGGGATCGTCGCGGCGGCGCACCATGCGGTGGATGTCGGGAGGGAGCTGGCCTCCGAGGTCGATGCGCAAGCCTCGGAAGGAGCAGGCCTCCTCGCAGTCGTCGACGAGGCCGAAGACGAGCAGCGGCGTGAAGTCAATCGTCGACTCGACCATGGCGAGCTCGTACGCGGCGAGGTGTTGGCTCGCTGGCAGCGAATGGTCGGGGTCTCCGAACTCGCCGAACTCGTTGGTCGCGGGGTGGCGAAGCTCCGGGACGTCCTCCTCGGACGCCAGGCACTGTCCCCCGAGCGCATCGCGGGCCTGGAGGACGAAGTGCGAAGCGAGCTGTCCGAACTCGGGTTGCAGCGGGCTCGAGTCGCAGCCCAGACCGTCGACGTGTCGTGGGGGCTCACCACCGCAGGGACTGGACTTCTCTCCCGGGTCGACGTCGACTGGGAACGAATTCGCGACGACCTGGACGATTCGATGGCAGCGTGGCAGTCCGAGGTCGTGGCGCTCGTGGCCGAGACGGGTGCCGGACGTTGGCGTGTCGCCCGGGCCGTCACCGTGGGGATCAACGCCGCTGCGACGGTGCTGTTACTCGGAGTCTTCGCTGCCACCGGAGGCATCACCGGCACCGAGTTCGGGGTGGCGGCCGGCGCCGCCGCCGCACAGCAAACCGTCTTGGAGAAGCTGTTTGGGTCGGCGGCCGCACGCCGCTTGGCCGATACCGCCCAGTCGCTGCTCGCAGATCGCCTCGGACAGGCGGTTGCCGCTGCGGTGACGCCCTATCGGCAGACGCTGGCTGCGGTGCTCGACGATCCCGACACCGCGTCAGAGCTTCGCGCCGGATGCGATGCGCTGGCGCAAGCCATCGAGGACTACGCCGATGAGTGATCTGCGCGAAATCCTCGACCTGCACGACCGGCTGGTGGCAGCCTGCGTGGGTGTCGTACCCGAGGACGCCGTGGAAGCTGCCGCGGAGGTCGGTCGGGCCGCCCGCCGCCGAGTCGGGTATCTCGGCGACACCGTGTTGGTCGCCCTTGCGGGGGGCACAGGGTCCGGGAAGTCCTCGTTGCTGAATGCCCTCGCCGGAGAGGAAGTCTCCGCCCCCGGGGCGATGCGGCCGACCACTGCCGAACCCGTTGCATGGATCCCGTCGAACCCCGAACCGGGCCTGACGCGATTGCTCGACGACCTCGGAATCGACATTCGGATCGGCCAGGACCTGCACCCGTGGTTGGCTGTCCTCGACCTGCCGGACATCGATTCCGTCGTGATCGACCACCGGCTGCGGGTCGAACGACTTCTCCCGCTCGTCGATTCCGTCGTCTGGGTCGTCGACCCGGAGAAGTATCAGGACGCCCGACTTCATCGAGACCACCTGGCGCCGCTCGCGGCCCACGCCGATCGCTTCGTCTTCGCGCTCAACCATATCGATCGCGTGGGTACGGGGGAGGTCGCCATCCTCGCAGGTGATCTTCGGCGGTCACTGCATGAAGACGGGATCAGAGACGCGGCGATCGTGCTGACTGCAGGCGACCCCCCGACCGGTCCGCCGCGTGGACTCGACGAGCTCCTCGGTGCCATTCGCAGCCTGGGATCGACTGCGGAGGTCGTGGCACGACGCGTCGTGGACCAGCTGGTCACGTCGGCGGATCAGATCGTGGCGCCCCTCGGCGGCGCGGCCGGGACCGGGTTCGTTGCGCAATGGACGGGCGTTCGAAACGAGGTGGCAGCCGATGTCTCCCGGGCTGTGGAAGCCGATCTCCGTCGGGAGGCGAATGCCGTGGCGGCCGACGACGCTCGCGCCGTCACCGCCTGGCTCCGATCCCGTCGTCCCGCATCTGCCATCACCGCATCGGGAGCCCACCTCGTCATCGGAGGAGCGCGACCCGTACTGGGACTCGTCGAGCGAGTGTCGGAGTCCCTCGATGCACGATCGAGGATGGCGCTCTTCGACACCGCCCGGACCATCGAAGACAACGTGACTGCGGTCGCCAGAACGGTGGGCGCAACGACCACCGTTCCGCTCGCCGATGCCCCGGCTTGGTGGTCGAAGGTCCGCGTGCTGTCCTATGTCTGTGCGGTCGCGGTGGCGCTTGGAATGGCCCTCGTCGTGGATGCATGGCGAGCGGACGAGGCGATCTTTGGTGGGATGGCGGTCATTGCGGTGGGCGGCGGTGGACTGACCGCGCTGCGCATGGCCGTGAAACGCTCCGCACGCGCACGAGTCGACGCTGCGCTGAGCGGCTGGCGGGACGAGACTTCCGGTCGGGTGACGGCCGAACTGGAACGGACGGTGGGGCGTCCATTGCGAGCCGTGTTGCGTGCCCGGTCTGCCCCGGGAGCCGCCCACACCGAATTGATGCTGGCTGTCGATCGATACGAGGAGAGACGAGGCTGATGGAACAGTTCTTCAACGACAACGGCACGAAGGTCGTGCAGACGGTCGTGGTGATCGTCGGCATCGTGGTGCTGTGGCTCGCCGCGGCGCGGGTCGCACACCGCACGATCGACAGGATGGAAGCTCGGGGACCCGAAGTCGGCGCCCGTGCGACAACGCTGTGGTCGATGGCGCGGCGTCTGCTCATCGGCGTGCTGGTCGCCGTGCTCGTCTTGATGGTCGCGGCGGTGTGGACCCTCCCACTCACACCCCTCGTCGCCGTCGGATCCGCCGTGGGTGTTGCCGTCGGATTCGGGGGTCAGAGTCTGGTCAAAGACGTCATCGCCGGGTTCTTCATCCTCGCCGAGGACCAATACCACATCGGTGACGTCGTCAAGATCGCCGGCGTCGCAGGAGCGGTGGTCGACATCCGACCCCGCGTCACCGTGCTGCGGGACCTCGACGGGAACGTGCATTACGTCCCGAACGGTGAGATCAAAGTGACCACCAACCTCACCCAGGAGTTCGCTCAGGTCGTGATCGACATCGGTGTCGCCTACAAGGAACCGGTGGACAAGGTGATCGAGGTGATCACCGACGAATTGACATCGTTGCGGAATTCGGAAGATTGGAGCTCGATGATCTTGGAGGATCCTCAGGTGCTGGGCGTCGACTCGCTGGGAGACTCCGCGGTCACGATCCGGGCGACGATCAAGGTGGGGGCGGACGACCGGTGGCTCGTCAAGCGGGAGATCCTTCGTCGAATGAAGAACCGACTCGACGAAGAGGGCATCGAGATTCCGTTCCCCCACATGACGGTCGTCCGGGGCGACTTTCCTTGAGCGGACTCAGTCTGATCCCGACGAGGGCACTGCGATACGCAGACTCGCCGGGCGCGCCCAGGCCGTGAGGTGCGACACCGGACCGTAGTGCTCGCCGTCCATCTGGACTTGCACCGTGTCGTCGGCGTCCACGGAGAACTCCGTGACGCCACGGTCGACCGTCAGGCCCCGCACCCGTTCCAACGTTCCGCTGGCAGCGCGGCGCAGGATCGCACCCGATCGGCGGATCGGGAGACGCTCGATCGTGAGCACGGACATGGGGTCGGGCGGCTCGCGGTCGATACGGAGCGGGATTCGTCCGAAGTAGGTGTAGGCCTGGTGGATTTGGACCATTGCCCCGATTCCGGGACGTTCCGTGGGCGTTGCGATCGTCATGTCCGGTTGCCGGCCGCGCAGCTCGCGCCAGATGACACCCAGCGCGGTGCGCGCGTAGTGGATCGATCCGAAACGGTATTTGCGGTACGGCTCGGTCTCGGCCACTGCCACGATCATCGCGTCCGGTCCGATGCCCAGGGAGAAGATCGCACGGGCGGACCACCCTCCCTCGGGGGTGGTCGCAGAGACTTCGACCGTGGGAGCGAAGTACGTGTCGTATCCGTCGGCGATAACTCGTGTTGCGTCTTTGGGACCTTTTGGAATTCCGACGAGCCGGGCCACGACGTTGGTCGTCCCGGACGGGATGATTCCCAGAACCCCCCGAGTGTCGATGAGGCCCTGGGCAACGTGATGGACGATGCCGTCTCCGCCCATCGCGATGACGAGTTCTGTGCCCGATCGGGCGGCGTCGCGGGCGGCGATGCGCGAGTGCTCGGCGCTCTGCGGCCAGATTGCCCGGACGTCGTGTTGGCGGCTGAGGGTCCGCATCGCCGTTCGATGAAGGCCCCCCGTGAACTGCGAAGCTGCCGGATTGGCGATGAGAAGAGCGGTGGTCACGCGCCGCAAAGAGTAGTGGGCATCGCAGTTTTGCACCGAAGGCCGAGTTTCGAACGGTGAGCCCACTACCTTGATGCCGGTATGACATCGGACAAGGCCACGGAGAAGGGTTCCGGGAAGGCCGGACGATTCGCTGCCAATGGATCGGACGTGCCCGGCCCGAGAACCGCGGCATCCAACCCGAACGACCCGCTCTTCTCGCTCTCGATCGACGACGGGGCGGGAGCCCTCCTCGCGGCCGCGGCAGGAGACGTTGCCGGCGGAGCCGATCCGACGTCGTATTCGGCGATCACCCAGGCAGCCACCGTCCTCGCGTATCACCTCCTGACCCATGGGAGCGTGGACCGGGACGTCCTCGCGCGGGGTCTCGTCGAATTGGCCGGGGGCGAAGATGGGCGCTTCACCTATCGAGCGCCCTCCGCCGCCTTCGATGACTGGCTCAAATCATCGCTGCGCGGAAGTCCGACCGTCTCGTCGATGGGCTCGTCGGAGCCGGCGGCGCGGAGCGTTCCGATCGGCGTGTTTCACCGTCGCGATCCCGGGCTCCTGGTGAGCTCCGTCGTCAACGCCTCGCGGATGACCCATCTCGACGCGTCGACCGCCGTCGCAGCTGCTGCGGTGGCAGGGGCGGTCGCGGGCTCGTGTTTCGTCCAGGCCGGGGCCGATCTGGTGTTCGGTGCCGCCGAGACCGCAGAACAGGCGTTGCGGTTGATCGAAGACGAGCCGTACCGGTTCGGGGATGTCACGACGGCGTCGGAGGTGCCGGCACGGCTCCGGTCGCTGGTGTCAGTCGTCGCAGGTGAACCGGATGCGATCGCCGCGGCGGTGACGGCGGGGCGAACCGTCGACGGAGTCGACGGCGCGATACTCGGCATCGTGCTCGGAGCCAACAAGCTGGTCGATCCGATCAAGCTGATCGAGGTGGCCGCCAATGCCGGGGGGAGTGAGGCCGGGGCGGTGACGGGCGGGATCGTGGGAGCCCGTTCGGGCCTGATCCGCTGGCCCTGGCGAGTTCACAACGACACGTGGTTCGCGGAACTCGGCCGCCGTCTGGTGTCCCGCCATGCCGAAGTGCGTGATCTCCCGATTCCCTACGCAGTGGAAGAACGCATGCTCATGGCCGCCCGCACCCGCGCCTCCGAGGAGACGATCTGACCTTGTTTTAGCGGGCCAGCGCTCTCACAGGGTCAGCGGATAGGCAGGCCGGCTTCGTAGCGAATGAGCGGCCCACCAATGAGGCGTTTCGCGTGGCAGAAAATCGGCCGTCCTTTCTCCTACGCGAGATGCATCATTCTTGATGCTCCGGCCCGCTAAAAATGCGGCTTCACCCGTCCGCTGAGGTGCCAGCCGGCGGCGACGAAGGCGGCGAGTGCGAGCATGGCGGTGTTGCGGCCCCAATCGAGTCCGTCGACGATCAGGGCCCACACGAGAGGACCGAGAATCGTCGCGAAGCGTCCCACCGTGGCGTACAGCCCGTAGAACTCGCCCAGGTGCTGCGGTGGTGACACGCGAATCATCACGACACGGTCCGCCGCCCAGGTCGCGCCGAGCGCCAACCCTCCCAGGGCGCCGATGCCGGCGGCCAGTTCAGGACGGGCAGTCACCGACGCGAAGACGCCCAGCAGGATGGCTGCCACCCAGAGCACGAGGGCGCTGCGCAGCGCTCGCACCGGTCCGATGCGCTCGACGAGGCGTCCCCCTCCGATTCCCCCGACGATGGCGGTCGTGATCGCGATGAGGAGCAGCGTCTGGGACCCCTGGCGGTCGAGGCCCAATTCCTCGATCGCAAAGATCGTCAGGAACCCGCCGATGAGGGTGTTGATCGCATCGGTGTACAGGAACCGGGCGATCAGGAACCGCATCACGTCGGGATGCTCCCGGGCACGGCGCCACGATCCCACGAGTCCGGAGATCACCGATCGCAGGGGTGGCGGCGGCACGCCGGGCGGGGCCACGGTCGGCTCGCGTACCAGCGCGAACGTGGGGAGAGAGAAGACCAGGAAACCGGCGGCGAGCGCAACGAAGGTGACGCCGTAGCCGGCGTCCAGCACGTCGAGTGTCAGCGCACCGAGTCCGACACCGATGAACGATCCGACGTAACCGATCCCCACGCCGAGCCCGGACACCCTGCCTTGTTTGTCGGCGGTGGCGACCACGGGAAGGAGCGCGTCGTAGACGACGGAGCCGGTGTTCACGGCAACGAGTGCGATTCCGAGGAGGACGAAGGTGATTGCGACGGGTCCCCACGCCAGTCCGGCCGTGGCCGCGACGGCGACGAGCGTGGTGACGAGGAGCGTCGGCATCCGCCGACCCGTCACGTCACTGCGCGACCCGATCCACGGGGCGAGGAAGATCACACATACCCCGGCGACAGATTGTGTGATCGCCAGGGTGGAGTCGGGGAGGTCTCGTGATGTCAGCCAGTCGGGGAGGTAGAGGCCGACGACGCCGAGGGCAAAAATCGTGTTTGCGAGGTCATAGACCACCCAACCGGCGGTTGCCCGACGCTCGTTCAGAACGTGACCGCCACCGAGATGAGCTCGTCGTGTCCGAGCAAGCCGGCCGTCGCCTGGATCGCCCGGTTCGATTCGTCGAGCGGGAACTGGTGGCTCACCATGTCGTCGATCCTCGGGTCGCTCTCGAGTTGTCGGCACGCCCACTCGTAGGCGGTGCCGGAGGCTCCGAGGGCACCACGGATGGAGAGTTCCTTGGCGATGATGATGTCGGAGAACAACGCTTGCAGGGGTCGGTTGCCCTTCGTGGACGCCAGGATGACCCGTCCACCCGAGCGAACGAGATCGAGGCCGGTGTAGATGGCCTCCGGGTCGTTCGAAGTGACATCGATCACCACGTCGGGTCGGGTTCCCAGTGACCCGGCCACCGCGACCCCGAGGTCGTCGACGTCGACGTTCACCGCGAGGCTGGCTCCGAGGCGCTCCGCGAGGTCGAGTCGGTCCGAGTCGTGATCGAGTCCGCTGATGCCGATCCATCCGGCTCCGGCCGCTTGCGCAGCGATGAGACAGGAGAGGCCCCGCGGTCCCGGTCCCAGGATGAGTACGGACTCGCCTGCGGTGAGCCCGGCGAACTCGTTCACCCAGGTGTATCCGGTCGCGAGTGGATGCGCGAACGTGGCGACCTCGGCCTGAATGTCGTCGGTGATGACGTGGACGACGGCCCGCGGGTCCAGATAGACCCGTTCGGCGAGGCCGCCCCAGAGTCCCGGTCCCTCCGTCGACGGGAGTTGGCCGTACATGTTCAGCGGGCGGCGGGACGTGCATGACGAGAGTCCGCTCAGACAGGACTGGCATTCCCTGCAGCGAATGACCGGTTCGACCAGGACCCGGGTGCCCACCTCCGGCAGGTCGCCGTCACCGCGAGAGGCGATGCGGCCGACGATCTGGCTTCCGGGAATGAGCGGGTAGATCAGGTTGCCGTTGTCTCCCCGCCATGCCTGAACCTCGAGGCCGGAGAGCCCGGTGGCCTCGACGGCGAGCCAGCCCCCGTCGCTCACAGTGCGATGTGGCAGGGCAGAAGCAGTGAGCCGCCGCGGTTCGACGAGAACCATTGCTTTCACATCCGTCATGTCTGCCCCCTGGTGACCCCGAGTATCGACCTTAGGTTTGCCGACGTTCAGTCGAGAAAAGCCGAGAGGCGTTGCAGTCCCTCCACGAGGTCGTCGTCCGCCAGCGCGTATGACAGCCGAGCGTGCCCAGGGGCGCCGAACGCCTCGCCAGGGACCAAGGCGACTTCGGCCTCCTCCAGAGCTGCCGCGCACAGGTCGATGCTCGACTCGAATCTCCCCTCGGCGAGGATCGCCTCGAAGGACGGGAAACAGTAGAAGGCGCCTTTGGGTTCGGCGCAGGTGACACCTTTCATCTCGCGCAACATCGAATGCATGGTCTGGCGACGGCGATCGAAGCCTTGCCTCATCTGCTCGATCGGCTCGTGAGGCCCGGTGAGGGCGGCGATGGCGGCGCGCTGGGACACGTTCGACACGTTCGACGTGGCATGAGACTGCATGTTGGCGGCGGCGGTGATGACGTCGTTCGGCCCGATCATCCAACCGACCCGCCATCCGGTCATGGCGTAGGTCTTCGACACCCCGTGGATGATGATCCATCGGTCGTCGAGGCCCGGGGACACGCCGGGCAACGAGGTGAACTCGGCGTCGCCGTAGATGAGGTACTGGTAGATGTCGTCGGTGAGCACCCAGATCCCGTGTGCGGCGGCCCACTCCCCGACAGCGCGTGTGTGATCAGGGTCGTAGACCGCTCCAGTCGGGTTGGAAGGCGAGACGAACATCAGCGCCTTTGTGTGCGGGGTGCGCGCTGCTTCGAGTTGATCGACACTGGCTTTGAAGTCGCTCTCGACCGTGGTGGGAACGGCCACCGGGGTACCGCCGGCGAGCTTCACCGCCTCGGGATACGTCACCCAGTACGGCGCCGGGATGATGACCTCGTCGCCGGGATCGAGCAGCGCCGCGAACGTCTGGAACACGGCCTGTTTCCCACCGTTCGTCACCAGCACCTGCGACGGCGACACCTCCAATCCGTTGTCCGCAGATGTCTTCTCGGCGATTGCGGTTCGCAACTGCACGAGCCCGGTGTTGGCCGAGTAGCGGTGGTTGATCGGGTCGCGAGCGGCATCGACCGCGGCGTCGACGATATGGGCAGGTGTCTCGTAGTCGGGTTCTCCTGCTCCGAACGAGATGACCTTGCGTCCTGCGGACTGCATCTCCTTGGCGCGGTTGCTGATCGCCATCGTGGCTGACTCTTCGATCGCCGCGAGGCGTGCAGAAACTCGTGTCACAGTCTGTCCTCTGATCTGGTGGTCCCCAAGGTTACGCCCCCTGCGGACGGCGAAATCTCGCGACGGTCACGCGACAGGGCCTACCGGAACGGCCGGTGGGCCATGGGTGTCGCCGGGTTGTTCGCCTCAGTCGTTCTTGTGTTCTTCGGTGGCGTCCTGGACTGTGTCGGCGGCCTCTGCGGTCTTCTCGTCCACGGTGTCTGTGGCGTCCTCCACCTTTTCCTGAACGGTTTCTGCGGCGGAGGCAGCCTTCTCGGCGCTCTTCTCGCGGGTTTCGTCGAACTTGTCCTTGGCCTTGTCGTAGACCTCACCGGCCGTCGACTTGGCCTTTTCGACCATCGGACCTGCGGACGTCTTCGCCTTCTCGACCATGGGGGCGGCCTTTTCCTGCAGTTCGGCCGCTTCTGCCTTGGCCTTGGTCATGGCCTCTCCGGCCGCGACCTTGGCCTTGTCGACCATGGGGGCGGCCTTTTCGGAAAGCTCGGCTGCTTCTGCCTTGGCTTTTCCGAAGAGCCCCTTCAACGTGTCCATGAGTGCCATGTGTCTTCCTCCTTGCCGTCGATGCTATCGGGCTCAGTCCGACGGGCGGTACCGAGTGTGGGCGACGACCGTTCCCTCCGGCCCGAGCAGGAGCGCCGAGTCTCCGGCGTTGTTCCATATCGCCATCGATGAACACCATCCGATCGGGTCGTCGCACCCTGATGGAATCACTCGGGCGCCCCCGGCAGGAATCACGGTGCCCGCCGGCAGTCGAAGCCGGTTCACACTGGACTCGTCGCGAAGTACGAACCCCGTCAGGTCCGCCGACTGGTCTCCGTCGTTGTGGATCGTGACGAACTCCTCATCGAGCACTTCATTGTCGGGACCGGGAGGATCGGGCTGTGTCATGTCCAGCGCGAGGTCGAACTCGAAATCTTCGCCACACGCGTCCGGGCTCCACAGACCGTCGTCCCGTTCTCGAGCCGCCTCCTCTGCGCCGATGAGGAGGGCCGCCCACCGGTCGTCGGTGGTCATCGCCAGCGCGTGGCCATCCGCGACGAGGCTGCCGTTCACGAAGTCGGAGTCGGAGTCGACCCACACGTAGCCGACCGATCGTCCGTATTGATCCGTGGAGATCACGTCCAGCCAGACCGATTCGCCGAGCAGTCGCCGCAGCCGGTCGGCTGCGGGTGCGGCATGACACTCGTCGAACTCCGGAGCGTTGATGCCGCCCAGGCGGATCTCCACCGTCTGGCCGTCGATGTCGACACGGAGCGAGTCGCCATCGACCACCGACGTCACCTCGCCCCGGACGGCGTCAGGAGGAGGTTCCGGCCAGTCGGCGTCGGGTGCCCCCGATGTGGCCGGCGTGGAGCAGCCTGCCAGCGCGAGTGCGATCAGCGCGCGGCGCGTGATGCTTCTCGCGCCGCGATTGCGACGAGGTCCCATGTGCCCGAGAAGGGGGGTGCGTACGAGAGGTCGGTCCACTCGAGGTCGTCCGCGGTCATGCCGGCCCAGATGGCGGTGGCGAACACGTCGACTCGTTTGCCGGCGCCGGGGCCGCCGACGATCTGGGCGCCGAGCAGTCGCTGCGTGCCGCGTTCGGCGACCGCGCGAATCGCCATCGGCTGCGCGTCGGGCATGTATCCCGCGATGGTGGTGCCGCGCGCGGTGCCTGCCACGGCGTCGAATCCTGCCTCGAGCGCGTCGGAGAGGCGGAGACCGACGGCGGCGATCTCGAGGTCGCACACCCGCGTGATGGCCGTCCCGAGCGTCCCGGGGTAGACGGCGTCCCCGCCGCCGAGGTTGATTCCCGCCACGCGACCGGTTTTGTTCGCGATGGTGCCGAGATGAACGTTGGCGGGGCGTCGCGTGAGGCGGTGCGGCACTTCCGCACAGTCGCCTGCGGCCCACACATGCTCGATCGCGGTGCGCTGGGTGCAGTCCACCCGGATCGCGCCGGTCGGTCCGAGCGGGATCCCCGCAGCCTCGGCGAGATACACCTCTGGCACGCTCCCGAGCCCGAGGACCACCGCCGAGGCGGGTAACACACGACCGTCGAGTTCGACACCTTCGACTCCGGAGACTCCGAGAATGCCGGTGACTCGGGTGTCCGTCACCACTGCGATACCACGCTCCCGCATCGCGGCAACGACTTCGAGGCTGAGATCCGGGTCGAGCATGCTGTTCAGCACCCCGTCGTGGGCGGACACGACGGTGACGTCCCAACCCCGCACGACGAAAGCTTCCGCCGCCTCCAGACCGATGTAGCCGCCGCCGACCACGACCACCGAGTCCGGTCCGCGGTCGGCGATGGCACGGAGTTCGGCGGCGTCGTCGAGGGTACGAAGCTCATGTACTCCTTCCAGGTCGCGGCCTGCGATTCCGGGGCGGACCGCGGTGGCTCCGGTGGCGATGAGCAGTTCGTCGTAGTGATCGTCGAAGACCGCATCGTCGTTCAACCGATGCACGGTGACGGTCCGATTCGCCACATCGATGGCGGTGACCTCGTGGCGGATGTGCACTTCGATGTCACGTTCCGCGAACTGCTCGGGAGTTCGCGCAACGAGTGCTTCGAGCGGGTCGACGTATCCGGCGATGTGATACGGCTCACCGCATGCCGAGTACGACACCCAGGAGGACCGTTCGTAGGCGACGATTTCCAGGTCGTTGCTGTCCCGTCTACGGCGAGCCTGTGATGCGGCGGACATGCCGGCGGCGTCGCCACCGACGACCACGAGGCGCTCGGTCACTGTTTGCGTCGCAGACGGCGGAGCTCCTCTTTCTCCGCCCTGCGCCGGCGCCTCCGGCGGCGCAGCGCAGCACCCAGGAATTCGTCGAGAAGAACCGTGATGGAAATCACCACGATGATGATGAGGGAGAGGGGGTATTCGCCTTCCCAGCCCAGGAATCTGAGGGCGACCTCCTGGACGTTCTGGACGACGAAGATCACCAGGAGCACGACTCCGATCAGGAATCCTGCGAGACCCCACGGGACGCCGGGGCGATCGGAGACCTGAGGCGGCGACTCGACGGACGTTTCGATAGCGTCGTGTTCGTCGTCGGGGCGTTCTTCGGGGCGTTCGTCGTTCATGACCCCGATCCTACGCCGAGCCAGCCTTGGGTTCCTCGCATCGTCGGTGACGAGCCCGTGTCAGCGGGTTTCGAAACTCCAGTCGGCCTTGGACAGGCGAGCTGCCTCGACGTCGACTTTGGAGAAGATGGCGAGACCCAGCACGAAGAAGACGACGACCGACAGGATCGCCACCCGACTCGACTCGCCCGACCCGCTCACCAGTCCGAAGATGAGCGGACCCCAGATTGCCGAGAATTTGGCGAACACCGAGTAGAAGCCGTAGAACTCGGCGGAGGCCTCCTCGGGGATCATCGACCCGTAGAGGCTCCGACTCAGCGCTTGGATCCCACCGAGCACGACGCCGATCACCACACCGAGGGCAAGGAACGGCACTGCTTCGCCGACGGGAAGCTGATAGGCGAGGATGGCGATGACGATCCACACTGCAAGGTTCGCCTGAATTGCTCGTTTGATGTGCAGTTTCGAGGCCAGCCAGCCGAAGAGCAGCGCTCCGCCGAAGGCGACGAATTGCACGATGAGGAAGGTCCCGGCGATGACCGTGATGCCCAGATCGAGCGTCCCCGCCGCGTAGGCCGCCGAGACGTTGATGGTGGTCTGGACTCCGTCGTTGTAGAGCATGTACGCCACGATGAACAGGAGCAGTTGCGGGAAGTGCCGGAGCTTCGCTGCCGTGTCGAACATGCGGACGAAGCCAATCCCGACGATCCGGGTGTATTCACCCCGTAGGTCGACCGTGGCCGGTGAGCGCGACGTGGCGATCCTGTACACCGAATAGATGAGCGCCACCATCCAGCCGAGCAGGACGGAATTGAAGATGAGTTCGCCGGCACCGGTGACGAGGAGCCACAGCAGCGTCCCAGCTCCCCCGGCGATTCCCAAAGAGAGCCACGTGACGCCCCGTACCCACGAGCGGGGAACGGTGACGACGTCGGGAAGATGCGACGCATGGCCCGACTCCTGCAATCGCACGAGGGCGAAGCGTGTGAAGCCCGCCCACCAGAGTCCGGTTGCCCCGATTCCGATGCGGGCGGCGAGCGCGGCGTCCGCGGAGAACTGGGTGAGTGCGAGGACGATCCCGAGCCAGAGTCCACCCCCGATGTATCCGAGAGCAAAGCCGCGAGAGCTGACCTTGTCGATGGTCTCGGGCGTGGTGATGTCCGGGAGGAAGCCGTCGTAGAACACGTTGGCGCCGACGAATCCGATCTGCGCGAGCAGAAACAGTCCGAGCGTTGCGAGCACGTTGCCGCTGGTCGCCAGGAAGAGCGATGCCGTGAACAACGATCCCCCGTAGGCGAACACCCGCAGAAAACGCCGCTTGGAGGCCGAGAAGTCGGCGATCGCGCCGAGTACCGGCATTGCGAGGAACAAGAGCAGGGTGCCGAGTGCCAGGGTCAAAGCGAACAGCGACTCGCCCGACCGGCCGTTCCAGCCTTCGTCTCCGACGACTTCGCCCACGAAGTATGCCGGCAGGACTGCTCCGGCGATCACCGTTGAGTAGGCCGAGTTCGCCCAGTCATACATCGCCCATCCGAAGATGATGCGGCGGTCGTTTTTCACCCGGCGACTGTACCCAACGGCGCCCACGCGAAGCGGATTGCGCCGGCGGGCCAATAGGGTTCGGAAACGATGAGATTCGTGCCCGTCCTCGTGTTCTCCGTCGTCGCGGCATGCTCGCCGGGCGGCGAGTCCGTGACGACCACCACCGCCGAGCCGCCTGCGACGTCTGCATCGACCTCGGCGACGACGACGTCGACGGATTCCGAGACCTCTTCGTCCGGGCCCACCACGACGACCACCGTGCCGTCGCCTGAACTCCAGGGCCTGGCGTACGAGGTGGTTGCGGACGGACTCGGGTTCCCGATGATCGTGACGCCGTGGACCGGGGAAATGTCACTGGTGGGGTTTCGGGACGGCCGGGTCCATTCGTTCGACGGTTCATCGCTCTCCGAGAACCCTCTCTTTGACTTGGATGTCTCGACGGACGGGGAGCGTGGACTGCTGGGCATGGACGCGGCAGACGGAGACGTCGTGTACGTGCACTACTCGGACCCGGCCGGCGACACGGTCGTGGCTGCGGTCACAGTCACCACCGGTGAACAGCAGGTGCTGCTGACGGTGGATCAGCCTGCCGCCAACCACAACGGCGGCATGATCCAGGTCGGACCCGACGCGATGCTGTACGTGGGACTCGGCGACGGGGGCGGATCCAACGATCGTTTCGGCCACGGTCAGAACCCCGAGACGCTGCTGGGGGGAATCGTCCGGATCGACCCGTCGTCCGCGGACGCGGAACTCTGGTCCTACGGGCTCCGCAATCCCTATCGGTTCTGGATCGACGGCGACCTCATCTACATCGGAGACGTCGGACAGAATGCCTACGAGGAAGTCGACGTGGTTGGTTTCGACCGGGAGGGGTTCAACTTCGGCTGGCCGATCACCGAAGGGTTCCACTGCTTCTCGCCGCAGTCGGGCTGCGACGTCGAAGGTCTCACGCTCCCGGTGCTCGAAATCGAACACGGGGACGCGGGAACGTGTTCGATCACGGGAGGCGTCGTGTATCGCGGCACTGCCATTCCCGAACTCGAGGGTCACTACCTGTACTCGGACTATTGCGGCGGGTGGCTGCGCAGTTTCCTCTTCGAGAACGGGGAGGTGGTCGACCCCACCGATTGGACCGATGATGTCGGTGTCGGCGGCAATGTCGTGTCATTCGGCGTGGATCACACCGGCGAGGTGTATGTGCTGACGACCGACGCCATCCGGAGGATCGTCCCGGTCCGGTGAGGCGATAGCCTGTCGCCGGCATGACACCTCTCCTCTTTGCGGGCCTGGCCGCGCTCACGTACGGGGCATCGGACTTCTACGGGGGGATGGCCACTCGCAGAGCGGATGCCATCCGAGTCGTCTTGTGGTCCCAGATCGTCGGTCTCGGTCTCGGGCTCGTCGCCGCTCCGCTCTTCGGTGGCGGCATCGGACTCGTCGATGTCGTCTGGGCCGGCGCCGCCGGTCTGGCGGGGGCGCTGGGGCTGGTGTCCTTGTACTCCGGTTTGTCGCGCGGGCGTGCCGCAGTCGTCGCTCCGATGTCAGGCGTGCTCTCCGGCGTGGTGCCCGCCGTCGTCGGTTTCGGGCTGGGCGAACGCCCTTCGGTGATCACTCTGCTGGGTTTCGTGCTGGCGGCGGTCGCCGTTTGGCTGGTCAGCGGGGGACGTCTGGAGAAGGCGTCCGGGTTTTCGCTCGGGGTGCTCGCAGGACTTGGTTTCGGGCTCTTCTTCGTGTTCCTGTCCCCGATTCCGGAGACGGCGGGCTTGTGGCCGTTGATTCCCGCTCGCGCCGCGTCGGTGGCAGTGCTGCTGATGCTGACGCTGCGGCGCAGCACCCCGGCTGCGTCCGTCGACCGGTCCACTGCCCGTCTCATCGGCGCGGTCGGCGTCGGAGACATGCTCGCGAACGTGTTCATCCTGCTGGCATTGCAGCGTGGGCCGCTGGGCGAAGGAGCGGTGGTGTCTTCGCTGTATCCGGCGGTGACAGTCGTGCTGTCCGCGCTCATTCTGAAAGAAGCAGTCCGCCGCTACCAGTGGGTCGGTCTCGGACTGGCCGTGGTGGCAATGGCGCTCATCGCCGCCTGAGCTTCAGCGAAGAACGAGCCACGCTCCGACACACAGCAGAGCGATACCGATGGCAGTTTCGAGGTCGATCGGCTCGGCGGTCCCCTCGAACCAGCCGAAGTGTGCGATCGTCGAACTCGTGACGAACTGGGCGACCGTGACCGTGGCGAGGGTGGGGACCAGGCCGATCCTGGGCGCTGCGAAACCGATGGTCCCGACGATGACGAGGGCGAGCACTCCCACCAGGTACGCCCACCACGGGGCGCCTCTCCACACCGACGTGTCGATACCTCCTGCGGTGACTCGCGTCAGGGCGATGACGACGCCACCGGTGACGAAACTCACGGTGACGGCGTCGAGCGTCCCCATCCGGGTGTCGAGGACGCCGGCGAACTGCGCCTGCAGCGCGATGGCGATCCCTCCGACGAGGGCAATGAACAAGACGAGTGCCGGGTTCATTCGCTCAGTCTGGTCCGTTGTCCCGCCGAGCCGCGGCACTCAACTCGTCGGCCAGTTCCGCCAGGTGACGCGGCTCCACGTTGGACCCGGTGCAGATGACGGCGGTCGGTCCCGTGGGAACCACCTTTCCTGCCAGCAGGGCGCCGATGCCCACGGCTGCACCACCTTCAAGGACGAGTCGATGGTGCTGGAGGGCGAACAACATGGCCTGCCAGATCTCGCGTTCGTCGAGGAGCACGACCTCGTCGATGTGCTGTTGGACGATGCCGAAGGTGTATCGGTTGTCCAACCCGATGCCACCCTGGAGGCTGTCGGCGAGCGTCGGCCGCTCCGGCATGTCCACCGGCTCACCCGCCGCGAGGCTCGCCGCCATCACTGCGGACCGTTGCATCGAGATCCCGATCACCCGGATCGTGGGGTCGGTTTCCTTGATTGCGGTGGCGACTCCTGCGGCGAGTCCTCCTCCGGAGAGTGGCACGAGTACGGTCGTCACGTCGGGGACCTGGTCGAGGAGTTCGATCCCGATCGTCCCCTGTCCGGCGATCACGTCGGGGTCGTCGAAGGGGTGGATCAGTGTCATCCCCCGGTCCGAAACCAGCCGGTGGGCGTTGACGAGCGCCTCGCTCTGCGACGCGCCGTCCACCACCAGCTCACATCCGAGGGCTTCGAGTGCGGCGACCTTGCCCGCAGGGACCCCTTCTGACACGCACACGGTGGCTTCGATACCGAGGCTCCGCGCGACGTGTGCCACCGCGCGCCCGTGGTTTCCGGTGGAGGCCGTCACGACTCCCCGTGCCCGATCCGACTCCGGGAGCGACCGTATCCGGGAGGCTGCGCCTCTGATCTTGAAGCTGCCGGTGGGCTGAATGGTCTCGAGTTTCAGCGAGACGGCGACCTCGGCAAGGTCGGGGGAGTCGACGATCGGTGTCCGGGTCGCGATTCCCCGGATTCGCTCGGCGGCGCGACCGATGTCGGCCAGATGCGGGACGTCGGCGGGCATCTCACGTCCCAATGGTCGTCCCCAAACCCGCCGACTGACAGCGTTGCACCGCCAGACCGGCGATCGCAGTGTCCTGGGCGCCCGTTCCGGTCAGATCGCACACGGTCACGCTGGATGCGTTCGGCCGGCCGACGACACCGTCGATCACCGCCCCGAGTTCCACCGGGTGCACGTCGATGCCGCCCGCCGTCACCGTGCGCAGTTCGCCGAGTCGACGACTCTGGGGGATGGAGTCACACACGAAGAGATCTGCGGCGGTGACGAGGGAAACGTCGAGCTCCTGTTTGTGCTCGGCGTCCGAACCCACCGCGGTCACGTGTGTGCCCGTCTCGATCATCGATGCGTCGAGCAACGGCCTCGTCGATGGCGTGGTGGTGACTACGACGTCTGCTCCCGCCACGGCGGTCTCGGGCGTGGCGGCCGCGGAGACCTCAATGCCGAGGTCGCGGGCGGCGCGTTCGGCGAAAGCGATCGCCTTGATCGAGTCCCTCGCCCACACGGACGCCTCGGTGAGGTCACGAACCAGCAGGAGCGCTTCCAACTGCAGACGCGCTTGCATCCCCGCCCCGATGATGGCCGCCCGGGTTGTATCGGGATTCGACAGATGCCTTGCCGCGACGGCTCCGGCGAGGGCCGTACGCACATCGGTCAGATATCCGTTGTCGAACAGAGCCGCCCGCGGAACGCCGGTCTCGGCGTCGAGCACCACCATCAATCCGCCGAGACTGGGAAGTCCCCGCGACGGGTTGTCGAAGAAGCCCGCGGACATCTTGACGGCGATTCCGGGATGGCCGGGGAGGAACGCCGATTTGATGTCGATCTCGCCGTTGTGGGAAGGGACGTCGATACGCATGATCGGAGGCATCACCGCGATGCCGGAGGTGATCAACGGGTACACCGATTCGATGGCGGCCAGCGCCTCTTCATCGAGGCCCATCACGGAGCGGAGGTCGGATTCGGTGAGGACCGAGATCGTTCCCACGCCGTCGCTCACACCTGGCCGAGGGCCTGGTCGAGATCCTCGAGGAGATCGTCGACATGCTCGATCCCCGTGGAGTAGCGGATCAGCCCCTCCGGGATGCCGAGCGCGGCGCGCTCTTCGGCCGTGCATTCGACGTGGCTCGTGGTGGCCGGGGGTCCCACGATGGTTTCGACCGAGCCGAGATTGGCGGCGCCGTTCGCCAGGCGAAGCGCCGGAAGGAACCGCCGCACCGCATCGAGTTCCCCGTCGAGTCCGAAGCTGAGCATTCCCCCGAACCCTCTCATCTGGCGGGTGGCGATGTCGTGTTGGGGATGCGACCGCAGGCCCGGATAGTTGACCACCGGCACTTTCGGGTGCCCTTCGAGAAATTCGGCGATGCGCTGGGCGTTCGAACTCTGGCGCTCCACCCGGAGATGCAGCGTCTTCATCCCTCGGAGCAGCAGGTACGCGGCCATCGGGTGGAGGGTGGCGCCGTTGATCTCGCGGTACTGATAGACGCCGTGCACGAGGGCTTCGGAACCCGCGACGACGCCTCCGAGCGCATCGGCGTGACCGCCGAGGACTTTGGTGGCGCTGTGCACGACGAGGTCGGCGCCCAGTGCCAGGGGGTTCTGGTTGATGGGAGTGGCGAAGGTGTTGTCGACGATCACGGTTGCTCCCGCCGCATGACCCGCCGCGGCGAGTCGTTCGAGGTCGAGCACTTTGAGGGTGGGGTTGGTGGGTGTCTCCAGGTACAGGACGTCGCACCCTTTGGCGACGGCTTCTTCGATCGCGTCGAAGTCGGTGGTGTCCCGGAGGTCGACTTCCACCCCGGCGCGGGGGAGAAAGTCGGTGAAGATCTTGGCGGTTCCGCCGTAGGTGTCCTTGACGCTGACGACCCGTGAGCCCGGCGTCAGGAGCGAGTGCAGGGTGTTGCTGATGACCGCCATCCCCGTGGACGCCGACGTGGCCGCCTCGGCGCCTTCCAGCAAGCGGACCTTTTCCTCGAAGACGTCCACGGTCGGGTTGGTGTTGCGTCCGTAGATGTGACCGGGCGCTTTTCCCACCGCCACATCGAGCCACTCGTCGAAGTCGTCGTACCCGAACGACACGCTGTGCACGACGGGGACCTGGGTCGCCCGTTCGAATCGTGGTCCGTTCTCGCCGCCCCAGACGGCCAGTGTTTCGTTGCGATCAGTCATCAGAAATTCGGCATCCTCGTGACGTGGTCGTTGAACCGACCGAGCAACATCCGCATGTGCTTGGTGCGGATCTCGGCCAGCTTTTCTCCAGATTCGCCCTCGAGGGCTTCGAGGGTCTCGTTCACCTCCTCCGCCATGATCTCGACCTCGGTCTCGAGATCCATTTCGGGGAGGAATTGCATCCACATCCGGGCGGTCTGCACATACAGCAGATCGTGGATGCGGGTGAGGGTCACGTTGTCGACGATCGACAGCATTGCCTCGTGATAGCGGTTGTACGCCACACCGAGATCCCGGACTGCCGGCCGCGCCTTGATCGCGGCGAGGTCGGATCGTACCGCCCGTACCTCGGCGATTGCAGCCTCAGAGGCGGGAAGCCGGACGAAGTCGCCGACGAGGGTCCCGATCTTCACCCGGACGGCCCACACGTCCCGGAGCCTCTTCATGTCGATCGTCGAGACCCGGGAGCCGGCACCTTCGCTGCTCTCGGCGAGACCTTCGAACTCGAGTCGGTCCAGAACCTGCCGAATGGGGGTGCGGCTGACACCGAACTCCTCGGCGAGGTGCTCTTCGCGCAGCCGTGTGCCCGGTGGGAGATCGAGCAGCGTGATGCGCTCGCGCAACTCGCCGTGGATCTGCTGTTGGGTGGGTTTCTCCCAGACGTGGGACCCGACCGTCGTCATGGTCTGTGCCTCCGGGCGGCAGGCGCGCCGCTTCGTCTTTCATCGGCCGATTGGATACAGATCGTACACATAGTGGACACAAGGCACCGGATTTCCCTACACTCGGCATCAGCGACGGAAGAGGTCGCTGCTTCGGGCGGACATCGGAAGATGCCGAAAAACGGCATGGATGGCCGCCCATTGACGCATGTGCTCTTCCGACGCCGTCGGGTCTGGCCGAACGCGAATTGCCGGACCACGCAACGAAACCGGAGGAAACATCCGATGACATTCACACACAGATCACGCCTGGCGTGGCTCCTGGCGCTCCTGGCGCTGGTGCTCGCGGCCTGCGGTGGCGGAGACGACGCCGCGGACGGAGACGACGACACCGCCACGACGGAAGCATCGACGACGACCGAGGCCATGGGCGATGGCCTGCTTGCGGAGTTGCAGGATGCGGGGACGGTGCGGGTCGGGATCGCGAATGAGGTTCCGTACGGGTATGAGGACGAGAACGGGAATGTGACCGGTGAGGCGCCTGAGGTGGCCAAGGCGGTCTTGGCGAATCTCGGTATCGACAATGTCGAGGCGGTGGTGGTGGAGTTCGGGACGTTGATTCCGGGTCTGCAGGCCGGTCAGTTCGACATGATCGCGGCGGGGATGTTCATCACTCCTGACCGGGCCGAGCAGATCATCTTCTCGGATCCGGACTACTGCGTGTCGAACGCGTTCGCGGTGGCCGAGGGCAACCCGATGGACATCAGTGATTTCGGGTCGATCATCGATTCGGGTGCGACGTTGGCGGTGCTGTCTGGTGCGGTTGACGAGGGTTATGCGGTCGATTCGGGCGTTCCGGATGATCAGATCAGTCGGTTCTCGGATGTGAACGCGCAATATGACGCGTTGGATGCAGGCCGGGTGGATGCGGTGTCGGGGACGGCGCTGACGGTGAACACTCAGGCTGACGCGTTGGACGGTATCGAGGCGACGCCTGGGTTCTTCCCTGTGATCGACGGGGTCGAGCAGGTCGGTTGTGGCGGTTTCGGGTTCTTGGATCAGGGATTCCGGGACGCGTTCAATGCCGAGTTGAAGAATCTGCAGGCTGACGGGACGGTCGAAGAGATCGTCACCAGCTTCGGGTTCGCCGTCGAGGACGTCGAGAAGGCCGCTGCCCTCACGGCAGACGAACTCTCGACACCCTGAACAAGCAAGCTGGGGGTGGACCCGGTAGGTTTGCCGGGTCCACCCCCATCACGGAGGACCACTGAATGCCAGACCTCATCCTCAGCGGGAGCAACTACGCCCGTTTGATGGAGGGCCTGGTCGTGACGCTGCAGGTGCTGGCGGGTTCGGTGATTCTCGGCACCCTGCTGTCACTCATCTTCGGCATCGGCCGACTCTCGACGAGAGCGTGGGTTCGACGGGGATCCTCGGTCTACGTCGAGTTCGCCCGCGGCGCGTCGGCGATCATCCTGTTGTTCTGGATGTTCTACGCCTTGCCGATCCTCTTCGGAATTCGGGGATGGTCCCCGATGCTCGCCGGCATCCTCGCCCTCGGCATGAACATGGGTGCGTACGGCGCCGAGATCGTGCGCGGTGCGGTCTTGTCGGTGCCGAAAGGCCAGTCCGAGGCGGCGGTGGCGCTCAATCTCACCAACACCCAACGGCTGCGCCACATCGTGCTTCCGCAGGCCGTACCGGTGATCCTCCCGCCGTACGGCAACCTCGTGATCGAAGTCATGAAGGGCACCGCCCTCGTTTCGTTGATCACGCTGTCCGACCTGGCGTTCGAGGTCCAGAAGCTGCGGGTGAACTCGGTCGTGCTGTCTGACTCCGCGACCACCCCGGTCCTCTACCTCAACGTCCTCATCATCTACTTCATCCTCGCGTTCCTCATCGACCGCGTGTTCAAACTCGCCGAGCGCAAGTCGGCCGCGAGGTTCGGTGTCGCTCCGCAACGGGCCAAGAAGGCCGGTAAGCCCGCCGCCGGCGTCGGGGTGACAGGATGAACCAGCTCGCCGATCGGCCGGTGTGGAACTGGGACGTCGTCTGGGAGTACCTCCCGGATCTCTGGGGTGGAATGCTGGTCATCATCCAGGCCACCATCGCCGGCATCACCATCGCCATGATCCTCGGGCTCTTCCTGGCTCTCGGCCGGCGCTCACAACGACGTTGGATCGCATGGCCTTTTGCGGCGGTCATCGACTTCATCCGCAGCACCCCGCTGCTGATCCAACTGTTCTTCATCTTCTTCGCCCTGCCCGAGATCGGAATCGTGCTGGGGGCGAGGACTTCGCTGATTCTCGGACTCGGAGTGCACTACGCCACGTATGCGTCGGAGGCGTACCGGGCGGGCATCAACGCCGTCGAAAAAGGCCAGTGGGAGGCTGCCACCGCCCTCAACCTCGGCCCTGCGACGACGTGGCAGAAGGTGATCCTGCCGCAGGCGATTCCGAAAGTCATTCCGGCGCTCGGCAACTTCCTGGTGGCGATGATCAAAGACGCCCCGCTCGGGTCGTCCATCGGCGTCGCCGGCGTCCTGTTCGTGGCCCGGTCCATCGGCTCACAGACGTTCTTCTACGTCGAGACCATGACGGTGGCCGGGGTGATGTTCCTGGTGGTCAGTGTTCCGGCGGCGTTGTTCGTTCAGTTCTTGGAGAGGAAATATGGTTACGAAGCAGCCTGAAGGACGGACATCCGAGTCGATGGTGCGTATGCGCGACGTCACCAAGGCCTGGGGGGACAACGTCGTGCTCCGGGAGTTGGACATGACTGTGGCCCCCGGCGAGAAGGTCGTGATCATCGGGCCGAGCGGATCGGGGAAGACCACGATTCTCCGGGTGGCGATGACGCTGGAACGCCCCGACTCGGGAACAGTCGAGATCGACGGACGGCATCTGTATCACGAGGAGAAGAACGACAAGCTCGTCACCGCCGGCGAGAAGCACATTCGGTCTGTGCGCTCGGATGTCTCGATGGTCTTCCAGCACTTCAACCTCTTCCCGCACATGTCGGCGCTCGAGAACGTGACGCTGGCGCCGATCAAGGTGCTGGGGAAGAGCAAGGAGGAAGCCGAGGAGCAGGCGGTGGCACTGCTCGAGTCGGTGGGACTCGGCGACAAGCTCGGCCACCGCCCGTCCGAACTGTCCGGCGGACAGAAACAGCGGGTGGCGATCGCCCGGTCCCTTGCCATCGACCCCAAGGTCATGTGCTTCGACGAGGTGACATCGGCCCTGGACCCCGAGTTGGTCGGGGAGGTGCTCGGGGTGCTCCGTGAACTGGCCGAACAAGGAGAGATGACGATGATGCTCGTCACCCACGAGATGGGCTTCGCCAGCGAAATCGCCGACCGGGTGGTGATGTTCGATCACGGCAAGATCCTCGAAGACGGTCCGCCCTCCAAGATCTTCAAACAACCCGAACACGACCGCACGAAGTCGTTCCTTCAAGCCGTGCTACAGCATTGATGCCCTCGGCAACGGCGGTCGAGCTGCCGTTCACGCTGGCCGAATACGACACCCGTCTCTCCAAGGTCCGCGCCGAAATGGATCGCCGCGGCATCGCGTTGATGATTTGTCCCGACCCGTCAAACATGGCGTGGCTCACCGGCTACGACGGATGGTCCTTCTACACACCCCAGGCAGTGCTCGTCACCCACGATGCCGACCCGGTGTGGTGGGGCCGGGGGATCGACTCGAACGGGGCGAAGCGCACCGTGTACTTGGACCATCAGCGCATCGTCGGATTCCCCGACGACTACGTGATGTCCCGAGAGCGCCATGCCTACGAGCATCTCGTGGCCACCCTGCGGGAATTCGGCTGGGATCGGCTTCGTACCGGCGTGGAGATGGACAACTATTACTATTCGGCCAGGTCACATCAGGTGCTGGTCGACGGTCTCGCCGAGGCCGAGGTGGTGGACGCCACGGGTCTCGTGAACTGGCAGCGGACGATCAAGTCCGACCAGGAACTCACCTACATGCGGCGGGCGGCGCGCATCGTCGAGAAGATGCACGAGACGATCTTCGAGATGGTCGAGCCCGGCATCCGCAAGAACGACCTCGTCGCCGAGATCTATCGAACCGGGATCCGGGGCACCGACGAGTTCGGAGGCGACTACCCGGCGATCGTGCCGATGGTCCCGACCGGACTGGATGCGTCTGCGCCTCATCTCACGTGGAACGACCGTCCGTTCGAAGCCGGGTATGGCACGTTCTTCGAGATCGCCGGATGCCACCGTCGCTATCACGTGCCGCTGTGTCGCACGGTCTTTCTCGGCAAGCCCAGGCCGGAGATTCGTAACGCCGAGCGGGCGGTGGTCGAGGGTCTCGAAGCAGGCTTGGACAAGGCCAGGGCCGGAAACCGAGCCAGCGATGTCGCGCACGCGCTCTTCGACGCACTCGATCGCTTCGGAGTGTCGAAGGAGAGCCGCTGCGGGTACCCGATCGGTCTGAGCTATCCCCCCGATTGGGGCGAGAGAACGATCAGCCTGCGTCGCAGCGACCACACGATTCTCGAACCCGGGATGACGTTCCACTTCATGCCGGGGCTGTGGATGGAATCGTGGGGTATCGAGATCACCGAGAGCTTTCTCATCACCGAAGACGGCCCGGCTGAGACCTTCTGCGACGTGCCCAGGCAACTCTTCGTCAAGTGAACGGGCTGCAGAAGCCGGCCGGGAGCGTGTTCTGATGGATCTCCGCAACGAAACGATGCTGATCCTGGGCGACCTCATCGGATTTCCGACGGTCACATCCGAGTCGAATCTGGATCTCATCGAGTACGCGGCGGCTCGACTCGAGGCAGTCGGTGCCCAGGTGGTGCTGACCCACCATCCCGAGGAACCGAAAGCGAACCTCCTCGCCACGATCGGACCGGCCGTCGACGGTGGCGTCGTGCTCTCCGGTCACACCGATGTGGTTCCCGCCGATGAGGAGGCCTGGACGGGGGCACCGTTTCTCGCCATGCGGAGGGAACAGCGCATCTATGGCCGGGGGGCGGTGGACATGAAGGGATTCATCGCGTGCGTGCTTGCGATGGCTCCGACATTCGCGGCGGCGGAGCTGCAACGCCCTGTCCAGGTCGCCCTCACGTTCGACGAGGAGGTCGGCTGCCGCAGCGCTCCGATCCTCGTCTCCGAGCTACTACGCACCGGCCCCGTGCCTGCCGCGGCGATCGTGGGAGAGCCGACCGAGATGGCCATCATCGACGCCCACAAGGGTTGCTACGAGTACACGACGACCATCACCGGGCTCGCTGGGCACGGGTCGGCTCCCGATCGCGCGGTGAACGCGGTGCAGGCGGGTGCACGCTACGTGTCACGATTGTTGGAGCTGGGCGCACTGCTCGAGGACTTCGCGACCCCAGACAGTCCGTACGAGCCTCCCCATACGACGATCAATGTCGGCCGCATGGCCGGCGGCACGGCGCGCAACGTGGTGGCCGGCGAGTGCGTCATCGAGTGGGAGATGCGTCCGGTGAGCCGGGCCGATGCCGACTTCGTGCTCGCCGGTTTGCAGGCCACCGAACAGGAGATGAAGAGTGCGATGGCCCACGTCCACCCCGATGCCTCCATCGTGACATACACGGAGGGCGCGGTCGGCGGTCTCGAGAAGGACGCCGGTTCGCCGGCCGTGGCGCTGGGACGGGCGCTGCTCGGCAACGTGCCCACTTCGGTCGTCTCCTTCGGCACCGAAGCCGGGATCTATCAGGCGGCAGGCATCCCGGCGATCGTCTGCGGTCCCGGTTCGATCGAGTTGGCCCACCGCCCCGACGAGTACATCGAGATCTCCGAACTCGAACGCTGCCTCACCATGCTCCAAACCCTCACCACCCACCTCTCGACGTAGTCCCAAACCCTGGGTTCCAGACCACACTGGACGTAGTCACGGGCCCGCAGTTCGGGTTCGGGGGCTGAGAGTTCTGCTTCTTTGCGCTAGATCGGACGCCGGCGTCCGATCTAACCCTGGGTTCGATTGGACTCCAGGGTGGGGAGGCGGAGTAGGAGGGCGGCGCCGGCGAGCGCGGATCCCGCGGCGACGAAGGACGTGACACGGATTCCACCGACTCCGAACATCCACGGACCGGCGAGATCGCCGGCGATCCGTCCCACCCCGGTCGCAACTGCGAACCACGCCAGATAGCCGGTCCGGTTTCCCGGGTGGATCTCGGTCGCAACGGACATGCCCGAGACGATCGTGTACTCGATGAGTGCGATGCCCACCGCCAGGACGCCGACCCCCACCACCAGGGAGTCGGCGACCATCGCGAGGACCACGAACACGACGGCGGCCAGGGCCAGGGCGAGGGCGAGCGCGTTCCTCTTGTTGACCTTGTCGGTGATCGCCACGACACCGCCCTCGCCGATGAGTTCGGCGACGCCGATGACGGTGCCGACCCCGCCCAGTGCCAGTAGTGCCAGCCCGAAGCTGTTCTCCAGCCAGGTGCCGAGGTTCACCAGCAGTATTTCGAGGGCAAACCCGACGATGCCGCCGACGACCAGAAACCACAGCGCCGGTCCGCGCACCTTTGGCTTCTCGCCGATGTCGATGACCGCCTCGGTCTCGACCCGATCCATCCTCGCCACCGCCACCATGCCGACGGCCGACAGGATGCCGAGGATGAGAAACGGGGTGTTCCATGCGCCGCGCTCGATGAGCCAGCCCGCCATCGGGGCGCCGATGAGGAGGCCACCTGCCCAGGCGACTTCGAGCAGACCGATGTGACGGCTGCGACGGTGCCACGGGACACGCTCGGCGACGTGTGCCTGCGCTCCGACATCGAAGAGAGGCTTGGCGAAACCGATGAGCGCGAACCCGATGAGCGCCCCGGCGAAGACTCCGAGCAGAGCGGTGACCAGTGATCCGATCGCGAACACTGCCAGCCCGACGAGGAGGAGGGCGCGGCTGGTGGCTCTCGTCCCTGCCAGCCCGATCGCCACGGGCGAGGCGAACCCGGCCACCCAGCGCATCGACACCAGGGCGCCCGCCTGCCCGATGCTGATGCCCAGTCCGCGGGCGATCGCAGGGAGAAACGGGTACACCAGACGAATCCCCGTGTTGAGGACGAGCTTCAGGGCCACCAGTCGGACCGTCCCGATCTGGCGACTTTCGGAACGGAAGGTCATCCGGTGAGCCGTTCCGCAAGCGCGACGACCGCAAGGTGTGGTTCCCGCAGGCTTCCGACGTACAGGAGCCGTCCGTGCGAGATCGCCGAGGTGGTGAACCCCACGCGTCCCGTGGAATCCTGGAGGTTGGCAATCACGGTGCCGGTCTCGTCGAAGGCGGCGACGAAACCATGGCGGGAGACTTTTGGATGCAACCCCGCGGGAAGCCGATGGATGAGCGCGCGAGAGTGCGGCAGATTCGCGGTGGCGTCGAGCTTCCGGTCGCGGGGGCGGGGGAAGCCGCACCAGAACAGCCCGTCGCTCAGGTTGAGGTTGTCGGGCAAGCCGGGAAGGTTCTCGCAGAACATGTCGTGGCTTCCGGCGTCCGGTCCTTTGAGCCACACCCGGTGGATGCGGTAACTGCCGAGTTCGGCAACGAGCACGAAGCGCTCTGCCGTTGCAAGCGCCACCCCGTTGGCGAAGACCAACCCGTCGAGTACGACGTCGAGGTCGCCGTTCGTGTCGCGCCGGTACAACGCTCCGGTCGCCGAGCGTTCCAGGAGGTCGGTGTTGTACCGGGACAGCGGCCACCGGTGCGATGACACCGAGAAGAAGATCGTGCCGTCCCCAGCGACTGCGGCGTTGTTGGTGAGCAAGAACGGGACCCCTCGATACCCGTGGGCGAGCACCTCGACGGAGCCGTCGGGGGAAAGCCGCTGCAGGCCTATGTCGGCATTGCAGATGATGAACGACTCGCCGTCGGCGTCGAGTTCGACTCCGAGGGGGCGACCCCCGACATCGCCGATCGTTTCAGGAGGCCCGCCGTCGGGCGAGAAGCGCACGATCCTTCCGTCACGGAGTCCGCTCACCGGGCGTCCGCGACCGTCGATCGCCACATCTTCGGGGCCGGTGCCCGTCGTGTCCCACAGGGCGGCGGCGCGAAGGTGGTCGTTGACGGCGAACGGACCGACGAGGCCGTGATCGCGGGGCGGCTGCCACTTCCTGGGTTGGAACACCACCGGGCGATTGTGGTCGAACGAAGCGGCAGACGCTAACACTGCCCACTGATACCCTCGCCGGAGATGAGCGAGCACCATTCGGACCAGCCCACCGTGGGGCGGGTCATCGGCACCGAGGACGCCACGCCCCTGGAATTCTGGGTCGCGGTCGCCGAAGGCCAGTACCTGCAACTCGACGACGTCGTGGCACTCGAGCGGGTCCTGCCCGGTGGGGAGTTGGTCTCCATGTTCGGGATGGTGTCACAAGTCCGGGCGCGCCACGAGGGGGCACGTTTCGACTCCGATGTGTTCCTCATCGAGGACGGTGTGCTTCCCGCAGAGGTCGCCGAGTCGGCGAAGATCGCAGCCACTCGTTTCGAGCCTGAGACGTTCGTCCCACCCCGGCCGGGACAGGCCGTGCGCCGAGCGGTGGGAGACGAGCGGGAGAAGGCCCTGTTCTTCGACCGGATGGACGAGCGCCTCCCGATCGGCCTGTCACGATCCGGTGAGCCGCTGTTCGTCAACCTCGAGTTCCTCGACGGCCGGCGTGGAGCCCACGTCAACATCTCGGGGATCTCGGGAGTCGCCACGAAGACCACCTATGCCACGTTCTTGCTGCACTCGATCTTCACGAGCGGGGTGCTCGGGGCGCGAGCGGTCAACACCAAAGCCCTGATCTTCAACGTCAAGGGCGAGGACCTGCTGTTCTTGGATCGTCCGAACTCGGCTCTCGATCCGGACCAGGCCGCCCGCTACGGAACCCTGGGGCTTCCCGCCGAGGCGTTCGCGTCGCTTTCGGTGTACGCCCCACCGAGGCCGGGGGGATCCGTGGCGGCCCCCGATGTCTACTCGCGCACCGATGGCGTCGTGACGAGCTTCTTCTGGACTCTCGAACAGTTCTGTCACGACGATCTGCTCCCGTTTCTGTTCGCCGACGCCGAGGACGACAGGGCGCAGTACACGATGGTGATCCACAACGTCATGGCGCGGCTGCACAAGGCGGTGGCCCTCGACGATGGGGCGGTGATGTTGGATGGCGAGACGGTGCGGACCTTCACGGACCTCACCCAACTCATCCAACGGCGCGTCACCGACGACGACTGGGCCGGGCCGGCGATTGGAATGGGGACCGTCAATGCCTTTGTTCGTCGCCTGCTGGGTTCGGTGCGACACGTCGAGCGCCTGATCCGCGGCGATGTCGTGAACGCCGCCAAGCACCAGATCAGCCTGGACAGTCAGGTGACGGTGGTCGACATCCACAATCTCAACGATCGCGCCAAACGGTTCGTCGTCGGCGTCACCATTCGGCGTCAGTTCGAGTTCAAGGAACGCGCCGGTCAGTCCGACGAGCTCTTGTTCCTGGTCCTCGACGAATTGAACAAGTACGCCCCTCGGGACGGCTCCAGTCCGATCAAGGAGATCCTGCTGGATGTCGCCGAGCGGGGGAGGAGCCTGGGTGTCATCCTCGTCGGTGCCCAACAGACGGCCTCGGAGATCGAACGCCGCATCATCGCCAACTCGTCGATCCGAGTAGTCGGACGTCTCGACTCTGCCGAGGCCGCACGGGAGGAATACGGCTTCCTCCCGACGGTACAGCGGCAACGGTCCACGATCCTGAAACCCGGGACGATGATCGTCTCCCAACCGGAACTCCCGGTGCCGCTCGTGCTCGAGTTCCCGTTCCCGGCGTGGGCGACGCGGGCATCCGAGGCCTCAACAGCGGTTCCCTCCGGCGGACCGGAGGACCCGTTCGCGGGGCTCGACGTCGGCCGCTGACCGACGCTCGCAGACCCACGGGGGTGGCCACCCGCGACCACACCCCGTCATGGGCCATGGGGTGACAACGAGGGCTTCGACATGCCGGCTTCCAGTTGTGAGATGAGGCTGGCGGACTCTGGCAGACTCCGGGACTCGAGGATGTACCTCCATGAGACATGGTGCGCAGTGTGACTGAGCAGCAGGGGAAGAGGGATGTGAACGGCGGGATGACATTCGACGTGTGTGTGGTGGGTGCGGGACTCGTCGGATTGGCGACCGCTCGTGCTCTGACGGAGTTGCGGCCCGGTCTCGCGGTGCTGGTATTGGACAAAGAGGACGGCGTGGCCCGCCACCAGAGCAGCCACAACAGCGGAGTCGTCCACTCGGGGCTTTATTACAAGCCCGGCTCGTTGAAGGCCCGGTTGTGTGTCGAAGGCCGGGAAGCGATGTACGCCCTATGCGACGAGGCGCATATCGCCGCCGATCGGTCGGGCAAGCTCGTGATCGCGACCGATCCGTCCGAAATCACCGCCCTCGACGAACTGGAGCGTCGGGGTCGGGCGAACGGTCTCGAAGGACTGAAGCGGCTGTCCGCCGACGAGATCGCTGCATTCGAGCCGCATGCGGTCGGTCTGGCCGCGCTGCTCGTTCCCGAGGCCGGCGTGGCGGACTTTCCCGCCGTCGCCGAACACGTCGCAGCCCTGCTCGCCCGTTCCGGGGCCGAGATCCGCACCTCCCATGCAGTGGAGAGCATCGCGCACAGGGCCGACGGAGTCGAGGTGCGCGCCGGAGGTGAACGATTCATGGCGCGATCCCTGGTCAACTGTTCGGGCCTCCACTCCGACAGGGTGGCGGCGATGGCAGGGGTCACGCCTCGTGTCCGCATCGTCCCGTTTCGGGGCGAGTACTACAAGCTCGCGGCGCCCGCAGCCGACCTCGTACGCGCGCTGATCTACCCCGTCCCCGACCCGCGCTTTCCATTTCTCGGAGTCCACTTCACGCGACGGATCGACGGCGCGGTGGAAGTGGGACCGAATGCGCTGCTCGCGCTCGGACGGGAGCACTATCGGGGAACTTCTCCCGACTGGTCGGACCTCGCCGAGACGGTGCGACATGCCGGCTTTCGCCGGCTCGCGGCCCGACATTGGCGGTCCGGCGCCAAGGAGTTGATGAATTCACGGTCGCGCCGGCTATACGCCCGTCTGGCGGGGCGTCTCGTCCCGGGGATGACCGCTTCCGACCTGCTGGCGGGCGGCTCGGGTGTCCGCGCACAGGCGGTCGCGTCCGACGGGTCGCTCGTCGATGACTTCGTGTTCGAAGAGGCAGGTTCGACCATCCACGTGCTCAATGCACCGTCCCCGGGTGCCACTGCCAGTCTTGCCATCGGACGCCACATTGCCGAACGGACACTTCCCCTGATCCGACGGTGACGTGGGCGCCGAAGTGTGTACTGGCACTGATGCTTCGGACCGACCGCCTCAACGTCACCCCGCTGGACGATCCGGCGACTGCCATCGTCGTGGGCGTGGACACCAGCAACGTCGACACGGTGCTGATCGCCGGCCGGGTGATGAATCGGGCTGGCAGGCTCTCGCACGTCGACTGGGCTGCAGTTCGCAGGATGACCGGGGAATCCCGCGATCGGGTGATCGAGAAGTCGGGATTCAAGCCGCCTCGGATCTGAGTGGCTGTCCCAGTCGGCGTCAGCGCCGGAGGATCGATCCTGTCGAGGGAAACTCCACTGCGCTGTCCGCTTTGCGGAGGTGTTCGGCGAACGCGCCCAGATCGGCGCGTTCCCAGGGTTGGTAGATGTGTGGTGTGCCGGGCGGGTGGGCGGAGCCGGTTTCGGTGCGGAGAAAGTCGAGGATCTCTGCCCGCACCGGCTCGGGACACAGCGGAGACGACATGACCGATTCGATCGACTCCGTTCGCATCCCGGAGACATGTGCGTCGCCCTTGTCCTCGTGAAAGTGTGGGTTGCGAGTCTCCACCTGAAAGACGTCCACCGAGGACACCTCTGGGTGCGGCGATGGTCCGACGCCGCCGAACTGCTCGAATAACTCGACAAACTCGTAGGGCTCCACCGCGAAGCCGCCGGCGAAACGAAGTCTCTTGGCCAGTTCCATCGTCATCGCGTGCTCACCTGCGTTCCCAGTCCGGATCACCTCTGTGCCAAAGCCGTTGTAATGGGAGAGCACCAGATTGAGGAACCGATTGGTGACGTGGGTGGTCCGGCCCCACCGGTTGAAGACGAGCCGCCCCTCTTCGACCTTCGGCTTGGACTGCCATGAGATCCGCACCATCGCGTACGGGGTGGGCGCGAGGTGGAGGCCCGCCGCGAACACCTTCACATACTCGTGGACCGCCCCCGGAACGTAGTTGTCGGCATCGATGAAGCCCACGTGCGCTTTCTGAGCGAGCGCGGCCATGAGCATGCCGATCACCATCGCTTCTCCCTTCCCGCGCCGCACGAGATGGCCGTCGATCAGGTCGCCCATCCCCGAGCTGCCGAGCGCATCGGCCAGGCCCGGATCGTCCTGATGGACGGCCACTGCCGGACGATCTGCCACACGACAGAACCGATCCAGTAGTTCGAGTTCGAGGCCGAACCGGTCGACGGGGGCCCGTTCGGATGCGGAGACCAGCACGATCAGGCAGTCATGGGGAATTCCCGACAGCACGCCTTCGATGACCTTGCGGCGTTCGTTCTTGGTGGGCACGACGATGGCCATGTGCTGTTCGACGGCATGAATCGCAGCAGGCGGAACGAGGTTGACGAGTCTGCCGTCCACGGTGGTCGCGTCGGGGTCGCCATCGAGGCCGGAGTCGAGTTCGATGACTTGGGTGGTCTCGTGGATGCGGACAGCGCCGAACCGCTCGTGGCGGTGGGGGTACTCGATCCGCATCGTCGGGCGAGGGTATCGGAGAAGTGTCGGTACCGGGCGATACAGTCGGCGACGTGAAGGCGCTGCACACTTCGGACTGGCACGTGGGGCGAGCGATACGGGGCCGCAGCCGGGCTGGGGAGCATCGTGAGGTGCTCGCCGAGATCGTCGAGCAGGCGTCCTCGCAGTCGGTGGATCTGGTGTTGGTGGCGGGTGACCTGTTCGACTCCGCGGCACCGCCGCCGGAGTCCGAGAGCATCGTCTTCCGGGCGCTTCTCGATCTCGCGGACGTCGCGCCGGTGGTCGTCGTGGCAGGCAACCACGACAATCCACGGCGATTCGAGGCTTTGCAGCCGCTGCTGGCACTGGGCAGGGTGACGGCGATCTCTGCCCTCCGCCCACCTGACGACGGGGGAGTGCTCGACTTCGCATCCATCGGCACGCGGGTCGTGCCGATTCCCTGGACGAGCCAGCGGGCCATCGTTTCCGCCGACGATCTCATCGGACGGGACCGAGACGACAACGTGGTGGCGTACATCGACAGGATGCGACGGGTGATCGAGTCGCTGACCGCCGACCTCACCACCGGCACCGTGAATCTCGTGGTCGCCCACCTGATGATGCATGTGGAACCGAAGATGACCGCAGGCAGCGAACGTGTGGCGCACACCGTCTTCGAATACTCGCTCCCGGCCCAGGCGTTTCCGGGGTCCCTCAGCTATGTGGCGCTCGGCCATCTCCATCGTCCGCAACGGGTTCCCACGGCCGCACCGGTCCGCTACTCGGGGTCCCCGCTGCAACTCGACTTCGGCGAGGCCGGGGAGCAGAAGTCGACGGTGTTGGTGGAGGCCGAGCCGGGTCGGCCGGCGAAGCTCACCGAACTGCCCCTGATCGGTGGCACTCGGCTCGCGGTGCTGCGCGGGACGTTGCCACAGGTCTTCGAACAGGCCGAGGCGATGGGGGAGGCACACATCCGCGTCGTGCTCGAAGAAACCCCTCGCGTCGGGCTCGCCGAAGAGGTGCGGCAACGGATACCGGGAGCGGTCGATGTGGTCCTCGAGCGGACACAGGATTCGGCAACGCCTCCCGAACGGGCGCGCCTCGGTCGCCCGCCCCGGGAGCTCTTTGTCGAATACCTCGAACACCAGCAGGCCGACGTCGGGCTGGTGACGATCTTCGACGAGTTGTTCGACGAGGTGTCATGAGACCGGTCGCTCTTCACCTTGCCGGGTTCACTGCCTATCGAGCACCGACGGACATCGACTTCCAGGGCGCGGACCTCTTTGCGTTGACCGGCCCGACCGGATCGGGAAAATCGAGCATCATCGACGCCATCTGCTTCGCGCTGTACGGCTCGATACCCCGGCTGACCGGCGTCGCTCCTGTCGTGTCGCTCGGAAAGCCCGAAGCGCGGATTCGGCTGGTGTTCGAGGTCGAGGGTGAGACGTGGACGGTGAGTCGACTCATCGTGCGACATGGGGAGGGCGCCTCCCAGCGGGATGTCCGCCTGGAAGGCCCGGGCGTGGCGCTGGAGGGCGTGCGCGAGGTCGATGCCCGCATCGTGCGGTTGCTCGGCCTCGGATTTGATCACTTCACGCGGACCGTCGTGTTGCCGCAGGGTCGGTTCGCGGCATTCCTCGAAGACGGTCCCGCCGCCCGGGAGAAGCTGCTCAAGCAGTTGCTGGACCTCGGTGTGTACGAGGAAATGCGCAAGCGCGGCGCGTCCCACGCGACCCGGCTGGAAGGTGAGATCGCCGTCATCGACGCGCAGTGCCACGACCTCCTGGTCGACGAGGACCAGGTCATCCAAGCCCAGCATCGGCTCGATCGACTCGTGTCACTCCGGGACTTCGTCGCCGAGGCTGCGGCCACGCAGGAGAAGGCGGCCACGGCATTGCGAGAGGCTCGGGAGGCGAGAGAACGGGTCGTCGTGGACCTGGGACGGTTGGCGGCGGTCAAGGCGCCCGTGGGTCTTGACGACATGAGCGCGGCGTTGGCTGCAGCTCGGTCAGGGGTCGACGACGCTCGGGAGAAGCTGGCAGTAGCACAGGCTGCGGCAGTCGAGATCGACGCACGGCGGGCCGAGCTCGGTGAGCTGTCCGCGCTGGACGGGGCGATCGCGATCCACACTCGCATCGCCGAACTGACCGAGCGTCTCGCCCGCGGCAGCAAGCTGGTCGAAGAGGCCAAAGCGGTCACCCAGAAGACCCTCGACGAATTCGAGGCGGCCGTGGCGCGGGTGGACGACTCCGCGGCCTCGCTGGGAGTCCTCGAGCAGGCCCACGCAGCCCACGCGATTCGGGCGCACCTCCAGGACGGCGACGAATGTCCCGTCTGTCAGCGTTTGATCAATGCAGTGCCTGGATCCGAACCTCCGGCGGATCTCGAGGCGGCCAGGGACACCTTGGCCAAGGCGACCGCTGCCCGCGACGCCGTGAATCTCCGGCTCGCGGAGTCCCGGGCGGAGCTCGCCCGGCTCGAAGGACACCTCGAACAGCGCACCGAGGAGCTGGCGGATGCTCGGAGTGCCGCCGGCGGCCAACTCTCGCTCGACGACGCACGACAACGTCGGGAGGCAGCCGGGGCGCTCGACACAGAGGTTGGGTCTGCCCGGGCGGCGCTGACGGAGGCGGGAGCCCGGCACGACCGCGCGGTCGCCGCCCTGGAGGCCGCAGAGAAGGCTGGGGCGGCGGCTTCCGAGACGCTCGACCGGGCGCGTGACACCCTCGCGGGGCTCGAACCCCCGGTTGCACAGCGCGCTCATCCCGCAGCGGACTGGGCGACGCTGCTGGAGTGGTGCAAGGAGCGGCAAGCCGCCTTCGATGCCCGCCGGGTCGAACTCGACGAGGAAGCGAACCGTCGTGAGTCGGAGGTCGGCGAGGCGCGCGCCGCGATCGAAGCGGCCGCGGCAGAGGCCGGGCTTTCCGAGGTTGGTGACGATGTGAAGGTCTCGGTGGCCGCCGCCATCGCCAAGACGGAGGCGACCCTCCAGAGGTTGCAGGCAGACCTCGAAAAGCGTCGGGATCTCGAGAGCCGACGCAAGACACTCGATGGAGAGCGACTGCGGTATGACGAGACGGCCAAGCTCCTGCGCTCGAACCGGTTCCAGCAGTGGATGATCGAAGAAGCGCTCGTCGGTCTCGTCGACTTCGCAAACGCCGAGTTGACCAAGCTCGCGGGTGGGGCGTATTCGCTGGCCGTCGTGAGCGGGGACTTCGAGGTGATCGATCACCGAAACGCCGAGGCGAGACGGTCGGTGAAGACACTGTCGGGTGGGGAGACGTTTCTCGTCTCGTTGGCGCTCGCGTTGGCCCTCGCCGAACGGGTGGTCGCGACGTCGGCGATCGGCACCGCCCGCATCGAGTCCATGTTCCTCGACGAGGGCTTCGGCACGCTGGACTCCGAGACACTCGACGTTGTCGCGTCGGTCGTCACCGAACTCGGTTCACGTGACCGGATGATCGGACTCGTCACACACGTTCGGGAACTGGCCGACCAGATTCCCACTCGATTCGAGGTGCGCAAGTTGCCCGACGGGGCCACGGTCACACGGGTGGACGCGTGAGGTTCTCGGTCGAGACATGGGCGCCGGAGTACGGGTCGCCCATGGAGGCCGAGATGGAAGAGTCGACGGTCACGGTCGACGTCGCGGTCGAAGTCCCGAAGGACGCGTGGCGGCCTCTCGAAGTCGACGCTGCGCCGTCGCCCGACGTCGTGTTCGTGGATGGAGTGCGCCGGATCGACGCCAACGTGTGGATCGACGACGGGAGCGATCCGCCCACGTATGGAGTGTGCGCCACCTACGCCGCGGGGGCGGTGCGGTGCAATGGGTCCGCAGACGTCGCGGCAGTAATGGTGGAACGCAGCCTGTTCACGGCGGCGCGGTCGGCGGAATCGATCGACACCCGGCACGGCAGCTACGGCGTGGTGTCAACCGTGGGCTCGTCCCCCGAGGATTTGTGGATCGGCATCCAGAAGCGCATGGGAATCCTCGAAGGACGCGTGTCGGCCGGTCTCGAGGGAACCGGGATGATCGTCGTCGACGGGCCACTGTCCCATCATCAACAGGTCGAGGGTGCGGTGGGCTACGTGAAGAGTCAGCATGTCCATCACCTCCCACCCGAGGTGCGGGGAATCCTCCGGGAGATTCCGGTGGGTCGGCGGACCCCGGTGTTCATGGTCGGGGGAGCCAGGCAGGTCTTCTCGTGGTATCTGCGTTTGTCCGCGCTGGGCGGCAGCATGTCGGGGGTGGTGCGCTGTGAGGTCGAGGCGGCAGGAACCGCCGCAGAGGCAGTGCACATCGCCGATCGGGTGACCGCCACGCTGCCCCGATTCGCGTCCCACGAGCACAAGGACCCGCGCGCTCCCCAAAACCTCTACCCCATCGGCGGACTCGAACGCGAACTGCGCCGCAGGCTCGGTGACCCGATGCTGATGTACCGCGCCCTCCGCCGCGCCGCCGCCTGACCCCACCGCCCCGCGTACCCTGGGTTCGCAGGGACACTCCAGGTCCCTGGGAGCCCACGGTTGGCCGCCCTTTCGACGCATGGGTACGCGACGACGCTCGGGAATGGAGATCACCCGTGCAGGCGCCGATCGTTCGGTTCAGTCGTATGCGTGACGAAACATCACGGCGATGCGCGGTCCCGCGTGCGCGACCTTGGGAACGCTGTGGTCGTACGTGCGCTGACACGAACCACCCATCACGATGAGGTCTCCCCGGCCGGCTGCCCAGCCGATGCTGTTGCCCCCTCCCTTGGGTCGCACCCGAAACGGTCTCGGCTCTCCGAGGGACACGATTGCCACGGTGGCGCTTGGCCGCTCGCGTGCGATCCGGTCGCCATGCCAGGCGACACTGTCCTGTCCATCCCTGTACAGGTTGCAGGTGATCCGATCGAGCATCGCTCCGTAGCGGTGGCTGAGCGCCGCAGACATGTCCCGCAGCACGGTGAGGCCGGCGGGGACACCTTCGGAGCCGAACGATGCGACCTGGCGGGGACGGGGAACTTCTTCTCCTCGTATCTTCTCGGTGCCGTCGTGCCAGTCGACGCCGTCGAGCATGGCGAGGAAGAGGCCGTCGGGCCGCGCTACCCAACCCGGTTGGCGATCGATCCACGCACCATGGTCGAGTTCGGTGCGTGTCATGTGCTCGAAACCGGTGTCGAACGGGTCGGCCGATGCGGCGAGATCGAGGGTTCCCTGGAAGGTCAAATCCGCTGCCATGATCGCAGAGTAGTCGAACACACGTTCTGCATGGCAGAGCGCGCTCGCCCGGGCGACTCTCGCCCACTCCCACCGGTGTCCCGGGTGAACCATGGGCTCTCAGGGCCATCCCAGAGCCCTGGGAACCCAGGGTACGCCAGGGTGTCGGTCGGTCGGTCAGGACTCGCGGCGGGAGGCGAGGAAGGCGCCGGCGATGACGAGCAGCGCGCCGACGATCGCCAGGGCGCTGACGCGGTCGCTGCGGAAGCCGACTCCGAGACCGAGGGAGACGACCGGGATCAGGTAGGTGATGAACGAGGCGCGCGGACCCCCCACGCGGCCGACGAGGGTCGCCATGAGGACGAAGGCCAGGCCGGTGCCTGCCACCCCCAGCACGGCGTTTGCCGCGGCTGCCGCCACCGTGAAAGTGGAGTCGGCGAGGCCCACGACGCCGAACGGCGTGGTCCAGACCGTGGCGAGGAGGAGCATCCGCGCCATCACCGGGACGGATCCGTACTTCTGCTGGACCGGTCCGGCGATGTTGGTGGCCACTCCGTACGAGAGAGTTGCGAACAGGACCATCGTGACGCCGATGAATGCACTCGGCTCACCGGCTCCCGACGACAGGCTCACAGCGGCGATGCCGAGGAAGCCCACGGCGAGCCCGATCCGCTGCGGTCCCCGGCTGGGGCGACCGAAGAACAGGCCGCCGATGATCGCCGTGAAGATCGGCATCGCCCCGTTCAGCATCCCTGTGACCGACGAGTTGATGTACTGCTGGGCGAGGGGAAACAACGTGAACGGAAGCGCCACCCAGACAATCGAGAGCACGAGCACCTTTCTGCTGTCGGCCGGCTCGAACCGCACCCGGGCGGACGGCAATGCGATGAGTGCGAGCGCGCCGAGTCCGACCCGCAGCCAGGTGATCAGTCCCGGGTGGAACGAGTCGAGGGCGATGTCGATGAACAGGAACGATGCGCCCCAGATGAACGAGACCGCCAGGAACAGTCCCCAGTCCTTGGGCTCGAATGCTTCGCGGTCGTTGTGGACCGCGGTCGCCGGAAGGCTCATCGGGTCATCTCTGTCACATGCCGAGGAACGTCGAGGCCCGGCGAGTTCTTCGGGTCGGCAAGGGGATCGGAGTATCCGGTGCGGGTGGGGAGTACGCCCGCCCAGATGTCGAGGGCGTAGTCCTCGGGTTCGTCGTTGGGCCCGCCGGTCCGTACTTTCACCGACGCCTCGTCGATCGGGATCGAGAACATCGCCGTGCCGCGGACTTCCTTGTCCGTCATCGGACGGAGATGCGGTCGTCGGCCCGGCACCACCTTGTCCACATATGCGTCGAGGATGCGCCGTCGCTCGTCGACCGACGTCATGACCTCGGTGTCGCCGAACACGACCACCGACCGGTAGTTGGCCGAGTGGTGGAACGCCGAGCGTGCCAGCACCAGTCCGTCGATGAGAGTGATCGTGACGCACACGGGAACTCCTCGTTTCGCGGTGCGGAAGAGGCGCGTTGCGGGAGAGCCGTGGAGGTAGAGACGGTCATCGATGCGGGCGTGGAGTATCGGTATGACGACGGGGCGGTCGTTGTCCACCAGACCGACATGGGCGACTGTCGCCTCGTCGATGATCGAGTACGCCAGGTCCCGATCGTACGAACCGCGCGCGGCGTAGCGGACGGTGGTGTGGTCGGTCCGGGAGAGTGGCGGGGGCGTCATGAGTGAGTATGATGTATCAGTACAACAATGATGCTGTACCACGACAAAGACAGTGACCGGAAAGATAGCACCGTACGGCCGGAGTCGGCCGCCGGCGTGGCGGAACTGATCGAAGCTGAGATCGCCGCCGGCCGTCTGGCCGGAGGCGACCGACTCCCCTCCATCCGGGAGACAGCCGACTCGTTCTCCCTTGCGCCGAACACCGTGGCGGCCGCGTATCGGCGACTGGCTGATCGCGGAGTGGTCATGAGTCGAGGGCGTGCCGGCACCTTCGTGTTGGATCGACCACCCCTTGGCGTGCATCGGTCGCCCGCGGTGCCCGCCGGATCGGTCGACCTCGCATCCGGGGGTCCCGATCCGAGGCTGCTGCCCGACCTCGGGCGGTTCGTCGTCCACACGGGGCCGTCCTCGTCCTACATCGATCCGCCGATCCTCCCCGAACTCGTCGACGCGGGGACCCGCTGGCTGTCCGGGCAGGGGTACGAAGCACGCCGCCTGATTGTCACGTCGGGTGGTCTCGATGCGATCGAGCGCGTCCTCGTCGCCCATCTCCGTCCCGGCGATGCAGTCGCGGTCGAGCGTCCCGGATGGTCTGCAGTCACGGATCTCGTCGCGGCGCTCGGCATGCGAAGCATGGGTGTGGAAATCGACGATCGGGGGATGCGTCCCGCCGATCTCGCCGAGCGACTCGGGGCCGTGGACGCGGTCGTCGTGACCCCCCGAGCCCAGAATCCGACGGGTGCGGCCCTCGATGCCGCTCGCCGCGATGCGCTCTTAGACGTGCTGAAGGCGAAACCTGACGTTCTCGTGATCGAAGACGACCACGCCGGGCCGGTCGCCGGGACTCCACTTCATGCGCTGAGCCCCGGACTCCGGCGCTGGGCGTTCGTCCAGTCCGTCGCCAAGGCCCTGGGACCGGACCTCCGCCTTGCCCTCGTTGCCGGAGACGACCTCACTCTCGATCGGGTGAGCGGCCGCTTCGGCGTCGGACCAGGCTGGGTGAGCCGAATACTCCAAGGGGCCGTCGCTGCGATGATGTCCGATCCCGAGGTCGGTCGCCGCCTCACGGGTGCCGCGAGCGAATACACCCTGCGGCGCGACACGCTCATGTCCGCACTCGCCGAGGGAGGGCTGAACGCCGTGACCGGACGCTCCGGACTCAACGTCTGGGCCCAAGTCGGTTCCGAGGACGGAGCCGTCACCGCAGCGGCAGATGAAGGGTTCGTGGTGCGCGGCGGCGGTGCGTTCTTCGCCGACCAGCCCGCGATTCGAATCACCGTGTCGAATTTGACGATGGAGGACATCCCCAGGCTCGTCGCCGCCGTCACCGATCGGGGCGACCCTGGTCGGCGGCTCGTGTAGCGTCGCGTCGATGGCTGTCACCACTTTCCACTCTGTCGACGACCTTCGTTCCGCGGTGGGATCACACCTCGGGTATTCGGAATGGTGGGAGATCACCCAGGACCGGGTGAACCGGTTCGCCGATGCGACCGACGATCACCAGTTCATCCATGTCGATCCCGAAAAGGCGGCCCAGTCGCCGTTCGGCACCACCATTGCCCACGGATATCTGACGCTTTCCCTCGCCGTTCCGCTCACCCAGGAGATCGTGGAGGTGAAGGGTTTGCGCATGGCGGTGAACTACGGCACGAACAGGGTCCGGTTCCCCGCCCCTGTGCCGATCGGATCGAAGCTCCGGGTGGGTGCGGTCCTCGACTCGGTCGAGGACGTGACCGGCGGGGTCCAGGTCGTCTACACCCTCACCTACGAGGTCGAGGGCGGCACCAAGCCCGTCTGTGTCGCCGAGACGGTCAGCCGCTACTACTTCTGACGCCCTCTCCGATGAGGTGAACGTGGAATTCTCGTCGCTGACCCGGTGAAGCGGATCAGTTTTGGACGGCTACTCCGACCGGGCCTCACGCGTCATGAGGGCGAGGACCGCCTCCCGGGGGTGGGCGCCTTCGTAGAGGACGCGGGCGACCTGGGTGGCGATCGGCATCTCGATGCGGTGCTTGGTGGCGAGTCCGAGGACCGGGCGAGCGGTTTTGACGCCCTCGGCGACCATCTGCATCTCGGAAACGATGTCGTCGAGCTTCCGGCCGGATGCCAGCGCCATTCCGACGCGGTTGTTGCGACTGTCGTCGGACTCACAGGTGGCGATGAGATCGCCCATTCCCGCGAGGCCGGCGAACGTCTCGGATCGACCGCCCATGGCCACGCCCAGACGGGTGATCTCGGCGAGGGCGCGAGTGATGAGTGCCGCCAGGGTGTTCTGTCCGAATCCGAGCCCCCTGGCCATGCCGGCGGCGATCGCCATGACGTTCTTCAGCGAGCCCGCCAGCTCGCACCCGGTCAGGTCGGTGTTGGTGTAGACGCGGAAGGTGGGGTCCATGAGCGCGCCTTGCAGCAGGGCTGCGGTGGCGGTGTCCACCATCCCGATCACGGCCGCGGCCGGTGCTCCGGCGATCACTTCCCGAGCGAGGTTGGGTCCGGTCATCACCCCGCTCCTGGTCGGATCATGGCGGGGGAGAACCGACGCCGTGACTTCGGTCATCCGCATCAACGAGTCCTGCTCGATGCCCTTGGTGAGGCTCAGAATGGGCAGGTCGTCACCCACCGCGGGGGCGAGGGCGGTGAGCACGTCCCGAAACCCGTGTGAGGGGACGGCCATGACGACCGCGTCCGCCCCATCGGCCGCCTCACCCGGATCCGAGGTCGCCCTGAGACCGTGGGGAAGGCGGTGGCCGGCGAGATAGTCCGGGTTCTCGCCCGTCGAGTTGATCGCCTCCGCGAGTTCGGGGCGACGCGCCCAAAGGACCACTGGGTTGGTGCGTGCCGCGAGGGACGCCACCGTTGTTCCCCAGGATCCGGCTCCAATCACAGCGATGCGCATGCGAGCGGACCCTACCGGTCGACTTGGACGGTGCGATGCCGCCGCTACCTTTTCGGACTTCCCCTCTCCGGAGTTGTTCACATGGCGTTGCAAGTCGGCATCGTCGGTCTTCCCAACGTTGGCAAGTCGACACTCTTCAACGCGCTGACCGCGGCGGGGGCAGAGGCCGCGAACTATCCGTTCGCCACCATCGAGCCGAACGTCGGCGTGGTGGCTGTTCCCAACGAACGACTTGGCCAGATCAACACGGTGATCGAAACCAAGCGCGTCATCCCCACTTCCGTCGAGATCCTCGACATCGCCGGACTCGTCAAGGGCGCTTCGCAAGGCGAGGGTCTCGGCAATCAGTTCCTCGGGCACATTCGCTCGGTCGACGCGGTGATCCATCTCGTGCGCTGTTTCGAAGGCGACGTGACCCACGTCGAAGGCTCAGTCGACCCGGCGCGGGACATCGACACGATCGACCTCGAGCTGATCCTCGCCGACCTGGCGCTGGTCGACCGCCGTCTCGATCGTCTCCGCCGCGCCGTGAAGACGGGCGACAAGGGGCTCGCGTTGGCACTGGATGTCACTGAACGACTTCACCTCTGGCTGGCGGACGGCAACCCGGCGCGGTCGATGTCCATGACCGCCGATGAGCGCGAAACCCTGCGGGACTCCCAGCTGATCACCTCCAAGCCGGTTCTCTTCGTGTGCAATGTCGACGAATCCGGCCTGTCTCCGAACTCACATGTCGACACCGTCCGCCGGATTGCCGATGAGTCGGAATCGGGACTCGTTGTCATCTGCGCCCAAGCCGAGGCGGACATCGCAGAGCTGGCCGGGGACGATCGTGACGCTTTTCTCGACGACCTCGGGTTGTCCGAACCGGGACTCGCGTCGTTGTCCCGCGAGGCCTACGGACTTCTCGACCTCGACACCTTCTTCACGGCGGGTCCCCAGGAGATCCGGGCATGGACGATCAGGCGGGGGACGAGGGCGCCGCAGGCCGCAGGGGTCATTCACACCGATTTCGAGAAGGGCTTCATCCGCGCCGAGGTGTACACGATCCCCGACCTCCTGCAACACGGTTCCGAGGCGGCGTTGCGCGCGGCCGGAAAGCTCCGGGTGGAGGGTAAGGACTACGTCGTGGCGGACGGCGACGTCGTCTTCTTCCGTTTCAACGTGTGAACGTGATGAGGCCCCGGTAAGGGGGACCGGGGCCTCATCAGCTCTCCCTCCAAGGGAGGACCGCACGGAGTTCAACGGGCGTGCCAGGGGTGGTGCCCAACTCCAGTGCGATATCAAGCGGGGATGTGGGGGAACACCTCCCGCCCGCCCGCTGCACACTAGAGCCACGGGTTTGCTCCGTGCAACCATCGCTTTGTGGGTCGAAATAACCCCGAGAACGGTCGGCTGGGACCGACCGCGCGACCGGTAGGCTGCGACTGCCGACGAACCTGGCGGGAGAGACCCTCTCCGGAGGGCGCCGAAGGGGCAATCCATCCCCGGAAACTCTCAGGCATCAGGACCGCACAGGGAAGGCAGCGCTGTGTCGGGGTGTCCGGCCGAGGCGGGGGAACGACGACTCCAGGAGACGTGATGGAACCCTTCCACGAACGGCACATCGGCCCCGATCAGTCCGAGATCGATCACATGCTCGGTGTCATCGGGGCCGCATCGCTCTCGGCGATGGTCGACGAGACCGTTCCGGCGGGAATCAGAGACGATGTGCTCGAGCTGCCGCCGGCACTCTCGGAGGTCGAGGCGATCGACCGTCTTCGTTCTCTCGCTGACCGCAACGTGGCCGCCAAGTCCATGATCGGAATGGGCTATCACGGCACGGTGACCCCGCCCGTGGTCAAACGCAACGTGCTCGAAGACCCGGCGTGGTACACCGCCTACACCCCGTACCAGCCGGAGATCTCCCAGGGGCGACTCGAAGCCCTCCTGAACTTTCAGACGATGGTGAGTGACCTGACGGGACTCGAAGTCGCCAACGCCTCTCTGCTGGACGAAGCCACCGCGGCCGCGGAGGCGATGGCAATGGCGCACCGGGCGGACAAGGGAAACAGGGACACATTCCTGGTGGATGCGGGTTGTCATCCGCAGACGATCGCGGTGGTGAACACGCGGGCCGTTCCCATCGGCATCGACGTCGTGGTGGCCGACCCCGACGACTTCGATCCGGCTGACGCATTCGGGGTGCTGCTGCAGTACCCGTCCACGACGGGCGAAATCCGTGATCTGCGTGCGCTCACCGCGCGGGCGATCGAGGCGAATGTGACCGTCGTCGTCGCCGCCGACCTCCTCGCCCTGACCTTGTTGACGCCACCCGGCGAGTGGGGGGCCCACATTGCGGTCGGTTCCACCCAGCGCTTCGGCGTCCCGATGGGTTTCGGGGGACCACATGCGGCGTACATCGCCACGACCGAAGCACTCGTTCGGTCGCTGCCGGGGCGACTGGTGGGCGTCTCGAAGGACTCCGCAGGCCGCATGGCACACCGTTTGGCGCTGCAAACGCGGGAACAACACATCCGCCGTGAACGGGCGACGTCCAACGTCTGCACCGCCCAAGTGCTGCTCGCCGTCATCGCGGGCTTCTATGCCGCGTGGCATGGACCCGAGGGTCTGACTGCCGTGGCCCGCCGCGTCCACGAACACGCGTCGCGTCTCGCGGCCGGTCTCCGTGACGCAGACTGGGACCTCTCGCACGACTCCTGGTTCGACACGGTCACTGTCGTGACGGGGGAGCGCACGAGCGCAGTCCTGGAGGAGGCGCTCACGAGGGGGATCAACCTCCGCCAGGTCGACGATGGCCGGGTCGGCGTGAGCTGCGACGAGACCACGACGAAGGCCGATGTCGACGCAGTCCTCGAGGCGTTCGGAATCTCGGAGCCACCGAGCGATCACCCGGCAGGCATTCCTCCGCACTTGGAGCGGACCAGCGAGTTCCTCACTCACCCCGTGTTCCATCAGTACCGCTCGGAGACCGAGATGCTCCGATATCTGCGGATGCTCTCTGACAAGGACCTGGCCCTCGACCGCACGATGATCCCGCTCGGTTCGTGCACCATGAAGCTGAACGCCACGTCGGAGATGATCCCCATCACCTGGCCCGGTTTCGCCGATGTGCACCCTTTCGTCCCTGCTGACCAGGTCCGCGGGTATCACCGTCTTATCGAAGACCTCGAGGAGTGGCTGGCGGAGATCACGGGATACGACGCAGTGTCGCTGCAACCGAACGCCGGATCGCAGGGCGAGTTCGCCGGGCTCCTGGCGATTCGGGCGTTCCACGACGCCAACGGTGACACCCAGCGCCGTGTGTGCCTGATCCCGTCATCCGCGCACGGCACCAATGCCGCGTCTGCGGTGATGGCCGGGTTCGAGGTCGTTGTCGTGGCGTGCGACGATCAGGGCAACGTCGACGTCGCCGACCTCGGGGACAAGTTGACGAAGCATGCCGGCAGGGTCGGCGCGTTGATGGTCACGTACCCGTCGACGCACGGAGTCTTCGAGGAGGCCATCAGCGAAATCTGTGCGATGGTGCATGAGGCCGGAGGCCAGGTCTACGTCGACGGCGCGAACCTCAATGCCCTCGTGGGCATCGCCAAGCCCGGACGGTTCGGGGCGGACGTCTCGCATCTCAACTTGCACAAGACGTTCACCATTCCTCACGGGGGAGGCGGTCCCGGCGTCGGTCCGATCGGTGTGCGCCGCCACCTGGCCCCCTACCTTCCGGGGCACCCGATCAGCGGCGGGTCGACTGCGGTCGGCCCGGTGTCTTCTGCCCGTTGGGGTTCCGCAGGAATCCTGCCGATCCCGTGGGCATACATCGCCATGATGGGTTCGGACGGCCTGCGGCGAGCCTCGGAGGTGGCGATTCTGAACGCCAACTACATCGCCACGCGGCTTGCCGAGGCCTTTCCCATCCTGTACCGGGGTCGGAACGGGCGGGTGGCACATGAGTGCATCGTCGATCTGCGCCCGCTCACGAAGTCCTCGGGAATCACCGCCGAGGATGTCGCCAAGCGGCTGACCGACTACGGATTCCACGCACCGACGCTGTCCTTTCCGGTACCGGGCACGCTGATGATCGAACCGACCGAATCCGAGTCGCTTCCCGAGTTGGATCGTTTCTGTGAGGCGATGCTGTCGATTCGCGACGAGATCCGGCGGGTGGAGGCCGGGGAATGGCCCCGTGACGACAATCCGCTGGTGGGTGCCCCGCACCCCGCCCAGGATCTCATAGTGGATTGGTCGCGGGCCTACCCGGCGGCCGTCGCCGCCTTCCCGGTAACATCGTTGCGTACGAAGGGATATTTCCCGCCGGTCGGTCGGGTCGACGGGCCAGGGGGGGACAGGAATCTCGTGTGTGCCTGTCCGCCAATGGCGGACTACGCAACCTGAACGAATTCCTTCACCAGGCGGACGAACGTGCCGATTCGAGTGGGGCTGTGATCGAGGGCCCCCTCGCAGCGGGCGGGCGTCCCAGACACGATTTCGCAACGGAGACACAAACAGGTGGATTTCAGGGGTCATCTTCGGCTTCCGGAGGATGCCGGTACCGGCATCCCTGTCCTGTTGCGTCTCGACGACATTTTCGTGGTCATCTCCTCCGGCGTCGACGAGCTGGGTACTTGGCGTGCCGACGACGTCGCCATCGAGCGGATCTTCTCGAACCAGTTCGCGATCGAGCTCGATGGCGAGTCGATGGTGTTCCTTGCCCACGACGCGCTGGGATTCGCCTACGACGGAATCAGCGCGATCGAGGATCTGCAGGAGCGGCTGACCAAACGGCGCGTCTTCAAGCGCACCAAGAAGAAGCTGAAACCGGTCGAGACGCCTGCGGAAAGCCAGCCTGCGGATAGCGAGCCTGCGGCAGCGGTGACGCCACAGCCGGTGTCGGCCGGTCGCGCTGCTGTCGAGACCCCGGATGCACCTGCCGCGCCGTCGGAAGAGGAGTTGGTGGACGAACCGGTGCTCGCCGGAGAGACGAAGGCGATCTGGACACCTCCGTCCGCCTCCCAACCTGCGTCCCAGCCACACGCCGCGACCGAACCCGACATCGAAGTTGCGGTCCCCGACCCCGTTCAGCGTCGCGTCGGAGCCGAGCCGCCGGTGCCGCCCGCCGCCGATCTGCGCGTGTCGTATCCCCAGCCTTCCACCCCTCCGCCGCCGGCAGCGGAGTCATTCGTCCCGCCGGCGGAGGACGACGTGAGCGTGTCTCCGCCCGTCGAGGAATCGCCGATCGAGGTTCCGCTTCCTTCCCCCGTGGTGGATGCTCCCACCGGCGACGAGCCCGAATTCGAAATCGAGGAAGTGAGCGCCGCGTCGACCGGCGGGACATGGGCCGACGATGCGACCGTCGAAATCGAATCCGATGAACCCGAGATCGAGATCGAGATCGAAGAGTACGTGCTGCCGTCGGCGGGAGCGGTGGACATCTTCACTGCCCCGGCACCGGACGCCGATGATGACGTCGAACCGGCGCCCGCGGAGATCCCTGAGCAGCAGACAGAAGCCGCACGCGACGGGTCGTCACCGGAGTCGCCGCGCCCGGGTCTCGAAGAGTACGCAGCCGAAGGCGAGGATCTCGTCGAAGGGAGACATCTCGCCGAGGACGCGGAGGAGCCCGCGACCGACGCGCCTGCCGAAGAGGCACGGGCGTCCAATGGGCACACCAAATCCCCCGTGTCTCCCAAGTCCGACGACTCGCAAGATTCGAACAGGCGGGAGCGCCGGCATTCGCTCTTCGGCCGATCTCGTGACAAGAAGGCACCTCCTCACGAGCACCAATACGGTGAGCCGAAGACGATCGGTGGCCTGAAGCGCCAGGTGTGTGATATCTGCGCACATGTCACGTTCAGTGGTGAGGACGTGTACCAGGGCTGGTGAAGGAACCAACGATTCACCCAGGGGCGTTCGTCGCTCCCGACGCCCAGATCCACGGAGATGTACAGATCGACGACGCGGCAGTCGTGCTCTTCGGCGTCGTGATGCGCGCCGAGTTCGATCAGATCCGGGTCGGGAGCCAGACCAACATCCAGGATGGCGTCGTCGTCCACTGCGACGCAGGTGTCCCCGCGACCGTCGGTGAGCGCGTGACTGTGGGACACGCAGCCGTGATCCATGGGTCGACCATCGGCAACGACTGTCTCGTCGGTATCGGGAGTCGGACTCTCAATCGGTCGGTGCTTGGCGAGGGTGCGTGGCTCGGGGCCGGCGCCGTCCTCACCGAAGGCAGCGACATTCCTCCGTGGACTCTCGCGCTTGGGATCCCGGCCCGACCGGTCCGCGAGTTGACGTCCGAGGAGGTCGAGCGACAACGCCGCGGAGTTGAGAGCTACCAGGAGATCGCCGCGCGCTATCGCGCGCGCTTCACGACCTGAGCCGAGTTCCCGGCTCCCACTGGAACCTTCGGGCGGTGATCCAGGCGCCGACGAGTCCCCAGGCGAACAGCGCGGCGAGTTCGGTGAGGGGGAAGTCAGGGTCGATCAGTGGGTTCCACTGCTCGGAGAAGGCCGCGACGAACGGACGCAACGGGAACACGGCGGCGACGGTCGCGAGCCACTCGGGACCCGACTCGACCGGGAAGAAGATTCCCGAGATGAAGGCCAGGGGGAGAATCGTTGCGTTGGCGATCGCCGGAGCAGCCTGACCGTTGGTGGCCAGACTGGAGACCGCCAGCGCCAGTGCGGACCAGCAGGCCGCTCCGACGACGAGGACCAGCAACGCCAACGGGAGCCGTGCCCAGAGCACCTGAACGTCGAATGCGATCACGCCGACAACCAGCATGATCACGACACTCGTCAGCCCGACGCCGGTTGCCGCAAGCACCCGACCGGCGATGTAGATCCGCGGCGGGAGGGGGGTGCCCAGCACTCGCTTCAGGATCCCCTCGTCCCGGTCCATCGACGTCGTGATCACCAAATTCGTGTAGCAGGCGGTGACGATCGAGAAGACCGCGATCGCCGGTGTGAAGAACTGAGAGAACTCCAGGCCGCCGAGGGCGTCGATGCTCGCATCACCGTTCAGGAGGTTCAGCATGAGAAGGAACATGAGCGGGAATGCGACCGTGAAGAACGCCGCAATCGGGACTCGCCAGAAGACCCGTGTGTGGTGGGTGAATTCCCACCAGAGCATCCGGTTCACGAGGATTCGCCCACGAGGTCGAGATAGACGTCTTCGAGCGTCGGTCGAACCACTTCGAGGCCGTCGAGAGCGACGTCGTGTTCGAGCGCCCATCCCGTGAGCTCGTGCAGGGCCGCCACCGGGTTGGCGTCGGCGATCTCGACCCAGCCGTTGTCTGCAGTCGAAGACTCTGCGGCGAGTCCCTTCGGCAGCGGGAGGCCGGGGGATCGAAATCGGATCCGGGCGACCTTCTGCTGGCGGCCCCCGAGCGTCGACGGGTCGCCCTCGGCCACGATCCGGCCGTGTGCGATCACCGCCACGCGGTCCGCCAGTTGCTGGGCCTCGTCGAGGTAGTGAGTCGTCAAGATCACCGTGGTCCCACCGGCGGTGAGTTCGGCGACGAGACGCCACGCTTCGCGACGAGCGGCGGGGTCGAACCCCGTCGTGGGTTCGTCGAGGAAGATCAGCTGCGGCTGTCCGACGATGGCGGCTGCCATGTCGACGCGGCGACGCTGTCCCCCGGAGAGTGACTTGATCCGGGCGTCGGCCTTCTCGGTGAGCCCGACCCGCCCGATCGTGTGATCGACATCGGCCGGATTGCGGTACAGGCGGGCGAGACGGGTGAGCGCCTCCCGCACCGTCAGCTCCTTTTCGATCCCCGACTGTTGCAGCACGATGCCGATCCGGTCACGCCATGAGGGAGGTGCTCGCCGCGGATCCTCCTCGAGCACCGTCACCGAGCCGGAGTCCCGGGACCGGTACCCCTCGAGGATTTCGACGGTGGTGGTCTTGCCCGCCCCGTTCGGGCCCAGGAGGGCAAAGACTTCGCCCGCCTCGACGCGGAAGCTGACACCGTCGAGCGCGACGACATCGCCGTAGCGCTTTCGGAGATTGGTCGCTTCGATGACAGCCATCAGGTCGTCACCGGTGGCTGAGGAACGTCCTGAGGACGACTCAGAGCCCCCACTTCCAGACCATCGCCGCGAGAGTGACCAGGAGGATCGTGATGTCGAGCAGTTCGATCGGGCGCGTCTTTTTGGCGATGGCATCGGCGCCGGCGGCGTCGCCGTCCTCCAGCTTGGCGGCAGCAGCCTCGCCGCGCTTGCCGAACACGGCGGGTCCGACGGTCGCACCGAAGATCACGGCGGCAAAGCCGATGGACACGAACGGAGTCCCGAATCCCACTGCCTCGTTGTCCACGACCAGGAGGATCCCTGACACCAGCACGATCACGGCCGCCGGGGCGAACAGGCGTGTACCCATGGCGACGCTGCTCCGGTACCAAAGAGCCCTGGCCGCGGGCGCTCCCGCCTGTACGACGGGGGCTTCGACGAGTTGGCGGATGGCGGCGCCGATCCACGCGGCCGCGGCGGCGATGTGCAGGAACAGCCAGAACTCGTACATGGTGACCCTTCTCGTGTGGCGCAACGACGTTAACGCCTGGCTCGATGTGTGGTCGGTAGCCTGAGATTCGATGTCCCCCTCCGTCACTCCCGTCCTGATGTCCGGCGGTCGTGGTACCCGGCTCTGGCCGCTGTCGCGTACGGACCATCCCAAACAGCTGCAACCCCTCCTCGGTACCGGAACGATGCTGCAGGCGACGGCGATGCGGTTGGAGGGCGTTCCCGGTGTGACGTCACCCATCGTCGTGTGTGGGTCCGCACAGCTTCAGGTGGTGCGGGCTCAACTGGCGGAGGTCGGGTGCGAACCGATGCTGACCGTGGCCGAGCCGGTCGGCCGCAACACCGCTCCCGCCATCGCGGCTGCCGCCCTCGTCGCCCCGTCCGACTCGATCCTCGTCGTGTTGCCCGCGGACCACGTCGTGGCCGACCTGGGCTCGTTCCGGGAGGCGGTGGCGGTGGCGGTCGAAGCCGCAACCGATGGAGACATCGTCACCTTCGGGGTGGTCCCCACCCGGGCGGAAACGGGGTATGGGTACATCGAGGCAAGTGGTGAGGGCCCGGTTCGACGGATCACCGAGTTCTTGGAGAAGCCGGACGCCGACACCGCCGCTCGCTTCGTCGATGGGGGCCGGCACTTCTGGAACTCCGGCATGTTCGTGTTCCGAACCGAGGCGGTGCTCGCAGAGCTCCGCCGGCATGCGGGGGGAATCGTCGAGGCGGTCGAGCGGTCGCTCCCGTCCACCGATGCCGACGTCATCCATCCCGGTCCCGAGTTCGCTCGTGTGCTTTCGGTGCCGTTCGACGTGGCGGTGATGGAGAAGACCGAGCACGGGCTCATGGTCCCGCTGGACGCGGGTTGGGACGATGTGGGGTCGTGGCGTGCACTCTGGGAAGTGCGCGAGCGTGACCGGAGCGAGAACGTCGCCGTGGGCGACGTCGTGCTCCGCGAGGTCCAGCGGTCGTACGTCCGGGCGGACGATCGACCCGTTGTGGTGATGGGCCTTTCCGACGTGGCCGTCGTCGATGCCGGTGACGTCGTGTTCGTCGCCTCGATGAAGCACGCCCAGGACGTCCGTGACCTCGTCGACTACCTCGATCGCGAACGCCCGGAACTCACCTGAGCGATGAGGCGGGCTCTGCTTCGGGGTGGGAGAACGGGGAGCGCCGGGGCCGCTCCTACCATCAATCGCATGTGGCGTCGCCTGCTCGTCTTGGGACTCGTCGTCGTGTTGGCGGCATGCTCGGGCGCTCCAGCCGAGGATGCGACCGGCGAGGAGATCTTCTCCCAATCCTGTGCGAGCTGTCACTCCCGAGACCTCTCCGGAGGAATTGGGCCGGCGCTGGGCCCGGGGTCCGGCGCGGCGGAGCTCGGAGACGATGTGATGACCCAGATCATCAGTCAGGGCCGGGGGAGCCGTATGCCGGCGTTCTCGCGAACGTTGTCCGAGGACCAGATCCGGCGCGTTGTCGAATTCCTGCGACAGCGGCAGTCGGGATGAATCTCGCCGATGTCGCGCTGCACCCGGTCCGCATTCCCATGCGGGTCCGCTTCCGACGGGTGACATGGCGCGAGGCGGTGCTTCTCGAGGGAGCTGCCGGCTGGGGCGAGTTCAGTCCGTTTCCCGAGTACCCCCCGACGACCACCGCACGCTGGCTGGCGGCCGGGCTGGAGGCGGCGGTGCGCGAGTGGCCCGATCCGGTGCGTACCCGGATTCCCGTCAACGTGACGATTCCTGCAGTCGATCCCGAGGTTGCCTATCACACGGTGATCGAGTCGGGTTGTCGCACCGCCAAGGTGAAGGTCGCCGAACCCGGCGAAGATCAGGGACTCGACGACGCGCGGGTCGCCGCCGTTCGCGATGCTCTCGGCCCGGATGGCCGGGTTCGTATCGACGTGAACGGTCAGTGGACCGTCGACGAGGCGGTTGCCCGGATCGAGGCGCTCTCGGTCCACGGCCTCGAGTACGTCGAACAGCCCGTCGCGACGATCGACGAGCTGATTGAGCTTCGTCGGCGCATCGACGTGCCGATCGCGGCGGACGAGGCAGTGCGCACCGTCGATGACCCGATGGAGGTCGTCGAGCGCGGGGGAGCGGACCTGTTGGCGCTCAAGGTCCAGCCACTGGGAGGGGTGCATCGCACCCTCGATCTCGCCCGTCGCTCGGGGCTGCCGGTGGTGATCTCCTCTGCCCTGGAGACATCCGTGGGATTGGCCGCCGGTCTGGCGGCAGCGGCCGCCCTCCCCGAGCTCCCGTATGCCTGCGGTCTCGCAACGGGGGCACTTCTCGAGGGAGACGTGACAAGCGATCCACTTCGTCCGGTGGACGGTGAAATCACGTTGCGGCGCCCCGTTCCCGAGCCAGACCTCTTGGACCGATGGCGAGCGGATCGGGAGACCGAGCGTCGCCTTCTGCGGCGGCTCCGGGATGCCGCGGAATTGCTCACGTGACCCATCCGAACGCATCCACCGCCTTCGCCGAGGTCGTCGTCGACGAGTTGGTGAGAGGCGGGGTGCGCGACTTCGTGGTCGCTCCGGGATCGCGGTCTGCCGCGCTGGCGATCGCCGCCGCCCGTCACGAGGACGTCGCTCTCACAGTCCTCATCGACGAGCGGTCCGCCGCCTTCTTCGCCCTTGGAATCGGGAAGGAAACCGGTCGTCCCGCCGCGGTCCTGACGACGTCCGGATCTGCCGTCGCTCACCTGTACCCCGCGGTCGTCGAGGCCGACACGGGTCGAGTGCCACTGCTGTTGCTGACCGCCGACCGACCGCCGGAACTCCACGGGGTGGGCGCGAATCAGACAATCGAACAATCGGGGCTGTTCGGGACTTCGGTGCGGGACACGATCCTGCTCGGTCCGGGTGAGCACGATCCGTCCGCCCACGCATCCTGGCGAGCGGGGGTGTGTCGTGGGATCGATGCCGCAGTGGACGGACCGGTCCATCTCAACCTGGCGTTTCGCGAGCCCCTCGTACCGGAGTCCGACGACGGACGTACCCGCGATCGGCCCTTCGAGTTCGATACGAGCGGCAGGCCAGACGGTGCCCGCTGGCTCGAAGTCCCACCGCAGGTGACTGAGACGGCGGTGCTGGGCGATCGTTGGACGGAGCCTGAGAGGGGAGTCGTCGTGGCGGGCGACGCCCCGCACATCCCGCTCGAGGCGATCAACCGTCTCGCCGCGGCGCTCGGCTGGCCGTTGATCATCGAGCCGACCGCTGGTAGCCGACCCGCCCAGGCCATCAGCACGGCACACCACCTGCTGTCGGATCCGGAGCTCGCCGAGTGGCTCCGCCCCGACGTCGCGCTCGTGATCGGAAGAGTCAACCTCTCGCGACCGGTCACGGCCTGGCTGGCCGGTGTCCGGCGCCTCGTAGTGGACTCACGAATCACCCGTCCGCCCGACGCCAATGCCGAACTGGCGTCGGGGTGGCCCGTGATCGAACGCCTCGGCCCGCGAGACGGCGCGTGGCGGCGGCGCTGGCTGGAGTCCGAGACCGTTGCCCGAGGGGCGCTCGATGCATGGCTCGATGGCGCGGGCTTGGTCGAGCCACGCATCGCCCGCGATGTGGCGGCGGCGGTACCTCCGGGCGGCGTGTTGCTCGCAGGATCCAGCATGCCGATCCGGGACCTCGATCTGGCGATGCGGCCGGGAAGCGTCAAAGTGCTTTCGAATCGGGGCGCGAGCGGGATCGACGGGGTCGTGTCGACCGCGTTCGGAGTGGCCTCGGTGCTGGACGGTCCGGTCGTCGTGCTGACCGGCGACCTCGCCTTGCTCCACGACTCGAACGGCTTCCTCGTCGAACCGCGGCCCGACGTGGTCTTCGTCGTGGTCAACAACGACGGGGGCGGCATCTTTTCGTTTCTTCCTCAGGTGCGGCAGACGGACGTCTTCGAGCAGGTGTTCGGCACACCACACGGTCGGTCGTTCGAGATGCTGGCGGCCTTCCACGGCGTGCACCATCGCCGACTGGTCGAGATCGGACCACAGATCGAGGCAGCGCTTGGGACGGGTGGCACCTGGATCCTGGAAGCGGTGACCGACCGCAGCTCGAACCCCGAAGTCCACAGGGAACTCACTCGCGCCGTCGTGACGACGGTGAAGGGTTCAGTCGAACGCTGACTGCATGGCTCCCAGCTTGATGCGCGTCTCCTCCAGCTCGGCTTCGGGGAGGGAGCCCTGCACGATTCCGGCGCCTGCGAACAGGCGGGCGCGGGCGCCGGAAAGCTCCGCGCACCGCAGAGCGATGGCGAACTCACCATCACCCTCGCGGTCCACCCACCCCACCGGGCCCGCGTACCGGCCCCGATCCATGTGCTCGAGCTGCCGGATCATCTCGATCGCCTTCGGCGTCGGAGTCCCCCCGACAGCGGCCGTCGGATGGAGCCGACCCGCGACCTCCATCGCCGACATCGGATGCGCCAGTCGCCCTTCGAAGCGGGTGGCGAGGTGCTGGACGTTGGCGAGTCGGAGTAGCGAGGGCTCCGCCTCCCGTTCCAGCCGCTCGCAGATCTCGCCCAGCACCCGACCGACGGAAGCGGCGGCGCTGGCGTGCTCACGAAGGTCCTTGTCCGACGACAGGAGCTGTTTTCCGAGCTGTTCGTCCTCGGCGGGGTCGTCGGCGCGTGCCGCCGACCCGGCGAGCGTATGGGACGCGACATCTCTTCCGGCTCGTCGTACGAGAAGCTCGGGCGAGGCTCCGACGAGTCCGTCGACGAGGAAGACATGACAGTCGGGAAACCGTGCCTCGAGGCGGCTCAGCAGACGAATGGGATCGAACGGCGTCTTCGACCACAGGGCGTAGTCCCGGGCGAGCACTACCTTCTCGGCCCGCCCCGCGTCGATCATGTCGATCGCTTTCGCCACCGACTCGAGCCACTGCACGTCGGGAATCGAGGCTCCCGCGTACCGCGGGCGGTCCGTCGCTTCTGTCGTCTCGGACGGGGGGATCACCGACTCGAAGGTGGCGTCGTCGACGGTGACGAGGAACCAGCGGTCGTTCCGGCGGACGATCGTGACTGCCGCCACGATGAGCACCGAACCGGCGGAGCGCTCGTCGAAGGTGAACGAGGAGAACGCCACCGGGCCTGCCGGGTCGTCGGAGGCGATCTCCGCGGCCGCAACCCACTCGACAAAGCCGCGCTCGGCCCTGACGAACCGGTCGGGTCCGAAGCCGGCTGCCAGTCGCAATGCCTCACCCCAGCCGAAGACTGATGTCTTCGGCGACATCCACACCAGCTCCGGCCGATGGGCCAGAGGGTCGGACGGCGCATCGATCTCCACCGTGCGGATCGTCGTCATCGCGACTCGGTCATCCGGGTCCGGGCCTGGGCGAGAAGCAGACCGCGGAAATGGTGGCCGACGAGCCGACTGGTGGCCGGCAGCATCGTCCGGAACGCCTCCACCAGTCGCGCGGCGGCATCGACGTCGGATTCGGCGGTCGCTTCGACAGAGTCGCGTACGTACGTGGCGAACACATCGACGGCCTTGGCTGCAATCGGACGCATCGCTTCGTCCATCTCTCTCGCCAGGTTCATCAGTTCCGCGAGCGGGAGTCCCGCCTCGACCAGCTGCAGGCCGGCGGCGACTGCTTCGGCCTCGGCGGCGTCGAAGCGATCGGGATCGGTCGCCTTGGGCATGAGGAGACCACCTCGCACGAGGGCTTCGAGGAGGGGGAGCGAGACGTCTGCTGCGGCGGCCAACTCTTCGAGGGATGCGAGCGAGTTGGTGCCGTCCAATGCGTCGAAGAGGGCCTGATCCCAGGGATCGAGTTCTCGGGGTGCGTTCGGTTCAGGTGCCACTGGCGGAGAAGGTTACGGACTCCACGGCCACGTCCAACCCGGTGAGCCGGCGAATCCGTTCCGAAACCCCGCGCTCGGAACCCGTCACCTGGATGTGCAGGCCGCGTCGCGTATCGGCGACTGCGGTGCGGATCACCTGGCGGGCGACCGCCCTGCCGGGATCGACGATGGCGACGTTCGGCCCGGCGACGGCCTCGATGTGATCCCGGAGGAACGGGTAATGCGTACATCCCAGGACGAGCACGTCGGCACCTTCGCCGAGAAGCGGCCGCAGATCCCGTTCGATCACGGCCCTGATGGTCCCGTCATCGGGAGGGTCTTCGACGAGTTCCATCCATCCGGGACAGGGCGCGTCGATCACCCTGGTGTCGGCGGCGAAGCGGTCGACAACCGACGCGTAGAGCGCGCCTTGGAACGTCGCAGGTGTTGCGAGAACGCCGATCGTTCCTGTTCTCGTCAGGGCGACCGCCGGTTTCACGGCGGGCTCCATTCCGACGAACACACTTCGGGGATGTCTGGCACGTACATGGGCCAACGCCGCCGCGGACGCCGTGTTGCACGCGATGGCGACCGTATCCGCTCCCGAATCGAGCAGGTGAGCGGTGACCGTCTCGGAGCGGGCGGCCACGTCGTCGAGCGTGCGTTCGCCGTAGGGGGCCCAGGCGCGATCGCCGAGGTAGAGGAGGTGCGCGGACGGATCGAGGCGAAGCACCTCGCGAACCACCGAGAGGCCTCCGAGGCCCGAGTCGAAGACTCCGATCACGGCCCAGGACGGTAGCGTCGTCTCGCTCGTGAACGGGAGGACCGATGAGACTCGAGAACACATCCGCCATCGTGACCGGTGCTGCGTCGGGGTTGGGAGCGGCCACTGCCCGTCGTCTCGCCGCTGCGGGCGCCCGGGTCGTGGTCGCGGACCTGAACGAAGACGCGGGCGAGGCGATGGCATCGGAGATCGATGGGGCGTTCGTCGCCACCGACGTCACGAAGGAGGGCGACGTCTCCGCCGCGGTCACCGTCGCGTCCGAGATGGCCGAGCTTCGGGCACTCGTGAACTGTGCCGGGATCGGATCGGTCGGACGGACGATCAATCGCGACGGAACTCCCCACGACCTGGGGTACTTCGCCGGCGTGCTGGCAGTGAATCTCACCGGGACGTTCAACTGCATCCGACTCGCGGCCGCCGCCATGGCCGCACTCGAGCCCGTCGATGAGCAGGGGAGTCGGGGTGCCATCGTCAACACCGCGTCGGTGGCCGCGTTCGACGGCCAGATCGGCCAGGCCGCCTATTCGGCGTCCAAGGGCGGCGTGGCAGGAATGACGCTTCCGATCGCCCGCGACCTGTCGTCGGTGGGTGTCCGCGTGAACACCATTGCCCCCGGGATCATCGACACGGCGATGCTGGCTGCGCTTCCGGACGACGCGAAGGCGTCACTCGGTCAACAGGTTCTCTTTCCGAAGCGACTGGGCCTGCCCGAGGAGTATGCGGCACTTGCCGAGTTCCTACTCACCCACGATTACATGAACGCCGAGACGGTGCGCATGGACGGCGGGATCCGCATGGCGCCCAAGTGATCGTCAGGCGGTTGCTTCACGGAGCTGACGTTTGATGCGCCCCAGGATCGCCCGCATGCCGTTCAGCCGCTGGGGAGTGACCACCTCTTCGAGACCCATCGCGTAGAAGAAGTCATCCGGCACCGACAGGATCGCGTCAGCCGATTCGCCTTCCAGTCCGTCGCGAAGAAGGCCGGCGAAGCCTCGGACGGTCGGTGACTCCGGCGGCGCCTCGAAGTGCAGGTGCACCGCCCCGTCTCCGTCGACCTCGGTGACCAGGAAAAACGGTGTCTGGCACTCATGGACCTGCTCGAGACTGTCGTGCTGGATGTGGTCGGGAAGCGGGGGGATCCGCCGCGAATAGTCCAGCAGCGCCTCGATCTTGATGTCCTTGGGCGAGGAGGCCATCAGCCGAACGATCTGGTCGAGCTTGGGAGGAAGAGCCATGACCCGAACCGTAGGCGCGCGGTTCCGGTAGCCGAAACATGTCCCGGGTGATCGCGGCGGGGAACATTCGGATCCCTGTCCCCGGCGTCTCCTATGCTCGGGGTACGACCACGAGGAGAGCTCATGCCCGTTCCCACCGACTCGTCGCCCGACTTCCAAGCGTTCGCACACCCGGAGAAGCTCGTCTCGACCGACTGGGTCGCGGAACATCTCGATGATCCGAATGTCGTTGTGGTGGAATCCGACGAAGACGTGCTGCTCTACGAGACGGGCCACATCCCCGGCGCCATCAAGATCGACTGGCACGCCGATCTGAACGACGCCACCGTCCGGGACTATCTCGACGGCGAGGCGTTCGCCGAGCTCATGGCACGCCACGGTGTGTCCCGGGACACCACCGTCGTGTTCTACGGCGACAACTTCAACTGGTGGGCGGCGTACGCCCTCTGGGTGTTCAGCCTCTTCGGGCATCCGGACACGCGACTGATGGACGGGGGGCGGCAGAAGTGGGTCGCCGAAGGACGTCCGATGACGACGGACAAGCCGGACCGCACTCGCCGCGACTACCCCGTTGTCGAACGCAACGACGGCCCGATCCGAGCCTTCATCCAGGATGCCGTGTCGCAGTCGGAGTCGAAGCGTCCGCTCATCGACGTTCGTTCACCCGAGGAGTTCCGGGGCGAACGCATGCACATGCCCGACTACCCGAACGAAGGTGCGCTTCGCGGAGGGCACATCCCCGGAGCCGCCAGCGTGCCCTGGAAACGTGCGGCCAATGACGACGGCACGTTCAAATCGGTGGATGAATTGAAGGCCATCTACGAGTCCGAGGTCGGCCTGAGCGCCGACGACGACGTCGTGGTGTATTGCCGGATCGGCGAGCGGTCGAGTCATACGTGGTTCGTGCTCACCCATCTGCTCGGGTATGACCAGGTCCGCAACTATGACGGGTCGTGGACCGAGTACGGGAACGCCGTCCGGGTTCCCATCGAGAAGTGAGTCAGGGTCGCCGGGCGACGATGAACAGGCGGCGGAAGGCGAGCATGGTGACGCCGTCGGCGTCGCGCGGATACGCCGACCGGTAGCGGCGGTCGCATTCCTCGACGAACGCCGCCCCGCGCTGGTCGTCGAGGGTGTCGAGAACCGGTCGCAGGACGGTTCCTTTCACCCACTCGAGCACGGGACTCGTGCCGCGCAGGACCTGGTGGTAGGTCGTCGACCACATGTCGATCTCCAGGCCGGCGCCGAGCCAACGGCGGTACTCGGAGGGTGACGCCACCCGGTCGGTGATCAGCGCGGCCCGGGCGGCATCGCTGAAGTCGCCTTCGGCCAGCACTGCGGCAGGAATGCGATGACTCGGCGCCGCCCAGTTGTCTGGCATCTGCACCGCCAGCACGCCTCGAGGCGCCAGTGAACCGGCCAACCGGCGGAAGAGCGCCTCGTGGTCGTCGAGCCAGTGCAGGGCGGCGTTCGAGAAGATGAGGTCACATGGTTCATCCGCCCGCCAAGCACCGATGTCGCCGAGCTGCCACAGGACGTTCTCAATACCGTTCGGAACACGCTCCAGCATTTCCCGGGATGCGTCGAGACCGACGATGTGTGCGTTCGGCCAACGACGTGCGAGGACTGCGGTCAGCGTGCCGGTCCCGCATCCGAGATCGACGACGCGGCGCGGTTCGGTGGCGGGGATGCGGGCGATCAGGTCGAGGCCCGGCCGGAGTCGATGATCGTCGAACCGGTCATACTGATCGGGGTCCCAGGTCATCGCGTGGCAGCCTTGAGCGCGTCGACTTCCGCCGCTGGGAGATGCGTCCACGACGTCGGCGACAGCCCGGCGAGGGTGATCGGACCCACCGACCACCGAACCAGCCGCAGGGTCGGATGCCCGACGGCCGCCGTCATCCGTCGAACCTGCCGGTTTCTTCCCTCGGTGAGGGTGAGTTCGATCCACGTGTCGGGGATGACAGCCCGATACCTGATCGGGGGATCGCGCGGGGGCATCCACTCGGGGGCGTCGATGATCCGGGCGTGCGCCGGCGATGTGCGCTTGCCCTGCACGACCACTCCGCGCTCCAGTTCGGCTCGCGCGGCTTCGGTCACCGTTCCCTCCACCTGCGCCAGATACGTCCGTGGATGGCGACCGGAGGTCAGGCTGCCGCGTAGCGCAGGGTCAGAACTCAGGATGAGTAGTCCTTCCGAGTCACGATCGAGTCTCCCTGCCGGGTACACGTCCGGAAGGTCGATCCAGTCGGCCAGCGTCGCTCTGCCCTCGTGGTCGGTGAATTTGGTGAGAGTTCCGTACGGCTTCCAAAAGGCGATTGTGGTCATGCGCGGTGGGTCTGGCGAACGAGTTCGGCTACTCGGGCGACGAGATCGTCGCTCAGCATCTCCCAGGCGAATCGCCAGCGCCAGTTCCCGGCCTCGGAGCCGGGAGTGTTCATGCGTGACTCGCTGCCGAGTGAGAGGACGTCCTGGAGAGGCACGATCGCCACGGAGGCGACGGAACCGAACAGGGCGGCGATGAGATCCCACGCGAAGTCGGAACCGTCGGTGTCGAGCACGGTCATCGCGGTGTGTCGTTCGGGCTCACGATCGGGATCGTCGCTCTCGAACCAACCGCGGCTGGTGTCGTTGTCATGTGTTCCGGTGTATGCGACGACACGTTCGGTGAACGCGTCGAGCGAGTGGGCGCTCTCCGTTCCGAAGCCGAACTGGAGGACCTTCATTCCCGGGAGGTCGAACGTGTCGCGGAGGTTCTCGACGTCCGGCGTGATGACGCCGAGGTCCTCTGCGATCACGGGGAGATCCTCGAACTCCGACCGGAGACGCGTGAACAGCTCCTCGCCCGGGGCCGGGACCCATTTCCCCCGCACAGCGGTGGGTTCGAAGGCAGGGATGTGCCACGAGGCGACGAAACCGCGGAAGTGGTCGATCCTCACCTGGTCGAAGAGTCCGATGCTTCGGCGCAGCCGTTCGGTCCACCAGGTGAAGTCGGTGATCTCGTGCCGGCTCCAGTCGTAGAGCGGATTGCCCCAGCGTTGGCCAGTGGGCGAGAAGTAGTCCGGCGGCACACCTGCCACGACGGTCGGCCGTTGTTCGGCGTCGAGGAGGTACAGCTCCGGGTGTGCCCACACGTCGACCGAATCGTGAGCCACGAAGATGGGGATGTCACCGATGAGGCGGATGCCGTTGGCCTGGCAGTGGCCGCGCAGTCTTCGGAATTGTCGGTCGAACAGGTATTGCTCGATACGAACAGCCTCGATCGCGTCGGCCAGCCGATCCCGGGCGTGACGAAGGGCGTCAGGTTGGCGCTGGCGGAGGGAGCGGTACCACTCCCACCACGGCTGCATGCCGTGGGCGCGCTTGAGGGCCATGAATACCGAGAATTCGTCCAGCCATGTGGCGAGGTTCGTGTCGAGGAAAGCCTCGTAGCTCTCGGTCGGTGGACGGGATGCGAATCGTGCGGTGGCCCGACCGAGCAGGTCGTGCTTCCACGGAATCACCGTTTCGAAGTCGACGGACGCGTCATCGAAGTCTGCGGCGATGTCAGCGGGGGAGAGAAGATCGTCCTCGACCAGATCCTCGAGCGAGATCAGCAGCGGATTGCCGGCGAAAGTCGAGGGCGACTGGTACGGCGAGTCGCCGTAACCGGTGGGGTTGACGGGGAGCATCTGCCACCACTGCAGTTCCATCTCTCCCAACAGGTCGGCAAAACGGCGCGCGGACGGTCCGACATCGCCGATTCCGCCTCCGGGGAGGCTCGTCGGATGGAGGAGGATGCCCGCCGAGCGGGCGAGCGAGGAGGGTCCTGACACGAGACCTGGCAATCTGGAAGGCGAACGCGAAGTATATGAAGCCGCCGCTGGCCGAATGGCGGACGAACGGCCTACCCCTTGGCTCAGTGGCGCAGTCGCGCGCGTTGCCGTGATGCTCCTCGAATCGGGAGTGCGCCGCGCAGGGTGTCCAGTGTGTCGTCCGCGGCCCGCCTCGACACAGTGAGCCGCCCGAACACCGATTGTCCTTCGTCACGGGCCGTGCGGATGACGTCGACGGGGACCTCCCAGGGCGCCGGGGCATCGGCAAGGGTGGTGACGATGCGAGCGTTCAGCGCCCCGACCTCGGAGTATTCCTCCATTCTGCGGATCGTAGGTAGCGTGGCCTCGCGCGCGAAGTACTGAAGGTTTCGGGTCTTTCGGCCGACAGGGAAACGGTGTTCAACAGTCATGGGGGAGCTTTGAGTTTCAGGAACCGTGTGGGTCTCGTCGCAGTCGTGGTGGTGCTCACGATTCCATCCGTCGCCGCAGCAGCGGTCGACCCGTACGGAGCCGACGATCTCGATCTCGTTTCGTACGCCGAGCAGGTGCGCGCGTATACGTGGGGTCTCGACACCTGGCAGGTCTGGGTATGCGACACCTCCAACGGTGGACTCGCCCTCGATCCTGTGAACGTGTCCAATCTGCTCAACAACGAGTTGGATCCGTACTTCATCTGGCTCTCGGACTCGAAGTACCGCCCCGTGTTCGAAGTCGGGGGAACGGTGTCGGCAGGCGAGACCACCTGGCCCGATGACCCCTTCGACATGCAGGCCGAGTGTCGGTCTGCGGTCTCCGCGGCCGCCAGCGGCACGTCGCGCGGAGCGTTGATCGTGGTCGACGCGGCATACGCCGGAGGCTTTGCCACTGCAGGTGTCTGGTGCGAGGTGGTCGCCGACTGCCCGACCACGTATCCGCAGAATGGTCGGTTCGCGGTGGTAGGCGGAGCAGCAGTGACGTCGGTGGGCGGCAATCCACCGGCACTCAGGACGGTTGCCCACGAGATCGGACATGCAATCTCCTTGCCGCACTCGTTCGGCGGCGAAGTCACGTTTCTCGGCGGTCTCGTCTACGAGTACGACAACGCCATGGATTTGATGAGCGGCGGTGACCGCAACAGCCTCGACATCGGCACGATCGGTCTCAACCGCTACGCCGCGGGGTGGATGGAGGAGGCACAGGTCCGCTTCCACCGGGGTGGGACGCTCACCTATCGGATCTCTCCGCAGGCACTCGCCGGCGACACGGAACTCCTGGTGCTTCCGACCGACGGTCCGGTTGGCGTCTACGACGTACTCGGCGCTCGCGTGCGGTCGTCGTTCGACGGTGGCGTTCCCCATGAGGGCATCGAGGTCTACCGCATCGACCAGACCGGCCAAGCCTGCGGGCAGCCGACTGCCGGGACGTGCTGGGGGGTGGAACGGCGCACTTCTCCGGTGCCCGTGCCATCCGAGCCCTGGGTCGATGGCCACGTCTTCGGTGTCGGGGAGACCTTTCAGGTTCGCGGTGTGACGGTCGAGGTCGTCGATTTCGACGGGTCCGCCTTCACGGTGTCGGTGTCCGGTGACGCGGTCTCGGAACGGTTCGTCGACGACAACGGCAACATCCACGAGGCGGCGATCAAGGCGATCGCCAATGTGGGCGTGACCGCCGGGTGCAACGCCACCCTGGACCGCTACTGCCCGTCCCGAGGAGTCTCGCGGGCCGAGATGGCTGCGTTCCTCCTCCGAGCCCTCGGAGACTCGACGTCTCCGACTGCCACCGGCACGTTCACAGACGTGCCGGCGGGCGCCTGGTACACCGCGTCGGTCGAACGACTGGCGGAGCTCGGTATCTCCGTGGGATATGGGGACGGCACCTTCCGACCGACTGCACAGGTCAGCAGGGCCGAGATGGCGGTGTTTCTCACTCGTGCCTTCGATTCTCTTCCCGAGGCCCAACCCGCCGGTGTCTTCGGTGACGTCCCGAATGACGCCTGGTACGCCTCCGCAGTGGAGGGAATCCGGACGGCGGGCGTGACCGAGGGCTGTTCCACCGAGCCGCTCAACTACTGCCCCGGTGCTGCAGTTGCCCGAGATGCGATGGCGTCATTTCTCGCCAGAACGCTCGGATCGACCGGCTGACCCACCCAGTTACGGACCGACCGTTCGGTTTGTCGCCCAGAACCGCTGTCGGTACGGTTCGCGTCGTGACCGTCCCGCTGCGAAGAACCCAGGAATCGCGGTCCATCGAAACTCGCACGCGGGTCCTCGACGCCACCGTCGACTGCCTCGTCGGACTCGGCTACGCAGGAACGACGACGGCCGCAGTCCAGGCCCGGGCCGGCGTCAGCCGGGGGGCGCTGATGCACCACTTCGGCTCCAAGACCGAGCTCCTGGTCGCGGCGGTTCGCCACCTCGCGGAACAACGGGGCGCGAATCTCGTCCGCGAGGCCGCCGCCCTCCCCGAAGGCGAGGACCGGACTTCCCAAGCGATCGATCTTCTCTGGGAGACCTTCACGGGGCCGCTCTTCACTGCCACCCTCGAGCTGTGGGCGGCAGCACGGACCGACGACGAACTCCGGGTCGCGGTGCTCGAGTTCGAACGGCCGCTGCGTCTGCATCTCAACACGGCGATGAAGACACTCTTCGGCGATATCGTCGCGGCGCGACCGGCTTTCGCCGAGGCGACAGAACTGACATTGCAGTTCATGCGGGGCGCAGCCCTCACCGCCATTCTCAGATCCGATGCAACCGGGCAATTGATCGAACGGTGGAAGGCGGTGTTCACCGCACTGATCGAGGAGGTGGTGTGATGCGGCGCGATCTGTACGAACCCGAGCATGAGCTCTTTCGCGAGTCGGTCGCAGGGTTCCTCACGACCGAGGTGGTCCCACACCGCGACCGCTGGGAGGCGGCAGGCAAGGTGGACACGTCGATGTTCCGCAAGGCCGGCCGGCAGGGGAAATCATCGGCAAGGTCCTCGGCCTCTGACCGATCCAGGAGGAACGAATGACAGATCCCATCAGTTTCGACGGGCGCACCGCGATCGTGACCGGCGCGGGAGGCGGTCTGGGGCGCTCCTATGCCATCGAACTCGCCAGGCGCGGGGCGCAGGTGGTCGTCAACGACCTCGGCGGTTCAGTGGACGGCACGGGCGGTGGGACCCGGGCCGCCGACCTGGTGGTGGCCACGATCGTTGCCGCGGGCGGAGACGCCGTCGCGAACTACGACTCGGTTGCCACACCAGAATCGGGTTCGGCCATCGTCCAGGCTGCACTGGACGCCTACGGATCGATCGACATCGTCGTCAACAACGCCGGGATTCTGCGCGATCGAAGCTTCGCGAACATGGAGCAATCCGAGATCGATGCGGTGCTCGATGTGCACCTCCGCGGCGCCTTCAATGTGTCACAGCCCGCCTTCCGGCACATGAAGGACGCCGGTTACGGCAGGTTCGTGTTCGCCGCTTCCAACGCAGGGATCCTCGGCAACTTCGGCCAGGCGAATTACGGGGCCGCCAAGATGGGACTCGTCGGACTGTCCAACGTGCTGGCCATCGAAGGGATGAAGTACGGGATCACGTCGAATGTCATCGCGCCGGTGGCGAGGACTCGCATGACCGAGGATCTCCTGGGCCCTCTCGCCGATCTCGTCGATCCCGATCAGGTGATGCCCATGGTCGTGTATCTGTGTTCGGAGGCGAACGAGTTCAGCCACGAGATCTTCTCGGCGGGTGGAGGGAGATACGCCCGCTTCTTCATCGGCGTGAACCGTGGCTGGTTCGCCGGGAAGGCGGCGATTCCCTCGGTCGAAGAGGTTGCTGATCACATCGATGCCATCCGGGATATCGCCGACTATCAGGTGCTCGGCAGTGCCACGGACGAACTCACCCTCCTCGGCACGATCCTGGCCGAGACCTGATGCGCGTCCAGCTTGATTGTGCGGGGGGTCGAACCCCCCTGCGCCCCCCGCATGGCGCGGCCGTCGCCGACGAGTTCGTCTCCGGTCTCACCCGAGGGCCCATGACGGGACTTTGGTCGAGGAGGCTTGGGACGCGGGCGGGGGCCGGGGGTCGAGCCCATGCGCCTTTCGGACGCCCGTGGCGCGATTCTCCGCAGGCCTGGGCAGCGACCCACCGCATAGCGACGTGGCCCACCAGGGCCTGGCGGAGATCGAAATGTTGGGGTTGGGATTGAGTTCGTAGGGGAAGTCGACGAACTCAGGGTCCGGCGCGGACGGGACGTGCCCGCAGGAACGTGCGCCGTTGCGGCGGCGAGGCAGCGTCGATCTGCCTGCCCTGTTGGTGGATGACCACATGATGGTGATACCAACAGACCGTGATCAGATTGTTCGGGTCGTGTGTCCCGCCCTCGGAGTAGGGGATGAGATGGTGTGGTTGGAGTCGGGTGCGGGAGTTGCAGCCGGCGATGACACAGCGGTGTCCGTCCCGTTGCAGCACCCGGTTGCGGATCGCCCCCGGTATCGCCCGTGACGTCGGGCTGGTGCTCACCCTGCCGGTGTTGTCGATGAGGTTGATGCGGGTGGTACCCGAACAGAGGATCTCGCCCAGCGTGTTGGGTCCGATACGCGGTCCGGAGACGACACTGGCTCCCGCCTCCCCGTTGGTGACAGTGGCGAGGTGGGAGTCGATGAAGATCTCCGCCGCCAGGTCATGTCCGCCGATCTCGCCTGACAGCCATTCGGATGCGACCGAGACAAGTCCGTCGGCCCGGTCCTGGGAGGTGGTGGTGTCGGGGTTGTCGGGGAGGGTGTCGACCGCGGTCTGGATGGCCTTGTCCACGATCCGTCCGTCCACACCGGAGAGCTGTCCCCACACTTTCCACGATGACTCGTCCAACGACGGCTGCAGATGCAGGTACCGGTCCGAGAAGCTGTCGGATTCGTCCTGGCTGCTGATCCGCCGATGTTGGGAGACCATCTGGCGGACCCCTGCGAGGTCTCGTCCCCAACTGTGCGCAATGGTGTTCTCGTCGGCCCCGGCAGTCCGCAGGCCGGTGACCGCGGCGGCCCGGTCGGTGGTGATCTGTCCGTCTTCGAGGGCGGTTTCCACATCGGGGTCTTCGGCCCGGGCCAAGGCGACCAGCGTCCTTGCGGTGGAAGTTTCGAGGTCGAAACGGCCTGCCACCCACTCCACCAGGGTGCGGGCCCCGTCCACAGTGGCGGCCTGGGCGACGTCCAACTCCCGCAGGATCTGCAAGCAGAGGGCATCCAGGCGGGAGCCTGCTGCGATCAACTCGGCGAAGTCCCGTTCCAGGGCATCGATGGTCCTCGTTTCATCCATGCGACCAACGTACAGAAGGGGTGTGACATTTTCTGAGACGACGTCGGCGGGTGAATCGGCCCCTTGACTGCCGGCGTCTCTCGCCGACAGGAGAGGCGAGAGTCACTGTGCCCTACACCCATCACTTTGCCCGCCAACCGATCGTTGACCGTTCCGGGCGCGTCCTCGCGTATGAGGTCCTGTTTCGAGCTGACGGTGGCGCGTCCGATGCGGTGTTTCTCGACGGTGTCGCTGCAACCCAGGACGTGCTCACGGCGCTCGACCATCAGGGTCCCGACCTGTTTGGCGGGGTCCCGGCGTTCGTCAATCTTCCCCGGTCGCTGATCCTGGGTGGGGCACTCGGCTGGTGTGATCCGAGGCGCGTCGGAGCCGAAGTCCTGGAGGATGTGGTGGCGGACCCCGAGGTCATCGATGCGCTCGCCGACCTTCGCCGCCGCGGTTTCACGATCGCACTCGACGACTTCCGTCCGGATCGCGCCCGTATGCCGCTCGTGGAACACGCCGACATCGTCAAGATCGATGTGCAGGACCTCGGCTTCGACCTGACCCGACTCGTACGGGAACTCCACCGGTCCGGTGCACTGGTTCTCGCCGAGAAGGTCGAGACCGACACGGAGTTGGAGGCATGTCTCGATGCCGGTTTCGACCTGTTCCAGGGCTACGCCGTCGGTGTACCGCATACCGTGGCGGTATCGCCGGATTCGCCCGCAGTCGTCACCAGGGCCCCGAAGTGGCTGAATACCCGAATCTCCCGCCGTGGAATGGTCGAACCACTCAGGACGTGATCGTGACCGGACTGCCGACCGAGAGCAGTTCGGACAACTCCATCATCACATCGTTCGGGAGTCGGACACAGCCGAGAGACTGGGCTTCGCCGATCGACGTCAGCCGGTTGGTGCCATGGACTCCGATGATTCCGTCGCCGCCGTTGAACTCGGTCACCGAGTCCGACCGCGCAGACAACCCGAACGCGTAGGGACCCCACGGTCCGGTCGGATTCGTGATTCGGACGGCGTCGGTCACGAAGAACGCGCCGACCGGGGTGGGCGACGACGGGGACCCGATGCCGACCGATGTCTCGAAGATGACCTCGTCGTTTTCGAGGACTTGGAGTGTTCGGGTCGTCAGGTTGACGACGGCCTGGCGCCCCACGGTGTATCGCTCGACATCGATGGCTCGAATCCAGCCGGTCTCACCGTTCGGTCGACCGGGCAGAAGGACCTCGAGCCAGGCGTCACTGCCTCCGAGCACCAGGGCAACGGTCTCTGTTCCGAGAATCGTGCGCTCATCGAGCACCCGGAAAGCGGTCGCGTCTCCCGGCGCTCGGAACACTTCCACCGGACCCTCAGCCTTGGCGGCGGTCCACGTCACGGGCTCGGGTTCAGTGGAGGTCGTCGGTGGAGAGCTCGGAGGATTCGACGTCGTCGGCGTGGTCTCGAGGGTCGTAGGCGGCGCCGTGGTCATCGAGACGCGTGTGGTGGCAACGGACGCGACCGTTTCTGCGGATGCCGAATCGGGGCCCCCGCAGCCAGACACCAGCAGAAGTCCGCATGCGAGCAAGGCGAGCCGAAGGCGTTTCACCTGCATCACCGTACCGTTCGATGCGAATTGATCGGATAACCTGCTCACGTGTCTCGTATCGTCGTGACTCGCCGTATGCCTGAGGAGTTCGCCGATCTCCTCGGGGGAATCCCTGCGTGGATATGGGACGGCGACGGCCCGATGACCGACGAGCAGCTTCGCGAACAGCTTCTCGATGCCGACGGCGCGCTCACGATGATTCCTGACCGGGTGGACTCCGAAGTGATCGGACCGCGGCTGAAAGTCATTTCCCAGATGGCGGTGGGAACGGACAACATCGACCTCACGGCTGCCACCGAGCGCGGCATCCCGGTCGGCCACACGCCCGGTGTGTTGACCGAGACCACTGCGGACACTGCCTGGGCGCTGCTCGCTGCCGCAGTGCGCCGCATTCCTGAAGGGGCGGAACACGTGGAGGCCGGGCGGTGGGGACCGTGGGATTCCGGTTTCCTGCTGGGAGGCGACCTCCATGACACCACCCTCGGGATCGTGGGTCTCGGGCGCATCGGGGCGGCCGTCGCGCGACGTGCCGGGGGCTTCGGCATGCGTCTGCTCTACAGCGGCCCGTCTCGCAAGCCGCTGCTCGAATCCCGGTTGGGAGTTGCATATCGCGGCTTCGTCGAATTGCTCGAAGAGGCCGACCACGTCGTCATCACCGCACCCCTCGATGATTCGACCCGGCATATGTTCGACGCAGACGCCCTGCGGAGGATGCGTGATGGTTCGGTGCTCGTGAACGTGTCGCGCGGGGAGCTCATCGACACCGATGCGCTCGTCGAAGCGCTTCGACATGGTCCGCTCGCTGCCGCAGCGCTCGATGTCACTGACCCCGAGCCGATCCCGGGCGACCACCCTCTGGTGGGTCTGCCCAACTGCCTGATCGTGCCTCACATCGGATCGGCCAGCCATCGAACACGGCGGGCGATGGCCGAGATCGCCGTCGCGAACCTCGTCGCGGGGCTGGAGGATCGACGGTTGCCCTTCTGCGCCAATCCCGAGGTCTACGACTGACCGGGCACGATCACGAGGAGCGTGCCCGAGCCCACCTCGACACTAGCGGATGGGCGCGCGAACTCGTTGCTCACGCCAAGTGTGCTCCCGGACGTCAGTGACGCGTCGGAGAGGGGCCAACGGAGACCTTCCGTCGAGACACCCGAGACGTCTCCGCCGACCGGAACGAGGGAGACCTTGTCACCTTTTTCTCCGATGAGATCGATCACCGTGCGTACGACATGGATCGTGGCCGATCCTGCCCGCCACTCCACCACGATGCCCGGAGGCACGGTCGTGAGGACCAGCGCGTTGGCGAGAAAGTGATCCAACCTGCCGCCGTGCCCCCCAAGAACCACGATGCGGTCCGGCCCCACTTCGACGGCTCTCTGCAGCGCGAGTTCCAGGTCGGTGGCGTCCTTGGCCACCGGATGACGCTCGACCGGTCCATCGAAGCGCGCGAGCGCGTCCACGCTGACACTGTCGAAGTCACCGACGACGACATCGGGCTTGATCCCGAGGCCCTCCGCGTGGTCGAGTCCGGAGTCCGCTGCCACGACCAGGTCGACGTCCGACAGCCCGTCCAGCGCGCTCGCCGGCACCGGGTCTCCGCCGGTGATGACGAGAACCGTCGTCATCCGAGGAATCGGGTCAGCCACGAGTCGACCTCGTCGTACCAGTGGAGCGAGTTTCCCTGCGACAGGATCCAGTGGTTCTCATCCGGGTAGTACACCAGGCGGGACTCGACGCCTTTCGCCTGGAGGACACCGTAGAACTCGAGGCCCTGGGTGACCGGGACCCGGTAGTCCCGTTCGCCGTGGATGACGAGAGTCGGAGTGGCGTATCCGTCCGCATGAGCCGCAGGCGACCAGCGGTTGACACGATCGAGGTCCTTCCACACCTCGGCTCCGTACGCGTACTCCCGGCCCGAGGTGATGTCGCTGGCGTACATGCCGGGGAGATCGGTGACGGCGGCGTGGGCGACGGCGCATCGGTACCGATCCGTTTGTGATGTCAGCCAGGCGACCATGTATCCGCCGTAGGAGCCGCCGGTGATCGCCAGGCGCTCCGGGTCGGCGACACCCTCGGCGACCAGATGGTCCGTTGCGAGCTCGATGTCGATGGTGGGCATGTCACCCCATTCGCCACGGATGCCTTCGGCGAACTCCTGGCCGAATCCTGTCGAGCCGTGAAAGTTCACGAGGGCGGCCACCCGCGCCGCCCCGCAGAAGGCGGCAGCGTTCCAACGCCAATGCCACGTGTCGCCGAACGAACCGTGCGGTCCGCCATGAATCATGTGGACGAGCGGTGCGGGGGCGGTCGCCGCGGCCGGTTTCACGAGCCACCCTTGGACACGGTCGCCGCGTGCTCCCGCGAAGTGGAACTCCTCGACGGCCGGGAGAGCGATGTCGGCGAGCGCGTCGTTGGTGAAGTGCGTGAGTCGGTCGGTGCGGTCTCCATCGATGACGACCAGTTCCGGTGGGAAGTCAAGCGCGTTCCGGGTGGCCACGATCCGGCCGTCCGCGAGCGACGCGGGGCCGGAGAGGGTTCCTGCATCGCCGAACGGGGTGGGCCGGCTGCCGTCGATGGCGAGGCGCCACAGTGGCTGTCGTCCGTCCGACTCCGCGACGAGTACGACGGATTCATCGGTGACCTCCCATCCCGATGGGCTCCGATCCCACCCCGCGGTCAGTTCGACGGTCGTCTGCGACGAGCGATCGCGACGCATCATTCGGACGCGGTCTGCATAGAAGTGCCGGTCTTCGGTCATCCCATACAGGAGATATGTCCCGTCGGGTGTGTAGCGAGGCGCGGATGCATGTCCGGTCGACTCCGGTGTGATCTCGTGTTCGGAACCGCTGCGAGCGTCGACCGTGAACAGCGACCAGCGCAGTTCTCGGTGCGGAGGCTCGGAGGTCTCGAAGCACACGGCGACCTCGCTGCCGTCGGGCGAGATCGCGAGATCATCGGCGGGATCGCTCGTGTTGTCCCAGCGCATCCACCTCGTCGACAGCGGCGTCAGATCGATCGGGTCACGTTCGGGCTCGATGATGAACAGATGCGGGAATCTGCCTTCGGTCAGCCACCGGTCCCAGTAGCGGAACACCGATACCTCGGTGGTGCGGGCCGAGTGGGTGGCAGCGTCCCTCTCCTCCCGCAGGCGGGCGGTGTCCGAAATCGTCGGACCCTCGGCAAACAGATCCGCCAGTGCGAGCACCCTCTTCGAATCAGGAAACCAGCGGAACCCGATCACCCCGAGCGGTAAATCGGAGAATGCTTCCGCCTCCCCGCCGTGCAGGGACATCACGTGTACCTGCTGACGTCCGTCGACGCTGCGGAGAAACGCCAGGCGCATCCCGTCGGGGCTGAGACGCGGCTTTGTCGATGAGATCTCGGGTGTGGTGAGCGGCACGGGGTCGGCACCGTCGAGCGGGATCTTCCAGATTCGAGTGGTTCCTATCCCGGGCTCGGCGGGATGGGTGGTGACGGTCGTGACGACCGTGTCTCCGGCGACTTCGGGGGACCCGACCCGGGGGATGGACCAGAGCGATTCGGCAGTGAGGTGACTGGGCATGCGGCCGAATGTACTGCCGGGGTTCGGGGTGAGTCCGAGCCCACCGCTATCTTCGATCCGGTGCGATCGCTCACCGTGCTCACCTCGGGCGGGGATGCGCCTGGCATGAACGCCGCGATCCAGGCGGTGGTCAAGATCGGCGCGACCCGCGGCCTCGACGTTCTCGGGGTCGAGCGCGGCTTCGACGGTTTGATCGACGGTCACACCCGCCTGCTCACCCGCCATCTGGGGACCGGAGTCATCCCCGAGCCCACGGTGGATGGCGTCGGGGCGCTCGGCGGAACGGTTCTCGGATCGAGCAGGTCCACCCGCTTCCTCGAGTCCGAGCACCGCGCGATTGCCGCGGCGAATCTCCGTGCCTGGGGGAGCGAAGGCTTGATCGTGATCGGTGGCAACGGTTCGATTGCCGGCGCCCACGCGCTCGCCTCGGAGTGCGAGATTCCCGTCGTGGCGATCCCGGCTTCGATCGACAACGACATCGGCTTGACTCGCGAATCCATCGGAGTCGACACCGCCCTCAACACGATCGTGGAGGCGTGCGATCGGATCTCTGACACGGCGCGCTCGCACCATCGGGCTTTCGTCGTCGAGGTGATGGGACGTGACTCCGGATACCTCGCCATGGCCTCCGCCGTTGCCACGGCCGCAGACGCCGTGCTGCTTCCCGAACAGTCGCGGTCCTACGACGAGGTCATTGACAGTGTTTCCGCCTGCATCAGGCACAGCTTCTCCGAGGTCCGCGGGAAGAACCGTGTCCTCATCATCAAGGCGGAAGGCGTCGACATCCCGACCCATCTCCTGGTCGATGCAGTTTCCGCCGAGGTCGAGGACATGGACGTGGACGTGCGGGGCACGGTGCTCGGCCATCTCGTCCGGGGTGGCAACAGTTCGTTTCGGGACCGTCTCATAGCGGGTCGCTTCGGGCTTGTTGCCGTCGACACGGTGCTCGCCGGCAAGACCGATCTCATGGTGGGGTGGAACCTGACCGATGTGGGAGAGCCGACGACGGACAGTTTCGTGCGGGTGTTTCGAATCGCCGACGTCCTCGTTGAGACCCAGGCACTTCGCGACGGGTCCAGCAGTCTTGCCCAGGACCGCGTGGTCCGGATGGAGAGGATTCAGGGAGTGCTGTCGCTCTGAATCGCGAGCTCGCGCGGGTGGGTCTGGACCACTTCGACTTCGATGATCTCCATCGCGCGGCGCAGGCTGGTCTCCACCGACCCGGGTTCGGCGGCGCGTGCGAACACGAAGCCAAGGTATCGGTCGCCATCGGGTGGGGGAGCGACCTGTGACCCAAACGGGGCCGTGATCTCGACGGCGGTGACCTCGGGCAACGAGCGAACGGCGTCGAGTCCTTGTATGACACCCAGTGTGCCTCGACGAGGTATGGGGATCATCAGCACCCCTGCGGCAGTGTGCTCGCGGCGGAGGGATCGCTTGCGCATGCCGAGAGCGTGACGCAGCACCATGGTCTCGAGCGGTGCACCGAGCAGTCCGAAGCGCAGCGCCCGGCCACACAAACCTCCGATCGTTCGTCCGGCCACCTCGATGATCACGGCGCGGTCGCCTTCGATACGAAGCTCGGCATGGATCGGGCCTTCGGTGAGTCCCAGCGCATGGACGGCGGCAGTCGTCACTCGTTCGATGTCGGCCAGCACACCTTCGGAGTGGCGGGAGGGAGTCACGAAAATCGTCTCTTCGAACGCCGGACCCGTCATCGGGACGGGCTTGTCGAACACCGCCAGGATCTCGACCTCACCGTCCCAGATGATGCCTTCGACCGATACCTCCGGCCCGTCGACGTATCGCTCGATGAGCAGGTCGGCTGTCGGGTCATGCCCGGAAGCCCCGAGGATGTCGCGGATCCGCTGTGTCGTCGCGACCGCGTCTTCGGGGTCGTCCACCCGGAGCACGCCTCTCCCTGCGCTGAGCTTGGTGGGTTTGATGACGACCGGACCGCCGAATTCGGCGACCGCAGCTGCCGGGTCGTCGCTCGACGCGAGCAGTCGGAACTCGGGCTGGGGCACTTCTGCGGCTCGCAGCGCCTGGCGGGCTGCGGCTTTGTCGAGGGTGGCGTGGGCGGCGGCAGGCGGATTGGCCGGGAGCCCGAGGGATTCGGCCGCCAACGCCGCGATCTCCACGCCTGTGTCGTCTGCAGCCACGATCGCGTCGATCGGCGTGTGGGACGCGAGGTCCGCGACCGCCTCGGCCGAGCCCTCCGGGTCGGCGCAGTCGATCTGCACGAAGCGGTCGTCGGCCCGGAGGGGAGGGCGCTCTTCGGAGGCGATCGACAGGTCGACGCCGAGCGCCTCGGCTGCGGCGACGAAGTCGGCCGCGCGGTACGAGTCGTTGGGGACGATCACCAGCACTCTGGGCATCGGGGAACGCTAGTGGCTAGTGGTGGGTCGCCGAAATAGGTGCGCGGTGTCTCCGAGCACATGGCGTCATCTGGCAAGGACTTCCGACGCAGTCGCACTTGGCCCGTTCGGCGAGGAGGAGGACGCCGCCAGGGGCGTCATGGGCCGGAGAGACCGCCTCATTATTTCGGCGGCGGACCGCTAGATGCCGGCCCGCCCAATCGCGGCGGCTGGCCGCCCCACCATCAGTGTGTGTCGTTCGCCGACTCACCGGGTACCATCAGGACCATGTCCGAATCCACCATCCTCCGGGTCGCTGACGACGCTCTCGAGATGATCCTGACGCTGCGTGAGCAGGAACCCGGCGACGAAGAGTACGGACTCCTCGTCGAGGTGACCGGTATCCGCGGCGGGCAGTTCCAGTACGAGTTGAGCTTCAGTCCCGTTTCCGATGCCGGCGATGCCAAGCGCGTCGAGCGGCACGGAGATCTCGCCATCATCGTCTCCGAATCCGACGTGGAGAAGCTCGAAGGCTCGTCGCTGTCGATGACAGACGAAGGCTTGGCGATGAACAACCCCAACTCGCCGGCGTCACCCGTGCTCGGTGCACCGCCACCCGGCGAGCTGTCAGGACCTCTCGCCGACCAGATCCAGCAGGTCCTCACCGAGCAGGTCAATCCTGCGATCGCCGGGCATGGCGGCCAGGCCGAACTGGTGTCGGTCGACGGATCGGTGGCGTACATGCGTCTCGGTGGCGGCTGTCAGGGATGTGGAATGGCCTCGGTGACGCTCAAGCAGGGAATCGAGCGGATTCTCAAGGAGGCGATTCCCGAGGTCACCGAAGTCGTCGACGTGACCGATCACGCCAGCGGCGACAACCCGTACTACGAGGCTGCCAAGAAGTAGGCCGCGTGGGCTTCACCCGCGCAGAACTCGAGTCGTACCGCGACGCCACGGTCGACGATCTCGTCGGCGAGGCACCGAAGTTGGTGTTCGTCGGGATCAATCCGGGTCTGTGGACCGCCGCCACCGGCACGCATTTCGCCCATCCGGGCAATCGGTTCTACCCGGCACTTCTGACTGCGGGGATCATCGAGCGGGAGATCGATCGCCGCACCGGGTTCACGGCCGAGGACCGTCGGCATCTGACCGAACGGGGTATCGCAATCACGAATCTGGTCATGCGCGCCACCGTCCGGGCCTCCGAACTCGACCGCGACGAGTTGCAGGCAGGGGGAGTGGCGGTACGCGACAAAATCATCCGATGGCGTCCGAACGTCGTCGCATTCGCAGGCGTGACCGCGTACCGGGAGGCCTACGGCGACCGGTCCGCCCGGGTGGGCCGCCAGGAGGTGCGATGGGGCACGACGTCGGTGTGGGTGGTCCCGAATCCGAGCGGCCTCAACGCCCACGAGACGATCGACTCCCTCGCGGCGACATACCTGGAAGCTGCCCGAGACGCCGGTGTCGTCCGATGAGCGAGCCAACCGAGCGCCAGGTCCTGTACGCACTCGTTGCGGCCGCGTGGTTCGTCGTCGTCGCGGTGCTGGCCGTTGTCGCCGCGGTCGTCGGGTTGTCCCCGACCGCCTGGACCATCACTTTTGCCGGCATCTGGTTCGTTGCCGCGACGCTTGGAGCCGTGCAATGGCGACGGACGGCACGACTGCTCCTCCTCTCGGTGGCGGTCTTCGTGCTCTGGGCCGCGGGCACCCTGGTCACGCGTTGAGTCCGGGTCGGTCCGATCGCGACCGGTTGGTGGGGCGATGCCGGGTGGCTCTCGCATTCCCTGTGTCCGAGCCGGCGGCGAGGCTCACCTTGACGGCGCCGCTGGAAGCGTTTTCACTTGCCGCATGCCCCGGGTGACCATCGAGAAGGTGGCCGAGCGCGCCGGCGTGTCGGTTGCCACCGTCTCGCGAGCGTTGCGCGGTCTTCCCAATGTCTCGCCGAAGACCCGTGAGAGGGTCGTGTCGGTGGCGGCGATGCTGAACTATCGACCCGACCCGAACGCTGCTCGGCTCGCGGCGGGCCGCACGCGCACGATCGCGGTCGGAGTCGTGGCGATCCCGATTTGGTACACCGGTCAGGTCGTCTCCGGCATCGAAGCGGTGTTGACGAGCCAGGGATACGACCTCACGCTGCTCTTGATTGCAGATGAGTTCGTGCGCAGTCGGGCGTTCGGCGACGTCGGGGGTGGGGTGTCGAAGAGAGCCGACGGGGCGATCATCGTCGACCTGGTGCCCACTACTCCGGAGCGCACGCTGCTCGAGGGACACCAACTGCCCTGGGTGATGGTCGGAGCCGACTGCCCGACCATCGACTCGGTCATGATCGACAATGCGGAGGGTGCAGCTTCGGCGACGCGTCACCTCCTCGATCTCGGCCACACCAAGATCGGGCTCATCTCGGGCGGACCTTCTGCCTTTCCGGCATCGAGTCCTCCGCAGCGCCGCATGGGTTTTCTCCGCGCCTTGCAGGAGGCCGGCGTCCGGTTCGATCCGAAGGCAGAACGGGTGGGGGACTTCTCGGCGCTCGGTGGGTACGAAGCGATGCAGGCCATCCTCGCTCTCGATGATCGTCCTACCGCCGTCTTCGCGATGTCCGACGAGATGGCGATGGGGGCAATGCGGGCTTGTGAGGAAGCGGGCCTCGATGTCCCCGGCGACGTCTCGGTGGTCGGTTTCGACGACGTCGACTGGGCCTTCACCGTCGGTCTGACGACGGTCCGCCAGGACGCGACGGAACTCGGAGCGATCGCCGCACGTTTGATGATCCGGCGCCTGGAAGGGGAGAGCTGCGATCGGCAGGTGGTGATGGTCCCGACCCGGCTGGTGGAGCGCGACTCCACCGCACCGCCGGCTCAGAGTTGAGGTCACGGATCAGTTGCCGTCCGCGAACTCCCTTTCCTAGGATGAAAACGCTTACAGGGCGAGAGAGGCCCTGTGGGCATCCGTCGGATCCGACAAGGGCTTCCGACGTGAACCACGATGACGGGAGGAACAGATGATGCGACGGAAGCGAGGGCTTCTTGCCCTGCTGACTGCATTGATGCTGGTGCTCGCGGCGTGTTCCGGTGATACCGGAACCACGGACGACACCACAGGCCCTGATGACACGACTACGACCGCGGCGGGGTCGGACACGACCGCGGCGTCGGACACGACCACGACGACCGCCGGTGAAGAAGAACCGATGGACGACTTGGCCGGGACGCGGGTGACACTGTTCGGTCCGGAGACCGACGCCGAGGGCGAGGCCATTCAGACCGCGCTCGACACGTTCGCCGAGGAGACCGGAATCGAGATCGTGTACACGGGGGCACGCGACTTCTCGGACCAGATCAACGCGCAGGCGTCCGGCGGGAACCCGCCTGACATCGCCATCATCCCCCAGCCAGGGAAGATCGCCGACTTCGCAGATCTGGGATTCATCCTCCCGCTGCCCGATGACGTGACCGCGTCTGTGGAAGAGGTCTGGGAGGCCGGCTACCTGCAGTACGGGAGCGTTGACGGCGTGCAGTACGCCGTTCCGACCAAGAACGACCTGAAGTCGCTGGTGTGGTATTCGCCGACCCGCTTCGCCGAGAACGGATACGAGATCCCGGCGACCTTCGACGAGTTCCTCGCCCTGATCGACACGATGATCGCGGATGGCCTCACGCCGCTCTGCGTCGGTATCGAGTCGGGCCCGGCCACTGGATGGCCGTTCACCGACTGGGTGGAGGACATGACGCTGCGCTTCGCCGACGGCGACTTCTACGACCAGTGGGTCGCCCACGAGGTGCCGTTCAACAACGAGACCCACCTGGAGATCTGGCAGCAGATCATCGACATCTGGAACACACCTGGTGCGGTATACGCCTCAGGTGGTTCCATCGCCTCGACGTTCTTCGGTGACAACGGAGCGCCCCTCGCCAACGGCGATTGCGAGATGCATCGCCAGGCGAACTTCTTCGCGGCGTTCCTCCCCGAAGGCACCGAGGTCGGACCTGAGGGCGACATCGACGCCTTCTACTTCCCCGCCCAAACGGCGGATGAGAAGCCGGTCCTGTTCGCAGGCACCAATGCGGTTGCGTTCCGTGACGCTCCGGAAGTGTGGGCCGTGATGGAGTTCCTCGGCTCGCCCGACTATCCGAACGCTCGGGTACCCGCCCAGGGCGGCGGCTTCCTGTCAGGTGTGCAGGGACAGAACCTCGACATGTACTCGCCATTCGAGCGGGGCCTCATCGAGATTCTGTCGGGTGCCACCACGGCGCGCTTCGATGCGTCCGACCTGATGCCGGCTGCGGTCGGCTCGGGCACGTTCTGGACGGCGGCCACTGATGTGACCACCGGATCCAAGACGGTGCAGGAAGCACTCGACCAGGTCGAGGCGGAGTGGCCGGAAGGCTGAACCGGACCCCGATTCTGAAGGCGGGGTGAAAACCCCCGTGCATACAGTGGGGGGGGGGGGGGGGGGGGGGGGGG
>JBBDHV010000005.1:121508-177847 GCA_040880725.1 Acidimicrobiia bacterium
GGGCCCCCCCCCCCCCCCCACTTGACGTTTGCAGGCGAACACGAGGAGGAGGTGAGCTCCGGCTCATGGAGAAAGTCGTCAGCACGCTCATCGGCGTGGTGGTTGCAATCGGCGCCAGCGCTGTGCTGTTCATCGGCGCGAACAAGTGGTTCGACCAGGCGAGGGTGAGGTGGTGGAGGTTCGCGGCGATCACCGGGGCAGTCATCGGCGTGATCATCAGCGGCCTCCTCATCGGGAACCGGATCATGCAGTGGCGGACCAGCACCGCCGAAGACGCGACCGACTTGTCGCTCGTGCTCGTTGTCCTCATGGCACTGCTGTTTGCTGGATGGGGTGCGTTGCTGGCTACCACCGAAAACCGCAACCGACGTCTCATCGTCGGTGGCGTGGGTGGTGTGGTCATCGCCCTGGTCATCGGGGCATTCATACGCCCTCTGGCGTGGCCGGCCATGCGGATCGTGCCGCTCATCGCCTGGCCGCTCGGAGTCGCTGCCGTCGGTGCGGGACTCGCCGCACTCCGCAAATCCGATTTGGTGAAAGGTGCGCTCACGGGAGCGACGATCGGCTGGTTCTTTGGGGCGTTTCTCGAGCCCACGCTCGGATCGGGAACGCAAGCCGAGATCCTCATGGGCCTGGCGGTCCTCGGTCTCGGTGTGGGGATTCGGCTGGGCCTCAACCCGCCCAGTGACCGCTCGGGGCAGGAGCGACTGCAAGCTCGATCGCGGGCGGTCATCTTCGTCGCCCCTGCGCTGATCTTCATTGGCGCAACCCTGGTCATCCCCACGATTCAGACCCTCATCTTGAGCGTGTTCGGGACGCGCGGCGACGAGTTCGTCGGTTTCAAGAACTACACCGATGTGCTCGGGGATCCCGACATCTTCAACGTGTCCTCGTGGACCGACATCTTCACGACCGGCATGTTCGTCTGGGGAGCGCTGTTGATCGTCGGTGGGTATTTCTTCGCCCGGAACAAGGGCAAGGCCATCGGAGCGCCCACCGACTGGTCCGGCCTCTCCGCCGGTCCTGTGGTACTCGGAAGCATCCTCGTGGCGTTCGCGGTGTTCACGACGCTGCGCGGAGTCATCTGGAACAACCTGTGGTGGGTGTTCTCGGTCACGATCATCGCTTCGGGACTCGGCTTGGCCATCGCGGTCCTTGCAGACCGAGCCAAGGGCGAGTCAGTCGCCAAGTCATTGATTTTCATGCCGATGGCGATCTCGTTCGTCGGTGCGGGAATCATCTGGCGGTTCATGTACCTGGCCCGACCTGTCGGAAGCAATCAGACGGGAGTGCTGAATTGGCTGTGGGTCAATCTGGGGCAGCTCACGGTCGGCGACTCGATGCTCAAGACCGTCATCATGGTCTTGCTCGCGCTCGGCATCGTCGGACTCGGATACCTCGCGTATCGGTCGTGGCGGGTCGAACAAAATGCGGTCGCCATCGGGTCTGCCGTGAGCGCACTGCCCCTCGCCTGGGTGCTGTGGCGATTCGTCGGCCCAGGACTCGGCGGTATCTTGCGTGACCCTGCGACAGGGGAGGTGGCGCCACTGGCGAGTGGGGTGGTGGGCGAGCCGGTGATCTTCCTGGTCGATCAGCCGTGGAACACCTTCTGGCTGATCATCGTCTTGATCTGGATCCAGACCGGATTCGCGATGGTCGTGTTCTCTGCGGCCATCAAGGGCGTTCCCGCTGAATTGATCGAGGCATCGAAAGTCGACGGGGCAACGGAGTCGGAGACGTTCTGGCGGGTCACGATTCCGCAGATCGCCCCCACGATCGGGGTGGTGACGACGACTCTGATCGTCTTGGTCATGAAAGTCTTCGACATCCCGAAGGTGATGACCAACGGTCAGTTCGGGACGAACGTGCTGGCCAACGAGATGTGGCAGAAGGCCTTCACGGAGTTGAACATCGGTGCCGGCGCGGCACTCGCCATGATCTTGTTCTTCTCAGTCGTTCCGGTCATGTACTACAACATTCGACGCCAGAGGGAGGCCGTCTGATGGCAACACGGACCGAGGTTTCGGAGACGGCACCGGTTCGAGCGTCGAAGGGCGGTGCGCTCGGCAGGCGCATCTACTCGTTCCTGTCCGCCATTCCGACGTGGATTCTGTGGCTTCTGGTTGTGATCTGGTCGATTCCCAGCGTCGGCCTGCTCGTCAACTCGTTCCGCACCCGGGACGCCCAGCGGGCGACTCCCTTCTGGGAGATCGGTGGTGACGTGGGCAACGGTTTGGGTGCACCTTCGTTGGACAACTACCAAGAGGTCTTGTTCGGCGGGAACCCCCTCTTCGACAATCTGATGAACTCCCTTGCCATCGTGATCCCGGCCACGGTGATCCCGATCGCAATTGCCGCGTTCGCGGCGTACGCGTTCGCCTGGATCGAGTTCAAGGGTCGTGAGTGGCTCTTCATCTTCACGGTGTCGCTGCTGGCCATTCCGTTGCAGACCTCACTGATCCCCCTTCTGCGGTTGTATGCCACCGGGGGGCAGTGGACGATCCCGTTCTTCGACAAGACGGTGCGGCTTTTCCCGGATCTGGATCTGGCAGGCACGGTGACGGCGGTGTGGCTGACCCATACCGGCTTCGCGCTGCCATTCGCCATCTTCCTGCTGCACAACTACATCAGCGGGCTGCCGAAGGACGTCTTCGAGTCGGCGTTCATTGACGGAGCGGATCACTTCAAGATCTTCTGGCGTCTGGTGCTCCCGCTGTCGACGCCGGTGCTCGCCGCCTTCACGATCTTCCAGTTCCTCTGGACCTGGAACGATTACCTGATCGCGCTGACGATGATCGGATCGGGGACCGATGCGTTGCCGATCACCGTGGCGTTGGCGTCGATCGCCGGGGAGTTCGGACAGCGGGAGCACCTCTTGAGTGCCGCCGCCTTCATCTCGACGGCGTTGCCGCTCGTGGTGTTCTTCGCGCTGCAGCGCTACTTCGTGCGGGGCGTGCTGGCCGGCTCGGTGAAGGGCTAGCGACCGGTCGTTCACTTCCGCCCATCGCGTTTTCCCACGCGAATCGCGTCATTCGTGGCGCGCTGATTCGCTAAGAAATCAGTATGTCGGCGATGTCGACCCAGGTGCCCGTTTCGATGCTGCGTTGGGCGGCGATGCCCATGGCAACGGCCAGGAGGCCGTCTTCGAGGGTGACCTCGGGGGTGGTCCCGGCGCGACACGTGCGGATGAAGTCCAGGTGCTCGAGTTGGCTCGAGCCGTGGTGGTGGCCTTCATAGGTGATGCGGTCGTCATCGATGTGGTGTTCTTCGACGTCGCCCACGAAATGGGTCCCGCGACGGCCGATCCGAAGCACTTTCTCGGGGAGGAATGCTTCGACCTTCCCCTGTGTGCCCACGGCGACGACTTCCTCCTGGTTCCGGGTGGCCTCGGCGAACATGCACAGGTCGAGCATCGCCCGCACACCGTTGGCGTACTCGACGACGGCGTAGGCGTTGTCGAGGATGTCGGGGGTGTGGCCGTCGTATTCCTCGTCGAGGTGGTTGACGTCCTGGCCCCCCGATGCAACGACACGGACGGGGTTGCTGTCGATGATCTCGTTCATCAGATCGAAGAAGTGACAGCACTTCTCGACCATCGTGCCGCCGGAGTTGCGGTTGAAGCGGTTCCAGTCGCCGACCTTGCGGAGGAACGGAAACCGGTGCTCGCGAATCGACACCATTCGCACGTCGCCCACAGTCCCGCCCCTGACCTCGTCGATGAGTCGGGTGACCGGCGGCATGTAGCGGTACTCCAAACCGACCCAGGTGACTGCGTGCCGCGACCTCGACCATTCGATGACGCGACGACAGTCTTCGACGGTGATGCAGAGAGGCTTTTCGACGAGGATGTGAAGGTCCGTCTTCATGGCCGCTGCGAGCACATCGATGTGGGTGTGGTTCGGTGTGGCGATCACCACGGCATCGACGACGTCGGATTCCAGAAGGTCGCGGTAGTCCTCGAATTCCCTGGCGTTGTCGGTGAGGGTGTGTGCCGCGGCGCGGCTGTCGGGATGGGGATCGGCGTAGGCGGCGACGGTGGCCCCCGGAATGTGGTTGATGTTCTCGATGTGTTCGACACCCATCATCCCGGTGCCGATCACCCCGTAGCGAAATGGCGCTGATGTGTCAGCCAAGCCCCGACCTCCGATTCGGCTCACACACTAGGGTCCGGGAGATGACCGGGCTGACACGACTTTGATGTTGAAAATCGGCTCCACGCGGTCCCTCGGCGAACTCGGGACCGTCGGTGCCTTGGCGTTTGGTCACTGGCGTTTCGTTGGTCACGACCTGCAGACGGCCACCCTCCTGATGGAGACCGCGCTGGATGCCGGGATGAACCTCATCGACACGGCCGACGTCTACGGTCTCGACTGGGGCGGGACGGCATTCGGGCAGGCCGAGGAACAACTGGGTGAGGTGCTCGCCGCCAACCCGGCGATGCGCGACCGAATCATCCTCGCCACCAAGGGGGGGATCACCCCGCCCGTGCCCTACGACTCATCTGCGGCGTATTTGCAACAGGCGGTGGAGGATTCGCTCCGCCGTCTCCAGACCGACCGCGTCGACCTCTATCAGATCCACCGCCACGACCTGTACAGCCATCCTGCCGAAGTGGCCGGCACCCTCGACGGCTTGGTCGATTCGGGGAAAGTGCGGGCACTCGGTGTGTCGAATCACACGCCCGCGCAGGTCGAGGCGCTCACCGAGCATCTCCGCCATCCGCTCATCACCGTCCAACCCGAGTACTCGGTTGCCAACTTGGTCGCCCAACGGGACGGAACGTTGGACCAGGCGATGCGGAAGGGTCTGGTGCCCCTGGCGTGGTCACCGCTCCGCGGTGGGGCCGTCGTCACCGGCGAAGGAATTCGTACCGAACTCTCGGTCGCGCTCGACAGCCTCGCCGACAGGGAGGGCACCGATCGCGCTTCGATCGCCCTGGCCTTTGTGCTCGCACATCCGTCCGGGCCGGTGGCGATCATCGGATCCCAGAATCCCGAGCGGCTGTCATCGGCAACATCGGCGTTCGAGGTGACGCTCGACAGACAGGACGTCTACACCCTCGTGCAGGCCTCGGAGGGTCAGGCACTTCCGTGAGTGAAAGGATGTGGAGATGACGATGGAGATCGCGTGGTTCGGGGCGCTGTGCGACGACGACTACGAGTTTCTGGGTGTGCCGGATCCGACGCTCGCAAGTTCATGGGCGCACTGCAGTGACATCACCCAGACCGCCGATCGGCTGGGCTTCGACAACATCCTCCTTCCCAGCGGGTACGAGCTCGGCGTGGACACGACCACCTTTGCCGCTGCCGTGGCCACCCACACCACGGACATCAACCTGCTCGTCGCCGTCCGGATGGGGGAGACGTGGCTTCCGCAACTCGCCAAGCAGATGGCCTCGATCGACCAGATGGCCGACGGACGGTTGACGATCAACATCATCTCCTCGGACATGCCCGGCCAGAAACTCGACTCGGCACCCCGCTACCAGAGGACCGTCGAGTGGATGCAGGTGCTGCGGGCGTTTCTCAACGGTGAGTCCGTCGACTTCCACGGTGAGTTCATCGATCTGACCCTCGATCCGGCGCGCATCCGCACCGTGTCGGGCTCGTGTCCACCGTTCTATTTCGGGGGATTCAGTGACGACGCGAAAGATGTCGCGGCTCGCGAGGCCGACGTGTTTCTCACGTGGCCCGACACGGTGGCTGCGGTCGGACAGACTGCCCGGGAGATGAAGGAACAAGCGGCAAACCACGATCGGGAGCTCCTGATCGGACTGCGCAGCCATGTCATCGTGCGGGAGACCGAGGAGGAGGCGAAGGCGGCAGCCGATCGACTCATCTCGAAACTCGACCCCGAGATTGGTGCCGCGATCCGCGGCAAGAGCCTCGACGCCGCATCGGTCGGTGTGCAGCGCCAGGCTGCACTTCGTGAGAGTGCCGACGACTCCGGGTATGCCGAACCGAACCTCTGGACGGGCATCGGCAAGGCGCGGTCTGGTGCAGGTGCGGCGATCGTCGGGAATCCCGACCAGGTGGTCGAAAAGATCGAGGCGTACACCGACGCCGGGGTGTCGGCGTTCATTCTGAGCGGATACACGCACATCGCCGAGGCCCACCGGTTCGCAGAGATGGTGCTGCCGCGACTCGATCACGGGAAGATTCACGGCTCCAGGTGATCGCTGGGTGGTCAGAGCCGGTGGTCGTCCTCGTCCGATGACGGAGCGTCCTGTGATCGGTTGCGTTCGACCCAACTGCGGATCCACCAACCTTCGGTGTCCACCGTTCCCACACCGGGAATCGGCTTTCCCTTGCCTGGCAAATCGTTGAACTCGCCGCGTTCGCACGCTTCGCGGATCATCCGGTCGACGAACGCCTCCTGGCGTTGTGACTCAACCATGCACGCGATGCTACAGATCCGGGGGCAATGACCCGATATGCTGATCCGGGGCCTGTGCCTGGCAAAGGGGAATTCGTGACACTGACCAACACGGAAGATCGCCGTTCCGCCGTCATCCGGACGGCATGGGGATTCTTCGCCAATTCCATCATCGCGTCGGCCCTGGGAGTGGTCTTTTCTCGCGTCATCGAGCAGTTCGGGATCGCCGTCTGGGCTGCCGTTGCCGACCGAGAGCCCGTACTGACGAACGTCGTCACGTACTTCCGGTCCGATCCCGCCGGGGCAAGCGACATGGTGTATCTGGGTGGGCCCATCGCGGCAATCGTGGCCGGGGTCTTCTTCCTTCTCATCTATCCGGGCGCCAAGGACCGCAGCGTCGGAAAGCTGACGGTGCTGTGGACCACGCTGTTCTGCTTCCGAGCCGGGTTCATGGACGTCATGACGGTGCCGTTCTCGGAAGATTCGTACACGGGGCGTGCCCTGGCCACGATCGATCTCCCCGATGGGCTCGATGTGATCATCGCCACCGCCGGGGGACTCGGTCTGCTGCTGATCGCGCTCGCGGCCGCTCCGGCATTCCTCGGCTTCAGCAGACATCTCAGCGAAGTGAACACGCCCGCGGAACGCTTCCGGTATGTGGCGTCCATCGCAATGGTCCCGGCGATCGTCGGTCCGCTGCTCGCGGTGGCGTTCTTCGTCCCCGACGAGGGGAGTGGCTTCCTGGCCACGCTGCCTTTCTACGGCTTGTTCATCGTCATCACCCTGCTGGCCGCTCCCCAGACCAAGCACTTCCTGGCACCGCAACTCGCCGAGGAGCGAACGCTGTCCTGGGGCCTCGTGATCGGGTTCTTCGTCGTGTTTCTCGTGACGCGATACGGGCTGGAGCCGGGGCTGGTCATCCCGCCGTGGGATGACCAGTTCCAATGGAGTTTCCGGCCCTGATGAAGACTGCTGCAGTCGTCACCGTCAGCGACGGCGTCAGCGCGGGCACGAGGCAGGACGAGTCGGGCGAGGCCCTGGCGTCGCGTCTGGAGAGCGCCGGCTACGAAGTCACGCATCGGACCGTGGTCGCAGACGACGCCGGAGCCATCGCCAGGACCATCCGGGGGTATGTCGATCAGGTGAACCTCTTGGTCACCACCGGTGGGACGGGATTCGGGCCGCGGGATGTGACGCCCGAAGCAACCCTGCAGGTCGTCGAGAAGCAGGCGCCCGGGATGATGATGCTGATGCTGTCCACCGGGATGGAGTCCACTCCCATGGCCGCCCTGTCGCGTGGTGTCGTGGGGTCGGCGGGACGCACGTTGATCGTGAACCTTCCCGGCTCGCCGAAAGGCGCGACCGAGAATCTCGAAGCTCTGCTGGTCGTGATCCCGCACGCCCTCGATTTGCTCGAAGGCGACACGGAGCACCAGACCTCCGCGGATTAGGATGACCCGATGAACGACGCCGTCCTGGAGGCGGTCCGTACGTGGTCGGAATCGGACACCTCGTTCGCCCTCGCCACGGTCGTCGGCGTGCGGGGATCGACCTATCGGGGGCTCGCTGCCCGTCAGCTCGTAGTGGCCGATGGAACGTCGGTTGGCACGGTGTCGGGCGGCTGTCTCGACAATGACCTGCGACATGTCGCGCTGCGGGTCATCGAATCGGGGGTCTCCGAACAGGTGGAGTTCGACCTCACGGCCGACGACGAAGCGATCTGGGGGTGGGGCGTGGGCTGCAACGGCGCCACTGTCCTCCTCGTCGAACCCGCGCAGTCCGCAGTCGACCTCGTCGCGATGGTGTCGTCGGCCGCGACAGAGACGTTCTGCATCGTCCACACGGTGCCAGACACCGCCCAACGCAGAATCGTGACGCGGGGTGATGACGGCACCGATCCGCTCGTGGCGACTGCTCTCGAAGCCATCGAGTCGGGGCGGCACCAGACCGAAGTCATGGAGGGTTCCCGGCTGCTCTTCGAGGTGGTTGGCGCCGCGCCACGTGTGGTCGTGTTCGGAGCGGGACACGACGCGGCGCCGGTCGTCGCCCAGGCGGCGATGCTGGGGTTCCGTACCGTCGTCGTCGACGACCGACGTCAGTTCCTGACCGCCGAACGTTTTCCGCAGGCGCACGATTTGATCCACGCCGAGCCGGGGGAGCTCGCCCGGGCGGTCCGCCCCGATGCGAAGACCGCGGTCATTCTGATGTCACACAACTACCTACGGGACCTCGACGCCCTCCAGTCGCTGCTCGGGACAGCCGCGCCCTATATCGGTGCGCTCGGACCCGGCGAACGGCTCGAGCGGATGCTGGATGATCTCGCGGATCGCGGCATCGAGGTCGATGCCGACGATCTGTCCCGTCTGCACGGGCCCGCCGGCCTGGACATCGGTGCCGAAGGTCCGACGGAAATCGCGTGGTCGATTCTGGCGGAAGTCCTTGCCGTGATGCGGGGAAAGTCCGGCGGTGCGTTGCGCGCCCGCAAAGGTCCCGGCCCCCTGCGCGACGAATGAGCAGGGGTCTACTCTCGTAGGACCCGATCAGAACAGGGACGAGATGAAAATCGAGAACGAGTTCACCGTGTCCCAGCCGGTCAGCACGGTATGGGCGTTCTTCCAGGACGTGCCTTCGGTGGCCGAGTGTCTTCCCGGCGCAGAATTGACCGAGGACCGCGGTGACGGGACCTATGCCGGCAAAGTCTCGGTGAAGCTGGGCCCGATGGCGGCGAACTTCGAAGGTGCGGCAACGGTCACGCCCGACGAGGCCACCCACTCCGGGACGATCGACGGAAAGGGCGCAGACCGACGGGGCGGCAGTCGAGGTCAGGTGAAGGTCGCTTATCGCCTCGAGGAGGCCGACGGCGGCACCAAAGTCCAAATCGACGCCGATGTGACGCTTTCCGGTGCCGCCGCACAGTTCGGGCGGACCGGCCTGATCAGCGAAATGTCGAACCGGTTGATCGGCGACTTCGTGAGCTGCGTCGAAGGCAGGCTCGCCGCCGAATCACCCGAAGCCGCTTCGGAAGTCAGGGCCGCGGATGTCAACGGTTTCGGACTGTTCCTCGAGTCCCTGATCTCCTGGATCAAGAAGATCTTCTCCCGATCACGCTCCTGAGGTCGCGAAAGCCCTCAGCCGACGTCGACGGTGACGACCGCGCTCGCGCACGATCCGGCGGTGCTGCATACGGAGTAGGTGAACGAGAGTGTCCCGGAGAAGTCCGGTGGTGCGGTGTAGCGAACACGGCCTGAGCTGCCGAGCACCGTGGCCGTTCCCCGGTCCGGCTGTGTCACCGTGACGGTCGAGGCGTCTGTCGGCCCGGAGTCGTTCGTGAGCGGGGAGAAGTTCACCGTTCCTCCAGGGTGCACTGCGACCCGGTCGTCCTGCAGGATCACATCGCCGGCAGGAGGCGGGGCGGTGTCTTCGACGTCGTCGCGATCCACGGGGCTCTCGCTGCCGCTGGTGGGCCCCTCAGATTCTTCGTCGGTTGCAGACGGCGCGTCAACAATCGTGATGGTGACGACCGAATTCTTCGCCGTGGTGCCGTCGGAGACTCGTACGTCCACGACGATGGATCCTGTCGACGCCGGGGCGGCGAACACGAGCACGCAGTCGGGTGTGACGAGGGCGGACCCCGCCGCCGGTGGCGCCGTCAGGGTGCATGTCAGGATGTCGGCATCGGGATCGGAGTACGGGAGTGGCAGCACCGTGGTCTCACCCGCAGGGGCGGTCACCGAGATGACGCCGACGATGGGGTCGTCGTTGCGAGCAAGCACCGTCACCGTCACCTGTGCGGTCGCGCAGCGGTCGCCGAGGTCGCAGACCCGGTAGGTGAAGCCTTCGAGGCCGTGGAAGTCGAGTTCGGGTGTGTAGCGCAGGGTGTCGCCGACCGCCGCAACGCGACCATTCGAAGGAGCGCGAACGATCGCGAGACTGGACCGATCGAGGTCGTCGTCGGCATCCGCGTCGTTTCCGAGGACCTCAATCGCGACCGGGGTGTCCTCGTCGGTCGTCGCGCTGTCCGCACTCGCGACGGGTCCGGTCGATGGCGGGGTGGTGGTCGTCGTCAGCGGGCTGCTGCCTGCGCTCCCTGCTGCCATGGGGAGCCCGGCCCCGTCGCCCCCCGACGACTCGTCACTGCGGATGTGATCTCCGGCGACGATGACTTCGACGATCTCGGTCGGTGTCGCTTGGGTTCCCTTCACCGTCGGAATCACGCCGCTGGCGAACCCCGTCGTCACGATCGCCGAAGTCGTCAGGACCACTGCGAGATCCCGTCCGAGTTGGGGGACCCCTCGAATGAACGGCACCTGGGCAATTGCTGCCAGCGGCCCGGCGGTCCAACGGAGCCTTCCCAGCGACACGTTCATCAGCGCCCGCGCCACCACCGGGTCGAATTGGACCCCGGCCATGCGGATGATCTCGGCGCGCGCCTGGGCCGGGGACATCGCTGCTTGATATGACCGCCCACTGGTCATGACGTCGAATGCATCCGCGACGCTCACGATTCGCGCTCCGAGCGCGATGTCGGCGCCGGCGAGACCGTGCGGGTAGCCGGTCCCGTCGTAACGCTCGTGATGGTGTTCGATCGTCTCGGCCCACGATCCCAGCCAGGGGATGAGTGGGGCAATGATCCGCATTCCGTGGATCGGATGCTCCTTCACGAGGTTCCACTCGGCTTCATCGAGCGACGAGTCCTTGTTCAAGATCTCGCTGGGGACCTCGAGTTTGCCGACATCGTGGAGGAGCGCTGCCCAGCGAAGGCGGTCTTGATCCGCCGCAGGCAGGCCCATCTCTTCGGCGATCAAGTCCGTGTACACCCTCGTCCGCTCCGAATGGCCTCGGGTGCGTCGGTCGTGATTCGAGAGGGCAGTGGACAAGGACAGCACGAGTTCGGCGATTTCACCGAGTCGCGCCTGTGTCGGGTCGGCTTCCGCCTCGCGGATGCGGCGCTTCAACTCGGTGACGTTGCCTGCTCGACGCGCCATGCGCATCCGCGAGGGGGCCGCGTCGGGGAACAGCATCGTCATTCGGAGCAGGGCAGTGAGCGGAAGCAATTGACGGGCGAGCCGGTCGGTGGCGGTTGCGGTGACGGTGGCAACCGAAACGATGGCGATCCACCAGAAGGCGACTGCGTGTGCCGTTGCAGACTCGGGGAGAACCCTGGCCACCATGCCGGCAACCAGGAAGCCTGCGAAGATCGGCACGGCGAAGATGGCGGCGCGCAGAAGTCCGGCGGTGACCGTTCTCGGCTGCCACCGGGACTCGCGATGTGTCGTGCCGGCCCCCAGGCGAGGCGCTCCTTCGTGGACCTTCCATGTATCGGTCGTCCGAAGGCGTCGGCCAAGTGCTTTCTGCCCGGCTGGTCGAGTCGTTCGCGGTGGGGAGGTCGCTCAGGTCATCGAGTCCAGGGTGCTTGCGTCTCCCCGTCGACTCCGAAGCGGTGTGCTGCTCCCCGGACGGTGTCTGCATCCACCTTGTCCTGGCGGGCAAGTGCGGAGAGCACCGCGTAGGTCACGTGACTGGAGTCGGTCTCGAAAAAGCGCCGGAGAGCCTCGCGGGTGTCGGATCGTCCGAAACCGTCGGTGCCAAGGATCACGTAGTCGCCCGGAACCCATCGTCCGATCTGGTCGGGGACCATCCGCATGAAGTCGGTCACGGCGACCTTCGGGCCATCGATGGGAGCGAGGGTCGAGGAGACGAACGGGATCCGCGGGTCTTCGGTGGGGTTGAGGAGATTCCACCGTTCGGTCTCCATGGCCTGTTCCCGCAGGTTCTTGTAGGAGGTCACCGACCACAACTCGACGCCGATGCCGAAGTCGTCTGCGAGAATCTGCTGGGCTTCCCGAGCCGCCAGGTGGGCGGTTCCCGAGAACATCACCGCGGCGTCGGTGCCGGTGTTCTCCGGGGCCGGAGCCCAGCGGTAGATGCCGTCCAGGATGCCCTGGTCGACGTCGACCGGCTTGGGAGGCTGGACATAGTTCTCGTTGTAGGCAGTGAGGTAATAGAAGACGTCCTCGGAGTCGCCGTACATGCGCTGGATGCCATCTTCGATGATCACACCCATTTCGTATGCGAAGGCCGGGTCGTAGGCGCGGCATACCGGAACGACCGAGGACAGGATGAGCGAATGTCCGTCCTGGTGCTGCAGGCCCTCGCCTTGCAGCGTGGTGCGGCCGGCCGTGGCTCCGATCAGGAATCCCCGCGCTCGCGCGTCGGCCGCCGCCCAGAGGAGATCGCCGACCCGCTGCCAGCCGAACATCGAGTAGTAGATGTAGAACGGCACCAGCGGTACTCCCCGCGTGGCGTAGGAGGTGGCTGCAGCCAGCCACGAAGCGGTGGACCCGGCCTCGGTGATGCCCTCTTCGAGGATCTGGCCGTCCTTGGCCTCGATGTAGGCGAGCAGCATTGCCGCATCGACCGACTCGTAGAGCTGGCCTTGGGATGCGTAGATCTTCAGCTCTCGAAAAAGCGAATCCATGCCGAAGGTCCGTGCCTCGTCAGGGACGATCGGAACGACCTTCGGTCCGAAGTTCTCGGCGCGGGTCATGTTGCGGAGGAGGCGAGTGAACGCCGTCGTGGTGGACGCCTCGACTTTCCCCGACCCCTGGTACGTCTCGGTGAAGACCTCGGGCTTTGGCAGGTCCAGCGGAACCCGCACCTTCACACTGCGCGACGGGAGTGGCCCGTTCAGGGCCTTCCGCCTCCCCATGAGGTAGTCGTGCTCGGGCGTTCCCGGTTCGGGACGGAAATACGGGGGGTCGTTGTCGCCTTCGAGCGACTCGACGGGAATCTCTTCTTCCAGGTGGAGCCGAGCCCGCAGATCCATCAGCTGCTTGTTGGTCAGTTCCTTGATCTGGTGGGTGGCGTTGCGGCCTTCGACGTCGGGACCGAGAGTCCAACCCTTGATGGTCTTGGCGAGGATCACGGTCGGAGCGCCAGTGAATGACGTCGCCGCCTGGTAGGCCGCGTTCACCTTTCGCGCATCGTGGCCCCCGCGCCGGAGCTCCCAGATCTCGTCGTCCGTGAGGTGCTCGACGAGTGCCAGGGCGCGCGGATCCTTGCCGAAGAAGTGCTCGCGGACGAAGGATCCGCTTTCGGCCTTGTAGCGCTGGTACTCACCGTCCACGGTGCTGTTCATGACCTCGATGAGCGCGCCGTCGTGGTCGGCGTCGAGCAGGGGATCCCAGTTGCCGCCCCAGATGACTTTCACGACGTTCCAGCCGGCGCCGCGGAAGATGGCCTCCAGTTCCTGGATGATCTTGCCGTTGCCGCGCACGGGGCCGTCGAGGCGCTGCAGGTTGCAGTTGATGACCCAGGTGAGGTTGTCGAGGCCCTCCCTGGCCGCGAGGGAGATGCTGCCGAGGGTCTCGGGTTCGTCGACCTCGCCGTCGCCGATGAAACACCACACGCGCGACTCCGAGGTGTCGTCGAGACCGCGGTTGTGGAGGTACTTGTTGAACCGGGCCTGGTAGATGGAGTTGATCGGACCGAGGCCCATCGACACCGTGGGGTACTCCCAGAACTCCGGCATGAGTCGAGGGTGGGGGTAGGACGACAGCCCGTCCGTGCCGATCTCTGTCCGGAAGTTGTCCAATTGCGCTTCGCTGAGCCGGCCTTCCAGGAACGCCCTTGCGTAGATACCGGGGGCGGCATGTCCCTGGATGTAGATGGCGTCCCCCGGCGTGCCGTCGGCCTTGCCTTTGAAGTAGTGATGGAAACCGACCTCATACAGAAGTGCGGACGACGCGAACGTGGACAGGTGGCCGCCGATGCCTTTCGCCTCGTGATTCGCCTTGATCACCATCACGGCTGCGTTCCAGCGGATGAATCGACGGATGCGCTTTTCGAGCCACTCGTCTCCGGGGTATTCGGGCTCTTCTTCGATGGGGATGGTGTTGATGTACGGCGTCGAGATGGACCCCGGCACCCCGAGCGCACGCTGATGGGATCGCTCCAGCAGCTTGGCCATGAGGAACCGTCCGCGCACTTCTCCGTGGTGGGCGACGACTGCGTCCAGCGAGTCGATCCACTCTTGGGTCTCCGGCGGATCGGAGTCGTGCAGCTGGTGGACGAAGCCGTCGATGTAGGTGAGATTGGGCTGGCGGTCCATGACCGCGAGCCTACCCAAGGATGCGACGATGCCCGTTGTGGGCGCGAGTGCTTATGCCGAAGAGCGGTTCGCCGACGGGGATTCTTGCCCGACGCCTCCGGAGTCCCCCCTTCCTCCGGATGGCGTGGGTACGTTCATCGAACGTGGTCCCGGTCGGTCCGGGAGATCATTTCGATCTCCCGGACCACCAGGTCTGGCACTTCGAGCATCGGGGTGTGTCCCACATCGGGCATCTCGATCGATCGCCAATTCGGCCGGTGGTCGGCGAGCCGGCGCAGGGCAACGGGCGGAACGACCTGATCGGCGGACCCGAAGAGCAGTGTCGTCGGCGCGGTGATCGCGGCGAGCATGCGAAGGTACATCGGCCTGCGAAGCAGCGTCCGTCTGACCGACCCGACCGTTTCGGCAAACGCACGATTCGCCCACGGCATCGTACGACGGAGGGTTGCGAGCTGGAGGGCTCTTTCGAACGCTTCGGGCGGGAGCCGCTCGGGGTGGGCCATCACGATTCGCAGTTTTTCTTCGACTTGTTCACGCGGCGTCCATCGGGATACGAGGACCGCGCTCGCGGCCGGGCCGATGACCGGCATCGACCGGATCGCCAGACGGGCGGCGACGATCGGGGTTGCGGGCATGGTCAGCGTCGGAGGTGGCGTGGCGGGTGCGAGCAGCACGAGGCGGGCGACCAGGTCGGGGCGGCGCGCGGCGAGCATCTTTGCGACGAGGCCGCCCATCGAGCTGCCCGCCAGGATGACCGAGCGAAATTCGTGGAGCTCGATGACTGCGGTGAGCGCGTTGAGGTGTGCATCGAGATCGTGGCGGTGTACGGGGCCCGATCGACCGTGCCCCGGCAGGTCGATCGCAATGACCCGCCCGATGTCCGAGAGCCGGGGCGCGACAAGGCTCCAGTTGCCGGCCGATCCACCCAAACCATGAACGAGCACGATCGGAGTGCCGGCTCCGCCGTGATCCTCGACGGTGACCGGCGAGCGGTGCGCGAAGACGTAGCGGCGTTGCATCGTCGGCAACCTTAAGAAGCCGGCCAGCCTGTCCGCTGACCTGTAGGTCGGGCACAGGTCGTAGAGTCCGGCTCGTGAGAGTCCTCTTGATATCGACGTACGAACTCGGTCATCAGCCTTTGCATGTGGCGTCACCGGCAGCTGCTCTCGGTGCTGTAGGACACGATGTGTCGGTACTGGATGCTTCCGTTGAACCCATCGAGGCGGCGTCGTTACGGGGCCACGACGCGGTCGCGGTCTCGGTTCCGATGCACACTGCGAGTCGCCTCGCCCAGGATGTGGTCCGGGCGGTGAAGTCAGTCGAACCCGAGATTCCCATTGCTCTCTACGGCCTTTATGCGGGTGAGGGAGCCGGGGACGGGGTCGCGGCGCGGTTCGTGGGTGAGTACGAGCCCGCGCTCGTGGACTGGCTCGCCGGCGGAGCCCAGCGGGTCGGCACCCGGATCAACGTGGCGAACGGCGCCTTCTCGAAGCCGGACCGAGCGGCGCTCCCGGATTTGGGCCGTTACGGCCGGTTGCGAGTCGGTGGGGTCGAGCGTCTCGTGGGGTATGTGGAAGCGTCGCACGGGTGCCGCCACCGGTGTCGGCACTGTCCGATTCCGGCGGTCTACGACGGCCGATATCGGGTTGTTTCCCAAGATGTGGTTCTCGCCGACATCGACGCCCTCGTCCAGTCCGGAGCCCAACACATCACCTGGGGGGATCCCGACTTCCTCAATGGGCCGCGGCACGCGATGGCCGTCCTCGAGGAGGTTCATCGTCGTCATCCGGCTCTCACCCACGATTTGACCATCAAGGTCGAGCACCTGATCGCGCACGAGGAGCTCCTTCCTCGCATTGCCGCGGCGGGGACCCTGTTCATCGTCTCGGCTTTCGAGACCACCGACGACAGGACCCTCGGACTGCTCGACAAGGGTCACAGCGCCGATGAAATGGCGCAGGTGGTGAGTCGGGCGCGCCACTACGGCATGGACATCCATCCGTCGTGGATGCCGTTCGTTCCCTGGACCGTCCCCGACGACGTGGTCGGCATCTTCGGATTCCTGGCCGAACACGACCTGCTCGGTGCGACCGACCCCGTACAACTCTCGATCCGACTCCTCATTCCACGGCACTCGCTGATGCTCGACCTCGAGGAAGTCCGGTCGGTGGTGGGGGAGTACGACGAGAACACGCTGTCGTACCAATGGACCGCCGCAGACCCGCGGTCCGACGAACTCCAGGCGCGGCTCGCGGCTCGGGCGGAATCCGCCGCCGATCAGGCTGCGAATCCGGTGGACACGCTCCTGGAGATGTGGGCGGATGCGGTGGAAGCCGCCGGCGGCGATCGTTCTTCTGTGGTGCCACCGCGCGAGATCACCGTCGGCCGGCCCAACCTGACCGAGGCGTGGTTCTGCTGTGCGGAGCCCACGAGCGCTCAGGTCGGCCTGGTGACGCGCAGCAACTGACGTGGCATCGAACCCCAAGTGGGGCCGGATTCGTCCAGATCGAAAAGCGTCCCGGCGGTCGCCGCACAAGATGGATCCTGGCACGCGACGCGGACGTGAGGCGTTCACGGCCCGTCTCGCCATGCTGCAGCAGATCATCGATGCCAGTAAGGAGACGACATGACCGAACCGGTGTTGCAGGTCGAGGGGATCGTGAAGTCATTCGGTGACATCCACGCCGTGCGGGGAGTCGGGTTCCACATCGATCCGGGCGAGACGTATGGATTGTTGGGCCCGAACGGGGCGGGAAAGACCACGTCGATCAGTATGATCGCGGGGCTGCTCGAACCCGACGCAGGGACGGTGGTGGTGGCAGGCGAACGCCTGACGACTCGCTCGACGGGTCCGAAGCGGGCCATCGGGCTGGTCCCGCAGGAACTGGCGATCTATCCCGATCTCACTGCCCGGGAGAATCTGTCCTTCTTCGGTCGGTTGTACGACCTGTCGGGAGATCGCCTCAGTTCCCGAATCGACCACGTGTTGGGCGTCGTCGGGCTGGCCGAGCGATCCGACGACGCCGCAAAGGAGTACTCGGGGGGAATGAAGCGTCGCTTGAACATCGCGATCGGACTCCTCCACGAGCCGGCCCTCCTGATCCTCGACGAGCCAACCGTGGGCGTTGATCCGCAGTCCCGGAACGCCATCCTCGAATCGGTGGAGCAACTCTCCACTGCCGGGATGGCAGTGTTGTACACCACGCACTACATGGAGGAGGCCGAGCGACTTTGCGACCGAGTGGGCATCATCGACGACGGTGAGATCAAGGCGGAGGGCGACCGACGCAGGCTCGTGTCGATGATCGGCGAGAAGGATCGCGTGGTCGTCGAAGCCACCGGCCCAATGGACGGCGTCGCCTCGGCGCTCGGAGCGTTACCAGGCGTCACGGAGGCCACCGTCGCCGAGGGCCGCGTCGACCTTCTCGCCGACGATGCCGGCGTCGTGTTGTCGTCGGTGTTCAGCACGCTGTCGGCGCACCACCTGACCGTGACGTCGTTGCAGGTGATCGAGCCCGATCTCGAAGCCGTGTTCCTTCACCTCACAGGGAAAGCGTTGCGGGACTGACCATGCGGTCGATGTTTCTCATTGCCGCCAAGGATCTCCGGCTTCGCATCCGAGATCGATCTGCGTTCATCGTCGGGCTCATCGTTCCCTTCGGGCTGGCCGTCATCTTCAGCCTGATCCTCGGGAACGCCGATGAAGGCCCGGTCGACCTGAACTTTGGTTTTGTGGACCTCGACGGATCCCGCGTGGCGGCTCAGTTTGCGAGCGCGCTGGAAGACATCGAGAAAGACGGGCTGATCGACCTCACGATGATCACCGACGAGTCCACGGCACGTGCCCAACTCGACACGGGCGACATCGGAGCGGCCTTCATCATCCCTGCGGGCTTCGGCGATGCCGTGGACGCGGGGGAGGGTGCCGCGGTCGAGGTGATCGGAGATGTGAACAGCCCGACGACATCGGCAGTCGCGGGTTCCATTGCCCAGTCGTTCGCGGCCGGCATTGACGGGATACGGCTGGCCGCTGCCACGGCTGCGGCGGCCGGCGGTGACGTGGGAGCCACGGTCGCCCAGGTCCAGTCAGCACCGCCCGCCGTTGCGCTGCAGGGATCCGAAGCTGCGGACCGTCAGCTCGACCTCACGACGTTTTTCGTGGCGGGTATGGCGGTGTTCTTCCTCTTCTTCACGGTCCAGTTCGGTGTCACGTCCCTGCTCGATGAACAGCGGGAGGGAACGATGTCGCGGCTTCGGGCAGCACCCATCGGCCAGTGGGCCGTGGTGGGTGCGAAGGGTCTGGTCAGCCTCGCGCTGGGCATCGTGAGCATGGCGGTGCTGATCGCAGCGTCGACCCTGCTGCTGGGCGCAGAGTGGGGGCATCCCGGAGGCGTCGCCTTGCTCGTGGTGGCCGGAGTGATCTCGGCGATCGGGATCATGGCGGTCGTGGCCGCATTCGCCAAGACCCCCGAGGGTGCCGGCAATCTGCAAGCCGTCATTGCGGTCGGGCTGGGAATGCTGGGTGGGGTGTTCTTTCCGGCACCGCTGGGCGACGGGATTCTCGCCAATCTGGCGTTGGTGACGCCTCACCGGTGGTTCATGAACGGCCTGGGCGACCTCGCGGGTGGCGGCGGGGTTGCTGTCGTGCTCCCCTCGGTCGCTGCGCTCTTGGCATTCGGGATCGTGACAGGTGGCGCGGCCTGGTTCGGTTTGCGAAAGGGGGTGGGGCCACGATGAAGCTCCTTGCCATCGCGGCGTCCGGGCTCCGCCGCATGTTCCGAGACCGGACGAACTACTTCTTCGTGTTCATTCTTCCGCTCGGCATCATCGTGATCATCGGATCCCTCTTCGGATCGGGGTTCCGGCCGACCATCGGCGTCGTCGCACCCGATGCCGGAGTCGGTGCCGCGCTCGCCGAGCGGATCGCAGACATCGACGAAGTGGACATCGTGTCCTACGAAGACCGCGCCGACCTGGTCGTGGCCGTCGAGCGCTCGACGGTTCAGGCAGGAGTTTCGATCGACGAGAATTTCGACGATGCCCTCGAGGCAGGCGACACGGGACCTGTCGAGTACCTGGCGCGACCTGACAGTGCGGGCCCCCAACTCCAGGCACTGGTGTCGGCAGTGGTCACCGAGTTCTCCTACGACGTCACCGCGGCCCGCCTCACCGGCGACGACCTCGGCACGGGCATCGCCGCCGCGGTGGAGCGGCGCAACGAGATCGGACCGGTCGAGGTGCGCCGCAGCTCGACCGGCGAGGCGACGTTCGATCCCTCACTCGGACAGTTCGACCTCGGTGCGTCCTCCCAGCTCGTGCTGTTCATGTTCCTGACAGGACTGACCGGCTCGGCCGCCCTGATTCAGAGCCGACAGCTGGGGGTGTCGCGGAGGATGCTCGGCACGCCGACGTCGGCTCGCACGATCATCGTCGGGGAAACGCTCGCTCGGTTTGCCGTCGTGCTGGTCCAGGGTCTCTACATCCTGTTCGTGACGTTGATCGTCTTCGGTGTCGACTGGGGCGACCCGCTGGGAGCGGCCGCCATCATGACGCTCTTCGGCCTGGTGGGTGCCGGTGCAGCCATGCTGATGGGCAGTGTGTTCCAGAACGACCAGCAGGCGGGTGGTGTCGGCGTGATGCTGGGGCTCGGCCTGGCCGCCCTCGGCGGTGCGATGGTGCCGATCGAGGTCATGCCCGCCGGCATGCAGAACGTGGCTCGTTTCACTCCACATGCGTGGGCGATCGATGCGTTCGGAGAACTCGTGCGCGAGGACGGCACGATCATCGACATCGGCCCCCAGCTCGGTGTGCTCGCACTGTTCGCGGGCGTGCTGCTCGTGCTCGCCGCGTGGCGGTTCCGGACGGTTCTCACCCGGGGGGATTGACTCCCAGGACCCGGTCATACAGAGCGGCTGTCTCCGGCGACGGTGCGGTTCCCAACTCTTCGGCGAGCAGGATTTCCAGCTCACGATACGCCCGCAATGCCCGCGCCCCGTTGCCGGCCCCGGCCAGTGCCCGAATGCGCTGGCGGTGCGCCACCTCCCGCAACGGATCGATCCGCATGGCTTCGTCGGCGATGGCCTCTGCCAACGGCCAGCGCTCCAGGGCAAGCCAGGCCTCAGCCAGGCACGACAGGGAGCGAGTGAACGCGTCGTTCAGTGTGCGCCGCCAGTCGGCGATCCATGGGTGGTCCTCGCCATCGAGAAACGGTCGTCGCAGGATTGCCGACGCGACTGCTGCGTCCGGCCACGCATCGGCGTGGGCACCGCGGGCGGTGGCGCCCTCGGCGCGGTCCAGCGACCGAATGGCGACCTCGGCGTCGAGCCAGCGTTCCGGGATCACCAGCTCGTATGCCCCGTGTCGGGAGAGCAGCATCGTCCGGCCGGGAATTCCAATCGAATCGAAGCCGGCTCGGATCCGGCTCGCGAGTGGACTCAGGGTCGTCTGCCAGGAGCCCGGTCGATCCTCGCCCCAGAACAGATCGGCGAGCTGTTCGTGGGGCACCGGACCCCGCGCCAGCGCCAGGCGGGCGAGCATCAGCCGTCCCTGACGTCCAGGAAGATCATGTTCGGTGAGAAGACCGTTCGGACCTTCGACCTGGACGCGTCCTGTGAGGTAGAACTTCACCATGGATTGTCCAGGGTTTCCGCAATGTCCGGCTCGTACCGTGTGTCGAAGGAGGCGCAGATGACCGAGAACCGCATGCTGATCGAGTGTCCGTGTGGTGCAGTGCTCGAGGAGGCCACGGCCGCAGCCGTGATGTCCGCAGCCCAGCGCCATGCCCGCGAAGTCCACGACATGGTGCTGAGCGACGAGCAGGCCCGGTCGATGGCGCGTCCTGCGTAAACCCGCCGACCGGGAGAGACGACCGGTCCCTGATCCGAGGAGATCATCGTGAAACGATTCGAATGCGGAAACGTGGTGCCCGGCTGCGAGGGTGTCGTCGAAGCACCGACGGAGGAAGAGGTCTTGACTGCGGCCGCGGACCATGCGGCCTCGGTGCATGGCATGACCACCCTGGCTGACCCCGTGGTCGAACAGGTCAGGGCAGGAATCACCGACATCTGACGGACGGGCGATGAGCGGAGGGGGCTTCGCTCATCGCCGTGCCCGACGTTCGTCTGCGATGTGCCCGATCTCGGTGACCCGGGCACACACCGCGGCGATCTCGTCCGCGAACGCCTTGCGTTGCGGTGTCGGAGCGTCGAGGAGCTTTCGGTTTCGAGCGAGGTCCAATGCCGACTGCAGCAGGGCTTTGGACACACTCTCGTCGGCTTCGACTCGTCCCGTGAGCCGTTCGCGCCCTCCGCGCTCCAGCGCCGCCGCGACGAAGGCCTTCTCGTCGGTGACTGCGCCGTCGGTGTCCACGAGCTCGTCAGCGACCACGCGATACGCCTCGAGAAACGGCAGAACCGCCCAGTGTGATCGCAGAGGGACGATCCGCTCCAGCACGTTGGCGGCTTCTCCCCGGCGGACGTCTTCCTGCCATCGGGGCACCGTCCGGTCGAGCTCGTTCGCCAGGTCGCGGCGGAACTCTTCGCGTTCGGCGAAGAAGAATTCGAACTTGAGAAGGTCACGCAGTCTGGCGACTTCGGTCCAGAAGTCCTCGAGGGGAGCGTCGCTGTCCGTGGCGGCGAGGGCGAGTTCGGCTATCGCGCCCGGGACGAAGTAGTGCACGATCGTGTTCCGGTAGTAGGCGGCTTGCATCGCCTGATTCGGGTCGAGACGGTAGACCCCCGACTCCTTGGTCACAGACCCGTGGGCGATGAGTTGGTCGAGGGCCACCTCGGCATCGGCGTTACGGCCGAAGTCCAGTTTCTCGGTGGTGGGCCACCCGCTCTCCTCGATGACCGCCACCAGGCGTGATCCGAATGTCGTGATGTCTTCGGCGCTCAGCGCCTTGCCTCGGGCCGAGAGGAGCGCGATCGATGCGACCGCTGTCGGTGTGATCGGAGTCACGCGCGAGATGCGGTACATGACCTCGAATGCCAGCTTCTGGAGGTTCAACTGGTCCTCGGTGTCGAGGTCGATCTCCTTGGCGACCGAGATCGGCTCGGCAAAACGGACGTGGATGTTGCCGTACCGTCGCCGGAGGGACCGAATGGCGTCGAGGGCCCACCCGAAGGATTCCTTGCGCTTTTCGCCGCCGCGTGATTCGTTGGCGTAGTCCTTCACGTCCTGGATCTGGTCATACGCGATGGATGTCGGGATCAGGAACAGGTCGTCGGCCCGACCCTGCCGGACGGCATCCACGGTCCATCCGAGCATGCCGAGACGGGGTGGCAGCAGCTTGCCGCTCCGGGATCGGCCGCCCTCCATGTACCACTCGAGGGGAAATCGCTTCTCCACGAGGTATCCGAGATAGGACTTGAGGACGTACTTGTACAACTCGTTGTCCTTGAACGAGCGTCGGATGAAGAACGCCCCGGTCCGGCGAATGAGGGGGCCGATCGGGAAGAAGTTCATGTTGATCCCGGCGGCGGTGTGGTTCGGCGGGAGGTCGTTCTCCCAGAGCAGGTACTGCAGCGAGAGTCGGTCGAGGTTGGAGCGATGGGACGGGACGAACGCGATCGGATGGTCCTCGGAGAGTGCCCCGATTCTGGCCAGTTGGTCCTGGTCGTAGATGATGCCGCCATATCCCTGCGAGTAGATCCAATGGATGGCGTTGGCGATCAGGTCGATCAGGAACGTGCTGTGGGAGGCGGCGATCTCCCTGAGGTAGTACCTCGCCCTGGCAAGAGACAGCTCGGCAGGAAGTCCCCGCTGGGAGCCGAGGAACATCACCCGGTCCCGGAACCCAGGTCGTGAGAGGAGGTCCTCGCGGAGGAAGCGGGGGACCTTGTAGCGGTTGCCCCTGATGTGGCGTTCGGCCCGCTCGAGGGCGATGTGCGCCCGGCGGGTCACGTGGTCGACGAGGGTGGTCACCTCGGCGTCGGCGACGTGTGAGGCGATCAGTTCAGACGCCGTGGCGGGCGTCCCCGCCACGATGCCGACGCGCTTTGGGAACAGCACGAGGATCGCCCATTGACGGATTGGGTCGGGATCGCGCGGATCGCCGAGCTTGAGGACGTCGATCCAGTTCGCGGAACGACGACCCGTGCGGGCGTCGGGCAGCCATGTCACGCGCGCCGGCACGACCAGTGGGTCGTCGCCGCGTTGGAGGCGAGCGGCCAGGGCGGGGTCGGTTCTCGTCCACCGCCGGCGACGACGGGACGGTGCCAGGGCGATCGGGGTGGCGTCGTCGCCGAACGTGCGCTGCGTCCACGCAGTGAGCATGCGCCGTTCGAGCGTGCTGGATGCATCCACGAGTACGACGACGGGCCGGTCGATCGGGGTCTCGATATCAGGTTCGAACGCCGGCGGCTTCGTCGCATCGGGAGCGGGAATCATTCATCGATCGTACTGGCGGCGGACTTCGGGCCGCATGGCAGACTCGGTGGATGCGTGCAGTGATACAGCGTGTGGCCGGGGCTCGGGTGACCGTCGAGGGCGAGATCACCGGAGAGATCGGTCGCGGCCTCTTGGTCCTGGTTGGGGTGGCTCCCGGCGACGGTGTGATCGACACCGAGGTGCTGGGTGACAAGCTCGCCGGTCTCCGGATCTTCGCCGACGACGACGGTCGGATGAACCGGTCGGTCCGGGACGCGGACGGCGGCGTCCTCGTCGTGTCTCAGTTCACCCTCTACGGGGACACGCGCAAGGGCCGGCGTCCGTCCTTCGTCGGAGCTGGCACGCCCGAGGAGGCCCAGCCTTTGATCGAAGCGCTCACCGAACGCCTCCGAACGTCGGGTGTGACGGTGGCGACCGGCCGGTTCGGGGCGATGATGGCCGTCGAGCTGGTCAACGACGGTCCGGTCACGCTGGTTGTGGACGTGAAGGACGGCCGGATCGTGTGAGGCGCCTCAGCTGTTTGGGCGCCAGCGTCGCTGCGAGACCGATTGTGAGAAGCGTCGCCCACTCCCGGCTCTCGATGCCCCACCACGGGTTCACCGGTGACCACCGGCCGGTGGCCACGATGGCGACGAGGGCTGCGAGCGTGGCCGGCGCAGTCCGGCGGACGATCCGGGCGACGATGGCGATCACGACGATTCCTGTCCCCGCAGCAAGGGGCAGTGCCGCGATCAACACTCCCGCCGAGATTCCGAGACCCTGACCGCCACGGAGCGAGCGGTAGGGATTGAGGACGTTGCCCAGCGCGGCACCCATCCCTGCGAGCGCCATCCCGGCTTCACCTCCGACGAATGCCCCGGTCCCGACGCAGACGATGCCTTTGACGATCTCGACGGTCAGGATCGTTGCAGCCAGCCACTTGCCTCCGACTCTCAGTGCGTTGTTCGCTCCCGGGTTGCCTGAACCCTGGGCGCGTAGGTCGATCCCCCGCCGCTGCGCGATCCAGTCTGCGGTCGGTGTGCCACCCATCACATAGCCCAGCACCAATGCCAAGACACCGGTCATGAACCACTCACGTACCGGCGGCCGTCCGCACAGAACCGCAGGAAGTCACAATTCCGGCAGGCGTCCGAGGGGCTCGTCGGCCACTCGTCCCGCCCGATCGCATCCAGCAGTCCGTTGACGCGGCGGGCTGCGGCATCGAGCCACTGGTCGTCGACGGTGTGGAGTGCCACGACGGGTTCTGTGCCCCCGAGATAGACGAATGACACGTCCAAGCGTGTGGGCGGTGCGATTCCAAAGCCTGCATCGGCGGCAGCGAGGGCGTAGGCCTGGAGTTGGACGAGGTTGGGGCCGTCGGGTCGATTCCTGCCCGACTTGAAGTCGACGATCTCCCATCCTTCATCGGTCGACGGATACACGGCGTCGACGCGACCTCGCACACGGCCGGAGTCACAGTGGAGTTCGAACGGGACTTCCGTGAGCAGCGGGTGCACCGAGGAGTACCGGGACTGTTCGAAGGTGCGAAACGGGTCGCCGCTCGGCTCGTCGCCGTCCGGCGTGAGGTCGTACGTCGCCTCGGTGACTTCGGCGAGTGGGACGACACCGAGGTTGTGCAGTTCGATGCGACGGTGCACGTCCGTTCCACGGCGGGCGGCGGCGGAGGATCGTCGGGGGAGCGGGTCGACGAAGGCCCACTGGTAGCGCCGCGGGCAGGTCGCATAGGTGACGAGCCCGGTCGCGGAGGTGACGACCTCCTCATCGATCGGCTCCGAGGGTGGATCGGGCAGTGCGAACAGCCGACCCTGTTGTACGGCCACCGCCGCATCGTATGCCGTCACGAGGCCGAGCCTCGCCGCTTCTGACCGCGGCCACGACGGGTCGTCGAGGGTGGAGCGAAGGGCGTGCGCCCATCCTCCGTCGAACCCAGGGTCAGGGGCGGCCACGCTGCTGCGGTACGCCGTCCGGCTCGGCCGGTCCGGGGCGACGGGAGTCTCACGCACGGACACTCCTGATGCCTGGCACAGTTCGAAGAGCTCCGAGGGTGTCGAGGTCCGTTGCAGCGGCATCGGGTGGCCGTACCACCAGGCTCCGCTCACGGTGAGGTGCTGTCGGGCGCGGGTGACGGCCACGTAGGCGAGACGCCACTCCGCGTCGTCGTGACGTTGCCGAAGTGCCCGGGTGCGCTCGGATTTGTCGGTGGATGCGTCGATGTCGGGCAGGGCGTCGCGATCGAGCCGGAACTCGAACGGGAGGATGTCGGGACTGGTGTACGGGTCGTCCCCCCGGTACTTCGACGGAAAGTTGTCCTTGTAGGCCGCGGGAAGAAAGACCGCCTCCCACTCCAGGCCCTTCGCCCGATGGACGGTGATGAGCGTCACCGCGTCCGCATCCGAGACTCGCGCGGTGTCGAGCTCTTCTCGGGGGTTGTCCGCCATGAGGTCGAGGTAGTTCGTGAACGCTCCGAGCGACGGTCGTCCTTCCAGCGGACTCCAGCTCTCCGCCAGATCGAGGAAGCGGAACAGGTTCAACCGGGCGGAGAGGCCGGCCGCGTTCGACATCGCCTCGACGTCCTCCCACGCGCCGGTGAGATCGAGGATCGTCCTGCAGAGCTCGACGAGGGACATGCCCTGTGCCGCACGGAGCAGCGTGGTGTGCTCGGCGTGGAACTGTTCGAGGGTGTGGCGTGCGGGGTCCCGGAGGCTCGGGATGTCGTCCAGGTGGTCGAGGGCTTCGAGCAGGGTGAAGTCGGGGAGTCCCTCGATGTCGTCGTCGATGTCGTTGCGTCGCTCTCGCACCCAGTCGGACACCCTTGCCAGGTCAGCCAGTCCGAGTCGAAAGCGACTTCCCTGCAGGATGCGCACGAGCGCCACCGAATCTTCGGCGTGGGTGAGGATTCGCAGCCAGGCCACCAGATCGGAGACTTCCGGCACGGACAGGAGGCCGCCGAGGTTGGCGACCTCGAACGGAACGTCCTGGCGGGAGAGGGCGTCGTGGATCATCTGCATGTCCTTGTTCTTGCGGAACAGCACTGCGGAGTCGCGCCAGCGGAGCCCGTCGTCGTGGAGCCGCACGATCTCCTGGGCGATCCATGCCGCTTCCTCTGCGGCGGTTCCGAACCATGCGGTGGACACGTGGCCGGGGGGTGTGCCGTCCATGGCGACGAGGTGATCGGGGTCCGGCCCGAGCGCTTCTTTGATGCGGTTGGCGACCGACAGGATCGCCGATCCCGAACGGCGGTTGGTGGTCAGCGGAAGTGAAGCGGCAGGTCGGTCCCTGTTGGGGAAGTGGGTTCCGAAGTCGGCGAAGTTCTGCAGACTCGCTCCGCGCCACTCGTAGATCGTCTGGTCCGCGTCCCCGACGGCAGTCACCGGCACGCGTCCGGCGAAGATCGTGCGGAGGAGTTCGCGTTGGCCGGGGTTCGTGTCCTGGTACTCGTCGAGCACGATCGCCTGGTAGCGCTCGGCGATGGCGGCGGCGACGTCGGGATGATCCGAGCACACCCGCCAGGCGGCGGTGATCAGATCGCCGTAGTCGGCAACTCCCATACGCCGTTTCTCCCGTTCGTACATCCGCAGGACCGAGAGCAGGTCGGCCCGCTTCGCCCAGACGTCGTCGCCCCCGATGTCGGGGACAGACACTTCTGAGGGGGTGAGCAGGTGATCGCCGAGTTGTCCGGCGAAGGACGCGACCCGGTCGATGTTGTGGATGTTGGACAGGTCCCAGGTGCGGATCTCGGCGGCCTGGACGACATCGGCGAGGATCTGGCGGGAAAACGTGGGGGTCACGAGCTTGGTGTCGCGTTCCACCCCGACCAGGGCACCGAACTCACGCAGTATCTGGGACGCAAACCCGTGATAGGTGTGCACCTCCACTTCACGGCCGGGGTCGCCGTCCCCGAGCCACGCAGAGATGCGCTCGGACAGTTCCCCCGCAGCCTTGTTGGTGAAGGTGATGCCGAGTATCCGCTCGGGTGCGATGCCGTGTTCTTCGACGAGCGCGACGACCCGCATCGCCATCGTGGTGGTCTTTCCGGTTCCTGCACCTGCCGCGACCCGGAACGAGTGGAGAGGCTCGGCGATCACGTCGGCCTGCTCGGGCGTGGGGATGATCGTCATGATGTGAAGGCCTCTCGCCCTTCGGGCCACTCCGGGCAGACGATCCGCACCGAGCAGCGTTCGCAGGCGTCACCGGGAGTGGGATCCCAGCGCTCGTCGAGGATGGAGGATGCGATGTCGGTCAGCTCGACCCGCAGATCCCCGAGCGCGTCCATGTCCAGGTCCCGGCGGAAACCCTTCTGGTCGGTGGCCGGGTACCAGAGCTCGGCGCTGCCGACGGTCCCCTCGAATCGAGGGTCGTCTGCGACTGCCAGCGCATAGAACGCCAGTTGCAACGAACGGGCAGCCTTGTATTTGGGGATGATCGAACGCGACGTCTTGTAGTCGACGACGCGGATGGCACCGTCGGTGGTTCTCTCGATGCGATCGGCGCGGCCCACCCAGTCGACATCGCCGGTCGACCAACGCAGGTCGACTTCGGCGGCGATGGTGGCAGCGCTGTCGGAGGGCCATTCGGCGAAGAGTCGTTCGAGCATCTCTTCGGCCTTGCGACGCCAGATGGCGTCCAGCCAAGGCGAACCGAAGGCTGCATGTTCGGACCAGACCGCGTCGAGGGCTCCCATGGCGTCGTCGCGTGCCGGCCGGGGTCGTCCTGCGTCCATCGCCACCGTGTCGGCGCGTTCCAGGACGGCATGGACGAGGCTGCCGAACCGAGCATGGTCCCCGGAGGTTTCGCTCATCGCCAACCGGCGCTCGAAGACGTACCGACGGGGACAGTCCCGATACGCCTCCGCCTGGGTCGGGGACAACCGTGGCGGACGGGAGAGCACGCCATGGTCGGGTCCGTGCTCGCGCACACCTGCGAACCGATGGGCGTCCCAGAAGGTCGGCGTTCCCCGGACGAGAACCGCCGCAGACGCCAGTCGTTGCGCGAGAGGTTGTTCCGGGTCGAGCAGCGTCCGTCGCAGGACCGCCTCCAAGCCGCGGGTGGTGAGGGGGTCGTCACGATTCGATGGGGCCGGGGAGAGATCGTCGACGGTGTCGACTCCGGCGGCGGCGAGCAGGAACCGACTGGGTCGGCGCTCGGACTCGTCGATCCCGGCGATCGTGGCGGTCATGATCAGCCGCGACCGTGCCCGAGTCATGGCCGTGTACGCGAGGCGAGTCTCCTCTCGGAGCCGGTCGAGGAGCCAGGCCGACCGATCGGCAGGTCCCGACAGCGCTTGGGGATCGAGGGGATTGAACCCCCGGCGGAGGTCGGGGAAGGTGTCCTCGGTGGCGTCGGCGATGAAGACCACGTCGAATTCGAGGCCCTTGGCCTGGTGCAGCGTCGTGAGGGTGATGCGATCGGCCCCGTCGGGGCGGTGCGACAGGAGCGGTTGCGCCTCGAAATCGTCGGATTCGACCGTTTGGCGGTAACGGAACAGGCTCACGCTCGGGTCGCGTTCGGCTTGTTGTTCCAGAACCTGCGCGAATGCAGTCCATGCCGCCCGGTGATCTTTGCGGTCCTCGTCGAGCGCGAAGTCCGCAAGCCGGTCGAGTCGATCCCACACGGCCCAGAAGCCGTCGACCGCGCTCATCTCCGTCGCCCATTGCGAATCGGCCAGGAGGGCCACGAGGTCGGCTGTCGCAGGGTTGTCGGCGAGCACCGACACCCAACTGGCGCCGGCTCGAACGCGCTCGCGGCGAATGCTGCGTTCGGCGGCGATCCCGAGTCCGTACAGCGGGCTCAGCAGGACTCGCCGGATCGGTGATTCGGCGAGACGGGCGACGAGCGGATCGGGAGCCGATGCGGTGGCGCCGGCAAACGCCAGATCGAGGAACAATTGGACGGCCGGGTGGTCGACGAGGCGGATATCGGGTGTGTCATGGGGGATGCGTCGTCGGTCGAGTGCCCGGGACAATTCGGGGAGCAGGTTGCGGGTGGACCGGACGAGAACCGCCATGCGGCGATGTGGCACTTGTTCGACCAAGTTCAGGCGTTCGACCTCAGCGGCCACCCACTCCGCCTCGGCGGACGCCTGATCGAACACGTGCACGTGCACCGACCCTGGGTGTTCGGCAGGGGTGATCGGGCCGGCCCCTCCCGGAAGGTCCGCGCCAGCCGAGACGCGGTTTGCCGCGGCGAGGACGGGGCCAGGCACTCGGAAGGACGCCGCGAGCACGATGCGCCGGGGCGCGTCACCGTCGATGGATCGGAACTGATCTTCGAATCGAGCGATGTTCGAAACGTCTGCGCCCCGAAAGCCATAGATCGACTGATGCGGATCGCCTGCGGCAGTCAGGTTGCGGTGCCGCGCGGTGAGTGTGCCGAGCAACTCTGCCTGCGCCGGCGAGGTGTCCTGGTACTCGTCCACGACGACGTAGCGGTGGGCGGTCTCGATCCTCTCGGCGATCTCGGGATCAGAGGCGAGATCGACGGCACGCGAGAGGAGCGTGCCGTAGTCGATTCGATTCCGGGTCGTGAGCGTGTCGAGGTACCGGTCGGCAAACGCCGGGAGAGCCCGCCAATCCGGCCGGTCGGCGGCGAGGGTGGCCAGGTGATCCGGACCGATTCGACGTTCCGCCATCCGCAGCAGGAAGTCGGCGACGTCGGCCGCGAAGGTGCGGGTACCGAACATCGCCCGGTGTGTGATCGGCCAGGGTGCAGGGTCCGTCTCCGCGAGCAGTTCGGCGACGAGTGCGATCTGTTCGGGTCCGGTCAGCAGCGTGGGAGGGGGTCGGCCGTGGTTGTGGTCGTGGGTTTCCAACAGGCGGATGGCCAGTGAGTGGAACGTGGAGACCGACAGCGGCCCGACCGACCTTCGCAGGCGCTCGGAGATCCGTCGGCGGAGATCGGCGGCACCTCGGCGGGAGAACGTGAGCACGAGGATGGCTCCGGGTGCGGTGCCGGACTCGAGCAAATGGACGACGCGACGCACCAGGAATTCTGTTTTGCCGGTGCCCGGACCGGCCACGACGAGTTGGGGGCCTTCGGTGGCGGCGATCTCTGCGGGCCATGCATCAGGTGCGATGCGGCGCTCGATGCTCACGGATGATGACGATAGGGGTGGCGTCAGGCGGCACGCTCCAGCGGGCTCGAGTCGGCGACGACCTCGAATCCGATGCCGGCGCGAGCGAGTTCTGCCAGCGCCCGGTCGAACGGGTCATCGAGGGGTGCGGGGTCGATGTGATCCAGGGTGGCGGGAGGCTTGTGTGCGTTGTCCATGAGCTCAAGGTACGGACCGGGTGTGACAAATCCTCCGACGGTCCGAGGATCCTGGGGTCGACTTCCCTAGATTCGGTCCCGAGCCCGAACCGGGAGGATCATGGCTTCGGAAGAATTCAGTCACGAGTGGGACAGCCCCATGTACCTCGAAGCGGTCGCCCAGTTCGACCGCGTCGCCGAGTTCATGAATCTCGACGACAACGTGGCCGACCGGCTCAGAGTGCCCCAACGGTCGACCGTGGTGTCGTTTCCGTTCCGCCACGACGATTACGGCACTGTCGAGACACTGTTCGGGTATCGCGTCCAGCACCTGACGACGATGGGACCGACCAAGGGTGGGATCCGGTACGCCGAAGATGTGACGCTCGGAGAGGTGGCCGCACTGGCGATGTGGATGACCTGGAAGTGTTCGATCGTCGGTGTCCCCTTCGGGGGTGCGAAGGGCGGGGTTCGGGTCAATCCCCGTGAGCTCAGCCGGGCGGAGCTACAGCGGGTGACCAGACGCTTCACGATGGAGATCATCAGTGTCATCGGTCCACAGACCGACATCCCCGCCCCCGACCTCGGCACCAACGAGCAGGTCATGGCGTGGATGATGGACACCTACTCCCAGCACGTCGGTCATTCGGTTCCTGCGGTCGTGACCGGCAAGCCCCCCAGCCTCGGGGGCTCGGTCGCCAGGCGGGAAGCCACCGGGCGGGGGGTGGTGTCGCTGATTCCCCCGTCGTGCTCGCATCTCGACATGGCGGTGAAGGGCGCGAAAGTGGCGATTCACGGGTTCGGAAACGTGGGCCGGTATGCAGCCATCGCCGCGGACGAACTCGGCATGAAAGTCGTCGCCGTCTCCGACATCACCGGGGCGATCTACGACGACAACGGCCTCGACGTCGACGATGCCGCCCGTTGGGTCGACTCGAACGGCGTGCTCGAGGGCTATCCGAATGCCCAACACATCGACGGCGACGCCGTCTTCCTCGTCGATTGCGACATCCTGATTCCGGCCGCCGTCCAGGGTGTCGTCACCGCCGACAACGCGCCGGAGATCAAGGCACATCTGATCGTCGAAGGCGCGAACAACCCGATGACCCTCGCGGCGGACGACATTCTCCGTTCGCGGGATGTGTTCATCGTCCCCGACATCCTGGCCAACGCCGGTGGTGTGACCGTCTCGTACTTCGAATGGGTCCAGGACGTCCAGGCGTACTTCTGGTCCGAGAACGAGATCGTCGGGCGGTTGCGAGAGATCATGACCCGATCCTTCGACGACGTGTTGTCGATCTCGGTCAAAGAGAACGTCGACATGCGCACCGCCGCCCTCATCAAGGGCATCCAACGGGTCACCGACGCCAAACTCGTCCGGGGGATCTTCCCCTGACCCCGGTCAGGAGTGGTGGGCGGCCCGGATCATCTCGGTCGATCGTTCCCGGCTGAGACACGCTGCGGGCAATGGCTGGGACGGCGCGTCCGTATGGACTCGCTGGGAGGGGGAGGTGACTTCGGTACTGAATTGGGAAGCTGCGAGAGGCTCTCGTGTCCAGCCCGGTACCGAATCACACTTCTGTCATTCGCGTCCGATACTGTGCCGACATGACCCAGGAACAGAGCCAGGCTTCCAGGAGCCACGAGCCGAAGAGTGAGGAGCTCGGGAGTCAGGAGCCCACGAGTGAGGAACAGGCACCTCGGGATCCGACATCGCTCGAGCGGCTCTCGCCGAGCCGGGCGAGTGACTTCAAGGTGTGCCCGCAGCTGTTCAAGTTCCGGAGCATCGACCGACTCCCGGAGCCGGTGACGGTTCATCAGGCGCGGGGGACGACGGCGCATCTGGCGTTGCAGCGACTCTTCGACCTGGACGCTTCCCAACGCACCCCGGAGTCCCTCTACGACCTGTTCCGTCAGGCGTGGGGCGAAGTGCGAGGAGCCGAGGAGTACACGGACCTGTTCTCGTCGGTCGAGGAAGAACGGGCCTGGGGCTTGGAGAGCCTCGGTCTTCTCGCCAACTACTTCGCGGTGGAGGATCCAGCCGTCATCGAACCCCTCGACCGGGAGCTCGACATGATCGAGAACCTCGACGGGATCGTGATCCGGGGAATCCTCGATCGGATCGACCGTGACGCGGACGGCCGGCTCGTGATCACCGACTACAAGACCGGAAAGGCGCCACCGGAGAAGTTCGCGCTCCCGGCGTTCTTCGCCCTCAAGATCTACGGCGTACTCATTCGCCGGCGCACCGGAGAGACACCCAGCGAGCTGCGGTTGATGTATCTCAACGGGCCGACGATGTACCGCCTCGAAGTCGACGACGCCCAGCTGGACGCCATGGACAAACAACTGCGGGCGCTGTGGGCCGCCATCGAGCGGGCCTTGGCGACCGAGCGCTTTCCGCCCCGACCCGGACGGCTGTGCGGCTGGTGTGCATTTCAGTCCATGTGTCCGGCATGGCAGGAAACCCCGGTTCTCGTCGCAAGCTGAAAATCCCGCTGTGACAGGCTCATCGAGGGATGTCGCGAAAGTTTCCTTTGGTCCGCGAAAAGACACCGTCCGTTTCCCTTGACGCCGCCCGGGGGAGTCCCTACCTTTCCGATCACTGCAGCAGGGGTGACCCGGCAGCAGGGATGGAGAACCCGAGAGAGTTCTTTTGAAGCTGGGAGCAGACCGGCCTTCGGGCCGGAGTGCGAGCAGCACGGAACCCCGAGAGGGTTGAGGCTTCGGCCGATACTTTCTCGGGGTTTTCCGCGTCCGGGGTTCCCGGCAACCACCTCCGAAGTCAGGGGGGTCTCCGGAGGGCCCCACCCCACGCACCGGTGCGCGAAAACTCGACGCGTGTCGCGAAAAGTCCAGGGCGAAATCGGAATCCGGCCGGTCGGTGGCCGTTTACCTTCTCTGCTGTCACCGAGAAATCAGTGACACGGCCCCGCAAGGGGTCACCGGCCTCGCAAGAGGCCGAGCGGACCGGAGACGAACGTGGTCGGCGTTCCGCACCACGGAAGAGTTGGAAACGACTCGTCCGGGTGGGTCGGGAAACCGGCGCACCAACCTCGTACGAGGTGGCGTCTGAAGCCTCCGCTTCGGTGGGGGATGAGACGCAAGGGCCTTTGTGGCTGGTACGAGAGGGAAGGCCTCCGGGTCGGAACTCCGGGTCCGGCCCATCGGTCAGACGGCACGGACGGCGCTTCGGCGTCGGGACCGACTGTCACGTGAGAGGCCGAGAGGTCTCTTGCACGCCCCGGCTGCGTGCGGCTCGGAAACGAGTTCCCGCACCGGAGAGCTGAAGAACCCCGAGAGGGTGGCGGCGCAAGCCAAAGCTCCCTCGGGGTTTCTTCGTATGGCGGATCCCGCGCCGAGGCCGCGTCGTGAGGGTCCCGTCATGGGCCATAGGGTGGATCCGCAGGCAAACCCGACCGCGGCAGCCGCGCCGTCCGGGGGGTGCCGGGGGGTCGCCCCCCTGCACAATGAAACAGCCTCCCAAGCCTCCGCGACCAGTTCCCGTCATGAGTCAACGAGTGAGACCCTCGCCAAAACCCGACCCGGCAGCCGCGCCGTCCGGGGGGTGCCGGGGGGTCGCCCCCCTGCACAATTAGACAGCTAGCGTTTCTGCCCATGGCATATCCCCGGCGGTTGTTGAGTCCAGGCGAGGAAGTGGTGCGGGAGTTTCGCCCCCACTGGCAGTTTCTGGTGTTGCCGATGGTGTTTTTCGTGGTGGCCGTTGTTGCGATCGTGTTCGCGTTCGCCCAGTTGGATGGAGGGGCGCGGTGGATCCTGGTGCTCGGCGCCCTTGCGGTGTGGATCATCCTCAGCGTCAAGCGCGTGGCCGACTGGCTCACCACGCAGTACGTCATCACCAATGAGCGAGTGGTGTATCGAGCGGGCGTGTTCTCACGCTCGGGAATCGAGATTCCGCTCGAGAGCATCACGAACGTCGCGTTCAGCCAGTCGCTGGTGGAGCGTTTCATTCGTTCGGGTGACCTCGTGATCGAATCCGCCGGCGAGACCGGCCAGAGCCGCTACGCGGACATCCCGGATCCCGAACAGCTGCAGTCGCTCGTCTACCAGCAGCGCGAGGCGCGGACGTTGTCACTCCGCCGGGGTGGCTCCTCGGTTGCCGACGAGTTGTCCGGGCTCCAGGACCTGCGGGAACGTGGGGTTCTCACCGAGGAGGAATTCGAGGCACAGAAGCGGAGACTCCTCGACGGATGAGCCCCGCTATGGCGCGGCTTCGGTAGAATCTGGTCATGGCGTACGAAGCTGTCGAGAGTGTCGAACCGAAGGCGAGTCACGGTGCCCCGATCGTAGAACGGGTGCTTGCCACCAAGGAGACCGAGGACGAGGCGATCGCCTACGCGCGCGTGGCCCGGGATGCGTTCGTCGCTTCCGGGAGCACCGACTACGCCTGGTGGATCGTGCGGGAGCCGGGGATGACTTTGGCGCGTTGGATCGCCGATTCGACGTCGTCGAAAGAGTTCGTGCTCGATCTGCGTTCCGGCGAACTGGTCGAGTACTGACCGGCCGCCGCATCCGAGCTCTCGCCGATGAGTGATCTCGGCGGCCACGCTTCGCTGTCTACGATCCTCGACCGGATGCACACACTTCTCTTCGCCCAGGCCGACCTGCCGCTCGTCGTGTCGTTGCATCGTGCCGTCGGTTGGTACGTGGTGGGGCTTCTCGGGATCCTCGGGCTCTGGGGGATCGGGTTGGCTGTCTTCCGGAGGGAACCGAACCGACTCTTCTGGATCGCGGCCGGCGTCGGTTTCGTCGTCGGCGTCTCGCAGGTTGCCCTCGGACTCGTCGGGTTCGCGGTCGAGGACTTCGACCCGGGGAATCAGCATCTGTTCTACGGGGTCGTGCTGATGTTCACATTTGGCTTCGTCTACATCTACCGAAGCCAGTTCAGCCGGCGTCCCGCGCTCGCGTACGGGCTCGTGTTCCTCTTCTCCATGGGATTGGGCATTCGGGGGATCATGACGTTCGGGCAGAGTTTCGGAGCCTGAGGAGGGCACATGTTGTTGGAAGGAAAGCGGCTGGTCATCACCGGGGTGCTCACGGACGACTCGATCGCCTGGCATACCGCGCGCATCGCCCAGGAGGAGGGTGCCGAGGTGGTGTGCACCGGATTCGGGCGCGGACTTCGCCTCACGGAACGGTCGGTGCAGCGTCTTCCGAGTCCGGCCGATGTGCTCGAACTCGACATCAACGATTCCGACCATGTCGAGCGCTTCGCCACCGCGGTCGCCGACAAGTGGGATCGAGTCGACGGCGCCCTGCACGCCATTGCATTCGCGCCGGCTGACGCCCTCGGAGGGAACTTTCTGTCGACGCCGCCGGAAAGTGCGGCGACGGCGTTCATGACATCCGCGTTCTCCTACAAGACCCTCGCGGTGGCGTTGCGGCCGCTGATGACCGACGGCGGGTCGCTGGTCACCCTCGATTTCGACAACAGTCAGGCGTGGCCGGCCTACGACTGGATGGGTGTCGCGAAGTCGGCGCTGCAATCGGTGACCCGATACCTGGCACGCGATCTCGGGCCTGATCGGATTCGGGTCAATGCGGTGTCGGCGGGTCCGCTCGGCACCGTCGCTGCGAAGTCGATCCCGGGGTTCGATCGTTTTCGGGAAGTGTGGAACGAGCGTGCTCCGCTCGTGTGGGACGAGTCGAATCCCGAACCCGTCGCCCGGATGGCCTGTCTGCTGATGTCGGATTGGATGCCGATGACCACAGGTGAGGTGGTCCACGTCGACGCAGGGTTCCATGCGGTGGCCGCCGGCAGCGGAGGAGCCGGGATCACGCCAGAGGACTGAGCTGGGGCGCGGGGACTGCCGCAGGGAGGCTCACCGTGAAGGTGGCTCCGCCGCCGGGTGTGTCACCGACGACGACCTGACCGCCCATTGCTTCGACGAGGCCCCGTACGATCGACAGACCGAGGCCCGTCCCGCCTTTCGTCCGTGTCTCCGACCGCTCGAGTTGGGTGAACGCGTCGAAGATGTGCGAGCGCAGGTCGACGGGAATCCCCCGGCCATGGTCGATCACGTCGATGTCGATGCGTGACCGAACCTCCCGGGCGACGAGTTCGACCGGACTCGTCGGGGCGTACTTGGAGGCATTGTCGACCAGGTTGATGAACACGCGCCGGAGATGATCGGGGTCGGCGGCGACGGTGAGCCAGCGCGGCTCCACCGAGATCGTCAAGTCGGGCCCGTCCGCCACGGTGGATCGCAATTCGGTGAGTACATCGAGGACGGGGACCGGCTGGATCGAGATCGGGATCGTCTGGCGGTCCACCCGGGACGCGAACAGGAGATCCTCGATGAGACGCTGCAATCGGTTGGCTTGGCGTCTGGCCGAGTCCATGAGCTCCTCGGTGGCCTCCGGTCCGATGCCCGGTCGCTTGACCGTGTCCAGTGATCCGATGATGGAGGTGAGCGGGGTGCGCAGTTCGTGGCTGACCACCGACACGAAGTCGGTCTTCATTTGTGCGACCTCACGCATCCGGCGCGTCATTTCGGCGGCCGCCTCGTAGCGGCCCAGTTGGGAGAGGACGAGGGCGGCAGGCGCCGCGAGAGAGGCCACGTCGTTGACCTGCTGTTCGGTGAATTGGGCAGCAACAGGGTCACCGACGGCGAGCACGCCGACGTTGTGGCCTTCGACGCGCAGGGGCGCGACGATCGCATCGTCGATCCCCAATTCCCCGAGGACTCCGAACTGGTCGGGGCGCTGGGTGATGCGTTCCAGGCGGATCGCCTTGGCGCTTCGAAAGACTTTCGTCACGATTCCGCCGCCTGTCACCCGTACCGTGATCTCATCGACGTCGAGGGTGTGGCCGTTGACCCACATGGGGCTGACGACACGCAGGGTGTGGTCTTCGGGTCGATACAGGAACACCACACCGACTTGGGCATCGACGTAGCGGCAGATGCGTCCCACGATCTCGGGTAGACCTTCGGACAGCGACTCGGCGCCGGCCAGTGTCGTCGAGACTGCATAGAGGCGTTGAAAGTTCTCGCGCTGGGATGCGAGCGCCGCCTGATGCTCAGCTGCGAGCCCGGCCTCCTTCGCGAATTCGGTCCCGATGAGGAGGGTGGCGGCGGCCACGACGCCGATCGTCAACACCGGGATGAACAGATCCGAGAAGGTGTCCGCCTCGGCTGTCACCATCGCCGCGATGATGACCATGAGCGCCGCGAGGATCGAAACGAAGATGTGACGGATCGGTTCGAGAATGAGGCCGGTGAGAACCACGATGCCGGGGAAGATGGGGAGGGCGGCCTGGAAGAGACCTTCCACCGTTGCGATCGCCGTGAGTGTCAACAGGAGCGCCACCGTCCACGCCCACGCGAGCAATGGACCGTGGTTGCGCCGCAGGACCGCCACCCAGTCGGTCCCGCTCGCCAGCGAGAGGACGACCAGGAAGGCCGCGACCGTGATCAGAAAGCGCCTGTCGGTGAACGTCTCGGTCCGTACGGCCGCGGCGGTGAGCACCACCAGCAGCACCCAACCGAGCATCACGCTGCGTCGCAGGGCCGCGGCGCGGAACCGCACGAGAGCGCTGAGTGTCGGCTGCTGGCCAGGGGTCATCGTGTCACAGGGGTTGGATCGGGTCACTGTATTGTCGGTCTCTTGGCGGGACGGGTTGAGGATCGGAGTGTCGGACCCTGCATGGCACTGAAGTCGGTGGCGAACGGAGTGTTCGCCGAAACACACGGTTCATGGCCGCCCCGGGTGGTGGCCCTGCACGGATGGGGCCGTCGCGGCTCCGATTTCGACCGTGCTCTGCAAGGGCTCGACGCGATCGCCGTCGACCTTCCCGGATTCGGAGCGTCGCCCGGTCCCGCATCCGCCATCGGCGCTCGAGGATACGCGGATCTCCTCCAGTCCGTGGTCACAGACCTCGCGGAGCCGCCGGTCCTCGTTGGCCATTCGTTCGGGGGGAGGGTCGCGGTGTGTCTCGCCGCAGCGGTCCCCGTCAAGGGCCTGGTGCTGACCGGGGTCCCGCTGATCCGCCGACAGGATCCAGCGACGCCACAGTTCGCCTTTCGGGTCCTTCGATGGGCTCATCGCAAGGGTCTCGTCTCTACCGAACGGATGGAACGCGAGCGTCGCCGCCGCGGCTCTGAGGACTATCGGGCAGCCGAAGGGGTCATGCGCGACATCCTCGTCACGGTGGTCAACGAGACCTATGAAGCCGAGCTGGCGACCGTCGCCGCGCCCGTACGGCTGGTGTGGGGGGCAGCCGACACCGAAGTGCCCCGTTGGGTCGCAGACGAAGCCGCTGGCATCCTCCGTTCCGCGGGGACTGCGACCGAGCTCATGACTTTGGACGGGGTCGGACATCTCGTCCCGACCGCGGCTCCTGATGCGCTGCGTCGCGCCATCGATGAGATGCTGGGCGCATGATCGAGATCCTGGCGGCGGCATCGGTACTCGGCGCGGCGGTGGCGGCGATGCGGTGGCTGCGAGTGGCCCAGCGCGAGCACTATCTCCCCGGCGTCACGCGTTTCGCCCGGCTCTGGTGGGGGATCGATGGCGGGAACCGTGTGCTGTTCGCGCTTGGAGTTGCCTCGTGCCTGCTGGCATTGGTGGTCCCGCCGGCCGGGTTGGTGGCGGTGGCGGCGGCACTCATGGGACCGCTCGGGCTCGGGGTCAAGGGTCGCACGTCGTCCCTGGCCTGGACCGCGCGGCTCCGCCGGCTGGCTGGGGTCGCGGGCTTCCTTGCGTTGTGCCTGGTGGCGATCGGGGTGTGGGTCGAAGCTGCCTGGTTCATTGCGGCGGTGCCGCTCGGTCTCCCGCTCGTCGTCGACGCCGGACTCCGGCTGACTGCGTCGTTCGAGCGGAGCCGGGGAAACCGCTGGGTCGCCCAGGCCGCCGAGTCACTTGTGCGTATCGACCCGACGGTGGTCGCCATCACCGGTTCGTACGGCAAGACTTCGACCAAGAATCTCGTGTCGCATCTCCTCGGCGGCGTCCGGGCGGTGACGGCGTCTCCGGCGAGCTTCAACAACCGCATGGGCCTCGCCCGGGCGGTGAACGAGCATCTCGCAGCCGGGACCGACGTGTTCGTCGCCGAGATGGGTACGTATGGGCCTGGCGAGATTCGAGATCTCTGCGAATGGATTCCGCCCGATGTCGCCGTCATCACTGCGCTCGGGCCGGTGCACCTCGAACGTATGCGCTCGTTGGCGACCATCGCGTCCGCCAAGCGGGAGATCCTGGAGGGTGCTCCCGTCGCGGTGGTGTCGGTGGACCATCCGCTGCTTGCGAAGATCGCAACCGAGGAGGCAGCATCGCGGCGCATCGTGACCGCCTCGGGATCCGGGAACACGGCCGACGTGTGTGCAACTGCAGACGGAACGGTCGTCGTCGCCGGAGTCGAGGTGGGGCGCTTCCAGCCCGAGCGCGCCCACCCGGGCAACGTGGCCTGTGCCGTGGGTGTGCTCGTCGCGCTCGACATCGATCTGGGCCATGTGGCGAGTCGGCTGGGCGAACTCCCCGAAGTGGCGCATCGGCGCACCGTCGGTCGGTCCGAGCGCGGCTTCGACATCGTCGACGACACCTTCAATGCGAACCCCGCCGGGGCGCGCGCCGCTCTCGAATTGCTTTCCGGTCTTGGTCGCCCGCGGGGACGCAAAGTCGTGGTGACCCCCGGCATGATCGAACTCGGGGCCGCACAGGACGCCGCAAATCGGACGTTCGCCCTTGATGCCAGCCAGCACGGCGTGACGGACTTCGTCGTGGTGAACCGCACGAATCGCCCGTCCCTGGTGACTGGTGCGCGAGAGGCCGGCATCGCCTCGGTTATCGTCTTGGACACTCGTGAGGAGGCCGTGCGCTGGGTGCGGGAGACACTCGCCGAAGGCGATGCCATCCTCTACGAGAACGACCTCCCCGACCATTACCCGTGAGACATGTCACTTCCTGCAGTGTTGTTCGGTGGACCTTCTCCCGAGCACGACATCAGTATCACCACCGGCCTCATGGCGACTCGCACGCTCGGTGCCTGCCACGCCGTCTACTGGGACAAGACCGGCCGGTTCCACCTCGTTGACGAAGGTCTCGAACCGAAGGATTTCGCCGACGGGACTCCCCGCAAGGCCCGCGAGCTGACGCTCGTCGCCGAACCTGGCGGAGGATTTCATCTCAAGCGGCGACGGCTGGACATCTCGGTCATCGTCCTGGCGACCCACGGGGGTCCGGGAGAAGACGGAACCCTGCAGGGCATGCTCGATCTCGTCGGGTATCGGTATTCGGGACCAGGACAGGCCGGATCAGCGCTCGGCATGGACAAGTTGGCGTTTGGGGCCACCGTCGAACAGCTGGGACTTCCGACACTGCCCCGTGCGCTACTTTCCTCGAAGCCGTTCGACTTCGACGGTCCCTACATCCTCAAGCCGCGTTTCGGGGGCTCGTCGATCGGGATCGAGGTGGTGGAGGACCACGCCACCGCAGTGGCACTCGCCGCCTCCTCGCCCCACCACGTCGATGGGACCGTGGCGGAGCCGTTCCTCGACGGCGTGCGCGACCTGCAGGTGGCGCTGCGCGTGTATCCGTCCACCCAGACGTCTGCCATCGAGGAGCCGGCTCCGGCGGCCGGAGGGGTGTACAGCTACCAGCAGAAGTACCTGGTGTGGGATGACGCGAGCGGGGTTTCGAACCCCACGGCCGACCTCGCGTCGGATGTGGAAACCGAGGTTCGCCGCATGGCGGAGGTGGTCGGCCACATGATCGGGGTGCGGGGCATAGCCCGCGTGGACTTCCTGCTCATGGGTGACGCACTGTACGTCAACGAGATCAACACGATCCCCGGCTCGCTGTCAGGCGCGCTGTGGGCACCCATCACGCGTGAGGAGTTGTTGCGTGACGTGGTGGCGGAACTGGAGTCGACCCCGCCGCGTCGCTACTCCAGCCACGGGGCGGATGGCACGGCATTGAGAAACGCCCGGTCAATCGCGAGCAAGCTCGGTTGACCGGGCGGCGACGAAATCAGGTCAGAGGTTGACCACCGGGCAGGTCAAAGTGCGGGTGATTCCGTCGATCGCCTGGACCTTCGCGACGACCAGCTTTCCGAGCTGATCGACATCCTCGGCTGAGGCGCGGACGATCACGTCATAGGGACCCGTGACATCATCTGCGGTCTCCACACCGGGGATCGTGCGGACTTCTTCGGCGACCAGGGCGGCCTTGCCCACCTCGGTCTGAATCAGGACGTACGCCTGAACAACCACTGTGCGTGCTCCTCTCGGGGGACGTTGCGGCGACTCTACCGAGCGGCAAGGTTCCGCGTCGTGACGACTCGCAAGGAGTTGGCGGTCAGTATCCGTCCTGGCCGACGCGGAGGTTGCCGGCGTAGTCGCGGCCGTCGTCGGTGGAGACGTCGTAGATGATCCGCTGGCCCTGGCGGAGCATGCGGAAGATGGAACCTTTGAGGGAGCCGGGGCGCAGATAGATCTCCACGCCGCCTTCGTCGGGGACGACCACGCCGTAGCCGGTGGTGGGATCGTAGGACTTGACGACGCCCTGTGGCACTGTCAAGCCTTCTCGATCTTCCCGGCGCGGATGCACGACGTGCAGACCCGGGCACGCCGGGTGTTGTTTCCGTGCTTCACGCGAACACGTTGGATGTTTGGGAGCCAACGGCGATTGGCCCGCTTGTGCGAGAAGCTGACACTCTTTCCGTAGGTCGGCTCCTTGCCGCACACTTCGCAGCGATAGGACATTTGTGGAACTCCTGGGACGGCCGGGAAGGCTACCAGGGACGTCGGCCACTCTCCCAAACGGAGTGTGACGACACCCTCGCACCTCGGTCCCGCCGAGACGTGGTCGGTCCCGGTCACGCCGTGGAAGCCCGGCCGGGAGGGTGGTTCATATACTCGCCGTCCATGCCGAGCGAAGACGTACCCGGAAACCGGACCAACGCGTTCGGCGCCGCACCCATGACACCGGTCACTGACGGGGCTGCGGCGAGGGCTTTCACGGTACCACCATCTCGGGACGATCCCCTGGCGGCGTTGTGAGCGAGCATGTCGAGTCGCACCGGTACGAGGTCCTGTTCCTCCTCGACGCTCCCACGGCATTGGTGGAGGATCTGCAGAAACAATGGTCCCAGGTGGGCGATTCGATCGTTGTCACCGGGGGAGAGGGGGCGTGGAACTGCCACATCCACACCGATGACATCGGCCGGATCATCGAACTGGCGCTCGGTGTCGGCCGTCCGCGGGCGATTCGTGTGACCGACCTGTTCGACACGGGCCGGTCCACACCGATGATGGTGCCGCCGGCGTTCGAACCGTACATCGAGGCGGCCGTGGCACCCGTCGGTGTCGTCGCGGTGGTCTCGGGCGAAGGGATAGCCGAGCTCTTCGCGAGTTTGCTCGTCCAGGGGATCGTCCCCGCCGGTCGCGCGATGGGTCCGAGCGTCGACGAGATGCTGGCGGTCGTCGACGCGGCACCGGCGAGCCAGGTGATCGTGCTGCCCAACAATCGCAACCTCGTGCCGGTGGCAGAGGAGCTCGACGCCTTGACGACCAAGGACGTGATCGTGGTGCCCACCCGGTCGATCCCCCAGGGTGTGGCGGCGATGATGGGATATTCGACCGGGGAGGAGTCGCTGCACGACGCGGCCCAGACGATGTCCGCGGCTGCGTCGTCGATCATCAGCGCGGAAGTCAATCGTGCATTGCGCGACGCGAGAGTGGACGGTCTCGGCGAGATCGTTCGAGGTGATTGGATCGGAGGGCTGGACGGGACACCGATCATCGCCGATCGCGACCTTTGGGCCACGATGACCAAGCTGTTGCGGAGGGTCATGACGGCACCGATCGAGCTGATCACCGTGTACGCGGGGGCCGATGCCGACCCGGCGGTGACAGCCACCATCGCCGACTGGGTCGCGTCCGAATATCCGCGCACCGTGATCGACGTGCGAGATGGCGGCCAGGCCGAGCACCCTTACCTGCTTTCCTTCGAATGAGTCGTTGACATGGCGACCCTTGCCAAGCTCGCGGGCATCGACATCGGGGAGATCCAGGGGTTGAAGGGCGCCCGGGCCAAGAAGCTCGCCGAAGGGGGTGTCTCGACGGTTGCGGATCTGCTCTTCCATGCGCCTCGTCGCTACATCGACCGCAGCCGCGTGGAGCCGATCGCCCTGCTCCCGCTCGGGGAGGAGATCACCGTCATCGGCACCGTGCGCTCGGTGTCCTTCCGACGTACGAGCAAGAAGATGGCGATCGTCGAGGCCAAGGTGACAGACGGGACCGATGTGTTGGACGTTGTCTGGTTCAACCAGCCGTTCCGTGCAAAACAGCTCTCCCAAGGCGTCGAAGTCGCCCTCTCCGGGGTGGTGGAGAGCTTCAACCGTCGTCGGCAGATGAAGGCGCCGGACGTCGACGTGCTCTCGGGATCGTCCGAGGCCCTCACCACCGGTCGAGTCGTACCCGTCCATCCCAACGTCAAGAACGTCGGCATCGGATGGATCCGGCGGGGGGTGCACAACGCGCTGCAGCGGTCCCGGCCAATACCCGATCCGCTGCCCGATGATGTGCGCAGACGGCATTCCCTCGTGGACCGGGACACGGCCATCGCGGACCTGCACTTCCCCGAGTCGATGGATCGGGTCGACCCTGCCAGGCGGAGGCTTGCATTTGACGAGTTCTTTCGCCTGTCGCTTGCCCTGGCGAGCCGGAAGGCGGAAAGGGAGCGCAACGCCGAGGGGATCACGCACACTCCGACGGGCGAGCTCAGTTCGGTGTTTCGCACCGGCCTGCCGTTCGCGCTCACGGGCGACCAGGAGACCGTGATCGAAGAGATCCTCGACGATCTCGTCGATCCCATTCCCATGAACCGCCTGCTCCAGGGCGAGGTCGGGTCGGGCAAGACCGTCGTGGCCGTGCTTGCGTTGCTGGCGGGGATCGAGGGCGGCCACCAGGGAGCGGTCATGGCCCCGACCGAGGTGCTCGCCACCCAGCACTACCTGGGGATCCGCGACCTGCTCGCACAGGCCGGACTCGCACCGGAGATCGAAGGCGGGGGCGCCGAACTCGGCATGGGATCGCTCTTCGAGGAACGTTCCGGCCCCGCCGTCCGCATCGCTCTCCTCACCGGCAGCCAGTCCCTGGCGAACTGGCGGACGGAGCTCAAACGGACGCAGCTGGTCTCCGAGATTGCTGCGGGGAACGTCGACATCGTCGTCGGAACCCATGCCCTGATCCAGGAGGGCGTGACGTTCCGCCAGTTGGGCATTGCAATCGTGGACGAACAGCACCGCTTCGGGGCGATGCAGCGCCAGGACCTGAAGGCGAAGGGCATGGGGCTCGAACCGGATCTGCTCATCATGACGGCTACACCGATCCCGCGGACCCTGTCGATGACGCTGTACGGCGACCTCGCCGATTCGGTGATCAAAGAGCTCCCGCCCGGAAGGTCACCGATCCGGACCGTGACACTCGGGCGGGACCGGGAGGAGGGAGCCTGGGAGATCATTCGTTCCGAAGTTGGTCAGGGTCGGCAGGCGTTCGTCGTCTGCCCACTCGTCGAGGACTCGGACAAGATCGAGGTTGCGAGCGCAACGGGCGAGTACGAGCGGCTGAGCGGGATCTTCGAGGGGCTCAGGCTGGGGCTGCTGCATGGCCAGCTCCCGTCGAAGGAGAAGGAGGCCGTGATGGCCTCGTTCCGACGGGGTGAGATCGATGTGCTCGTGGCGACGACGGTCATCGAAGTCGGGATCGACGTCCCGAACGCGACGGTGATCGTGATCGAAGACGCCGACCGTTTCGGGTTGTCGCAGTTGCATCAGCTGCGTGGCCGGGTGGGACGCGGATCACACCCCGGTCGATGCGTGCTGTTGGCAGATCCCGCCACCGAGGACGGCGAACAGCGCCTGGCCGCCATGGTCGAGCACGACGACGGGTTCCAGCTCGCCGAAATCGACTTGAAGATCCGCGGCCAGGGCACGGTGTTCGGGCAGCGGCAATCCGGACTCGGGGATCTCCGTCTGGCAGATCTGATTCGGGACTTCGACCTTCTCAGGAGCGCTCGGGCGGACGCATTCGAGATCGTCTCGCGTGATCCACGCCTGGAGACCGTTCCCGAACTGCGCGAGGAACTCCAGGTGTTCCTCGGCGAGGAGGTCTCCTGGCTCTTCGTCTCCTGAACCCTGGGCTCCCCACCACCGAGACGGTGGTGGCGAACCCTGGGTTCAGGACCACCGAAACGGTGGTCCTGGGCCCACGGTTCGGGCGGGCGGTAGCGTTCGAGGCGTGAGAGTCATTGCCGGGGTTCATCGAGGGAGGCGGCTGCAGGCACCCGAGACTTCCGACACGCGTCCGGTCATGGATTACGTGAAGGAGTCGTTGTTCTCCTCGATCGCCGCCGAGGTTCCTGGGGCGACCGTCCTCGACCTGTACGCCGGGGCGGGCAGCTTTGGGATCGAAGCGGTGAGCCGTGGTGCCCACTCCGTCGTCTTCGTCGAATCCGCACGCAAGGCAGTGCATGCCCTGGAGACGAATCTGGCGACGCTGGGGATCGAGGCGACGGTGGTCGACTCGCCTGTCGAGCGGTACATCTGCCACGTCGGCGCTCGATTCGATCTGGTCTTCTGTGATCCACCCTGGCCGCTCGCGTCATCGGCTGTCGCCGAGATCCTCGAAAAGCTGGTTCCCGCACTCGACGACGATACGACGGTGGTGATCACTCGCAGGACCGGGGACGAGGTGCCGGAAGTGCCCGGACTGCGAATTGACGACGTTCGGGCACACGGAGGCACCACAATCATCAGGTACGTGATGGACTCATGACGACCGCGCTCTGCCCGGGCAGCTTCGATCCGCCCACGAACGGACACGTGGATGTGATCCGCAGGACCGCGGCGCTCTTCGACACGGTGCTCGTCTCGGTGGTCGAGAACCCTTCGAAGTCGCCGATGTTCACGACGTCCGAGCGCATCGACTTGTTTCGTGCGTCCTTGTCCGGCGTCGAGAACGTGAGTTATGACGTCTTCGAGGGACTGCTGGTCGACCACGCCATCGACAGGGGAGTCGACGTGATCGTCAAAGGCCTTCGCACCGCAGGAGACTTCGAGTACGAACTGCAAATGGCACAGATGAACGCCGGGGTCCGCCAGGTGGAGACACTCTTCATCCCGACGAGCCCGCAATGGAGCTTCCTGTCTTCGACGCTCGTACGCGAGGTGGCGCGGCTGGGCGGTAGCGTGGAGGAACTGGTTCCCGCCCCGGTGGCCGCCGCATTGAAGGAGAAGCTGGCGTGACAGATACTCCGCGCACCAACCCCAACTCGACGGTCGGGGAACTCCAAGAGATGATCGACGTGATGATCGTCCACCTCGAAGAGGCGAAGTCGATGCCGCTGTCGGCGAACGTGTTGGTCGACCGCGACGAGTTCCTGTCGATGTTGCATCGCATGCGCGCTGCGCTGCCGGACGAGCTTCGTGCAGCCCGGTGGATGGTGCGCGAGCGGGAGGCGTTCGTCGCGCGCACGAACGAGCGTGCCCAGGAGATCATCGACCGGGCGAAGTCCGAGAGCCGGCGCCTCGTCTCCGAGTCGTACGTGCTCGCCGAGGCGGTCGAGGAAGCGAACATCCTCGTCCGGCGAGCGGAGGGCGAGGCCCGACGGATGCGACTCGAGGCCGAGGACGAGATCGAGGCCAATCTCGAAAAACTCGAGTCGATGCTTGCTTCGGTGCTGACACGCGTGCACGGGGCACGCGCAGAGCTCCATGAGGCGCGGCCCGCTTCTCCCCAACCCCCGATCTGACCCCGGGGCGGCCACCGGTGCCGTTTCTTCGCGCGAGCCGATAGCCTCGCGGGCACATGTCGTATCTCGTCCAGATCTCCGATCTCCTGGTCGATCCGGGCGCCGCTCGCGAAGAGACGGGCTCGATTCCCCTCGTGGTCGACCTCCCGAACGCCGCCGTCGACGGTGAGGGCGCGATCGAGGTGAAGCTGCGGTCACTGAGTGACGGTGTCGTCGCACGCGGAACGGTGCATGTGAACGCCGAGCTCACCTGCAAACGGTGTTTGACGTCATGGTCCGAGCCCGTCGAGATTTCGTTCGAACAGGTGTACCGACGGGAGCCTGATGACGCGGATGACGAGCTCGGCCTCATCGACGGACACTCGATCGACCTCGAACCGGCGGTCCATGACGAGGTCGTTCTCTCGCTCCCGACCGCCCCGGTTTGCCGCGATGACTGTCTGGGACTTTGCGCCGTGTGCGGAACCGACTTGAATGTGGATCCCTGCGACGGCCACGGCGACGGTTCCGACTCTCCGTTCGCCGCGCTGAAACAGCTATTCGATTCCTGATCCATTCGGAAGGATGCGCCATGGCGGTGCCCAAGAAGAAGATGTCGCGCATGCGCACCCGGCAGCGCAAAGCTCAGTGGAAGGCCGCGAAGCCGACCCTGTCGACGTGCCCGCAATGCAAGAGTCCACGACTCCCGCATCGGGCCTGTGCCACGTGCGGCACGTACAACGGCCGGGAAGTCGTCGCGACCGACTGAGCCGTGACCCGAATCGCACTCGACGCCATGGGCGGAGATCGTGCTCCCACCGAGACGGTGGCGGGGGCGCTGGCCGCCTCGGCGCAGGGTGTGGACGTGGTCCTCGTCGGCGATGATGCAGTGCTCGCAGCCGAGCTCCGTGCCCTCGGAGCCGAACTGCCGGTGGTGCACGCACCCGACGTCATCGGCATGGCCGACGACCCTGCCCGCGCCGTCCGCGACAAGCCGGACAGCTCGGTGGCGATGTGTGCCCGATTGGTGCGATCAGGCGATGCCGACGGGTTCGTGAGCGCCGGGTCGACCGGTGCCGCGATGGCCTCGGCGGCGATCCTCATCGGTCGGGTCGACGGCGTGTTGCGCCCGACGATCGCCACGGTGCTTCCGACGCGGGGGACATCAACGATCATGGTCGACTCCGGCGCCAACCCCGAAGTCAAGCCCGAACACCTCGTCCAGTTCGGTGAGATGGGAGCCGCCTTGGCCGAGATCGGTCTCGGCATCTCCCATCCCCGGGTGGCCTTGCTGAACATCGGAGAAGAGAAGGGCAAGGGCAGACCGCTCGAGAAGGCGGCCTACGAGTTGCTGTCGAGCGCCAACGTCGAGTTCGTGGGCAATGTGGAAGGTACGGACATCGCAGGGGACAGAGCAGACGTGATCGTCACTGATGGATTCACGGGCAACGTGTTCCTGAAGACGATCGAAGGAGCAGGGGGCCTCGTCATCTCGCTGCTGGACGAGGCACTCGAAGCGGCATCGGACGCGACAAGAGAGGAAGTCATGGGACTGATCACACCGATCGTCCACCGCATGGACTACGAGGAGACCGGCGGGGCCTTTCTCCTCGGAGTCGATGGTGTGGTCGTCATCGCCCACGGATCATCGGGTCGCCGTGCGATCGCCAATGCGCTCGTACTGGCATACGAGGGTGCGCGCGGGGGACTCGTGTCTCGCATTGCATCCAAGGTCACCCGCTGACGATGACCGACACACTCCAGTCGGCCCTGGGCCACACGTTCTCGAATCCCGCTGTGCTGGCTGCCGCGCTCGTTCACCGCTCGTTCACTGCCGAGCATCCGGACATCGCCGACAACGAGCGTCACGAGTTCCTCGGCGACGCGGTCCTGCAACTCGTGGTGACAGACTTCCTCTTCCACCACTACCCCGACATGCGCGAGGGCGAGATGGCCAAGGTGAGGGCGGCCTGTGTGAACAGGGTCGAGCTCGCGGCGGTGGCGAGGGAGATCGGGCTGGGCGACCACATCGCGATGGGGATCGGCGAACTGTCGTCGGGTGGCCGCCGCAAGGATTCCATCCTCGCGGACGCCATGGAGGCGGTGCTCTGTGCGGTGTACCTCGATGCCGGTCTCGAAGCGAGCCGGCTCGTGATCCTCCGGCATTGGACGGAGCTGATCTGCTCGAAGGCGCAAGCCCCCGGGAAACGAGACTTCAAGACGCGCCTGCAGGAGCGCCTCGCCAGCCGGGGAATGCGGCCGGACTATGTCATCGTCGACACGGGGCCGGACCACGCCAAGGTCTTCAGCGCCTCGGTGAGCGTCGAGGGGGTGCATCTCGGCACGGGCACCGGGCGGTCCAAGAAGGAAGCCGAGCAGGATGCCGCCCGCCAGGCGATGGGTGACGAGACGGAGGAGTGAGCGTCAGCCTTCGAGCCGCGCCGACTTCGCCGCGAGTACCTGTTCGACGACCCACTCGTCGGAGACATCGGTGGGGAGGCCCGGAACCCGGGTTCGGAGCCGGGCGGCGATCACCTCGGCATGCTCTTGCCGCTTGTGCGGGGTCAAGTCCGATCGTCGAGCGACGAAGCGACGGGCGAGGTCCAGATCGGCGGATTCCAATCCCGACACGTCCCATGACGTCGCCCGCGGGTCCAGGACCGGCATCGCCGCAGCGGCCTGGTGGGATCGGTCGAGCCGGACCACCAGCGTTCGAGCTGCCAGGTCGCCGATCCGCTGGTTGCGATCCGAGACCAGGATCGCGATCGGCCCGAGGATGGGAAGCACCGGGAAGAGGTCGACGAGTCGCAGGAGGTTGCGCACCATCGAGGGTCCGAAGCCGACGGGTTCTCCGTCGAGGCCCAGTACCCGAATCCCGAACATCGACTTGCCCGGTGTCTTGCCGTCGTTGAAGACCTCGAAGACGACGAAGTAGCCGATGACGAGCAGGGTCACCACCAACCAGCCGATGCCGATCGCCAGCAGCGGGCTCGAGAACCAGTCGGCCAGGCCGAACATGCCGAACGCAGCGAGAGTGAGCACGAAGCCGAGAATGACCGTGTCGACGATCGCCGCGGCGATCCGCGACCCGAGTCCCGCTAGGTTCAACTCGATGTCCAGGCCCTCCGGCGTGCTGATCGAGATGCGGTCTTCGAAGGTCATCAGCCCGTGAAGCTACCCGAGTTCATCGAGACCGGCGAGCCTCGCTGGTCCGAGATCCGGCGCTTACTGGAACGGCGAAAAAAGCTCGAACCGGATGAGGTGCTGGAGTTGGCGAGCCTCTACCGCGCGGCGACGGCCGACCTCGCGTTCGCCCGCCGGCGTTTTCCGACCGATCCCGCGACGGTGTCGTTGGAGCGGCTCGTCGCCGATGCCCGGTCGGCCGTGTACGCCGGCAGCGGACGGCGCGAGGGGGTCGTCGGATTTTTCCGCGACACGTATTGGGCGCTCATCTTCGAACGGCGCCGAGCGCTGGCTCTCGCCGCCTTCCTCCTCTTCGTACCAGGCGTCGCCGGAGCGCTCTGGGCGGCGATGGACCCCGAGAGCCTCGTGGGAGTGCTGCCCGGCGAGTTCCTGTGGGTGACCTCCGCCGAGTCGACCGACCAGGGATACGGCGCAGCAGGCCTGGTCGGCTTCTCCACCTATGTGCTGACGAACAACATACGGGTGACCCTCATCGCATTCGCTCTCGGGATCACTTACGGGATCGGAACGGGGTGGATCCTCGCACAGAACGGGGTCATCCTGGGAGCACTCACCGGCTTGGCGGTGAGTGCAGGCAACGGGAGGGTCTTCGTCGCCGCGGTCATCGCACACGGGATCTTGGAGATCTCGTGCATCATCGTCGGTGGGGCGTCAGGGCTGAGCCTCGGCCGGGCGATTCTGCGCCCCGGGTCGAGCACACGCCGCGACTCGCTCGGGGCGGAGGCAGTGGTGGCGGTCCAGTTGGTGCTTGGCACAGCCTGCTGGCTGATCCTCGCGGGCTTCGTGGAGGGTTTCGCGTCCAGGACCGGGCTGTCGTGGGTGCCGACCACCGTGATGGGAGTGGCGCTCGGCGGCGTGTTCTGGTTCCTGGTGTGGACCAGGGGGCGGCGCGTGTCCGATCAGATACGGGCGAGTCGCTTGGCGCTCACGTAGGCGGCGACACATCGGCGCGACAGGCCTTCGACGTCGGCGTCGATCACATTCGCTCCCCGTTCTCTGAGGCCGGCGGTGGCGGCATCACGCCGTCTGTCGACATCGGCCGCGACCACCGTGCGAGCCAAGCCGGCATCGTCTTGGGATTCTGTCTCCAATTCCCGTTGCACCGAGGGGTCGCGAATGGTGGCCACGGTGACCGCGTGGTGCCTGGTGGCGGTCGGCATCGACTGCATGAGCAGTCGGGCGGCGCCCGGGTCGAGCAGATCGGTGAGGATGAGGACGAACGCCCGTTTCCGACCGGCCACTGCACCCACGGCCGCCTCGTAGTCACTTTCGACACCAACAGGCTCGAGATCGTGGACGGCGTCCACGACGGTCGACGCGCCATCCCGGCGGGGTGCGATCACTGCCAGGAGACGATCCGAGAACGCAACGACACCGATCCGATCGCCCATTTCGTCGGCGACCGCCGCCATCGCGGCAACGGCATCGACGGCCGCATCCAGCCGGGTGAGCACTGTTCCGTCGTCTCGTGTGACGGGGCTCGCCATCAGGCGACCGCAGTCGAGCAGGCAGATGACATCCCGATCCTGTTCGATCCGATAGGTGTTCGACATCGGATGGCCGGCTCGGGCAGTCGCTCGCCAGTTCACCTGCCGGATGTCGTCGTCGGGGAGGTACTCGCGGATCGACTCCAACTCCGTTCCCAAGCCGAGCGGCCCCCGGGCACGGCGACCATCCTCCCGGAAGAGGCCGAGTCGGACCTCGGTGGCGAGTCGCGCGGCCGCCGGCATGTCGGGGTACACGGTCAGATCGTGACCGTCGCCGACCATGTGGTACCAGCCGCCGAGACGCAGTGGTCCCTGGCGGTAGGTCGCCGCCGGGGCGAGGCGGTGGCGACCGCGGCGGTGTGCCACGATCGTGGCGGTGAGACGCATGTCTCCTTCGCGGGGCTCGATCCGGAGGTCCGGCGATGCCACGGCCTGCCGGATCCGCGTGCGCTGGGTGGGGGTTTCGACAGTCAGCGAGCTGGGGACGGACCGGCTCAACACCGGCGGAGCGACCCTGTTCACCACTGGCGGCTCGCGCACCGACCAGGCGTCCGCGAGCGCGGCGGCGATCAGGCCGACGACCCCGATGGCGCCGATTGCAGTGGGGAGCACGAGCGTGGCCGCGGCGATCGCCCCGAGAGCCCAGAGTGCCCGCGGTGTGAACGTCATCAGCGTGGCACTCCGACCGCAGCGAGGGCCGCGTCGATTGCGTCTTCGGGTCGATAGCGTTCGATTTCGGCTTCCGGACGGATCAGGATGCGATGTCGCAGCACCGGACGGATCGTGCGTGCGATGTCGTCGGGTGTGACGAATGTCCGCCCGGCGAGCGCGGCCACCGCTTTCGACGCCGCGGTGAGGTGGACGGCGGCTCTCGGGCTGGCACCCAACTCGACGGAAGGCAGCTCTCGGGTGGCTCGGATCACATCCGAGAGGTAGGCAATGACCTCGTCGGTGATGGTCACCGCCATCGCCGTGGATCGCATCGTCTGCAGCTCCTCTGCGGAGACCGCACGCTCGACATTATCGAACGTCGCCGGGGCGAGACCGTCCCGCGCCAGCGCCAGCAGCTTCCGCTCGTCCTCGGCCGTCGGGTAACCCACCTCGGCTTTCATGAGAAATCGGTCGAGCTGAGCTTCCGGCAGGGGATAGGTGCCTTCGTACTCGATGGGATTCTGAGTGGCGATCACCACGAACGGGTCGGGGAGGGCATGGGTGGTTCCGTCGACGGTGACCTGGGACTCGGCCATCGCCTCGAGGAGCGCAGCCTGGGTCTTCGGAGGCGTCCGGTTGATCTCATCTGCGAGCAGCACGTTGGTGAACACGGGACCCGGCCGGAACGTGAGCTCTCCGCCGCGCAGCGTCACTGTCCCGGTGAGGTCCGAGGGGAGCATGTCCGGGGTGAACTGGGCTCGGTCGAAACCGAGACCCACCGTTCGCGCGAAGGCCCGCGCCAGCAGCGTCTTCGCGGTGCCAGGCACCCCCTCGAGGAGGACGTGACCCCCGACCACCAGCGCCGTCAGCAACGCATCGACAGTGGCCGATTGCCCGACCACCACTTTCGCGATTTCGGCCTGAACTCGGCTCCGAATCTCACGCATTTCGGTCATCGTGGTGTCCTCTCCTGGTAGACAAAGTGGCGAGTGCTCGATCCAGCACGTGTGTGTTCTCGGTGCCCCCGTGCGCCAGCGCGTCCGAGAGATCGGACGCCAGCCCGAATCGTCGCGCCGCATCGGCGATGTCCTGGTGGTCGGCGTCGGGGGGAAGTCGGAGACGTCGGATCACTGCCGAACGAAGTGGCCCGATGGGAATCGGGCCTCCCGCGCGACGCAACGACCGTGCGACCGCCTCGATGTACGTGGATCGATCGGGGACGAGTTCGCGGCCTGTGGGTTCGACCGGTCCGAACCGTCGCCCGTAGCTGACGAGGGCAAGCACGAGCACGATTCCCCCGAGCACCAGCGCGCCGGCCCAGTTGCCGGGGGCAGCCGCGAGGAGGCCGCCGGACGAGGTGTTGCGGTACCCGTGGCGGTATTCGTCGAATGCGACACGTCCCTCGACGATGTCTCCGAGGAAGTCGACGTTGTCCGCCCGGTCGATGGTGGCGTTGTGGCCGAGGGAGGAGTCAGCCACGAAGATGATCGTTCCGGCCCCGTGCGCGAAGGCGACGGCGAGGTCTCGTTCGGACGAGCCCGCCAGCGGATCACCCGGGTGGTCGGGATCGAACGAGCCGAAGCGGGATGCGTGCACCGTGGCGGCATTGGGCAGTGACCCGAGCACGGGCACCTCGCCCACCGCCGCGCCGGACCACTCCAATACGACGTCGAATGACTCGAGGATGGCACGGGGAGGGATACCGCTGACCAGCGCGATGCCGCCACCTTCGACGAAGGCAGCCAGCGCGTTCAGCTCCGACTCGTCGAACTGACCGAACTCCACGTCGGAGAGGAAGTAGCTGTCGACACCGCCGAGCACGTTGCCGGAGAGGGGTTCTCGAAGCCGCACCGGCTCCCGCCCGACCCGGTCAAGGGTCTCATGGAAGGCAGCCGTGCCCGTGGCAGTGGTCGCGAAGCTGGACCCTGCCGGGCCTTCGATCACCGTGGAACGGTCGAGGGCGATGAATGCGAATGCGAGAACGAGGAGCGCCACCAGCCCCCCGAGCCCCCACAACAAGCGCCCACGCACGAGGCGGCCTTGTTCGGTCAGGGTGGTGGACCGTGGGATCATCGGACTGCTCGCACTGCGTCCCAGCCCTGTCGGGATCGGGCATCCCCGGCCGCGCCCGGCCCCTCACCGCCGTAGGCGACGGCGTCGAACTGGGCGGCGAGCACATCGAACTCAGGATCGGCGATCTGGCGGGCGATCCCGTCGGTGGTCAGGCCGGCCTCGTAGCGGATGCGCCCGTGGCGGGCCATGTCCAGCACGCCGCCGATGAAGCGGAGGCGTACCGCTCGCGCGTGGTCGCCCTCACGAGAGGCAGCATCTGCGTCGCGCAAGTACACGGCGGGGTCGGCGCCCTCTTCGAGCAGTCGTTCGAGGACGAGCCTGTCTTCCAGCAGTGCGGCGCGTCGACCAGCCAGTCGAAAGGCCACAAACGCCGAGAGCACACCGACGATGCCCAGTGCCCCGAACGCGGCGACGATCGGACCGCCGACCGCGTCGATCACGGCTGCGAAAAGGTGGGCAACTTCAGAGAGGGCACGTTCGACGAAGCGGTCCCACCAGCTCTCGGCAGGAGCGTCGAAACGCGGTTCTTCCAAGACCCGCTCGAGGGTTTCGGTGAGGTCGAGGAGCGGGGAGCCGGCCACTCCGACTCAGTTGAGCCCGAACGGATCGTCCGGGTTGCGGTCCGGCGCTGTTCCGGGTGGGATCTCGAGGTTCTTGGACTGCCGGGCGAGCATTTCGATGTCGAAGCCTTCGAACCGGACACGGAGATCGAAGTACACGGCCACCGCGACCGCCGCCATGAACGGCACCGTCACGATGCTCGCCACCGAACCTGCGAGTACTGACGCGCCGAAGACGCCGCCGCCTTCGAGGTTTCCTGTCTCCGCCGACTGCATGATCGATGGGACAACCGTCACGAGGGTCACCACGAGGCCGAGGAGTTCAACGACCACCCGGGAGATGAGCCACGCCAGTACCCCGACACCGAACACCGGCCAAAAGCGCTGCTTCACGAGCTGAAAAGAGCGTGTCAGCGCCGCGATCGGACGGGTGCCTTCGACGAGGAGGGAAGGGATCGCGACGTACCACGACGTCCACAGCCAGATACCGGG
>JBBDHV010000006.1:0-7506 GCA_040880725.1 Acidimicrobiia bacterium
GGTGCACAAGGGAGCAGAGCTCGTGCTGGTCGGAGACGGCGTCGTGCAGGTGCTGCTCAACGAGGAGACGCCGGTGCTGCGAGGTGGCGACGCCCTCCTCGTCACTCAGGACGCCATCCACGGCTGGCGCAATCTTCTCCCCGAGACAGCACGCCTGTTCTGGATCGTGCGCGACTGATTCGCCCCAGGTAGACCGGTCGGCGACAGAGTTCTGGCGCGGTTGCTAGTTTTCGAGCATGAACGCATCTGGTTTGCGAGGAGTGCGGGAAGGCGCGGGGCTGACGCAAGGGGAGTTGGCAACGCGGGCGGGCGTCAGCCGGCAGATGGTGGGTGCGGTCGAGGCTGGTCGTCACCTGCCCCGCGTCGATGCGGCACTGGCGCTCGCGGCTGTCCTGGGAGTCGATGTCGAGGTGCTGTTCGGATCCGAGGAGGCGGCGGTCGACGCGATCTCGGGCGAGCCTCCCTCGAACGATGTCGGTTTGCGGCTGGGTTGGGTCGGTGACCGGCTGGTGTCGGCGCCTGCCCGGGTTGGCGCGGATGGATGGGACGTTGCCGACGGTGTGCTGGAAGGCGGTCGGTTGGTCCGACTCGGTGAAGTGCGACCCGGTCCCGTGGTGGCAGGGTGCGAGCCGGGGTTGGAGACGGGTGAGCATCTGCTCCGCCAGGGCGGTCGCGGAGGTCTGGCGGTGGCAACTTCGAGCGCCCGCGCGCTGGCTGCGTTGGCAGGCGGCCGAGCCCACGCCGCGGTGGTCCATGCGCCGGCCGGTGGCCTTCCACCGGCTTTCGACGGTGTGGCCAGGTTCCATTTGACTACCTGGACGGTCGGCCTGTCCATCCCGTCGGACATCGGTTCGTCGTGGTGGTCGCAGGTGTTGGCAGGAAACATCGAGGTTGTGCAGCGGGAAGCGGGGGCGTCGGTACAGCGGACATTCGAGGAGGCTGTCGGTGGGGCTCGCGCAGTGTCGGGACGCCGCGTGGGCGGACATGTCATCTCGGCCCGCACAGGGATCGCGACGGGCCTGCCGGCGGTCACCATCGAACCGGCCGCCCGCGCGGTCGGAGCCGACTTCCATCCCTTGGCCCGGCATGTGGCTGAGCTGTGGGTCCCAGAGCAGTGGACGGCGGACCGGGGAGTCGAAGACCTGATCGACCTCATGGGCAGTGCACGCTTTCGCCGACGGCTGGAGACCGTGGGCGGATACGACCTGGAAGGGATCGGGAGCCGGGTCGCATGAGAACACGAGTCGCGTGGCTGGTGACGATCCTGGCGGTCGGTGCCTGCGGGGCACCCGAAGAACCCACTTCGGATGCCCTCACCGGGGATGCCGCCCTGCTCGTGGCGGGGGCGTCGGACCTGCGCCCGGCGTTCTCCGAGATCGGTGTGCTCTTCACTGCGGAGACCGGGCACGAGGTGATCTTCGACTTCGGATCGTCAGGACAACTCGCCCAGCGAATCATGGAAGGGGCGCCAGTCGATGTTTACGCCTCCGCCGGCGTCTCCTTCATCGATGAGGTCCTCGATTCGGGGGTCGGCGACCCTGCCACCAAGGCCACCTACGCTTTCGGCCGGATCACCATCTGGTCGACGGATGACGCGGGGGGCGGGTGGACCGACCTCGCCGATCTGGTCGCCGATCCGACCGTCGCGTTCCTGGCCATCGCCAACCCGGAGCACGCCCCGTACGGGATGGCCGCCCGGGAGGCTCTGGTGTCTGTCGGGCTGTGGGAGACAATCGAGCCCAAACTCGTCTTCGGGGAGAACATCTCCGACACCCAGCGTCTGGCAGACGCCGGCGATGCCGACGCCGCGATCGTGGCCCTCTCCCTGGCGATTGCCGCGGGTGACCGGGGCGAGTGGGTGTTGATCGACGAGGCGCTCCATCAACCGTTGGAACAATCCCTGGTCGTGATCGCCGATGATCCCGATCGGCTCGAGGCGGCGGCCGCGTTCGCAGCCCTGGTGAACGCGCCGGCAGGGCGCGAGGTGATGACCCGCTACGGGTTCGTCCTGCCCGGCGAAGCGGAAGGTTCTGGATGATGTGGGATCCGTTGCGGCTGTCATTGCAGGTCACCGCATGCGCCACGTTGATCGTGGCGGTGACCGGTATCGGTCTGGGCTACCTCTTGGCCCGACGACCGTTTCGGGGACGGGCGCTGGTCGACGCGATCGCCAGCGCACCGATCGTCATGCCCCCGACCGTCCTCGGCTACTACCTGCTGGTGGCAGTGGGCCGCAACAGCCCGATCGGACGAGCCTGGGAGGCAGTGTTCGGTTCCCCCCTGGTCTTCTCCTGGCAGGGCGCGGTGTTGGCGGCGTCGGTGGCGTCGTTCCCGTTCTGCCTGCGGTCGGCCCGGGCTGCCATCGAATCGATCGACCGACGATACGAGGACGCCGGCCGGGTGATGGGCATGCCGGGATGGCGAGTGGCCACCCAGATCACGCTGCCTTTGGCCCGACGGGGCCTGTTGGCCGGGGTGGCGCTGTCGTTCGCCAGGGCGCTCGGTGACTTCGGGACGACGGTGATGGTGGCGGGCAACATCCCCGGACGAACTCAGACCATGCCGATCGCCGTGTACGACGCCGTCCAGGCGTTCGACTACGACCGGGCGGGCATCCTCGCAATGGTCTTGCTCGCCGTGGCGGTGACGGTGTTGGTGGTCGTCCGCCGCCTGGAAAGAAGCGCGGTCTGATGCTGTCGGTCGATGTGGCCCACCGCGTCGGTGAGTTCCATCTGGAGGCACGGTTCGACACCGGCTCGGGCATCACGGTGCTCGTGGGTCCGTCGGGGGCAGGGAAGAGTCTCACGCTGCGACTTGTCGCCGGTATCGAGGAACCCGACCGGGGTCGTATCGTGCTCGGAGGAGAGACGCTCGTCGACACCGGCCAGGGGGCCTGGAGGCGGCCCCAGGACCGGCGCGTGGGGATGGTGTTCCAGGATTCGCTGCTGTTGCCGCATCGAACGGTGCTCGAAAATGTGGCCCTCGCCGTCCGCAACCGGTCGAAACCACGGCGGCGGGACGAGGCCATGCGCTGGCTCGAGGAGGTCAAGGCCGAGGAGTGGGCCGACCGCCACCCCCACCAACTGTCGGGTGGGCAGGCGCAAAGGGTTGCCCTGGCGAGGGCGCTGGCAGGGGAGCCGAGAATCCTTCTCCTCGACGAACCGTTCAACGCGCTCGATCCGCCAGTGCGGCACCGGCTTCGTCTGCTGGTCATGGATCTGGCTCGCCGTCGGCAAGTGCCCGCCCTCTTCGTGACTCACGATGCCACCGAAGCCTTCCTCCTCGCCGACCAGATCCAGGTCATCGAGTCCGGGATCGTCACCCAGAGCGGCACCCCGCACGAGATCCGCCTGCGGCCCAGAACGGCGTATGCGGCTGAGCTGGCCGGTTCGAACCTCGTTCACGGCGTTGCCCGAGACGGCCGCGTCGTTGCCGGTCGGCATGTCCTCACAATCGCCGACCAGACCGCCGCCGGGCCGGTTCTGGCGTCGATCAGGGCCTCCGCCATTGCGATACACCGCATCGAACCCCAGGGGAGTTCCCGCAACATTTGGAAGACCGAGATCAGCCACATCGAGCATCTCGGAGAGCGAGTTCGTCTCGGCCTTGGCAGTCCGCTCCCGTTGACCGCCGAGATCACCGAAGAAGCCGCCGCAGCTCTCGACCTCCAGCAGGGGGCGGAGGTGTGGATCTCGATCAAGGCCACCGAAATCGGCATCCAAGGAGAAGATCCCGAGGCGGTCGCCGACGACTGATGCCCTCGTCGGATCAGACCGCCCGGCGGAGGTCGACCGGCATCGCGGAGCTTCTTCCCCGGTTCCCTTCGTGGCGCCCGTCGCAGGCTTCGCTCTGGTGCGGTTCCGTCACTATGTTCAATGGTCTTCGACCATGCCAGCCAATAACCACCCCCCTCGACTGTGTCGCCGCCATCGCGGCCTGTCGGAGAGCGGTGACCTTCGATGAGCGCGGAGACCCACTCGGTCGGGGAACGGTCGGAGGTGGGTGCCATGGACCCCCTCCGAATCAGGGATTTTCGACTGCTGTGGGGTGCGTCGCTCTTTTCCAACATCGGCACCTGGCTGCAAACGACCGCCGGCGCGTGGCTCATGTGGGAGTTGACGGCGTCACCCACGTGGGTCGGATGGATGACCGCCTCCCGGAACCTTCCGATGCTGTTCCTGGCTCTCCCGGCGGGTGTATTCGCCGACCGGTTCGATCGGTTGCGGGTGCTGGGGTTCATGCAGGGAGCGATGGGCGGGGTGGCGCTGGCGATGGCGATTCTGACCTGGGCGGGCTGGATGACGCCGCTGCTCCTCCTTCTCCTTGGTCTTGCCATGGGCTTCTGCGGGGCGCTGGCCGCCCCGTCGTGGCATTCACTCGTTCCCGACCTCGTCCCGCGACATCTGGTTCCCGCCGCGGTGGCCCTGAATTCCGTCGCCTTCAACGTCGCCCGAACGATCGGCCCGGCCATCGGTGGAGTTCTCGTCGCTGCGGTGGGCGCTGCCGCGGCGTTCGGCGCCAACGCCCTGTCGTACGGGATGATCATCGCCGCGGTCCTCATGGTCTCGAAGAGCCTCCCGTCCCAGACGCGTGACTCGGGCAAGGTCGGCAACGCGATGCTGACCGGAATCAGGTTCGCCCAGCACACCCCGGCCTTCCGCCGTGTGCTGATGGTCAGCATCTTCTTCGCGCTCGGCACTGCTGTTCTTCAGGCGATGTTGCCAGTGCGGACCGAGGAGTTGGGCCTCGATGTTGGGTCGTACGGACTGATGCTCGGGAGCATGGGCGTCGGAGCGGCGATCGGGGGAGTCACCCTGACTCGCGCGAGCCGGCGGCTGGGCGCGAGGAGCATTCCCGTCACCATCGCGCTGACGGGCGCTGCCGGGGTGTGCGTCGGACTGGCTCCAAACCTGGCTCTGACAATGGCTGCGATGGCGGTGGGGGGCCTGTTCTGGGTGTGGACGCAGGCATCGCTCAACTCGACCGTGCAGCTCATGGCCCCGGGATGGGTGCGAGGCCGTGCGGTCTCCATCTGGCTCCTTGCGCATGGCGGCATGGTTCCCGTCGGCGCGATCCTCTCCGGACTCGTGGCCGAGCAGATCGGGGCGGGAGGCAGCATGGTCGTGCTGTCCGCTGCGACGGTGGCGCTCGGACTCGTGGCCGGCCGTCTCGGCATGGCGAGTCCGACGGGGGTGACCCCGCCGGAATTCTCGAACCGCAGGGTGCACGCCCATCCGGCACCGCCTGCGCCGTCGGACGGTCCTGTGATGGTCGTGAACACCTGGACCATTCCCGATGACGTGTTGGACGAATTCCTGGAAGTGATGCGGGAAGTTCGGCTCGCCCGGCTGAAGACAGGGGGCACCAGGTGGCAGCTCTATCAGGAGCTGGGGGGTGAAGCGGCATACAGCGAGACCTTCATCGTCGCCTCTTGGGAGGAGCACCTGAAGCAGCACGAGCGGATCGATGACGAGACCGTCGTGGCGATTCGGCGGGCACGACAACTCGACACTTCGCCTGACGGTCCGACGGCTCGCCACTTCCTCGGGGTGGACCCGATGCTGCCATCCACCGCGTACCGACGGGCCATGGCGGGCATGGACCACGACTCGCTGCACGCCACAGACGGTTCGCTGCCTGCCGCACCTCGCCGGACGGGCGACGGCTCAGCTCCACGCGAGGCGGGGAGTCCCGCCAACCCTTCGTGACGGACCGAAGCTCCCTCAGGTCGAGCGGTGAAGTCAGTGGGCGGTGCTTCGGCTGTCCCAATCCCAGATCCTCGCCCATCGCAGGGGGGGTGGGAATCTGGGGGAGCGGCTCGCCTCTACCTCCACTGCTCACGTCTCGAGGAACAGGCCGAGAAGCTCGCCGATGGCGCGGTGCTGGCCGACTGCATCACGTATCGGCATGTCGGATTGCACGTGATAGACGTTGCGCCTGCCCTCCTTCTCCTTGGCTACGTAGCCCCCATCGGACAGGTCTGCGACGATGCCGTAGGCGGTGCGTTCGGTGACACCGAGGGCTCCGGCGATGTCCCTCAGGCGTGAATTTGGTTGGCTGGCGATGAACAGCAGCGCGTGGGCATGGTTGGTGAGGAACCTCCAATCGGACATGCCGAGGCAGGCTAGCAGCCCATTGCTAGAAATAACTTGCCAGAATCAGGTTGCAGGTTATGCTGCCGAGAGACGGCCGCGACGCTGCCGCCGCCCCCTCGCTCCTGAGAGGAGCCCCGGATGTTCTTCACATGTCTCATCATCGCCATCGTCGTCATGGTCGGTCTCGTCGGCTTGAACCGGCGCAGGCCGGTTCGACCCTCTTCGTCGTGGGCCGACACTCGGCACAATCCAGCCCGCGGGATGGGTGTCGCCCTCCTGGCGGTCACAACCGGAGCGTCCCTGTTCCTCGCAATGGGAACCGCCAACGCAGCCCACGAGCCCACCATTCTTCTCGGCGACGCAGCGGCATTCTCCGTGCTGGCCGGCACCGCGGTGACCAACACCGGCGCGACCGGGCTCGCCGGTTGGGTCGGTGTGTCTCCTGGATCGTCGATCGACGGTGGGATCACGACCCCACACCAGGCCACGACGCCGGAGTCGGCCTCGGCTCAACTCGCCCTGGTCACTGCGTACGACAACGCCAGGAACCGCACAAACGTGACCACGGTCGGCGCTGAGCTCGGCGGTCTCACCCTCACACACGGCGTGTATGCCGCAACGCTCGGCAAAGCGCCACTTGGGTTGACGGGAGATCTCACTCTCGATGGAGGGGGCGACCCCAACTCGGTGTTCATCTTCCAGACCGAAGAGACACTCATCACCGGAATCAGCAGGGTGTTATTGACCAACGGCGCGCAAGCATGCAACGTCTTCTGGCAAGTGGGCAGCTCCGCCACTCTGGGCACAGGATCCACCTTTGTGGGGAACATCCTGGCCCTGACACAGATCGAGGTCCACACAGGCGTCACGGTGGAAGGCAGGGCGCTTGCCCGGAACGCGGCGGTGACGCTTGACACCAACACGTTCACCGCGGTCGGGTGTGCCCTGTCCGGGGGGACGACACCGCCCACCGCGCCCGCCTCCACCACGACCACCACAACGACATTCGATTCCGTCCCCGACAGCACCGCGACGACGCTGGGGCCACTCGAGGCGACGGCTACGACCGAGGCGGGTGGCGCCAGCGCTGGCACGACTCCGGCGTCGACTGGCACGAGCCTGCCGTTCACCGGACAGAACTCGATCGAGATGGTCGTCGTTGCCGTTGTGTTGCTCGCACTCGGCGTCGGTGTGCTGCGTATCGGTCGCCCGGGTCGCAGAGTCGGACCGAGCTCAGATTGACCCCGACACCTGTCGGGAGTTGACGGTCCCGGCGGTGCATGGTGTCGGGGTGGTGGCGGCGGCGTCAGTCAGCTGGCGGATGCGTCTGCGTCGTGGGGTGGCCAACATCGGGGACAAGCCGTGAGGCCGCGATGCTCGGCGCTGACACGCATGGTCAGGATGCCACGCA
>JBBDHV010000007.1:0-44688 GCA_040880725.1 Acidimicrobiia bacterium
GGGGGGGGGGGGGCCCCACGAGTGCCTTGTCGAAGACGTATGGAGAAAGGGTGAGGATGATCGGAGTGGACCGCGACCCGGACGCACGGGCGAACGCCGGTGACGTCACGGTGCTGGCGGGGAACTTCGGTGACCTCGACCGACTGCTGGACGACGCCGGCATCGACGCCATTTCCGGAGCGCTCTTCGATTTGGGGATCTCTTCGCATCAGGTGGACGACCCGACTCGTGGGTTCTCCTATCGCGAGGACGGTCCGCTCGACATGCGGATGGACTCCGAGCACGGACCCACCGCAGCCGATCTCGTGAACACGGCTTCGGAGCAGGATCTCGTCCACATTCTGCGGACCTACGGCGAGGAGAAGTTCGCATCGAGCATCGCCCGCCAGATCGTCCGGCACCGCCCCTTCACGCGCACCCTGGAACTCGCGGAGGTCATCTCCGAAGCCGTCCCGGCCGCGGTTCGCCGCGCAGGACACCCCGCCCGCCAGGCGTTCCAGGCGTTCCGCATCGAAGTGAACGGTGAACTGGATGCCCTGGCGGCCGGTCTCGATGCGGCCCTCTCCCGTTTGGTCGTCGGGGGGCGATGCGCCGTGATCAGCTACCACTCGCTGGAGGACCGTCTCGTCAAGCGCCGCTTCGCGGAGTTGTCGACGTCGGTGCAGCCGCATCCGGACCTGCCGGTCCGCGAGGCGGCGGAACCCGCACCCTTTTCGATGGTGACCCGTAAGGCGGTCAAGCCTTCCACACCCGAGATCGAAGCCAATCCTCGCTCCCGGTCCGCCCGGCTGCGTTGCATCGAGCGGGCGGCGGCATGACTGCTCGTCCACTCCGCGCGCCGGGTCGTCGTGTCGCCACCGGCCTTCGTGTCGTTCAGGGACGGCGGAACCGTCGGCCCGTCGTCACTCCTTTCCTGGCTTTCGTCCTGATCCTTCTCGTCGCATTGTTCGGCATCGTGTTTGCGCGTACCGCACTGGATCAGGGAGCGTTCGATCTCGGTGAGTTGGATCGGGCGATCGTCTCTGCGCGGAGTGAGAACACGCGGCTTCGCCTGGAGGTCGCACGACTCGAGAGCCCGACCAGGGTGGCTCCGCTGGCCGAGGAACTCGGAATGGTCTTTCCGACCACACGCGACACGGTGGTGGTCGACCGGATCATCGACCCGTTGGCGCCCGAGGATCCCCGGTGGGCGAGCATCGGACGCTACGCCGCCGCCACAGGTGTGACACCGGAGGCAGAAGAGTGAGTTCCCGACGTGACGCTGGCGTCGGCACGGTGCGTGTTCCACACCCACCGCCCCGCCGGCGTCCGGGCTGACCCGTGGCCGCCCGTCCGGCGGCGCGCCGTGTGACAAGCGCCGAGCTGCGTATCTGGCTGCTCGGGTTCCTGCTCGTTGCGAGCTGGGTCGGTCTCGGCTACCGCTTGTTCGAAGTCCAGGTGGTGCGCGCCGACGAGTTCCAGGAGGCGGGGCTGACTCAGCGACTCGAGACTCGCACGCTGGCCCCCGACCGGGGCACCATCTTCGACCGCAACGGCGATCCCGTGGCGATGACCGTCGAGGCGGAGTCGATCTGGGTCGTGCCCCAGCAGGTCACCGACCCGGTATTCACCGCGCAGTCCATTGCGTCGTTGACCGGACGCGATTGGGAGCTCATCCACGACGCCATTCTCCGGGGACTGGCAGGCGAGACCCGGTTCGTCTACCTGGCGCGCCAGGTCGAGCCGGTCACCGCGCAAGCCGTCATGGACCTGGCTCTGCCGGGCGTGGCAACCATCCCCGAGGTCAAGCGGGTCTATCCGTCCGGCGAGGTGGGTGCCCATGTCGTGGGCATGGTGGACATCGACGGGAACGGCATCGAGGGGCTGGAAGTCGCCTACGACGATGCACTCACCGGCACGCCGGGTGAGATGGTGTTCGAAGAGGACCCGGCGGGCAACATCATTCCGCAAGCAACTCGTGAGGTGGTGCCGGCGGTCCCGGGAGTGGATCTGCTGACCACGCTGGATCTGTCCCTGCAATTCACCGCATTCGAGGCTTGTGCCGAGACCGTCGAGCGGACTCAGGCGAAGGGTTGCTGGATCGTTGCCTTGCACGCAGAGACCGGGGATGTGTTGGCGATGGTGGGTCACCCACCTTTCAATCCTGAGACGCGCCGCGGGCCCGACGGTGCATCGTTCTCCAACTTTGCGGTGCGTGGCATGTATGAACCGGGGTCGACTCAGAAGTTGATCACGTTCGCGGCCGCGCTCGACCAGGGTGCCATCACTCCGTCCATGGTGATCGGCGCCGTTCCGGACCGCTACGAGACGACGCCCGGCGCATGTGACAGCGACACCGACGACATCAACGGTTGCTTCTCGGATTTCACGAACCACGAGACGATGGACATGACGGTGGCGGACATCTTCACCGAGTCGTCCAACGTGGGCACGATCAAGATTCAGGAGCGCCTTTCGAAAGGGACGATGCTCGACTACATGAGCCGTTTCGGGTACGGCTCGCCGACGGGTCTCGACTACTCCGGCGAGGCGAAGGGCATCGTCAACAACGATCCGGGATGTACGTCGTGTCTCGCGTCGACGGCGATTGGCTACAACGTGGCTGTCACACCGCTGCAGATCGCGGCGGCATACGCTGCGATCGCGAACGACGGCGTGTGGGTGGCACCGCGGCTGGTGGCGTCGACGGTCGACGTCGACGGGGAGTCCTTTGTCGAGGGTGGCGTCACCCGCCATGTCGTGTCCGAGAACACGGCGTGGGTGATGCGTCAGCTTCTCGCCAACGTTGTCGAGAGCGGAACCGGCCAGGCGGCGACGGTCCCCGGCTATCGCGTGGGGGGAAAGACCGGCACGGCGAACAAGCTGGGCGAAGACGGGACCTACACCGATGCCACCGTCGCGAGTTTCGTCGGCATGGCGCCGATCGACGATCCCAAGGTGGTCATCGCAGTAATCGTGGACGATCCTGCCTGGGAGTTTCGTACCGGTGGCTCTGCCGCGGCACCCGCATTCGCGGAGGTGATGGAGGCCGCGCTGCACGGTCTCGGGGTGGTGCCGGATGCCCTCGACCGGTGAACGGCTCAGGGCACTTGCCGATCTGATCGGGGTCGAGGTCCACGGCTCGGGAGATCCGCTGATCCGCGACGCCACCCACGACAGCCGCCAGGTCGCGGCAGGAACGCTGTTCGTCGCCGTGAAGGGTTTTTCGACGGACGGTCATCGCTATCTCGAACAGGCGGTGGCGAACGGTGCCGTTGCAGCCGTGGTGACGGACGAGGTCGAGACGACGATCCCGGTGCTGCGGGTTCCCGATGCGCGAGCGGTCATGGGATCGTTGGCCGCCGCGATCCACGGCCATCCTTCTCGGCAGGTTCCGGTGATCGGCGTGACCGGCACAAATGGCAAGACGACGGTCACACACATGATCGAGCACATCCTGTCGACGGCGGGCAAGGCCGTCGGCCTGGTCGGCACGATCCACACCCGCATCGGTGACGACGTGATCCCCGCATTGCACACCACCCCCGAGGCAACGGATTTTCAGCGCATGCTCCGTGACATGGTCGACCGGGGCGCCGATGTCGTGGCTGTCGAAGTGTCCTCACATGCCATGACCCTCCATCGGGTGGATGCGACATGGTTCGGGGTCGTGGCGTTCACGAATCTCAGCCAGGACCACCTCGACTTCCACCACGACATGGAGACGTATTTCGAGGCGAAGGCGTCGCTGTTCGATCCTGAACGTGCCGCCCGTGGAGTGATCTGGGTCGACGATCCGTGGGGAAGTCGCCTCGCCGCCAGTACCTCCATGGACATCGTGACGGTCGGGCGGGAGGCGGACATCTCCGTGGTGATCGTCGAAGCCGATCTTTCCGGAACGACCGTCGACCTCGACCTGGGAGGGGGGACGCACCGTGTTCGACTGCCCATGGCGGGAACATTCAACGTCGAGAACGCTGCGGTGGCGGCCGGCGTGTGTTCGGTCGTCGGCACGGCCGACGCCACGATTGTCGAAGCGCTCGGTTCGCTTCCCGGGGTTCCGGGCCGGTTCGAACGTGTGTCGGGCGACGATCCGATCTCGGTGTTCGTGGACTTTGCCCACACGCCGGATGGGATCGCCGAGGTCATTTCCGCGGTGAGGGGTCTCGTCGACGGCCGAATCATCGCGGTGATCGGAGCCGGGGGGGACCGCGACCGGGAGAAACGGCCGCACATGGGGGCGGCCGCGTCGGCCGCCGATGTCGTCGTCGTCACATCGGATAACCCTCGATCCGAGGATCCGGCTGCGATCATCGACGCCGTGATGGAGGGAATGCATCGGGATGTGCGCGCGATGAACCTGATTGATCGCCGGGTGGCGATCAGTACTGCGATCGCCGAGGCGTCGGATGGGGACGCAGTGGTGATCCTGGGAAAGGGCCACGAGCGTGGCCAGGAGATCGCAGGGTTCAGGTACCCCTTCGATGACCGTATCGAGGCCCGCGCGGCGCTGGCCGCCCGCAGGGGACATCCCGCGTGATCAGTCTTCTCGTTGCCGCGTCCGTTGCCCTCTTCGTCTCGATGATCGTGATGCCTGCTGCGATTCAGGTGCTGCGTCACCGCAGTATCGGACAGTTCATCCAGGAGGAAGTCGAAGGTCACCACCACAAGCAGGGGACACCGACGATGGGTGGCGTCGTGTTCGTGTTCGCGGCGGTGTTCGCGTTCGCAGTTTCCCACGTACGGGTCTGGTCGGCGAGCGGCGGTTTTCAGCTCCAAGTGCTCGAGTTCGGTCCTGGCGGATTGCTGGCGCTGTTCGCTCTCGTTGGCATGTCGACGATCGGGTTCATCGACGATTTCGTCAAGTACACGCGGAAGCGCTCTGCAGGGCTGAGCGTGCGCGGCAAGTTCGCGGGACAGTTGGTCGTCGCCGGATTGTTCGCGTGGGGTGCGTCGGCGGCCGGAGTGTCGACCGAGTTGTCGTTCGTTCGTCCGCTCGGAATCGACCTTGGCATCTTCTTTGTCGTCTGGGTGCTGTTTCTCCTCACCGGAGCCGCCAACGGGGCGAATCTGGCGGATGGGATGGATGGCCTGGCCGCGGGGGCGGGGGCACTGATGTTCGGGGCCTACACGGTCGTCGCGTTCTGGAAGTTCCGCTACGGCGGGGAGGGCGGCACCTACATCGCCTCGGATCCGCTCGAACTCGCCACCTTGTCCGCGGCCATGCTCGGCGCTCTGCTCGGCTTCCTGTGGTGGAACGCACCGCCTGCGAAGATCTTCATGGGCGATGCCGGCTCGAACGGTGTCGGCGGACTCCTCGCGGCGCTCGCGTTGCTCACCAACACGCACTTGCTGCTCGCCATCATCGCCAGCCTCTTCGTGGCCGAGACCGTGTCAGTGCTGCTCCAGACGGCCAGCTATCGACTCACGGGGAACCGGGTCTTCCTGATGGCCCCGTTCCATCACCACTTCGAGCTGAAAGGCTGGCCCGAAACCACGGTGGTGATCCGGTTCTGGATCCTGGCCGGTGTCGGCGTGGCGCTGGGGTTGGGCTTGTTCTACGCGGACTTTCTCTCCGTCGAGGGGATCCTGCGATGAGGACACTCGTACTCGGTGCCGGAGTGTCCGGGCGGGCCGCGCTCCGCCTTGCCACCCGCCTCGGTCACCGGGTGTCGGTGTACGACCGCCGCCCCGTCACCGACATCGGGGACGCCGCCGTCGCGTCCGGCGTCTGGGATCCGCTCAGCTTGCAGGGGATCGACCTCGTCGTCGCGTCCCCGGGCTTCGGCGAACGTTCCGCGCCGATCACCGACGCGATCGAATCGGGCATCGAGATCATCTCCGAGGTCGAGTTCGCCTGGCGGGAGATGTCGGCGCCGACCGTGGCCGTGACGGGGACGAACGGCAAGACCACCGTCACGGGGTTGATCGCAGACATGCTCACGGCCTCCGGTCTGCGGGCTCCTGGGCTGGGGAACATCGGGACGCCGGTGTCGGACTGGGCGTTCGAGCCGCTCGACGTGATCGTGCTCGAGATGTCCAGTTTTCAGCTCCGGTTCGTCGACCGGTTCCACCCGACGGTGGCGGTCATCACCAATGTCGCCGAGGACCATCTCGACTGGCACGGCAGCGTCGCCGGATATCGGGCGGCCAAGGCGCGGATCGTCGCCAATCAGACGGCGGGGGACATCGTCGTCTACGACGCGCAGGATCCCGGCGCCGTCGAACTCGCAAGCCGGAGCAGCGCCACCCCGGTTGGTGTGGCGGTGGACGGCACCACCCGGGTGGGCGTGGTGGACGAGATGTTGGTGTGGGACGGGTTGGCTGTCCCGCTGACGACGCTGGCTGTCGACGATCCGATCTACTTCACCGACATGGCGTTGGCGGGCGCCGCCGCCCTGGCAATGGGTGCGGAGCCGAGCGCGGTGGAGAGCGTCTGCCAGACGTTCCTGCCCGGCGAACACCGCCGCCGGGTCGTCTTTGCCGCGGACGGGGTGCGATGGGTGGACGATTCGAAGGCCACGAACCCGCACGCCGCGCTCGCGTCGATCGCCTCGTTCGATTCGGTCGTGCTCATCGCCGGGGGACTGGCCAAAGGCCTCGACGTCGCGCCGCTGGCGACCGCACCCGGGGTGAAGGCCGTGATCGCCATCGGCGAGAGCGCCCCGGTGCTGCTGGATGCCGCCGGCACGAGGGGACGACCCGCCGGGTCGATGCAGGAGGCAGTCGCCATCGCCCGGGAGATCACAGCACCAGGAGACGTCGTGCTGCTCGCACCGGGGTGTGCGAGCTACGACATGTTCGATTCATACGGGGCGCGGGGCGACGCGTTCGCCGCCGCGGCCCGATCGGAGGACCAGTGAGCTCGAGGACCGCAGGAAAGATCACTTCGATCACGGAGCTGCGCGCCGCGGCGCGCGCCCGGGCGGATCAGCACACCGCCAACTCCCGTTCCGCCACCACGCTGATGGTGGTGATGGCCGCGCTTCTCGTGGTCGGGCTGACCGCGACGACGTCGGCGTCCTCGGTGGTGGGCATCGGATCCCAGGAGGACCAGTTCTTCTTCCTGAAGCGCCAACTCATGGGGGTCGGTCTGGGAGCAGTCGCGTTGTTCGTGACCTCTCGGGTCTCCTATCAGCTGTACCGCAAGCTGGCGTTGCCGATCTTCCTGGGAGTCGGTGGCCTGTTGGTTCTGGTGCTGATCGTCGGCGAAGAGGTCGGCGGCGCCCGCCGCTGGATCGACCTCGGTCCAATCAGTCTGCAGCCGTCCGAGCTGGCGAAGTTCAGCGTGATCGTGGCGTTGGCCGCGGTGCTCGACCGGAAGCGGAAGATGCTCGGCGACCTGGGGCATTTCCTCGCACCTGTCGCCGTGTTCCTGGGTGGAACCGGGCTGCTCGTGATGCTGCAACCGGACCTCGGGACGACCATTGTCATCGCAGTGGCCGCGCTGGCCGTCATGCTCACGTCCGCCGCGCCGTTCCGGTTCGTGATCGGGTCGGGTTTCCTCGGAGCCACCATGGGCGGACTGCTCGCCTTCTCCGCGGGCTACCGCCGTGACCGCATCACCGGTTTTCTCGATCCTTGGGCGGACGCCGGTGGGACGGGGTGGCAGCTCATCCAGAGCTACTACGCCCTTGGTACCGGCGGAGTGTTCGGCGTGGGGCTCGGTGGCAGCCGCGCCCGCTGGTTCTATCTGCCCAACGCCCACACCGACTTCATCTTTGCCATCGTCGGCGAGGAGACCGGGTTTGTCGGCGCGTCGCTCGTGCTGGCGCTCTTTGCGCTGTTCGCCGCCGCAGGCTGGACCGTGGCGCGCCGTGCCCCGGACGCCTTCGCGAGGATGCTTGCAGCAGGGATCACTGCCTGGATCACGGTGCAGGCGCTCATCAACGTGGGCGGGGTGCTCGGGGTGATGCCGATCACCGGGATCACCCTTCCTTTCGTGTCGTACGGCGGCACTGCCATCGCCGTGACGATGGCAGCGGCGGGCGTTTTGGTGAACATCGCCCACAGCGGAGGTCGGACCCGGTGACGTTCGCCATCGCGGCTGTCGGTACCGGCGGACATGTGTTCCCGGGCCTGGCAGTGGGCGAGGCCCTCGTGGCGGCGGGCGTGCCCCGCTCGGATGTCCTCTTCGTCGGCGGCGACCGGCTGGAATCGACCACCTATCCCGAGGCCGGGTTCCCGTTCCTACGGGTGCCGTTGCAGGGACTGCAGCGAAGCCTGTCGTTCGCCAATCTGCGCATCCCGTTCACGCTCGCCGGGTCCATCGTCTCCATGCGGCGCTCCTTTCGGGAACGCTCGGTGCACACGGTGCTCGGCCTGGGCGGGTACGTGACGGTCCCCGCCGCGATCGCGGGCCGTCTGGCGGGAGCGACCGTGCTGGTCGCCGAACAGAACGCCCACGCCGGGTTGGGAAATCGCGTGGCGGGAAGACTCGCCCGCAGGCGCTTCGGAGCGTTTCCCGAGACGGCGGGACTCGAGGCGGAGTGGGTCGGCAACCCGGTCCGTTCGGCGATCGCCCGGTTCGACCGCGAGGCGTTGCGTCCCGAAGCCCTCACCCGCTACGAGCTCGACGAGCGCCGGCCCGTCGTCGGCATCTTCGGGGGGAGTCTCGGCGCCGGCGTCCTCAACCGAGTCGCGCCCGCCATCGCCGCGCTCGGCGACGTTCAGGTGGTGCACCTCGCAGGCGACGCGCATGTGGTGGGACTGGAGGCGTCGGCCACCCCGGACTGGCACATCGTGGGGTTTGAAGACCGGATGGAGCTCTTCTATGCCGCCGCCGACATCGTGGTGGCTCGTGCCGGGGGAGCCGTCGCCGAACTCTCCGCAACTGCCACGCCCGCCGTGCTCGTTCCCGGCGGCTTCGGAAGTGCGGGCCATCAGGGGGCCAACGCTGCATATCTCGCAGGTGCGGGAGCGGCCGTGGTCGTCGAGGAGTCAAAGGTGCACCTCGTCCCGTCGGTGATCTCCGAACTCCTGGCGGATCGCGGGCGCCTTGCGGCGATGCGGGTTGCCGCCGCAACCCTCGCTCGACCCGACGCGGCCGATGCCATCGCCGCTGCGATGATGACGGCGGATGGCTGACGGCGTGGCGCTCGCAGACTGGCACCGCATCCACGTCGTGGGCGTGGGTGGAGCGGGGATGTCCGCGTTGGCCCGGTTGCTGACCGGACGCGGCCACGTGGTGACCGGCTCCGACGCTCGGACCTCCACCCTCCTCGAGGCCCTGTCCCGGGAGGGAATCGAGACGTGGGCCGGTCATCGTACCGATCGCCTCGAGGGCGTCGACCTGGTGGTTGCGTCCTCGGCGGTTCCGCCCAGCGATGCCGAGGTGGCCGACGCTCGCCGCCGGGCGATTCCGGTGTGGAACCGCCCGGAACTGCTGGCAGCACTCACCTCGGAGATCCCCACGGTTGGAGCGACGGGCACCCACGGGAAGACCTCCACGACCGCGATGCTGATCGTGGCGGCGAAAGCGGCGGGGCTCGATCCGTCGTTTGTCGTGGGAGGCGAGGTGCGCGACCTGGGCACCAATGCCGGATCGGGCGACGACGACCTGCTCATTCTGGAAGTCGACGAGGCGTTTGGCACCTTCGAGCATGTGCGGCTCGAGAGTCTCGTGGTGACCAACGTCGAAGCCGATCACCTCGATCACTTCGGGACTCTCGCCGAAGTCGAAGCAGCTTTCGAGCGTGTCGTGCGGGCAGTGTCCGGCGAGGTGTTCTGCTGTGTCGACGACGCCGGAAGCCACCGGCTCGGGCAGCGAACCGGCGCGATTGGCTACGGAACGGGGGCGGATGCGGTGTGGCGTGCCGTCGATGTCGACGCCGGTGCCGAGGGGTCGCGTTTTCGTCTGGTCAGTCCGTTGGGGGCATGGGATGTGGTGTTGCCCCGACCGGGCATCCACATGGTGCGAAACGCCGTCGGTGCGATCGCGCTCGTCGGGTCGCGGGGTGGCGACGTCGAAGCTGCCATCGGGGGCCTTGGCAGCTTCCAGGGGGTGGGACGGCGTTGGGATGTCCGTGGTGAGGTCGGCGGGATCACCGTGGTCGACGACTACGCACATCACCCCACCGAGGTGTCCGCCACGCTCGCGGCCGCCTTCGGTTCCGGTCGCCGTGTCGTGGCCGTGTTCCAGCCGCACCTGTACTCACGGACTGCCGAACACGCAGAGGATTTCGGGTCGGCGCTCGCGAGGGCCGCGGCGGTGGTGGTGCTCGACGTGTACGGAGCGAGAGAAGAACCGATGCCGGGTGTCGACGGCACGTTGGTCAGCGACGCGGCGCGTCGGGCCGGGGCTGAGATGGTGGTGGACGCTCCCGAACGGGCTGACGCCGCCCGGGTCGTGGCCCGGATCCTGGCACCGGGGGATCTCGTGGTGTGCATGGGAGCGGGCGACATCGGCGACCTCGCCGATGAGCTGCTTGCAGAGTTGGACGCCTGATATGGCTCACCTCGACGATCTTGCGCTGGTCCAACGGGATGTGGCAATCGGGCCGTTGACCACCTACAAGCTGGGTGGGCCCGTCTCGTACTACGCCGAGGTATCGAACATCGACGACGTCGTTGCCGTGCTCGATGCGTGGCGTGGGTGTGGCGTTCCGCTGCTGGTGCTCGGACGCGGAAGCAACCTGGTGGTGGCCGATGAGGGACTCGACGCGTTGGTGCTGCGGTTGGCGGGTCAATTCAACGACGTCGTCCGCGAACCGGCTGCGGTCCTCGCCGGTGCTGCGGTGCGTCTGCCGCAACTGGCGAGAGCGGCAGTGGCGGTGGGGCGTCTCGGCCTCGAGTTCTATGTCGGAATACCGGGCAGCGTCGGGGGAGCGGTGCGCCAGAACGCCGGCGGCCACGGTCGGGAGACGAGGGATGTGCTCATCGAAGCGCGGGTGCTGGATGCGCGAACAGGGACGCTGGTCACCGCGGCGGCGTCGGACCTCGACCTGTCGTACCGGCACTCATCGATCGCGGCGCATCAAGTGGTGCTCGACGCCAGGTTCTCGTTCGAACCGGGAGACCCTGCCGAAGGTGATGCCCGCATCCGGGAGATCACGCGTTGGCGGCGGGGGCATCAACCGGGAGGGACGCACAACGCGGGGAGTGTGTTCAAGAACCCGCCGGGCGACAGCGCGGGTCGCATCATCGACGATCTCGGACTGAAGGGCTTTGCGGTGGGTGAGGTTGCGGTGAGCGAACTGCATGCGAACTTCTTCGTCGCCGGGAAGGGTGCGACGGCCTCGGACCTGCACCGACTGGTGGCCGAGGTCACACGCCGGGTGGCCGAGGAGACCGGGATCGAGTTGGAGACCGAGATCCAGTTCGAAGGGTTCGTGTGATGGATCCGAGACTCGCCGACAGACGACGCAACGTCGCAGAGACGCGGATCCGTCGAGGGATCCGGAGGCTTCTTGTCGTGCTCCTCGTCGTCGGCCTGGCCGCCGCGAGTCTCGCGATCCTCCGGTCCGGTCTCTTCTCGCTCGACCGCATCGAAACCCACGGCGAATCCCAAACCGACCCGGTGGCGATGGTGGCGGCCGTGGGTGTCGAACTCGGCGTGCCGCTCATCGAAATCGACCTCGATGAGGCGAGGGCGGCCATCGAGGAGGATCCGAGGGTGGTGAGTGCGGAAGTGGGTCGGCGGTGGCCCACCGGTCTCGAGATCGAGGTCGTCGAGCGTTTCGGGGTGGCATGGGTCGACCGGGGCCAGGGCTGGGAGCACCTTGCCGCAGACGGCGTCGTGCTGGCATCCGGCGAGCCTGACGCCGTGTCCCCCCGCATCCGGTCGACTCCCCAGGAAGACCGGGCTGTGGAGGCCGCGCTGCAGTTCGTCGACGCCCTGGTCGAACCCCTGCGTGCCGGGATGGTCATCGACGCCCGCACCGCCGAGCTGAATGCAACCTGGAACGGCCTGGTCATTCGGTTGGGTCGTCCCACCGACATGGTGGAAAAGGCCCGCGCTCTCGAGGTGGTGGTGGCGGACGAGCCCGTACCGGGTTCGGAGATCACCCTCATCGCCCCGGAGCGCCCCGCCGTCCTCCCTCCCACGACCTCAACGACCTCAACCACCCAGCCCGAAGGGTGACTTCCCGCGTACCCTGGGTTCCCAGGTACACCCAGTGTCCCTGCGAACCCAGGGTACGCGTTCGCAGTGGTTCTCTGAGGGAAACTCTCAACCTCTAGTCGAGGTCCATGGCCGTGGGGTTTACGTGGAGGTCGCGGGTGTGTAAAGCTCTAGTCGACCCTTTCGGTTTTCGGCCGAATCGACCCGTGAGGATTGAACATGAACAAACCAGCAGCAGGCGGATATTTGGCCGTCATCAAAGTCGTCGGAGTGGGCGGTGGCGGCGTCAACGCCGTGAACCGCATGATCGAGGCGGGCGTGCGAGGCGTCGAGTTCATCGCGCTGAACACCGACGCCCAGGCACTGTTGATGTCTGATGCGGACGTCAAGCTCGACATCGGTCGCGACATCACCCGGGGCCTGGGCGCCGGCGCCAACCCCGAAGTGGGCAAGGCGGCGGCCGAAGCTCACCGCCAGGAACTCGAAGACGTGCTGAAGGGCGCCGACATGGTGTTCATCACCGCCGGCGAGGGCGGTGGAACCGGAACCGGCGGAGCCCCCATCGTCGCCGAGGTCGCCAAGTCGCTCGGGGCGCTCACCGTTGGTGTCGTCACCCGCCCGTTCGGGTTCGAGGGACGTCGTCGGGCGGTCCACGCCGAAGAGGGCATTCAGGCACTCCGCGACGCCGTCGACACGCTCATCGTCATCCCGAACGATCGGCTGCTCGAAGTGGGCGATCCGAAAGTTCCGATGACCGAGACGTTCCGGATCGCCGATGAGATCCTCACCAACGGTGTGGCCGGGATCACCGACCTCATCACCACGCCCGGACTGATCAACGTCGACTTCGCGGACGTCAAGACGGTCATGTCCGACGCGGGCACCGCGGTGATGGGCATCGGGCGCGCCTCCGGAGACGAACGCGCCCAGCAGGCGGCGAACCGCGCCATTTCCTCACCGCTGCTGGAAACGTCGATGGAAGGTGCGCGTGGCGTTCTCCTGTCGGTTGCCGGTCCCGGCGACATGACACTGCTCGAAGCGACCACCGCTGCGAATGTGGTGGCCAGCCATGCCGACGACGACGCCGAAGTGATCTTCGGCGCGATGGTCGACGAGGACCTCGGCGAAGAGATGCGGGTGACCGTCATCGCCGCCGGGTTCGATCGCAGCTCGAGATCCCGGACGCGGCGTCCGCCGGTGTCGGCCGTTTCGCCCCATCCGGGAGGGTCCTCCCGAGAAGATGACGACGACGACCTCGACATCCCGAGCTTCGTGAAGGGATGATCGCTCCGGCGGACGGTGTCGCCTTCACGACGGCCGCCGACGGGGACATGCGGCGGAACCACCAGGCGCGGCAGCGTCTCGGTTTGGCCGAGTGGGCCACGGTGCGGCAAGTGCACGGCTCGGCGGTCGTCGACGCGTCGGCGAGCGGCGATCACGGCGAAGCGGACGGACTGGCCACCAGCGCGACGGGGCTGGCCCTCGCAGTCTTCACCGCCGACTGCCTCGGTGTCGTGATGCACGGAGCGGGGCGGGTGGCCGTCGTTCACGCCGGTTGGCGTGGTGTCGCCGCCGGGGTGGTCGCCAACGCCGTCGAGCGAGTCGGCGACGTCGCTTCGGTGCACATCGGACCGCACATCCGCCCGTGTTGTTTCGAGGTGGGGCCGGAAGTGTCAGCCCGCTTCGTCGGGCACCTCAGCCGCACACGGACCGGGACGACCTCTGTCGATCTCGCGTCTGCGGTGGCGGCCCAACTGCCGGTGGAGCCGGAAATCATCGATCGCTGCACGCGCTGCGGGAACGACATGTTCTCGCATCGCCGAAACGGCACCGGCGAGCGCCTCGCAACCGTGGGTTGGGTGCCGTCATGAGTCTGTCCGAAGTCGAGCAGAGGATCGCGGCAGCCTGCGCCGGCGCGGGAAGGGACCGGTCAGAGGTCACGCTCGTCGCCGTGTCCAAAGGCCGGTCAGTCGAGGCGATCCGCGCGCTCTACGACGACGGGCACCGTGACTTCGGCGAGAACCGCGCACAAGAGCTCCGGGACAAGGTGGACGAGTTGGCTTCCGACGTCCGCTGGCACTTCGTCGGACCCCTGCAGACCAACAAGGTTCGCGTCGTGCGACCTTCCGCCTCGGTCCTTCACTCCATGGATCGAGATTCCTTGGCGACCGCGTGGCTCAAGGGATCAGGTCATCCGCCACCGGTGTACCTGCAGGTCAACATCGGAGAGGAGGAACAGAAATCGGGCGTCGCCCCGGCCGACTCCCCTTCGTTCTGCGATCGACTCGTCTCCCTCGGCATCCAAGTCGTCGGGTTGATGGCGATCCCACCCCTCGCCGACGACCCCGAAGAGGCGCGCCCCCACTTCGCCGCGTTGCGCGAATTGCGTGATGCCATCGCCGCCGACCACCCTGCGGTGACGGGATTGTCGATGGGGATGTCGGACGACTTCGAGGTGGCGATCTCCGAAGGAGCCACGTCGATACGCGTGGGTCGGGCTATCTTTGCCGATTGAGGTACACATTCATGCCCCAAGAATCACTTTTCAACAAAGCACTCGTCTATCTCGGTCTCGTCGATGAGGACCATGTGGACGGGGCCGAGTCCGGCTACACCGATTACGAGTCGCCTGCCCCGGACCGGGGCCGCAACGCGCCGCCGCAACTGGACGAGGGTCGCAGGGTCGAACCTGCTGCCGCTTCGTCGCGCACCGTGGCGGCCCGCCGCGGATCCGAGCCCTCGATCGCCGGTGTCCGCCAGATCCGCCCCGAAGCACAAGCCGACATCCTGGTCATCGACGAGTTCGGGGACGCCAAGATCCTCGCTGACCGCGTGCGGGACCGGGTTCCGGTCGTGCTGGACTTCCGACGTGTCGACGACGACCTGGCGCGGCGCGTCGTCGACTTCTCCTCGGGCCTCATCTATGCCCTCGACGGAACGATGTCGCGGGTCGGCAAAGGACTCGTCCTGGTACTGCCACCGTCGACGCGGATCGACGCCGAGGAGAAGCGCCGCCTGGCGTCCCTGGGCGCCTACGAACTCCCCATCGAATGATCGCACATCGGAATGGGTGACCTCCTCGCCCAGGTCGTCGGCATCTACCGGATCGCCGTCTTCGCCTGGATCATCATGTCGTGGGTACGCATCTCGTCGACCCACCCGCTGGCTCGGCTCCAGTTGTTCCTGGATCGGATCATCTACCCGGTCATCCTGCCGCTCCGCAGGGTTCTCCCTCCCTTGCGGGTGGGAGGAATGATGCTGGATCTGTCTCCGATCGTGCTGCTGATCGGGCTCAGTCTGTTGCAAGGCGTCCTGCGTCGCTTGTGATCGTTGGATCGGCGGTGCCCCGTCCGTACAATCTGCCGACGACTTCCGGGGGAAGAACACAAATGCCTCTGACACCCATCGATGTACAGCAGAAGACCTTCGGGACCGCGCTTCGGGGTTACGACCTCGATGAGGTCGACGATTTTCTCGATGACATCGTCACTTCGCTGAAGGACTACGAGCAGCGGCTGCGCGACGCCCAGGAGCGGATCGCCACCTTGGAGATGGAGATGACCGATCGCGGGGACGCGGAAGGGGCCATCGCGCGGGCACTGGTTGCCGCGCAGCGCTCGGCCGATTCGATCCTGGCCGACGCCAAGGTCGAAGCGGAACGGATCGTCGAAGGTGCCCGGGCGGAGGCGTCGGAGATGAGTAAGGCTCGTGACGACGAGAAGGCCATCGCCGAGGCGGAGATCTCGAGGATCCGGGGAATCGTCGATTCGCTGAGGAGCCGTCTCGCGGAACTGTCGCTCGCAGTGGGCGTCGGGATCGAGGAAGCCGACGGGGCCATCGCCGGTGCGGTCGGCGATCTGGAAGGATCCGCCTCCGTCGACGTTTCGCTCCCCGACTTCGAAGAGCCGCAACCGACCTGGGAGCAGCCTTCGGCACTCGACGAGATCGAGGAGCTGGCTGACGCGGACGACGAAGACGACAGCTATGAAGAAAGCGTCGACGACAGCTACGACGACTCGGCGGACGACGGCGAGGACTTCGATGACGACGATGACGAAGAAGACGACGTCGCGGTCGGTGGAGCGGTGATGCCCGACTGGGCGACCGGGACCGACGACGACACGCCGGTCCGTCCCTGGGAAGTCGGCTGAGGATCCTCGCTCCGAGCCCGGGGCCGATCGATGCTCAGGTGCGGGTAACCGTCAACTTCAGGTCGAAGTCGTCGGGCTGTACACCCTGAACCGCAGATCGAGACACATCGGTGGCCAAGGTTTCGCCGGCGATGACGTCGCCGTGACGATCGAAGGCCGCGACCACCGTCGGGTCCTCGCTCTCCCACGCGACCGTGATCCGATCGGTGACCGCCAGATCGCGGTCCCGCCTGGTTCCCTGGATCCGGCTGATGATCTCTCTGGCGGCACCGAGAACGGTGAGGTCGTCGTCGAGAGTGGTGTCGATCGCCACTGCGAGACTTCCCGAGGTCTCGACCACCACTCCCTCTTTGGCGTTTCGCTGCACGAGGACGTCTCCGGCAGTGATCGAGGTTCCCGCCACATCCAGGGTCGCGCCGTCGAGCAGCGCTCCCACGTCGGTGGACTGGAGGGCGGCGATCGCGTTGGCGACTTCCTTCATCCTCGGGCCCAGCTCCGGACCGAGTTTGCGGAAGTCGGCCTTGCACGACAGTTCCACGAGCCCGGTCTCGTCCGAGGCGACATCGACCGAGAGCACGTTCAGTTCGTCGGCGATCAGATCCGAATGAGAGGCCACGGCGGCCTTCACGAGCGGATCATGGGTGAGCACCGTCGCAGTGCGCAGCGGTTGGCGAACCTTCAGTTCGTGCTTGCTGCGCAGGGCATGACCCAGCGCAACGACCTCGCGGACCGTCCGCATCGCCGACTCGAGTGCGCCGTCGATGACGGACTCGTCGGCCTGCGGGAAGTCGAGATGATGGACACTCCGCGGCGCATCGGCGTTCTTGTCGGCGACGAGTGTCTGGTACAGGTGTTCGGTGATGAACGGCAAGACCGGCGCGAGCACCGTCGAGAAGGTCGTCAGGACTTCGTACAGCGTGGCGAACGCCGCCAGCTTGTCTGCCTCGTCAGCCGCGGTCCGTGCGGCCCAGAACCGGCGGCGTGAACGGCGCACGTACCAGTTCGTCAGGTCATCGATGAACCCGAGTGTCGGCGGGATGACGTTGTAGAGGTAGTAGCCCTCCATCTGCTTGTTGACGTCGGCGACGAGGGACTGCAGCATCGACATGATCCAACGGTCCATCTCGGGCCGCTCCGCCACCGGCGGCGCGTCTGCGAGATCCGTCAGGGTGATCCCGTCGGCCTCGGCGTAGGTCGTGAAGAACGAAAAGGTGTTCCACAAGGGCAGCAGCACCGTGCGCACCACGTGGCGGACACCGTCTTCGGTGAAGCGGAGCGGCTCGGCCCGCAGGACCGGCGAGTTGATCAGGAAGGCTCGGAGGGCGTCTGCGCCGGACGTTTCGAAAATGACGCTGGGATCGGGATAGTTCTTGAGGCTCTTGGACATCTTGCGACCGTCCTCGGCCAGAATCATCCCGTTGACCACGCAGTTCTTGAACGACGGGGCGTCGTAGAGGAGCGTCGCCAGGACATGCAGGGTGTAGAACCAGCCCCGGGTCTGGTCGAGGCCTTCCGCGATGAACTCGGCGGGGAAGGCCCGGGCGAATCGGTCCTGATTCTCGAACGGGTAATGGATCTGTGCATACGGCATCGAGCCTGACTCGAACCAGCAGTCGAGCACTTCGGGGATGCGCGTCATCACGCCGCCGCAGTCGGAACAAATCCACGTGACCGGGTCGACGAAGTGGCTGTGGAGGTCGTCGAGCCGGACCCCGGAACGCTCGTTCAGCTCGTCGATGGACCCGATGCACTCGGCGCGCTCACAACCGTCACACCTCCAGACGGGAAGACAGGATCCCCAATACCGGTTGCGGCTGATCGCCCAGTCGCGGGCACCCTCCAACCAGTTCCCGAAACGGCGCGACCCGACGTATTCGGGCACCCAGTGGATTTCGTCGTTGGTCTCGACCAGGCGATCGGTGTGGTCTGCGACCTTCACGAACCAGGTGGGAATGACCTTGTAGATGAGCGGGGTGCCGGTGCGGTAGCAGAAGGGGTAAGAGTGCCGGATGCGTTCGTTCCGCACCAGGACGCCCTGTTGGTTCAGGAGCGCGATCAGGGTCTGGTCGGCTTCCTTGATGTTGACGCCTGCCACCGGCGGGACGTCGTCGGTGAACTTGCCTTCGGCGTCGACCGGATCGACGAGCACGTCGAGACCCGCCGATTGCAGAGCGAGGAAGTCGGCTTCGCCGTAGGCGGGCGCCATGTGCACGAGCCCCGTGCCGTCTTCGGTGGTGACCGAGTCGGACCCGATCACCCGGAAGGCACCTCGGTCGCGATGGTCTTCGAAGAAGTCGAACGGGGGCCGGTACGACGCGCCCAACAGTTCGGATCCCGATGCCCGCGCCGCCGGTTCCCGAGGTTCGCTCCAGTAGGCGCTCACCCGGTCGGCGGCCAGCCAGAACCGGCCGTCCTCGTCGTCGACGCGCACGTACTCGAGGGCGGTCCCGACCGCGATCGCCAGGTTGCCGGGAAGCGTCCACGGGGTTGTCGTCCAGATGAGCAGCTGGTCCCCGGCCGCCACCGGCCCTGAACCTTCGATGACTTCGACGCGCACGGTGATCGACGGGTCATCGGTGTCGCGGTAGTCGAGGTTCGCCTCGAAGTTCGACAACGGAGTCGTCGCGCCCCAGGAGTAGGGGAGCACCTTGTAGTCCTCGTAGATGAGGCCTTTGTCCCAGAGTTGCTTGAACACCCACCACACCGACTCCATGAAGTCGGTGTCCATCGTCTTGTAGTCGTTGTCCATGTCGACCCAGCGACCCATCCGGCGGACGAGGTGTGCCCATTCGTCCGCGGTGTTCTCGACCAGGGCACGGCACGCCTCGTTGAACGCACCGATGCCGTACTCGGCGATCTGCTTCGGCCCGGAGATGCCGAGCTGCTTTTCGACTTCCATCTCCACGGGCAGACCGTGGGTGTCCCAGCCGAACCGCCGTTCCACCCGCCGGCCCTTCATCGCCCAGAAACGGGGGACGACGTCTTTGATCACGCCGGCGAGGATGTGGCCGTAGTGCGGGCTGCCGTTGGCGAACGGCGGCCCGTCGTAGAAGACATAGTCGGACTCGACAGGCCGCATCTCGACCTGGGTCTTGAAGGCGTCGATGCGGTCCCACAAGTCGAGGATCTCGCGTTCCATCGCCGGCAGGTCGGCGCGCGGCTGGACACGAGTGAAATCGGATTGCTTCGCCATGGGAGCCGCAAGGATACGCCCCTCCCGCGGGGAGTTGTTCCATACGGGGGAGGGGCGGCTATCGTTCCCGTCCGCCATGGCCCGTTCCCTTGCAAAGACCACGATCAAGAAGTACCAGTCCGAGCTCGAAGAAGAGCGCGACCGTCTGGTGTCTGTGATCACGGAGCACGAAAAAGAGATGGAAGACGCCCGGAACTCCGAGACGGCGGCCGACCGCAGCTCCGACCCGGAGAACGCCGACGCGGGTTCCATGCGCCTCGAATACGCCAAGGAACTGTCGATCGAGCGGAACGCCGCCGACCTTCTGCACAAGGTCGAGCACGCCCTCCGTCGCATCAAGTCCGGCGACTACGGGGTGTGCGAGGTGTGCGGTGAGGCAATCCCGGTCGCCCGACTCGAGGTCCTGCCCTACGCCACCATGTGCGTGACGTGCGCGTCCAAGAGCTGAGGCTTCACCGGCTTGTCACCCTCGCAGCGATCTCCGGTGGGGTCGTTGCGCTCGACCTGGCGACGAAGAACTGGGCGTCGCGGACATTCGTCGGCCGGACCGTCGAGATCATCCCGGTCGTCCTGTCGTTCACCTACACCGAGAACACCGGGGCGGCGTTTTCGTTCTTTCAGGATGCCGGGACGTTCCTGTCGCTGGCAGCGCTGTTCGCGCTGACCGTGATCGTCGCCTCCGTCTGGAGCCCCCGCCCGCTCGTCGAGGTCGTCGGGCTGTCGCTGATCGCCGGCGGCGCCGCCGGCAATCTCATCGATCGCCTCGCCCGGGGCGATGCGGTATTCGATGGCCCGGTCATCGACTGGATCGCCTTTCCGAATTTCCCGGTGTTCAACCTGGCAGACACTTCGATCACCTTTGGCGTGATCGCGATCTTGTGGGCGGCATGGGCCAGTCGCTGACCTTCGGAATCCCCGAGCATCTCGACGGAGAGCGCGTCGACAAGGTGGTCGCCGTCCTCGGCGAAATGCCGCGCTCGGAGGCGCGCGCCCAGTGTGATGCCGGCCGAGTCGGGCTCGACGGAGAACCGGCAGTCGCCAAGGCGCGGGTGTCAGCGGGGTCGACGGTCACCTTCGACGCGGCTGCGGTTGCGGAGGTCCTCACCGCAGAAGCCGTCGATTTCGGGGTTCTGTACGAGGACGAACACGTCGTCGTGATCGACAAGCCGTCAGGGTTGACGGTGCACCCGGGGGCGGGGCGCGTTCGGGGGACGCTCGCCGGCGGCCTGCTGGATCGCTATCCCGAGCTGCAGGGTGTCGGTCAGGAGGGGCGCTGGGGTCTGGTCCATCGTCTCGATCGGGAGACGTCCGGAGCGTTGCTCGTTGGCCGGACCGCGGCCGCCCACGCCGCACTGGTGGACGATCTCGCCCGACGGGACGTCGGCAGGCAGTATGTGGCGCTCGTGCAGGGAGTCTTCGACCTTCCCCGCGGCACGGTCGATGCTCCCATCGGTCGCGATCCGCATCGTCCCCGCCGGCGGGCGCTGGTGCCGACCGGCCGCCACGCCATCACCCACTATCAGATGTCCCGGCAGTGGGAGCGACCCGGTGTGGCATTGCTGTCGGTGCAGTTGGAGACCGGACGCACCCATCAGATCCGCGTCCATCTCGCCGGTATCGGCCACTCGGTGTTGGGCGACCGTCTCTACGGGCGGCAGGATCCGATCGCGATGCGTCGGCTCTTCCTTCATGCCGAGTCGCTGCGTTTCCGGCATCCGGATTCCGGGAAGGAGATGACGGTGTCTTCGCCGCTGCCACCCGTACTGGCCGAGGTGCTGGAGTCCCTCGGCGAGGCGTCGGAGTAGACGATGGGCTCGGATACGGTGCTGCTGTGACTTCGCCTGACCCAGACCAGGTCTGCTACCGCCATCCTGACCGTCCGACCGGCCTGTCGTGCACCGAGTGCGGCCGTCCGATCTGCGCGTCGTGTTCGATCGACGCGAGCGTCGGCCAGCGCTGTCCCGAATGCGTGAAACGGGAGGGGACCACAACGGTGGTCCGGGGCCGCGACGTGCGGTCCGGGATTCTGGGCGGCTCGGCTCCGGTGACGTCGGGGATCATCGGCGTGACGGTTGCCCTTGCCGCCCTTCGTTTCCTTTCGATCGATGTGTGGAGTCCGATCGCCGAGTCGCTGGCGCTGGCGAACTTCCTCGTGGCCGACGGCGAATGGTGGAGGATGTTCTCGGTGGTGCTGGTGCACGCCGGGGGGATCACCCACATCCTGTTCAACATGTGGGCGCTGTACGTGCTCGGGCCGCAGATCGAACGCGAGGTCGGCGCGGGGCCGTTCGCGGCGCTCTATCTGTCGACGGCCGCCGCGGGAAGTGCTTTTGCCTTCCACCTGGGTGACATCAGCGACGTCAGTGTGGGAGCGTCGGGTGCGATCTTCGGGCTGTTCGGAATCTGGATGGCGTCCGCAGTGCGCCGGCGCAACACGATGGCGGGCAGAGCGATCCTCAACCAGCTCGGGTTCCTGTTGCTCATCAACGCGGCGATCCCGTTCTTCATCCGGAACGTGTCCTGGCAGGGCCACCTCGGGGGCCTGGTCGCCGGGTTCGCAATCGGCTGGGCCTGGTCTCAGTTGCGAGGCCCCAACGCTGCGATGCTGCGGATTGCCTCCGCGGCGGGCGTGGCCATCGTCGCCGTGCTCAGCGTGCTCGTGTGAACCGCCATCGGCGGAGCAGAGTCGGGACGGCGCTACGTTCGCGGACATGACGTCTTCTCTTCACCGCCAAGCCATCGCCGTCGCTCGGATCGTTGCGTGGCTGACCGCCGCGCTCGTGCTCGCCCAAGGCGCTCTCGCCGGGTCGTTCATGGCGGGCACGGCGTCGTCGCTCGCAAGCCACAGGGTGATTGGGACCTACGTGCTGATGTTTCTCAGCGTGGTGCTTGTTGCGGCTGGTGCGGTGGTGTTCCGGCAACGGCGCTGGATCCTGCCGGCATCGGTGGTCGGTTTCCTCCTCCTCGGGACCCAGATCGGCACGGGTTTCACGGACCGTGTCGTCGTCCACGTCCCCCTTGGAGTCGCGCTCTTCGGCATCTACCTGGTGATGGCCCTGTTCCTTCGAGACGAGGCGACTGCCTGAGCAGGAGGGCAGTTTTCGCGTCGTGGCCCGACACGCCGGCGGGCACTATGTTGGGAGCGAATCACACCGTTGTCATTCGGAGGGTCGGTGAGCGACAAGTCATTCGTCCATCTGCATACCCACACCGAGTTCTCGATGCTGGATGGCGCGGCGAAGATCAAGGACGTGATGCAGGCTGCGGCCGCCGATGGTCAGCCGGCGGTGGGCATCAGCGACCACGGGGTGCTGTATGGCGTCGTCGACTTCTATCGGGCTGCGAACGCCACCGGAATCAAGCCGATCATCGGGATCGAGGCCTACACCACGCCGGGGAGCCGGTTCGAGCGTCCCCCGCGCAGCCAGAACATCCGTCACCACATGCTGCTGTTCGCCCAGTCCGATGTCGGCTATCGGAACCTGATGCAGCTGTCGTCGAGGGCCTATCTGGAGGGGTACTACTACAAGCCCCGGATGGACAAGGAACTCCTCGCTGAGCACGCGTCCGGCCTCATCGCGACGTCGGGATGTCTCGGTGGTGAGGTGCCGCAGTTGCTCGCGCCGGACGGATGGAAGGAAGAGGGCAACCACGGTGCGATTCGTGACTTCGACGCCGCGCTGAAGGCGGCGGCCACCTATCAGGACATTTTCGGCAAGGACAACTACTTCATCGAGATCCAGGACCACGGGATCGAGTCTCAGCAACGGATCCTTCCCGACCTCGTGGAGATCGCCAAGCGGATCGGTGCTCCGCTGCTCGCCACCAACGACCTGCATTACACCTACGCCAGCGAGTACGAAGCCCACGACGTGCTGTTGTGCATCCAGACCGGCGCCACGATCGACGAGCCGAACCGCTTCAAACTCGACGGCGACCAGTTCTTCTTGAAGTCGGCCGCCCAAATGCGGGCTCTCTTTCCCGCCGACCTCTATCCGGGGGCGTGCGACAACACGCTGCGGATCGCCGAGCGCGCCGAGGTGCATCTCGACTTCGACCAGATCCATCTTCCGGCCTTCGAAGTGCCGGCGGGCGAGACCGAGGTCACCCATCTCGAGAGGCTGGTGTGGGAGGGGGCGCGGGAGCGGTACGGGGATTCGGTCGGTCCCGAGATCGAAGAACGGATTCGCCATGAGCTGAAGGTGATCGGGGAGATGGGGTTCCCCGCCTACTTCCTCATCGTGTGGGACTTGATCCGCCATGCCCGCGAGCATGGGATCCGCACCGGGCCCGGCCGCGGTTCTGCGGCGGGTTCGATCGTTGCGTACTGCCTGCGGATCACCGACCTCGACCCCATCCACTACGGGATGATCTTCGAGCGTTTTCTGAACCCGGGCCGCAAGGAGATGCCTGACATCGACATGGACTTCGATGAGCGGTATCGCTCGGAGATGATCCGCTACGCAGCCGAGAAGTACGGCTCGGATCACGTGGCCCAGATCATCACGTTCTCCACGATCAAGGGACGGCAGGCGATTCGGGACACCGCCAGGGTGTTCGGGTATCCGTATTCACTGGGGGACCGGGTGGCCAAGCTCATGCCCCCGGCGATCCTCGGGCGCGACGCCTCGCTGGCGCAGTGCCTGAATCCGCCCGGCGACGACGCCGATTCGGCGATGCGCGACCAGTACAACAACGCCGCCGGCCTGCGCGAGGCGTACAGCGCCGAACCCGAGGTGAAGCGGGTTCTCGACGCCGCGCTCGGCCTCGAAGGACTCCGCCGGCAGGACTCGATTCATGCCGCCGCGGTGGTGATCACACCCAAGCCGCTCACCGACGTCATCCCCATCCAGCAGAAGGGCGAGGACTCCGAGGTCGTCACCCAGTACGAGATGGGAGGCATCGAGTCGATGGGGCTGTTGAAGATGGACTTCCTCGGGCTGCGCAACCTCTCGACCATCGAGCGCACGCTGGAGTTGGTGGAACAGGGCCACGGGATCCGCGTGGACATCGACAACGTCGACCTCGAAGACGCCAAGACCTTCGAGTTGATTCGGAGCGCCGAGACGGTTGGTGTCTTCCAGTTGGAAGGCTCGGCGATGCGGTCGTTGATCCGGGCATTGGAACCCGACGTCTTCGACCACATCATCGCCGTCAACGCCCTGTACCGGCCGGGTCCGATGGGCCTGAACATGCACTACGAGTACGCCGATCGCAAGAACGGCCGCAAGGAGGTCGTCTACCCCCATCCGGCGTTGCAGCCGTTCTTGGAGTCGACCTTCGGGATCATCACCTATCAGGAGCAGGTGATGCAGGTCGGTCGGGAGATGGCCGGCTATTCGATGCCCGAAGCGGACAACCTCCGCAAGGCGATGGGCAAGAAGATCAAGTCGGTCATGGCTGACGAGAAGGAGAAGTTCGTCGCCGGCTGTGTGTCCCAGGGTCACCCCGAACAGTTGGGTCGGGACCTCTGGGACGCCGTCGAGCCGTTCGCCGGGTACGGCTTCAACCTTTCGCATTCGGCCTGTTATGCCTACGTCGCGTTCCAGACGGCGTTTCTCAAGGCCCACTATCCGGCCGAGTACATGGCGGCGCTGCTGACCGCCACCAAGCGCGACAAGGACCGAACCGCCATCTACCTCAACGAGTGCCGGCGCATGGGCGTCGAAGTGCTCGTCCCCGACGTGAACGAGTCCGACGTCGACTTCACGGTCGCCCACGGCAAGGTCCGGTTCGGCATGAGCGCCGTTCGCAACGTGGGCGAGGGTGTCGTCGAACGCATCGTCGCCGGTCGCGCCGACGGCGCGTACACGGATTTCGCGGACTTCTGTGAGCGGGTCGACCTCGATGCACTGAACAAGCGCACCATCGAGTCGCTCATCAAGGCGGGAGGTTTCGACGGGCTCGGATATGCCCGCAAGAGCCTGTTGTTCCGCTTCGAGGAGATCGTGGACGCGATCACGAGCCGCCGTCGCAACGAAGAAATGGGCCAGTTCTCGCTCTTCGGTGGCGAGGCGGTGGGCGGCGACGGGGTCAGCTACGAGGTCGAAGACGAAGAGTGGGGCCAGCGCGTCAAGCTCGCCTTCGAAAAGGAAATGCTCGGCTTGTACGTCTCGGATCATCCGCTGCTGGGCGTGTCCGGATCGTTGAAGGCGGCAGGTGCCGTCCGGATCCCCGGTCTTCTCGATGCGTCCGACGGGTCCAACGTGACGATCGGCGGGTTGGTCGGAGCGATCACCCGCCGGTGGACCAAGAAGGGCGACCCGATGGTGTTCTTCCAACTCGAGGATTTGGAGGGTTCCGTTGAGGTCGTCGCCTTTCCGAAGACGGTCAACGAGTACGGGCCGCTCATCCAGGACGATTCGATCCTGATCGTCAAGGGCCGCCTCGACCACCGCGGCGACGATGTGAAGGTGATCGCCCGCGAACTGCACGTGATGGAAGTCCGCGATGTGTCGACCCTGCGGTTGTCGGTCCCGGCCGCCAAGCTGTCTGCGGACCTCGTGGTCCGCCTCAAGTCGGTACTCGCGAACCATCCCGGCCAGGCGTCGGTGATCCTCGAGATGGCGAACGGCGAACGCCGCAAGGTGTTGAAGCTCTCCGACGAGTTCCGGGTGGAGCTGCGATCGGCCCTCTACGCCGAACTCCGCGAGCTCCTCGGCCCCAGCGCAGTCGCCTGACGACGTAGTCCCAAACCCTGGGTTCCAGACCACACTGGGTGTAGTCCTGAGCCCGCGGTTCGGCGAGCTCGACCGCGCCGACCGACACAACCGTGGGCTCCAGACCACCGTGGCGGTGGTCCTGAACCCAGGGTACGCGACCACCCCGGCCCTGTGGCGGGGGGTCAGTGGGGGAGGAGGGTGCGGAGGTCGAAGCCGGATGCGGTGTCGATGAGTTCGGCGAGGGCGTCGCGGTCGGTGGGTGATTTGGCACGCCACGGCACGACGGTCAGCTCGGTCATGTAGCGCTCGGCGAACTGGTGGCGGAAGTCCCGTTGTCGTTCCGATTCCCGGCCCCATCGCAACAGGTTCTCCATCGCCGCCGGTTCGGTGTTGCCGGGTGTCGCGTCGATCCAGTCTTCGGGCAGGGACCGGTTGAAGACCACGGCGTCGGGGCGATCCGCGAGTTCCGGCAGTTCCCGGTAGAAACGCACGGCCTCCCGGATCGGGGACGGGTCGGCGGTGGTCACGACGACGGTCGAGGCGGCCTTCAGATGGGCTTCGATTTCGCGGGAGCGGCGGGCGACCCCGTCGTAGGTGGTCCGCAGGTCCATCAGGAACGACGCGATGTCTTCGAACAGGCCGGCACCCAGCACCTGGTCGGCGACCTTGAGCGCCGGTCGGGCGGTGCGATCGAAGAGGAACCGCCGCCCGGGAAGACGACCGCCCGTCAGCCAGCGCAGCAGCCGCCCACCCACCAGTTCGGTCATCTGTCGGGGGGCGGTGAAGAATTCGATTCCGCCCGCCGACGGGGGCGTGTCGACGATGATCACTTCCCAGGCCCGGCCGTCGATGAATCGGGCTGCTTCTTCGGCCGCGGCGTACGACTGCGATGCCGGAAAGTGGGTGGTGGCAGCGTGGAAGAACGGATTCTCGACGAGGCGCTGGGCGACGTCGGGATCGGCGTGGTTCAGGGCGATCGCCGTCCACGACGCGGAAGCATCCAGCATCGACGCCCACAGTCCGGGTTCGTCCGGATTTGGTTCCGGTTCGGTGCCGAGGCGGTCGAGACCGAGCGCGTCCGCGAGCCGGCGGGCCGGGTCGACGGTGATGACGAGGGTGCGCAATCCCATGCGGGCGGATGCCACGCCGAGAGCGGCAGACAGCGTGGTCTTGCCGACTCCACCGCCACCGGTCACGAGCACGGTGCGGGTGCTCACCACGACTCCATCTCCTCGGCCAGATGCGACGCGATCGCTTCGGACGAGGCGACTCCGAAGAGGAACGGGAGTTGGCGATCGGGCGGGTGGCGTTCGAGCCACTCCTGCTGTTCGGACTGGAGCGAGAGATGCAGCCGGGCGGCCTCGCCGACTCGGCCTCCCGGGACTTTGCTCAGGGTGAGTTCCGGGAGGATCCGGTTGGCGATGACTTCGATGTCGCCGACGACCTGGTTCTCCTCGAACCAGCCCAGCGTCTCCTGGGTCTCGGACATCGGCAGTTCCTCGGCGAGCGTCACCAACCGGACGAGGGTGTTGTCCGATCGCAGCATGTCGGTCATCCACGCCGCCTGGTCGGCGATGCGGCCACCTGCGACGAGTTCGGAGATCGACGTCGGGGCCCGCAGGAACGACCCGATCTGGCCCGTCGGTGGACCGTCGGCGATCACCACGTCCCAGTGGTCCCGTTTGACCTCCCACAACACCTTCCCGATCGTGACGATTTCCCGCACCGCGGGGGCGGTGGCGGCGAGCGCGTCGAAAGCCCGGATGACCGGGGGGAGAGCGGCGAATGCAGGCAGCCCGACCTGAACGCGAAGGTATTCGATCAGGGCGCGGGAGCGGTCGATGTTGAGCGCGTGCAAGCCGGGAAAGACTTCGACCGGTTCGAATCCGAGGGCTCCCGCACCGGTGTGGCTGGCGAGTCCGCCGCCGGTTCCGACCATCGACACTGCGAGAACCGACTCGCCCCGGCGGTGATGGTCGAGCGCAGTCGCCGCCGCCACCGCCGACTTGCCGACGCCACCTTTGCCGGAGACGACGACGAGGCGGGTCATGGCGCGGTCAGCTGCCGAGGGGGATGCGGAGGACGAGGTGTCCCTCTTCGACCGACCAATTGGCGTTCCCGACGAGGGAGTAGTCCATGTAGTCGGTTTCGGCCTGTGCGATGAATTTCTTGCGTTCCGGTCCGGCCACGGGCGGGAGCGGGCGATCCTTCACTGCCTGTGCCCTGTTCTGGAAGCGGGTGATGAGCGCGTCGACGTCGAATTCAGCCATGCCCCTGATGGTAGAAGAACAACGACGATCAGTCCGAGCCGCGGCTGGCGCGCCGGCGTTCGGCGGCGCGTTCGGCGTCCAACCGTTCGAGGTCGACGTCGGAGTGGTCGACGAACCGCATCCCGTCGGCGATCCCACGATGGCCTGCTTCGTCGCGGATGAGCCGATGCATTTCGTGGGCCACGCGCCGGTAGGCGGTGTGTCCGGCGGGCTGGGAGCGGAGTTCGATCAGATGGTATGCCTGCCGGGCGTTCATTTCCATCACGAAGCGGATGTTGGCGGCGAAAGGCACCACGTACTGTGCCACGTCCGCACCGTGCTCTTCGCGTATTCGCTCGTACATGTTGCGGGAACGGTCCATCGCTTCGGCCCAGGCGGCGCCGTGGCCGGCTTCGACGATGTCTGGTGGCGTGTCGAAGCCGAGGCGGGTGGAGAGGCGCTGCCATTCGATGGTCATGAGCCGGTGTCGTTGCAGGTCACGGAACGCGCCGAAGTCGCACACGACGTCGAAGCGGTAGCTCGTGCGTTCCATCGGCCGGCCCGGCTTGTGGCGTCGGTTCTCCCGGTCGCCGATCAGGTCGGCGATCACGGCGCCCCGCTCGTCGGAGGTCATCTTCTCTGCCATCGCCGCGAGTGTCCGGTCCGAAACCTCGGAGTGGGCGTACAGCGCCGCCGCGGTGAGTTTGATCTCGGCGTCAGGATCGAAGTCGGTGAGTCGCACCGACGGTGCGGACTCTTCTTCGGTGCCGAGCAGCGAACCGTGCGCGTCGAGGCGGTGCGCGACGTCTTCGAGATATTCGGACCAGCGGTGGCCGCGTTCGGGCTTGTCCACTCGGGTGAGGAAGGAGGGGATCACCTTGCGCAGTTCGCCGAGCATCATGTCGCCGTAGTCCCGGACCTCGGCCAGCGGATTGGCGGCCATCCGCACCAGCGCCATCTCGTAGGCCTGCCCGGTGGCGTAGATGCCGACGTTCGACATGGTGGCGGCAGGCAGCAGCCCTCGGGCGGCGTCACAGGCCTTGGCGCGGATCGTGGCGATGTAGACGATCGGCGGATCGGACGCGTCCTTCGGGAATCGCCGTTCGTAGACGGTCTTCATGTCCCGGACGAGGCTGGAATACGTGTCGAACATCCAGTTGAGGTGCGAGAGGTATTCGATCCCGAGCGCCCCCGTCTCGAGTTCGGGCGGGATGATGTAGCGGTACCGCCCGGCCAGGGTGGTGTCGTAGAAGATGTAGCGGGTCGACTGCTCGAGATAGGCGGCGAGCCGGCCCCATTCCAACGCCTTGGTCAGGATGTTCGACGCTTGTTCGCAGGCGAGGTGGGTGCCCCCCAATTGGGCGACGGAATCGTCGCCATATTCGACGAAGACGCGCTGGTACAGCTGTTCGGCCTTGGACATGTCGACGATCGGGTCGTTGGACGCTTCGGCGATTGCGGCCACCCCCGTCTCCGGGTCGGTGAACTCGTCGAGAAACAGCCGTCTGATCGACTTCGATGATCGGGAGTAGCGGGCGAACAGCGCACCTTTGACGACTTCGGGCAGGTTGACGAGACCGAAGACAGGAAGATCGGTGTTGGTGAAGAAACGGTCCAACACCAGAGTCTCCTCGGGTGTGAACTCTTCGACGTGATACCTCACCCGGCCGATCCTACGCAGCGTCAGCTGGCGAACGGGTCATCGGAGTCTGGACGCGGCCGGCGGGGCCGTTGGAGGCGACGCAGGGTCCGATTCGTGATCCGGAAACCGGCCAACACGACGACGAGACCCGCAGTGAGGAGGGCCGAGAGCTCGGGCGCGGCGGTGTACGGATTGCGGCATTGCTGGACGCCTCCCGGGCACAGGCCGTAGCCGGTGCCTCCTTGGGCGAGGTCGAGGAGGACGAACAGGGGCACTGCCGCCAGGGCGACCGCCGCCACGACGAGGACCGCTCGAACCAGCCGGATGAGGTACTGCAGTTCCATCGTCAGTGAAGGTACCCGATCACACCGGACTGATCGCTTCGGCTTCGAGGATCGGGTCGTCTTCGACCTTGGCGAGCACCAGCGAGATCGCCCCGAAGATGACGAGTGCCCCGAACCATCCCGCCGTCGTGAGCCGTTCGCTGAGAACGAGCGCCGCCGCCGCCACCGCAAAGACCGGTTCGAGTGTCAGCAGGATCGCGGTGCGTGACGGACCCACCCGGTTCTGGGCCCACACCTGGAGGACATAGGCGACGGCGCTCACCCCCAGTCCGGTGACGATGATTGCCGGCCACCCGTTGCGGTCGGGCAGTCCGGGACCTTCGAAGACCACCGAGCCGACCAGACCGAGGACCGCAGTCGTGAGCAGTTGCACGGCGGTGTAGGGGATGACCGGATGGCGTGGTGCTTGCCGGCTGATCGTCACGACGTGGCATGCGAAGGCGAGAGCACAGCCAACGGTGAGCAGGTCGCCGGTGCCGAACGTGAGATCTTCGCGCACGGTCAGCAGGGACGTCCCGATGAAGCCGAGGACGACGCCCACCACCGCCCAGGGCGACGGTGCGCGGCGTCGGGCGATCGCCGCGATGAGAGGCACGAACACGACGTAGAGCCCGGTGATCAGGGCCGAGTTGGTGGCGCCGGTGACGGTCAGCCCGTTGGTCTGCAGGGCGTAGCCGGCGAACAGCCACAGCCCGGCGATCATCCCGTCCCGCCATACCCCGTGGGAGGTGGGCGTCGCCAGTATCAACAGGGCCCCACCTCCGATGAGGAACCGCCAACCGACGAAGGCGAGCGGGTCGACGGTCTCGATCGCGGACTTCACCACGACGAACGTGACGCCGAACAGCAGCGCGGCGACGACCAGGCCGCCGAGGGCGGCCAGCTGGCTGCGATCAGAATTCATGCATGCTCCGAGACACCAGGAACAGGCCCGAGGATTCGACCGCGATCCGATCGTCGGTCGTCTGCAAGCGTGCGGAAATGACCAGACGGCGACCGCGTCGTTCGTCGACCTGGGCGGCCGCGGTGATCCGGTCGTGCACGGTGAGGGGACGCCGATACCGCAGCTCGAGTTTGCCGGTGACGGTGAGAACGCCTTCGCCGAGGATGCCTGCCCACACGGAGATCTCGTCGATGGCGGTGGCGGCGATTCCGCCGTGGAGCACGTTGCCGGCTCCCCGGTAGTCGTCGCGCGGTTCGAATGTCCCGGTGACGGTGGTGCCGTCCCAGGTGAAATCGTCGAGGTGCAGGCCGGCGTCGTTGCGGCGTCCGCACGCGAAACACAGGTCACCGAAGGCAAGGCGGACCGTTTCGATTCGGGCTGTGAGTTCTGGGTTCATGGACGGACCTCGGAAGTGTGCGAGGGCACGGTAACGGAGGTCGGTAGGCTCGCCGCCTCATGCCTGGACCACGCGCCGACGGATCCGTCCCGACCGCCACGGAACGGGGGAAGGCCCGGGCTGTGCTGAACCGCCTGAAGGCGCGGTACCCGACGATTCACACCGCGCTCGCCTATGACTCTCCGTGGCAGCTGCTGGTGACGACGGTGCTGTCCGCCCAGACCACCGACGAAAACGTGAACAAGGTCCGTGGTCCGCTCTTTCAGCGGTACCCCGAGCCGTCGGATTTGGCGGTGGCCGACCTCGAAGAGGTGGAGCACATCATCTTTTCCACCGGCTTCTACCGCCAGAAGTCGAAATCCATCGTCACCCTCGCAGGTGATCTCGTCGACAAGTACGGCGGGGAAGTTCCTCGGGATCTGGCTGCCCTGACGACGTTGCGGGGTGTCGGACGCAAGACCGCCAGCGTGGTCCTCGCCGAGGCTTGGGGTGTTCCGGCAATCGCAGTCGACACCCATGTTCGTCGGGTGACGAACCGCATCGGTCTGACATCGCAGGCCGACCCGGTGAAGATCGAAGCCGATCTCAAAGCCCTGTACCGGGTCGACGACTGGGCCGGGGTCTCGATGCGCTTCATCCAGTTCGGCCGGGACATCTGCGACGCTCGCAGGCCGTTGTGCAGTGAGTGCGAGCTGGTGTCGTTGTGCGACTGGCCCGACAAGCGGCTGTGAGCAAATGACCATCTCGCGGCCCGTCTCGGGCCGGGCCATCGTGGCGTTGGCGGTGCCTGCGCTCGGCAGCCTCGCGGCCGACCCCGTCCTGAGTCTCGTGGACACCGCGTTCGTGGGACGACTGGGTGCGATTCCTCTGGCGGCACTGGCGATCGACACGGCGTTGTTCGCGTTCGCGTTTTCGATCTTCAACTTCCTCGCCTACGCCACGACGCCGATGGTCGCCCAGGCCCGGGGGAGGGGCGACATCGCCGGGTCGGGGCTGATCGTCCGTCGGGCGATGGCCCTCGCCCTCGGCCTGGGTGCGGTGTCGACGGCCGTGCTCGCTCTGGCCGCCGAGCCGCTGGTCCGGTTGATGCAAGCCGCCCCCGAAGTCGTTGACCCTGCCGTTTCATATCTCCGGATCAGGGCGTTCGCGGTGACTGCGCTCCTGATCATCACCGCCGCCAATGGTGCGTACCGCGGTTTCAAGGACACGAAAACCCCGCTGTACGTGACGCTGGCGGTGAACGGTCTGAACGTGGTTCTGGACTGGTGGTTCATCTTCGGGTTGGAGTTCGGTCTGGAAGGGGCGGCGGTGGCGACGGTCATCGCGCAGTGGATCGGCGCCCTCGTGTTCGTCTGGCTGTTGCGGGGTGTGGGCCGGCGGGAACGCTGGGCGTCCGACCGCATCCGCCTCGTCGACCTGCGTCCGTTCGTGACGGTGGGCGGGGTGCTCGTGGTGCGGACGCTGATGATCATGCTGTCGCTGACAATCGCCGCCGCCGCAGCGTCGCGGATCGGGACCATCGAGGTGGCCGCGCATCAGGTGGTCGCCCAGTTGTGGTTCCTGCTGGCGATGGTGGTGGACGCGCTCGCCATCGCTGCCCAGGCGTTGGTGGCCGAACTCGAAGGAGCCGACGATCGCAAAGGTGTGCGGGAACTGTCGGACCGGCTCCTCAAATGGGGTGTGGGCGTCGGCGTGGTGCTCGGGGTCGCCGTCGGAGTCGGAGGTCATCTGCTGGCGCCCGTCTTCACGACCGATGCCGCTGTCCAGGACGGCATCCGTTCGGTCCTGTTCATCGCCGCATTGATGCAGCCGATCGCCGCCTGGGTGTTCGTCGCCGATGGCATCTACCTGGCCAAGCTCGCGATTCGCCTCCTGGCGATGTCGACCGCGGTCGGCCTCGTCGGCGTGCTCGCCGCGCTGGGTCTGACGCTCGCCTATGGCTGGGGGTTGGCGGGTGTGTGGTGGGCGATGACGGCGATGGTGGTGGGTCGCTTCGCGGTTCTCGCCCTCGCTCACTACCGGCCGACGGCGTCGAGTTCCTGACCCCTGGTTTCGGGGAGGAGGAGTGTGAGGGCGATGCCGCCTGCGATCCCGACACTGAGCAGCGTGACCGTCTGGGACAGTCCCATCTGGTCGATCGTGAAACGGCCGATGAGCAGTCCCACGGCCGACCCGACCATCCCCAGGTAGCCGCCGGCAGCATTGGCTGTTGTCCGGAAGGCGGTGGGGAAGAGCTCGGTGCGATGGCTGGCGGCTGACGGCACGAATGCGAACGACCCGAACGTGCCGACGGCGATGGCGGCCGCCAGGATCGGGAGGGTGTCGAACCAGTAGAGGGCCAGGCCGCCGACGACGACGAGCACCAGCGACATGATCGTCGTGCTGCGGCGTCCGATCGTGTCGGCCAGACGGCCCCCGAGGAAAAAGCCAATGGCGCCGGTCGTGCCTCCCAGCAGGCTCAGGATCACCGCGGTTCCTGTGTCGAGGCCGACATCTCCGACGAGGCGCTCGATCGAGAAGGTCAGCGTGACGGCCATGAAGATGTTGACGAGGAAGTTGATTGCTCCGGTGAGGTAGAGGCGCCCCGAGAAGTTGGACGCCAGCAGGTCGCGGAGGGGTGCCGCCGCGAGTAGCACCGCCTCGTCCGCCACTTCGAAGACGGGACTCTCCCGCACGCCTCGGGTGAGCATGGGGAGGGCGACGAGTCCAAGTGCGCCGAGAGCGAACAGGCCGCGCCATCCGTCGGGGCCGATCTCGGCGAGCGGAAGCGCCACGAGTCCGAGGCCCGCGCCGAAGCTTCCGCCGGCGCCGTACAGGCTGATGGCGAAGGCCCGGACGCCGGGCGCGACCTGTTCTGCGATGAGGACGACCGCAAGGGTGCCGAGGGCGGACGCGGCGGCGCGGGTGATCGCTTGAAGCGCCCCGAACTGCCACCCTGTCTCGACCATCGCGGTGGAGGCGGTCGCGAGGATCAGGACGCCGAACGCGACCAGGAAGGGTCGTCGACGGCCTGCCTTGTCGCCCCACCACGAGAACAGCAGGGAGGCGACGCCGGCAAAGCGCGCCACGGCCAGCACGAGGCTCATGTCGCCTTCGGTCAGCCCGAGGCTCACCCGGGAGAAGGGAATCGTGGAGGACGCGTGGGAGGTGGCGAAGGCGGCGAGCACCCCCACCAGCCACATCAGGAAGACGAGGGAGCGCGCGTGGGGATCGAACCGCCCGAACGGGAACAACGCCCCCAACACTCGTCTGATCACCCGCCCACCCTACGAGGCCCCCTACGCGTTCTTAGCGAATGAGGGCCTCAAGAATGAGGTGTTTCGCGTGGCAGAAGTTCGAGCGAAACTTTTACCACGCGAATCGTCGTACTACTGAGGCTCTGGTTCGCTAAGAACGCGTCTTCGCCGTATGTGACGGATTGCGAAACTCGGCGGGGGCGGGGTCGAGATACGGCGTCGTGGCTGCGATGATCACCGTCGATGGACGACTTCGGCACGCTCGGATTCCTTGCGCAGGCGGCCTTCGCCTTCGGCGGTGGGGTGTTGGCGTTTCTGAGTCCGTGTGTGCTCCCGCTCGTCCCCGGCTACCTGGGCCTGATGTCGGGCTACTCGGTCGCCGATCTTCAGTCTGGGGACGCTTCGCGGATGCGAATGCTGCGGGTCACGGGTCTCTTCGTCCTCGGCTTCACGCTCGTGTTCGTCGCGACGGGCGCGTTCGCGACCTCGATTGCAGGCGTCCTCAACCGAAACCAAACCGTCACGGGGCGCATCGCAGGAGGTCTGGTGATCGCCTTCGGCATCCTGATGATCGGGATGGCATTCACGAACCGCGGAGTCTTCGGGTTCCTCTCCCAGGAACGCCGCCTCGACGTCCGTCCCTCCCGACTCGGCGTGTGGGCGCCTCCGGTCATGGGCGCCGCCTTCGGGTTCGGTTGGACGGCCTGTATCGGCCCGATCCTCGCCGGTGTGCTCACCATCGCCGCCACCCGCGACACCGTCCTGCAGGGGATGGCACTGCTGTTCGTCTTCTCGATGGGTCTCGGAGTGCCGTTCATCCTCACCGGCCTGGGTCTCCGCAAGGCGTTCGGAGCCTTGACGGCCCTACGCCGTTGGACACGGCCGGTGAATCTCGCTTCGGGGATCGTGATGGTGATTTTCGGCGTGCTGCTCTTCACGAACAACGTGACGCGGCTGTCGTCGTTCTTCGTCGACATCTTCATCGGAATTCCGTTCCTCGAAGAACTTGCGTCGATCTGACCGGGTTTAGCCTGGCCTGCGATGGTCTCGATCGATCTTCCCTCTTTTCTCGAACTCGCCGCGCAGTACTCCGTCGTACCGGTGAGCGTCGAGGTCCTGGCCGATCGGGAGACACCGGTCACCGCCTTCGAAAAGCTCGTCGGTGATGCACCCGGCTTCCTGCTGGAATCGGTCGAAGGCGGGGAACGCTGGGCGCGGTGGTCGTTCCTTGGATGGGATCCGGCATTCACGCTGCGGAGCCGAGACGGAATCTCGGAGGTCACGGGCGCTGTGGAGGTCGACCTCCCGGACGGCGATCCACTCGAAGTCCTCGAACAACTCGTCGGGCGGTATTCGACGCCGGAGCTTGCCGGCCTGCCGCCGTTGCATTCCGGGGCCGTCGGGTTTCTCGGGTACGACGTCGTCAGGTACGTCGAGAGACTCCCGAACCGGCCGGCGGACGATCGGGGACTCCCCGAGCAGGTCTGGCAGTTTGTCGGTGCGCTGGCGGCCATGGACCGTTTCAGCCATTCGATCGTGCTCATCCGCAACGTGTTCGTCGGCGACGACCCCGCCGCGCAGTATCACGACGCCGTTGCCGCACTCGAATCCGACGTTGCCCGGCTCGGAACTGCGCGCTCCTATGCCGCTCGGCCCGTTCTTTCCTCGGTCGCGCCGAAAGCGCATCGGTCGAATTTTCGGCGGGAGACGTTCGAGCATGCGGTGGAGGTGGCGAAGGAGCACATCGTGGCGGGCGACGCCTTCCAGATCGTCCTCAGCCAGCGCCTCGAATCGGACTACGACGGCGACCCGTTCGAGATCTATCGCACGCTTCGGCTCATCAACCCTTCACCTTTTCTCTTCTTCGTGCGCGATCCGGAGGTCTCGGTGATCGGGGCGTCTCCCGAGATCATGACCAGGGTTCGGGACGGTGTCGCGTTCTCCCGTCCGATTGCCGGCACCCGGCCGAGAGGGGTGTCGGAGGAGGATGACCGCCGGCTCGAGGGTGAGTTGCTCGAAGATCCCAAAGAGCGAGCGGAGCATGTGATGCTGGTGGATCTGGCGCGCAACGACCTGGGTCGGGTGTGTGAGTTCGGCACGGTGACGGTCGACGACCTGATGATCATCGAGCGCTACAGCCATGTGATGCACATCGTCTCCGGTGTGTCGGGGACGGTGCGCCCCGGGGTGGGTCCTGTCGATGTGATCCGTGCGACGTTCCCGCACGGCACGGTGTCGGGCGCGCCGAAGGTAAGGGCGATGGAGATCATCGACGATCTGGAGCCAGTTGCCCGCGGGCCGTATGCCGGTGCCGTGGGATATCTCGACTTTTCCGGGAATGTCGACACCGCGATTTGCCTTCGTACGGTTGTGACGACGAACGGGAAAGCGTGGGTGCAGGCGGGGGCGGGCATCGTCGCCGACTCCGATCCGTCGACCGAGTTCGACGAGACGATGGACAAGGCCGCTGCCGCGCTCGCGGCGATCGCCTACGCGGAGGTAAACCGATGATGCGACCGAGTTTTGGAGATGTCGTCGCCGAACACCGTGCCATTCGAGACGACGTTGCCGTGGTGCATGGCGGACACGAGGTCGTGTGGGTGGAAGGCCCCGGCGCGGCAGGCTTTCTGCAGGGAATTCTCAGCCAGGATGTCGAGTCGATGGCGACGGGAGATGTCCGCCGCTCGTTCCTTCTCGCCCCACAGGGGAAGCTGGAGGCACTGCTCTGGCTGTTCAAGGGGTCCGAGCGGGTCGGGATCATCGTCGATGCCGGGTTCGGTGCGTTCGTTGCGGAGCGTCTGAACCGCTACCGGATCCGGGTGAAGGCCGAGGTTCGGGAGGAGAGTGGGCCCGTGTGGTCGTTGTGGGGTCCCCGATCCGGCGAGGTCGCTGACGTCGGCGAGCATTGGGCCGACCGTGATGGCGTGGTGCGCGTCCCGTTCCACACGCGGGGAGTCGACCGGGTGCTGATCCTCGGCGACCTCGAGGTGTCGGGTCTGGCGCAGGCGGGCGAGTTGGCGACGACGGCGGTGCGGGTCGAGTCGGGCGAGCCGGTGATGGGCCGTGACGTCGGCGAGTCGACGATTCCCCAGGAGACAGGGCTTGTCCCCGATGCCGTGTCGTTCACGAAGGGCTGTTATCTCGGCCAGGAGCTGGTGGCCCGCATCGACACGCGCGGCCGGGTGAACCGGAATCTGCGGGGTCTGGCTGTCACACGCAACGTGCGCCCGCCAGAGGGTGCAGAGGTGTGGGCGGGCGACCGTGAGGTCGGGCGGATCACGTCTGTGTCCGAGTCGGTGTTCGTGGGCGCACCGATCGGTTTGGGTTTGCTGCGACGCGAGGCCGAACCCGGCGACGAGGTCGAAATTCGCTGGCCGGACGCCTCCACCCCCGCCCTGGTGAGAGACCTCCCGTTTCTTAGCGAATCAGCGCGTCAGGAATGACGCGTTTCGCGTGGCAGAACGCGGATCAGGCAGCCCTGCGGATTGCGGTCAGAACCCGGTCGACGACGATGCCCGGGTTCGTGAACAGCTCTGAGTCCCACACTTCGACGACCGTGAAGCCTGCGTTCTCGAGACGCTGCTTGCGTCGCTGGTCGGCCTCGCGGTCGGTGAGCGCGGTGTGATATCGCTCCGACTGGATCTCCACCACCGTCTTCGACGGATCGTGCAGAAAGTCCACTCGTGCCGTCCATGTGCCGTCTCCGATACTGACCTGGCGTCGGAAGCCGTGGTGATCGAGGCCGTGGACGAGTTGCATGAATCGCGTTTCGAGGCCTGATTCAGGGGGAACCCAGCCGGCGCCGCGCTCTCCGGCGACTTCGCGCAATTTGACGATCCCGTTGCGTCCCTGGATGGCGAGTTCGGCATCCAGTAGTTGCAGATCGTGTCCGGAGAGCAGCCGCAGACTCCACGCGCGGTCGACTGCGATTGCGAGCCGTCTGGCGCTGACGATCTGTGCGAGGTGGAGCATTGTGAGCGCGGGTGAGGTGACCGGGATCGCGTCGAGGGTGCGGCGGTGATGTGGCGGCAGGCCGGTGAACTGATGGACCGTCCAGCTCAGATGCTGGTGGTGACGTTGATGCCGGGTCACGACGACATGCACGGGTGTTTTCGAGTACCCGCCGATACCCCACAGCCACGCTGCGGTGGAGTGCGAGGCGGTGGCGTCGGCGCCGGTTTCGAGGATCTTGGCGAGGAGATCCCGGTGCGGAGTGTCCACGCTCCCAGGAAGGGCGAAAACCTTCGGCTGCAGGGCGGTGAGTTGACCGCGCTCGATGAGGCGCTTCAAACGGTTGCGGGTGATTCCGCTCGTCCGGAGCTGATCCCGGGTGACGAGTCCGAGCTGTTGGGCGGCGAGGGCATAGGTGGCTTCCATCGCCGCAACCTGCCGGAGTCAGCCGTTCGTCTCCAGAGGTCTGTTTTTTTGCCACGCGAAACGCGTCATTCCTGACGCGCTGGTTCGCTAAGAACGCGTATCCACGCCCCGGTGTCGGGGGGGAGGGGGGTGTCGGGGGGGAGGGGGGAGCTGGTGATCAGGACGTCGCCATTGGGGAGGGGGAGCCGGTCTGGGCCGAAGTTGATGACGCACACCACGCCTGCCCCGCGCCGGAAGGCCAGCGCATTGGGACCGAGGTCGATCCATTCGAGTTCCTCGTCGTCGACGAGAAGCTCGCGTCGGAGCGCGAGCGCCCCCCGGTACATCTCCAGCGTCGACGTCGGCTCGCCCTCCTGGACGTCGACGGCGACCTCGGCGAACCGGGCCGGCTGCGGGAGCCACGATCCGTTGGTTCCGAAGCCGTACGAAGGGCCGTCGTGGCTCCACGGCAACGGCACCCGGCATCCGTCTCGTCCTTTCTCGGTGTGCTCCGACCGCACCCACAACGGGTCGTCGAGCACGCCTCGCGGAAGGTCATGAACCTCGTGCAGGCCCAACTCTTCGCCCTGGTACAGGTACACCGAACCGGGCAGCGCCATCATCATCAGCGACGCAGCCCGGGCACGGCGTAGGCCCACCTCGGTGTCCAGCAAGGACCGGTCGCCGTCGAGCAGCCACTTCTTGGCGACCACGTCCGCCGGCAACCCGTATCGCGTGGGGTGCCGTACGACATCGTGATTCGACAGCACCCAGGTCGGAACGGACCCGACCGAACTCGCCCCGGCCAGCGATGTCGTGATCGCCGTGCGCATCGACTCGATGTCCCATGGCGACATGAGGAAGTGGAAGTCGAAGGACTGGTGGTACTCGTCCGGACGCACATATTTGGCTTGCCGCTGCCAGTTCACGACCCAGGCCTCGGCGACCATCATCGTGCCCGGGTATTCGTCGAGGACGGTGCGCCATTCCCGCACGATGTCGTGCAACTCGTCTCGATCCCAGAACGGATGATTGGAGATGTCGGTCGTGCCCAGCAGCGTCTCGCCCTCGTCTCCCACGTCGGGGTAGTCGTGGTCTTTGGCCAGCGAGTGCGCGACGTCCACCCGGAAACCGGCCGCGCCCCGGTCCAGCCAGAACCGCAGCACGTCGTTCATGTGGGATCGCACCTCGGGGTTCTGCCAGTTCAGATCGGGTTGGGAAACGTCGAAGAGGTGGAGATACCACTCACCGTCGTCGACTTGTTCCCAGGCGGAGCCGCCGAAGACCGCCTGCCAGTCCGACGGCGGTTCGGAGCCGTTCGGACCTTTCCCCGGAGCGAAGTGGTAGCGGTCCCGTTCGGGACTTCCGGGTCCCGCGGCGAGTGCTTCTTTGAACCAGCGGTGGTCCCACGAGGTGTGGTTGGGGACGAGGTCGACGAGCACCCTGATCCCGTGGGTTTCGGCTGCGGCGATGAACGACTCGGCTTCTTCGAGGGTGCCGAACCGCGGGTCGATCTTGCGGTAGTCGGCGACGTCATAGCCCCCGTCGTGCAGCGGCGAGACGTACCAGGGGTTGATCCACACGGCGTCGACACCGAGGTCTTGGAGGTAGCCGAGGCGGCTGCGAAGCCCGGCGATGTCGCCGGTGCCGTCGCCGTTGCCGTCCTTGAACGATCGGATGTACACCTGGTAGACGGCGGCGTGTCGCCACCACGGGTATCGCCGGGACATCGGCGCAAGTATGGACGAGTTCGCCGATGCTTCACACTTCCCTCACACAACTCGACCACGATGTCGGTGCCATGAAGTCGATCCTGCTGGTGGAAGACGAAGAGAGCATTCCCGCCCCGCTTGCGTGAACCGTGGGCTCTCAGGGCACTCAGGGGCCCCTGGGAACCCAGGGTACGCGGGGCGCGTTGCCGCGCAGGTTTCGGGAAGGGGGTGGCGGGGGCGTACGATCCGACGATGCTGGAGCCCATTGTCGAGTCGACTCGCCGGCGAGTCGCCGACCTCCGACCACACACCGGTGACCTCCGGGCCCGTGCCCTCACCCGCGAGCCCGCCCGCTCGTTCCAGCGGGCACTGCTCGCCGATGGCCTCGGGGTGATCGCCGAGTTGAAGCGCCGCTCACCGTCCCGGGGGGTTCTCGCGTCGGACCTCGACCCGAGGACCCGAGCCAAGGAGTACGAAGCCGGCGGGGCGGCCGCGATCTCGGTGCTCACCGAACCCGACCATTTCGACGGTTCGGTCGACGACCTCGTTGCGGTGCGGGAGGCGGCGTCGATCCCGGTGCTGCGCAAGGATTTCACGATCGACGAGTCCCAGATCTGGGAGGCGCGTGCCATCGGCGCGGACGCGGTGCTGCTCATCGTTGCCATCCTCAGCAACGGCGAACTCGAACATCTCCACGGGGTGGCGTCCGACGCCGGGCTCGACGCCCTCGTCGAAGTCCACACCGTCGAAGAAGCCGAGCGTGCCCTCGCGGTCGGACCGGCGATCGTGGGTGTGAACAACCGCAACCTGAAGTCCTTCGCCATCGACCTCGCCACGGCCGAGACGATCGCCCCGAGACTGACCGGTGTCCCGGTGACGGTTGCCGAGTCCGGCATCTTCACCACCGCCCACGCCGAGCGGATGCGGCGGGCCGGCTATCACGCGGTACTGGTCGGCGAGAGTCTCGTGAAGGCAGGCGATCCCGTCTCCGCGATCCGGGAGTTGGCGATCCCATGACATGGGTGAAAATCTGCGGACTTCGTACGACCGCCGACATCAAGGTTGCCACCGAGGCGGGAGCCGATGCCGTCGGGTTCGTCCTCGCCCAGGAGTCTCCCCGTTCGATCCGTCCGGACCTGGCGGCCCGACTGATCGCAGACACCGAACTGCCCAGCTTTCTCGTGACCGTCGACGCGTCACCCTCGGAGATCGTCGACCTCATCGACTTCACCGGTGCGTCTGGTGTCCAGCCCCACGGCGCGGACTCGGCGATGACCGCCGCGGTGGCCCGGCGGGCCGGGGTGGCGGTGCTTCGCCCGCTGCGGGTGAGCACCGAGTTGGACCTGACGGTCGTGCCGGAGGATCAGATCCCGTTTCTCGATGCCCATGTGCCCGGGATGCACGGCGGCACCGGCGTACGTTTCGACTCCGATCTCCTTCCGGTCATCAACCGCGATTGGGTGATGGCAGGCGGGCTTGACGTCGACAACGTCGCCGACGCGATCCGCCGGCTCCGGCCCTGGGGAGTGGACGTGTCGAGCCGCCTAGAGTCGTCGCCCGGTCACAAGGACCATGACCTGATCGCAGCATTCGTCCGGGAGGCGAAGCACCCATGAGCACCGCACGGTTGGACCGTCCCGACGAACAGGGCCGCTTCGGGGAGTTCGGGGGCTCCTTCGCCCCCGAGACGCTGATGCCGGCACTCGCCGAACTCGACGCCGCGTTCCGTGATGCCTGGTCCGACCCGCGCTTCGTCGACGAATACCGCAGTGTGCTCCGTGATTTCGTGGGGCGTCCCACGCCGTTGCACGAGGCTCCACGACTGTCCGAACGCCTCGGAGTGCGGGTGGTGCTCAAGCGAGAAGACCTCGCGCACACCGGCGCGCACAAGATCAACAACGCCATCGGCCAGGGGCTGCTCGCCAAACGCATGGGCAAACCGCGCCTCATCGCCGAAACGGGTGCCGGCCAGCATGGTGTGGCGACGGCGACTGCCGCAGCGTTCTTCGGACTCGAGTGCGATGTGTTCATGGGGACCGTCGACATCGAACGCCAGCGTCTGAATGTCGTGCGGATGGAGATTCTCGGGACGAACGTCATCCCGGTGTCGTCCGGTGCCGGGACCTTGAAGGACGCCGTCAGCGAGGCCATGCGCAACTGGGTGGCGACCGTCGAGGACTCCCACTACATCATCGGGTCGGTGGTCGGTCCGCATCCTTTCCCGTGGATGGTCCGGGAGTTCCAGAAGGTGATCGGCGAAGAGGTCCTCGCCCAGATGGAAGGCGACCTGCCGGATGTGGCGGTGGCCTGTGTGGGGGGCGGTTCGAATGCGATGGGCCTGTTCCATCCGCTGGCCGGACTCGGGATCGAACTCGTCGGTGTCGAAGCAGCCGGGTATGGGATCGAGACCGGCAAGCACGGGGCGTCGATCGGGGCGGGTTCGCCCGGCGTGCTCCATGGCAGCCACACGTACATGCTGCAGGACGACGACGGCCAGGTCCTCGAAGCGCACTCGATCTCCGCGGGTCTCGACTATCCGGGGGTCGGTCCGGAGCATTCCTTCTTTCACCAGCTGGGGCTCGCCCGTTACGAGTCGGTCACCGATGAGGAGGCGCTGGACGGCGTCGATCTCCTCGCCCGGACCGAGGGAATCATTCCCGCACTGGAGAGCGCGCATGCGGTGGCGTGGATCGCCCGGGAGGCGCCGAGCCTGGCCGGCAAGACGGTGCTCTTGAACGTTTCGGGCCGCGGCGACAAGGACGTCGAGCAGATCGCGGCGTATCGGAAGTCCCACTGATGGGCGTCGATCGTCTGCGTTCGATGTTCGCGGCGACTCGCGCCGAGGGGCGGGCGGCGTTCCTCCCATACCTCACCGTCGGACTCCCGTCGCCCGCGGATTCGGTCGCACTGTTCGAGGCGATGGCGAGTGCGGGGGCGGACGGCTTCGAAGTCGGCATCCCGTATTCGGATCCGCTGATGGACGGACCGATCATCCAGCAGGGCAGCGAGCGCGCCCTTGCCGCCGGGACCACGCTCGATGTGGCGGTTGGCTTGCTCGGCAAGGTGGTGGCGTCGACTTCGGTGCCGTCGCTGGCGATGACCTACGTCAATCCCGTGTTCCGGCGCGGGGTCGATGCGTTCTGTGGGTCGCTCGCCGATGCCGGCGCCGACGGGATCATTGTTCCCGACCTTCCGGTGAACGAGGCCGGACCCGTGCTGCGAGCCGCCGAGCGTCACGGCCTCGGCACCGTCCTCTTCGTCGCTCCCACCTCGGACGATGCCCGTATCCGCGCCGTCGCCGAAGCCGACCCTGTGTTCGTGTATGCGGTTGCCGAGATGGGTGTGACCGGTGAGCGGGGCGAGGCGAGTTCGCATGTCGCGTCGCTCGCCGAGCGCATCCGGGCGTTCACCGATGCGCCCATCGTCTTCGGTGTGGGGATCTCCACGCCCGAACAGGCCCGTGCGGCGGCACAGGTGGGGGACGGGGTCATCGTGGGGACCGCGTTGGTTCGGCGGGTTCTGGAAGCCGCCAACCCGTCCGATGCCGCCTCCGCCCTCACAGCAGCTGTTGGCGAGATCTCCGCGGCGCTCCGCACCTGAACGAGAAAAAAAGTGCAACGGCCACCGTGTTGGTGACCGGTCATCTCAGCCAGGGAGTGGGGGGAGTGGGGATGCGGCAAAGATGATTGCGGTCCGGTGGCCGTCGCGTCATCGACCCTACATGCGCGTGCTTGTCGGGTCGTGGATTGTGCCGCAGGTGGGA
>JBBDHV010000008.1:0-44022 GCA_040880725.1 Acidimicrobiia bacterium
TCTGAGGATCAGATGCCACGACCGCGCCGCCGGATCTAGTGGTCCGCTACTAGCCCAACGACCCGCTCGCACCGGTGACCCCGCCGTCCACCGGGAGCACGATGCCGGTGATCCACGAGGCCTGGTCGGACACGAGGTAGGTGATGGCGGTCGCGACGTCTTCGGGCACCCCGAGCCTCCCGAGTGGATGAGTCCGGGCCGCCGCCTGCTCGTCGGCGGTCCACAGCAGTTCGGACAGCCTCGTCTTGACGACCGCCGGAGCGACGGCGTTCACCCGCACCGACGGGGCGAGTTCGAAGGCGAGTTGGTGAGTCAGATGGATGAGTGCGGCCTTCGAGATGTTGTAGGCACCCATGATCGGACTTGGTCGGAGCCCTCCCACCGAAGCCACGTTGACGATCGACCCACCGTGGTCCTGCATCCAGGTGCGGTAGGCGATTCGCGACCACACGAGCGGGGCGCGCTGGTTCACCTGCCAGGTCTTGTCGATCGCGCCCATGTCCACATCCATGATCGGACCACCGGAGGGGTTGGTCCCCGCGTTGTTCACGAGGATGTCGAGGCGGCCGAACCGTTCCGCGGTGGTCGCCACCGCCCGCTCTGCCTCCTCGTCGTCATCGGCCCGCGCGGCAAGTCCCAGTACCCGGTCAGACCCGAAGCCCGCGTCGGCGAGTTCGTCGGCAGCGCCTTCGACGTTCTCGATTCGCCGCGAGGTGATCGTGACCCCGGCGGCGCCGCTGTCGAGCAGCATCCGGGCGGTGGCAAGTCCGATTCCCCGTGTCGCCCCGGTGACGATCGCCACCTTGTCGGTCACGGTGAGTTCCATCTCAGTGACCGCCTCGTTTGACCCCGCCGTACTTCATCCTGGTGTCACTGATCGCGGCCGCGCGCTGTTCGTCGTCCACCACGTCGGCGTCGACGATCTCTCCGACGAAGAGCGTGTGCGTCCCGAAGTCGTGTTCCGAACGCACTTCACACTCCATCCAGGCAATCGCCTCTTCGAAGATCGGAGCTCCGGTCGCTCCTTCCCGGATGGGTCGTTCGTTCAGGGTCATCCCATCCTTGGCGGCGGGTTTCGAGAACTTCACGAACGGACGCGTGTCCTCGGCGGACCACAGATTGACGGTGAATGAGCCGCCGTCTCTGATGAGTCGGTGGGTCACTGCCGAGTTGTCGACCCCGACGCCGATGAGCACGGGCTCCATCGAAAGCTGGGTGATCCACGATGTGGTCATGGCGTTCCACTCGTCACCCGCGCGCGAACCGACCAGTGCGAGGGCGTTGGGAATCTTCCATGTGACCTTGTTCACGATTGCGTCGTCCATGACTCCGAGGGTAGGGCGTCAGGCGCGCAGGCGCGATTGCGGCCTATTGTCGCGGACGTGCACGTCCTCATCGCCACGACCGGTGTGCTCCCACCTGCGCCCAGCGCCGAACTCTGCAGTCGGCTCCTTCCCGCCGAAGGACACGTCACCGTCATGACGGTGATTCAGGTTCCGCGTACCTTTCTCGAGTCGATGGACGAGGACGAGCGGCGATCGTTTCTCGACCAGGGCGACTGGCAGACCGACACCGCGGAGATGAAGACCCTCACGTATCTCGAGGAACGGGGCCGCCGTGCCGTCGAACCGGTCGTGGCCGCGCTGCGTGCTCGGGGCATCGAGCCCCACATCACGTTCGTGGAGGGCCTCGACCCGGTGGACGCGATCGTTTCGACCGCACTCGATGTCGCAGCCGACATCGTGATGATGGGCGCGACCCGCCGCCTGTTCACCGAGCAGGCGTGGACCAGCGTTTCTGCCCGGGTGATGGAACGGACGCACTGTCCACTCGTCCTCGTGCCTGCCTCGCGGGGCGAGGATTCCGACCGTGGCGACGATTAGCGGACCGAGAAAGTGTCACACCCCCTCGGTACGTTGGAGGCATGAACACGAATCGCGACATTCCCGGCTGCAGCCACGCCATCGTACCTGTGACCCGTGACATCGGGATCGACGCATGCGGAGCGTGCGGCACGATCGACTGGTTCCGTCGCGGCGCGCCCATCCCTGCCTTCGACGGAATGGCCGAGGTCTTCGGGATGTTCGACCTCGTCGCCACGCTTCCCGGCGTGAGCTCCCCCGGACCTGAGGTGATGCTCTACAAGGCGCCACGGGGCGCATCTCGTTCGCTCCTGGACGCTCTCCCACGGAGAACGTGGCTCGAGGCGGCGCCTGGCATCGCGGTCAGCCATGACGGCCGACACCTGCTGGTCTCGCCCGTCGAGCCCGTCCTGGAGGGCCGGCCGAGCTGAGGACCGCGCCTCCTCAGCTGATCACCGTGGTCGGATCGCAGTTCGAACCGCACACGACCACCACGACTTCGCCCTCGTGCTGGGGCACGAACGCGCCGGTCAGGTACGCGGCGAGTGCTGCCGCACCCCCAGGTTCGGCCACCAGGCGATAGTCATCCCACAGGTATCGCTGAGCAGCTCGAATGTCGGCGTCGTCGACGAGGACGCTGTGGGTGACACCGCGCGAAATTGCCGCAAACGGCGCCTCGCCAACGATCTTCGATCCGAGGCTGTCCGCCGCCAGCGAGGCCACTTCGACCGGGACCCGACGCCCGGCCTGCCTCGCAGCATGAATCGTGGGCGCACCTTTCGGTTCGACGGACACGAGGTCGATGCGGCCCTCCCACCAGGCAGCCGCCCCGGCGATGAAGCCGCCGCCACCGGCGGCCATGAACACCGTCCCGATGTCGTCGATCTGGTCCGCGAGCTCCGCGGCCATGGTCCCCTGGCCCGCCACCGTGTCAGGGTGGTCGTAGGCGTGGATCTCGAGAGCACCCGTCTCGGCCGCCCGCTGCAACGACGCCTCCAGGGCGTCGGAGTACTGCGGACCTCCGACGGTCACGGTCGCCCCGTACCGAGCAATGTTGCGCCTCTTGATCTCGGGCGTCACCTCCGGAACGAAGATCTCGCACGGCATTCCCAGCACCTGGGCGACGTAGGCGAGCGCCGCCCCATGATTGCCACCTGAAGCCGCCAGCACACCCGCCTCGGGAATCACCGCCTCGCCGAGCACCCGATTGAACGCCCCGCGCGGCTTGAACGAACCCGTGTACTGGAGTAATTCGAGCTTGAGATGCACGGGCTGGCCGCCGATCTCGGTCGCCAAAACGGGGGTGCAACGGACTCGGCCGGCAATCCGTTGGGCGGCCGCGGCGACCATCGTCGGATTCATCGAGCAGCCGCCCCGCGGAACTGCGTGCGGTGCAGCGTCGCATACAGGCCGCCCACGCCGAGTAGCTCCTCGTGGGTACCGGATTCGACCAATCGCCCCTCGTCGATGACGAGGATCCGGTCCGCCCGCTGGACCGTCGAAAGTCGGTGCGCGATCACGAGGGACGTCCGGTCGACCATCAGCCGCTCGAGGGCATCCTGGATGAGAGCCTCCGAGCGGGTGTCCAGATGACTCGTTGCCTCGTCGAGCACGAGGATCCGCGGGTCCTTGAGGATCACCCGGGCAATGGCGAGACGTTGCCTCTCGCCTCCGGAAAGCCGATATCCCCGCTCTCCGACCACTGTCTCGAAGCCCTTGTCCAGCGACGCGATGAAATCCCCGATGTTGGCGGCCTGCGCCGCCTGCTCCAGTTGGGCCGACGTGGCGTCGGGGCGTGCGTAGCGAAGGTTGGCGGCGATGGTGTCATGGAAGAGGTACGTCTCCTGGGTGACGACGCCGATCGCATCGGCGAGGGAGCCCAGCGTGATCTGCCGCACATCGTGTCCGTCGACGAGCACCCGGCCCCGGGTGACGTCATAGAGGCGCGGGAGCAGATACGAGATCGTCGTCTTCCCTGCACCGGACGGCCCCACCAGGGCAACGAGCCGGCCGGGTTCGGCTTGGAACGACACGTCTTCGATCGCCCACTCGCGCGTCGATGACATCGCGATCGGGGCGTCATCGAAGGTTCCGCCGCGGCCCGAGCGTCGGATGCGTTTGACCGCCTCGAGCCCCTCAGGCCCGTCGGAGCGATAGGTGAAGTAGACATGATCGAACTCCACCGAACCCCGGGCGGTACCGAGATCGACTGCGTCCGCCGCCTCGGGAAGGTCCGATGAGAGGTCCAGGACTTCGAAGACCCGCTCGAAGCTCACCAGGGAGGTCGCGAATTCGACGCGGGTGTTGGAAATGGCGGACAGCGGCCCGTAGAGCTGGGTGAGGAGGCCGGCGAACATCACGAGAGTCCCGATCGTGATGCGTTCAGGGTCGGTGATGACGAGGTATCCGCCCACCCACCACACCACTGCGGTCCCGACCGCGCTGACGAGCCCGAGACCGGCGAAGAACCAGCGTCCGATCATGGCCCGACGTACCCCGAGGTCCCGGACAGCCGCGGCCTCCGTTCCGAATTTCTCGGATTCGGTCCCGGTCCGGTTGAAGAGTTTGACGAGAAGTGCGCCGCTGACGTTGAACGTCTCCTGGAGGATCGCCGACATCGAGGCGTTGTGCTCCATCTGACGTTCGGTGACGGTGCGCAACACTCGGGCGACCCGACGCGCAGGAAGAATGAAGAGAGGGAGGGCCGCGACCGCCAGCAGCGTGAGCACGAGGTCGGCCTGCACCATGACGACGAGAATGAAGACCACCGAGACGATGTTCGAGAGGATCGACACGAACGTACCCGTGATCGCTTGCTGGGCTCCCACCACGTCGTTGTTCAGACGGGAGATCAGCTCGCCGGTCTTCGTGGCGGTGAAGAAGCGCAGCGACATCGATTGGAGGTGCTCGTAGAGCTCCCGGCGCAAGTCGAAGATGATCCCCTCGCCGACCTTCGACGACCAATACCGCTGGGCGAGGCCGACTGCCGAGCTGACGAGCGGCACCGCGACCATTCCCGCCCCGAGCGTCGTGAGAAGCCGCAGGTCGCGGTCGGGAAGCGCGATGTCCACGAGTTCGCGCATGATGATCGGAGGTATGACCGTGAGACCGGAAATCACGAACACGGTTGCCAGGACACCAACCAGTGCCACCCGGTACGGCTGCCCGTAGCCCCACACGCGTCGAAGCAACCGGCGATCCAGTTCCGGACGGTCGGTTTCCTCGTCGTATTGGAGATAGCTGTACCAACCACCGGAATGGATGACGGCCTCCCGAATCGGGACGCTCGCGAGGTTACCCGTCACCCTCCGACACGATCACGGGCCCGTCCGTCGGTTCAGAGTTGGGAATGTCCCTGACTGGGGACTCGTCCGAGAGAAGTGTCACCCCGTCCGCGAGCGGACCGATCCATTCGTTCGAGCGTTCGCCGACAGATCCCAGCGGATTGTCGCCGCATCCGGCGACGAGCAGTACCAGCAGAACAGCTGCGAACCGGCAGGATGATCGGCGTCGTGGTCGGTCTTGCATCGGAGCCTCTGGGTGTGTCCCGGTAGATACGTGGTTGACGTAGCCTCGGTTCCCCGATGGTCGAAGTTTCATACGTGGCGCACCCCGCCGAGCCAGGCCTGGACACGGGAATCAGCCACGCCCTCGTCGTGGGCGTCGGAGAGGGCCGGCTACCCGAGACCTTCCGGATTCACACCACGGGTCGGATCGTGGCGTTCGGACGCCAGGATCGGGTCACGGGCGGGTACCCCGGCGCCGTGACAGCGGCGAAGACGGCGGGATACCTCCCCATCGAACGCCTCGCGGGCGGACGCGCCGCGGTTTTCCACGAGGGCACGCTCGCGTTTTCCTGGGCGATCCCTGCAGCAGAGCCGCGCCAAGCGATCGCCGAGCGCTTCGAAGCGGCCGGCCGGTTGATGGCGGGCGCTTTCGGTGATCTCGGATTCGACGCCAGGGTGGGCGAGACCGCAGGCGAGTACTGCCCTGGTTCCTACAGCGTCAACATCGGGGGTATCTCCAAGGTCATGGGAGTCGGTCAGCGGCTCGTCCGGGGAGCGGCGCATGTCGGCGGCGTGATCGTTGTCGACGGGGGGCGCCGCATCGCCGAGGTGCTCGGACCCGTCTACCGCGCCCTGGGGCTGGAGTGGGAACCGCGAACTGCGGGCGACCTCGCAGATTTCGTCCCCGACATTTCGGTGCGGGAAGTGCGAGACGCGGTGATCGCCCGCCTGGCCGCCGCCACACCCACCGTTCCAGCCACCCTCCCCGACTGGCTCATCGCGGAAGGACGGCGATTGAGCACCGGGCACGTCAGCCCTGCGGCCTGAACACGGTCACCTGCTGCGGGGCCCACTCGAACGTCGTAACGTCGCCGTCGTGGATCGATATCTCGTACTCAACGGACCCAACCTCAACCTCCTGGGGACGCGCAACCCTGCCGTGTACGGCACAACGACGCTGTCTGACCTCGACGACGCCTGCCGGGACTGGGCCGCTTCCCTCGGCGTCGAAGTGGACACGGCCCAGTCCAACCACGAAGGCGCCCTGATCGACCTGTTGCACCAAGCGCGCCTCACCCATGCCGGCGTCGTCCTCAACGCAGGGGCGTACACCCACACGTCGTACGCCATCCACGACGCCATCGAAGCGATCTCCATTCCCACGATGGAGGTGCACATCTCGAATGTGGTCGAGCGCGATGCGTGGCGGCAGATCTCGGTGCTCGGGCCTGCATGCGTCGGGGCCATCTACGGACGGGGTGTCGACGGGTACCGGTGGGCCTTGCGGCACTTGGTGCATCGTCAGGAATGGCCCGTCGAGGTGATGCGGTACGCCGACCATCCGGACGCGACGATCGACGTCCGTCGACCACGTGACGACCCCCCGCATGCGGCGGTGATATTCGTCCACGGCGGGTTCTGGCGGCACATGTGGACGAAGGACACGATGGAAGGAATCGCCATCGACCTCGCACGGCGGGGCTATCTCACGGCCAACATCGAGTACCGGCGTGTCGGCACGGGTGGCGGATGGCCCGCGACACTCGACGACGTGGCAGGCGCCATCTCCCACGTCGCGGCACTCGAAGACGTCGATCGGTTCGCGGTGATCGGACATTCGGCGGGAGCCCAGCTCGCCATGATGGCGGCCGACGTCGTCGACGTCGCGTTCCTACCGGTGGCGCTGGGGGGAATCCTCGACATGACGGCAGCCGTGCGCGAGGGTCTCGATGCGGGTGCCGTGGCCGCGTTTCTCGGCGAGACGCCTCCCGAGGATGCGTCGCCCCTCACCGCATCAGTCGGTCCCGCGCTCGTCGTGCACGGCAGCGCGGATGATCGCGTCCCGGTCTCGCACTCGCGCACGTTCGCGGCTTCCAACCCCCAAGTGGAGTACCTCGAGCTCGCCGATGTCGGACATTTCGAGTTTCTGGAGCGGTCGAGCACCGCCTGGAACCACGTGGTGAACCACCTCGCGCAGCGTTTCGGTGTCTGACCGCGGTTCTGCAGATCCCCATTCCGGTTTGCGCCGCCTCGCGACGCGGGCATAGGCTTCCGGTTCCACACGTCGCCGCGCTGGCTGTTCGTGTCTTCCGAGGGGCAGAGATCTCATAGTGTCACTTGACGGAATGCGTATCGCCCGGGCTGGATTGCTGATCGGCTGGGTACTCGTCGCAATGCTGGCAGTCGCCGGTTTTGCCGCCTTCTCCGCGGGAGACGACACCGACGACGGCACCAAATCCGTTTCCACCCTGGCAACCGATGTCGGCCGTACTGCGGGAGCGGTATCGGCTCTCGGCTTCGTGGGAAGCGCCGACACCACAACGCCCACGACGGGCGCCAGGGTCGAGGAGCTCGACCCCACCATCGCCGGAGCCGGCGAACTCGGACGCTCGGCGGCGCCCACGGACCAGCCCGCACCGTCCGACAAGCGGGGTGGCGTGTTCGTGCGAAGCGGATATCTCACCGAGATGGAGGTCAGAGAGCTCGTCACCGAGTACTTCGGTCCCGACGACGTGAACCGTGCGATTCGGGTGGCATGGTGCGTGTCCGCCTTCAACCCTGCTGCGGTGAACCCGGCCACGGGGTCTTCGGGGCTCTTCCAACACGTCCCGGACGAATGGGCGGAGCGCTCCGCGGAAGCCGGACATCCCACGGCCTCGATCTTCGATCCCGAAGCCAACGTGGCAGTCGCCGCGTGGATGCTCTACGAACTCCCCGGCGGATGGAGCCACTGGGACTGCGCCCGGTGACAGACCGCCCCGTGACGGGAAAGTGGTTCGAGGATCTCACTCCCGGCCTGACCGTCCACCACGCCATCCGCCGCACGATCACCGAGTCCGACAACGTGTTCTTCTCCGCGGTCACCATGAACCCGGCGGCTCTCCATCTCGACTTCGACTACGCCAAGGAGACCGAGTTCGGTCAGCCCCTCGTCAACTCGATGTTCACACTGGCCCTCGTGATCGGGTTGAGCATTCATGAACTCACCTTCGGGACCACCGTCGCCAACCTCGGTTTTGAAGAGGTGACCTTCCCGGCTCCCGTGTTCCACGGCGACACCATCAACGTCGTCACCGAGGTGCTGGAAACCCGCTCGTCGGAATCTCGCCCCGCCCAGGGGATCGTGAAGCTCGAACACCGCGGGTACAAGCGGGATGATGTGCTGGTGTGTCGGGCCGTTCGAAACGCGCTGATGCTCCGCCGCCCGGAGTAGTCAGTCGGCCATTTCGACGACGCGTCGCGCTTGGGCCACCAGCGGCCCATCGATCATGCGACCGTCGACGACGATGACTCCACCCTTCCCGTTCTTCTCCGCCGCCTCGTAGGCATCGATCACCGCGAGCGCCGCAGCGACTTCCGCGGGTGCGGGCGTGAAGGCGGTGTGTGCGAGCGCGACTTGGGAAGGATGGATGCACATCTTGCCGGCGTAACCCAGAGCTCGGGCTTCGCCGGCCTCCCTCTCGAAACGCTCGTGATCCGAAAAGCGGACCACTACTTGGTCGAGCACCGGAACCCTGGCGAGCCTCCCCGCGAGAGCAACCTCGGAGCGGGCGTGCAGAACCTCGATGTTCGAGTCGGTGCGTACACCGCCCATGTCGGCGACGAAGTCCTCCGCCCCGAAATAGCCGGCCGTGACCACGCGGTGGTCCAGAAACTCGCGAGCTCCGGCGACACCTGCCGCCGTCTCGAGCCCGGCCACCACCCGGAGTGCGTCGTGGCCCACAGCCGCGAGTGCTTCTCCGACGCGATCCAGTTGGTCGAGGGCCTCAACCATCGGAACGAGGATGCCGCACGCTCCAACGGGGATGCCGTCGGCGACATCGGCATCGAACCAGGAGGTGTCGACGGCGTTGACTCGGATGAACACCGACTGTCCCGCGGCTGCGAGTTCGGCTCCCAGAGTCCGCGCATGGTTTCTCCCCTCGTCCTTGGCATCGGGAGGGGTCGCATCCTCGCAATCGATGACGACCCCATCGGCGCCCGCACGAGGAAACTTCGCAAGGAGATCCGGTCGTACGGCAGGGGCGAAGAGCAGGCTACGAATTCGCATGACCTGATCATGTCACACGATGACAGAACGCTTGGCGACCTCTTCCAGCATCACTTCCGTTGCTCCCCCGCCGATCGGCAGAATCCGGACATCGCGGGCCATGCGCTCGATCGCCGACTCCCGCATGTATCCCATGCCGCCGTGGAACTGCACACAGTCGTAGAGCACCCGGTTGATGGCTTCGGCTCCGAACGCCTTGACCCCCGACATCTCTTTCACGTTGTCGATGCCCTGTTCGCCCAGCCACGCCGCGTGGTACATCGATGCCCGCACCGCGTCGACGGTCGCCTGATTCATCGCCATGCGCTGGCGGATCGCGCCGAGATCGAACAGGGTGGCCCCGAACGCCGCGCGGTCCTGGGTGTAGGCGAGCGTGAGATCGATCGCGACCTGGGCGGCCCCGACTCCCATCCCGACGAGCACCATGCGTTCGTTCTGGAAGTTCCGCATCGTCTCGTAGAACCCTCGGTGCGGCGTTCCGAGAAGTTGGTCGTCCGGCACCCAGACGTCGTCGAGCACCAGTTCGCCGGTGTCCGAACACCGCCACCCGTGCTTGTCGAGTTTCTTGGCCACCGTGAAGCCTTCCGTGCCCTTTGGCACCAGGAACATCGTGATTCCGTACTTGCTGTCGAGATCGGTGCGGGCCGCGACGATCGAGAGATCTCCGTAGACCGAGTTCGTGATGAACGTCTTGGTCCCGTTGATCCGCCATCCATTGCCGTCCTTCCTCGCCCGAGTACGGATCCCGGCGACGTCGGACCCGGCGTCGGGTTCGGTGACCGCGATCGACAGGATCGTCTCACCGGACAGCACCCCGGGCATCCACCGTTCCAACTGGTCCGTCGTCCCCGAATTGAGCAGGTGCGGTCCGGCCATGTCGGTGTGCACGAGAACGGTCACGTCGAACCCGGCGAAGGTGGACGCGCCCAGAGCCTCGCTGAACGTTGCCGACGCAAGCGGGCCGAGGCCGAGCCCGCCCCACTTCTCCGGCACCCGCAGACCCAGCATGCCGAGTGCCCCCATCTTCAGGAGGACCTCGCGCGGGACGCGTCCGGCTTCTTCCCATGATTCGCCGTGCGGGACCACCTCTTTGGAGACGAATTCGACCGTCTGGTCGTAGATCGCCTGCAACTCGTCGGTCATGTAGGCATTGCGGTGTGTCATTCGACTGCTCCGTTCTCGAAAGTGATCAGGATTTGATCGGAGACGACGTTGTCTCCAGGGGTGGTGCGCACCTCGGCGACGGTGCCGGCGCCGTGGGCGGTGAGCGGGTGCAGCATCTTCATGGCCTCGATGACCGCGACCGTCTGGCCTGCTTCGACGGTGTCGCCCGCGGCGACCCGAACCTCGGCGACCACACCGGGGAACGGCGCCGTGATGTCGCTGGGCGCGCCCCGTCGCTCTGTCGTACCGCCCGACCAGCGTTCGGACCGGGTGAGCACCCGGAAAGTGAAGCTGTGCCCGTCCAGAACGACAACGACGCGCCTCGCATCCCGATCCACGACAGTTGGCGGACGTTGCTCGTCGGCTACACCGGGGCCCGCCTCGAGGCTCACATCGTGGACGGCGCGCCCTGCGATCGGCACGACCAGGGCGCCCGTGTGCGGCGTGACCCGGAAGCCTCCCAGCCCACGCCACGGGTCGACATCCGGTCGTGCCTCCGTCCTGTCACGACGCCACGCCGCGGCGGCGGCTCTCGCGGCGTCCTCTTCCTCCGGCATGGCCGGGAGGGGTGTCTCGTCGAGGAATCGAGTCGTCACGGTCCCGGCCACAACCGCAGGCTCATCGATGAGCCACCGATGGAATCCTGCATTGGTGCGAACGCCCCCGATGACCAGTCGGTCGAGGGCGGCGGCGAGCTCTCTTCGTGCCGACTCGCGATCGGGACCGCCCACGATCAGCTTGGCGACCAACGGGTCGTAGTGGGCGCTGATCCGGCTCCCAGCCTCGACGCCGCTGTCCCACCGCACCCCTGAGGGCACCACCAGATCCGTCACCGTTCCCACCTGCGGCGCGAAGTCCGCCCAGGGGTCTTCGGCGTTGATGCGCACCTCGAATGCGTGACCGGCCACGGTGACGTCAGCCAGATCGAGCCGCTCGTCGAACGCCGCCCGAATCTGCAGCTCCACCAGGTCGAGACCCGTGACGTACTCGGTCACGGGATGCTCCACCTGCAGTCGGGTGTTCATCTCGAGGAAGAAGAAGTCCCCGGTTTCGTCATCGACGACGAACTCGACGGTCCCCACCGAGTCGTAACCGATCTGCCGGGCGAGCGACACCGCGGCACCCTGCATCCCGTGGCGGGCGGCGTCCGGCAGATTCGGAGCGGGAGCTTCCTCCATCAGCTTCTGATAACGCCGCTGCACGGAGCACTCCCGGGTACCGAGATGCGTCAGAGTCCCGTGCCGGTCTCCGACGATCTGGACCTCGACGTGTCGCGGCCTGGTGATGTACCGCTCGACGATCATCCGCTCGTCGGAGAACGACCTCCGTGCCTCCTCTCGGGCGGCATCGATCGCGGCATCGAAGCCTGCGGCCTCCGACACGATGCGAATGCCCTTGCCGCCGCCACCCGCTGATGCCTTCACCAGTACGGGAAACCCGATGTGCGACGCGGCCTCTCGGAGGGCGTCGGCGTCCTGACTCTCATCGAATCCGGGGATCACCGGTATCCCCGCCTCCGCCGCGATGCGTCTCGCCTCGATCTTCGAACCCATGGCGGCGATCGCATCGGGGTGAGGCCCGATCCAGATCAGGCCGGCGTCGATGACGGCGCGGGCGAACGCGGCGTTCTCCGAAAGGAACCCGTATCCGGGATGGATGGCACCGGCATCCGAGCGCAGGGCTGCATCGAGAATGCGATCGATCGACAGATAGCTCGACTCCAACTCGGCCGGTCCGAGCCGGACCGCCTGGTCGGCGTCGGTCACGAAGGGGGCGTCGGCGTCCGGATCGGCGAACACGGCGACGGATCCATAGCCCATGCGCCGGGCGGTACGGATCACCCGCCGGGCGATCTCACCGCGGTTGGCGACGAGTATGCGCATCGTCACATCCGGTAGACGATGCCGGGTCCGGGAATGGGTTCGTCCTGACGAGCGGCGAGGGCGAGGCAGAGTCCGAGAACGTCCCGGGTGCGCACGGGATCGATGAGTCCGTCGTCCCACAGCCGTGAGGTCGCGTAGTACGGGTCCGATTGCGTCTCGTACTGGTCGACGACCTCCCGTCGCAGCCCTTCGACGTCGCGCTCGCTGGTGTCCCCGCCCTTCATTCCTCCCAGCCGGATGTCGACGAGCACCGTCTGGGCGGTCTGGGCAGACATCGTTGCGATGCGCGAGTTGGGCCAGGCGAACAGGAAGCGGGGATTGAATCCGCGGCCGCACATTCCGTAGTTGCCTGCGCCGTACGACCCGCCGATCAGCACCGTGTACTTCGGGACGGTTGCGTTGGCGACCGCACTGACCATCTTGGCGCCGTGCTTGGCGATGCCTGCGGCCTCGGAGTCCCGGCCCACCATGTACCCCGAGGTGTTCTGGAGGAACACGAGCGGGATGCGTCGCTGCTCGCATAGTTCGATGAAGTGAGTCGCCTTCAGCGCCGACTCGGAGAAGATGATGCCGTTGTTGGCGATGATGCCGACCAGGTGACCCCAGATCCTGGCGAATCCGGTCACGATCGACTCTCCCCACTCCGGCTTGAACGCCGAGAATCGGGAACCGTCGACGATCCGGGCGATGATCTCGGTCGAATCGAAGGGGATGCGGTCGTCGGCGGAGACGATGCCGTAGATCTCCGAAGGATCGTGGACGGGCGGTTCGGGCTCCGTCCAGTCCAGCCACCCTTGTCGTTGGTCGATCCGTCGTTGGGCGGTGGTCTCGCAGATCTCCCGGAGCCGACCATACGCCTCGGCCTCGGTGGAAGCGATGTAGTCGCTCACCCCCGAGACCCTCGTGTGCAGGGCGGCCCCGCCGAGATCGTCCGGTTCGATGATCTCGCCGAGCGCCGCCTTCACGATCGGCGGTCCGCCGAGAAAGATGCGTCCGATTCCCTCCACCATGATGACCTCGTCGGAGAGGGCGGGGACATATGCGCCCCCGGCCGTGCATCCGCCGAGCACCACCGAGAGCTGAGCCAGTCCCTGTGCGCTGAGCCTCGCCTGCCGGTAGAAGCTCCCGCCGAAGTGGTCCTTGTCGGGAAAGATCTCGTCCTGCAGGGGAAGGAATGCGCCGCCCGAGTCGACCAGGTAGATGACACCCAGTCCGTTTTGTTCGGCGATGTCCTGGGCCCGCACGTGCTTTTTGATGGCGACCGGAACGAGGGATCCTCCCTTGACCGTTGCGTCGTTTGCGATGAAGACGTACGGCACACCGTGGACCAGACCGATTCCCGTGACGATTCCCGCACCCGGAACCTCGTCGTCGTACTGGCCGTAGCCCGCGAGGGTGGACAGTTCGAGAAAGGAGGTGTCGGTGTCGATCACCATGTCGATGCGGTCGCGCACCATCACCTTGCCCCTCCCGAGATGCCGCTCGATGCTGCGTGCCCTGGCAGGTCCTCCGTCGATCGCCCACTGCATGCGGTTGGTGAGAGTGGACACGAGGTCCTGGTATGCCTGGCGGTTCTCGGCGAACCGGGGCGACGTGGGATCGATCGCCGTGTCGAGCACTCTCATCGCGTGCCAACCCCGCTCCAGAACTGGCGGGCGATGACGGTCACCAGCTCATCGAGATTGCCGCGGGTCGGATCGAACCACTCCACGGCGAAATTCATCGCGCCGAACAGCGAGAGCCGGACGAGCGACGGCGACATGTCGCCCTTCATCTCGCCTCGCGCCACGAGATCGTCGAAGAGGGCGACCCAGGCGCCCTCGTATCGATCCCGCGCCGGAATCACGGCCTCCTTGACGCTCGGCGGGGCGATGTGGAACGCCGAGACGTGGTTGGTGGTGTACGGGCCGTGTTCGAAGAGTGCGGAGAGGTGGCCCCCGATGTGGCGCCGGACCCGGGTCTCGCCATCGCCGTCCCGGGTCTCGGTCGATACGAGGGCGAAGGCATCCTCCATCACCCGGATGCCTTGTGACAGGATGTCCGCGAACAACGCCTCCTTGGAGTCGAAGTGGTAATAGATCGAACCGGCCTTGATGCCGACTGTCGCGGCGATGTCTCGCAGCGAGGTTTGGGCGTACCCGTTACGGAGGAACAGCTCGGCCGCCGCGTCTGTGATGCGCTCGCGACCCGACTGATCACGCTGCTGTGCTGCGACCATGCCGTCCACTATACCTAACAAACGTTAGGCAGCGCTGCTCACCTGGCGTCCCTGCCGGCGACGGGGGTATTCGCAGAGACACCGTTGACGATGATCCAGCGCGGGTGGGCGTAGATCTCGGCGAGTCGACTGCCGAAATCGGCCGTCAGCGAAAGTCCCGAGGTCGCGCCGTCACGACGTCGAGTGGTTCGAAGCGCCTCGCCACCAGATTGGTCACCCCGTCGCGGTATTCGACCATCCCCTCGATCCGCAGCGCAGGATGACGGCGGGCCACATCGCGCTGGGCCTCCCACACCGGGGGCAGCACGATCACATTCAACAGACCGGTCTCATCCTCGAGGTTGAGGAAGATCACCCCGTTGGCCGTGCTCGGACGCTGCCGATGGGTCACCACACCGGCCACCAGCACCGCACGGGTATGCGTGTGCAACCCCAACACCTGGCTGATCGTCAAACAGTCTCCCAGCCGATCCCTCACGAACTGAATCGGATGCGTCGTGGACGCTCCCACCGCCCACAGATCGGCGAGATGCCGTTCCTGGTCGTCCATCGGGGCGAGCGCCGGAGAATCCACCCCCGGTGCCAGCGGAAGACGCCCCGGACCGATCTCCGCCAGCGAACCTGCGGCCCACAGCCCTTCCCGACGGCCGAGACCGACCGACTCCAACGCCCCGGCTGCGGCCAGGCCCTCCAACGCGTCGAGAGCCAGCCCGGTGCGGTGCGCCAGATCGGATGGGTCGACGAATCGACCCCCCAGCATCCTGGCTGTCTCGATACGCGAGATCTCGGACTCACCCAGGTTGCGGACATACCGCAACCCCATTCTCACTGCCACCGCAGGACGCACTGCATCATCGGTGGCCCCTCTGCCCCGGCGCCATACCGATCCCAGATAGTCCACGAGGTCGTCCGGATCGGCGTCTGCCGGCTCGATCGTGCAGTCATGCCACGACGCATTCACATCGGGCTCCAGGACGATCACGCCATGGCGTTGGGCATCCTGTACGAGGGTGTTGGGATTGTAGAAGCCCATCGGTTGGGCGTTGAGGAGCCCCGCCAGGAACTCGGCCGGATAATGGAACCGCAGCCACGCCGACATGTAGACGATGTAGGCAAAGCTCACCGAATGCGACTCGGGGAACCCGAAACTCGAAAACCCCTGCAGTTTCTCCCAGATCTCGTCCGCCGCGGGGCCGGTGATGCCCTTGTTCGCCATCCCTGCATGGACCTCCTCATGCAGCGCCTCCATTGCCTCCTCTGAGCGTTTCGAACTCATCGCCTGTCGCAACCGGTCCGACTGGCCTCCGTCGAAACCCGCACAGATGCGCGCCAACTCCATGAGTTGTTCCTGGAACACCGGCACCCCCAGGGTCTTTTCGAGGATCGGCACGGTGGACGGATGCGGGTAGCGAATCGGTTCCTCCCCGTTCCGCCTGCGGAGATACGGATGCACCGACGCACCTTGGATGGGCCCCGGGCGGATGAGCGCGACCTCCACTGCCAGGTCGTAGAAGGACTTCGGTTTCATGCGAGGCAGCGTCGCCATTTGCGCCCGGGACTCCACCTGGAAGAGACCGACGGTGTCGGCTGCGGTCAACTGCCGATAGATGGCCGGCTCCTGGGGGATGGTCGCCAGGTCGACCTCGACACCATGAGTCTCCTCGATGAGATCGGTGGCGATGTGCAGTGCGTTGAGCATCCCCAGACCCAGGAGGTCGAACTTGACGATGCCGATCGCCGCACAGTCGTCCTTGTCCCACTGCAACACCGTTCTCCCCTCCATCCGACCCCACTCGAGAGGGACCACCTGGTGGAGTGGCCGGTCTGCAATGACCATTCCCCCCGAATGAATGCCCAAATGCCGAGGAAACCCGTCCAACCGGTGGCACATCTCATAGATGAACTCAGCGGTGATCCCGTGCGGCAACGGAGCCTCCGACCGCAGGTTTGCCGCGTTGCGGCTGTCGACGTACTTGGACAGTCCATCGACCTGGGACTGGGTCATCCCGAACACCTTGCCGACGTCTCGCAAGACCGACCGAGCCCGATAGGTGACGACGTTGGCGACCATCGCCGCCCGTTCCCGGCCATATCTGCGGTAGCAGTACTGGATGACCTCCTCCCGGCGATCCGCTTCGAGGTCGAGATCGATGTCCGGCGGCCGGCCCCGCTCCTCGGACAAGAAGCGCTCGAAAGGCAGTTGCAACCGTATCGGATCGACCCTGGTCAACCCCAGGCAGCGACAGACCGCCGAATCCGCACCTGATCCCCGGATCTGACAGAAGATTCCCTGCGCACGTGCGAAATCGACGAGATCCTTGACCACGAGAAAGTACCCGGCGAAGCCCAGCCGCTCGATGATCCCGAGTTCGTGCTCGAGCCGCATCCTCGCCCCCGGCTCCACCCCGCCCTCCCCCACCCCCGGATAGACCTCACGGGCTCCCTCCCAGGTGAGGTGGCGGAGGAACTCCATCTCGTCTCGAAAGTGTCCTGGCATCGGAAACGGCGGGAGTTGCGGACCGATCAACCGGAGGTCGAAAGCGAGGGCCTCGCCGAGATCGGCGGCACGTTCCACCACGCCGGGGTACCGAGCGAAGCGCACCGCCATCTCCTCGGGCGTCTTCAGATATCGCTCGTCGGTCCCCGCCCGGAACCCGTCCGCCGAATTCAGATCGCGGCGTCCGGCGATGGCAGCGAGCACATCGGCCAGGGCACTGTCGGAACGCAACGCGTGATGGACCTGGTTCGTCGCGACGCACGTCAATCCGAGACGGGCGCCCACCTCCCACAGCAGATCGTTCCGTTCGTCGTCGCCCGGCACTCCGTGATGCCACAGTTCGATGTGAAGCCGCTCGCCGAAGAGGTCCTGAAGACGTGCCGCTTCCCGAATCGCACCTGGGAGGTCGCCCGCCGCTGCCGCCCCGGGGACTGCTCCCTGCCAGCACCCCGTGAGGGCATGCACCGACCGATGAGATGCAGCCTCTGCCAGATCCGCCCACGAATACGCCGCCCGGTCCTTCTCCCCCCGCAGTTGGGCTCGGGACACGAGACGGGACAGCACCGTGTACGCCCCCGGGGAACCTGCCAGGAGCACCAGATGATTGGCGTCCTTCCGATCGACAGGTTTGGTCCCGTGGTGGGTGACCGAACGGCCGCGACGACCCATGGGCTCGTTGCGTTCCAGGCGTCGACTGTCCCATTCCTCCGCAGTGCGGATCGGGTCGGCGGTTCCCTCGGCGACCCCGATGCCGATCTCGGTCCCGTAGACAACCGGCATGGCGAGATGTCGGGCCGCTTCCATCACCTTCACCGCCCCATAGAACCCGTCGTGATCCGTCACCCCGATCGCCGAGTACCCCAGCTCGGAGGCACGCGCCACCAGTTCGTGGGGATGCGCGGCACCGTCCAGGAACGAGAAGTTGGTGTGACAGTGGAGTTCGGCATAGCGCGGTGTGCCGCTAACCGTTTTTGCCACGCGAATCGTCGTATTACTGAGGCTCTGATTCGCTAAGAACGCGTTCTGGGGTCTCTCCGGGGGCATGAGGGGAGGGTATCAGGTGGGTCGAACAGGTGTTCGCTCGACTACGATCTTCCCACCATGCGTGTGATCGTGATCGGGGCGGGAGTATCAGGGCTGACGTGCGCTGCGTTCCTCCGTGACGCCGGCGTCGACGTGTCCGTCGTCGAGGCCCGCGACCGGATCGGGGGCCGTGTCTGGACCGGCCACATCGCGGGCCACGACGTCGATCTCGGCGGGGCGTGGATCCACGGTCCGGTCGGCAATCCGCTCGCCGAGTTCTGCCGTGACGCGGGCCTCGAGTGGGCGAGCGACGGCGCCTGGGGGTCCCGCATGCAGGTGCACGCATCCGACGGGTCGCTCCTGTCCCAGACCGCGACGACCTCCCTCGTCGCCGCGTGGAGCGACTTCGACCCCGCCGAAGCCGCAGATGACCTCGACACCGATGCCACGTTCGCCGATGCCGTCGAGTGGTACATCGCCAACCGCACGTTGACGGGTGAGCCTGCAGAGGCGGTGCGGTTCAGTCTCTCGTGGCTGGAGGGTGGTCTCAACATCGGCGCCGACCCAGCCGGGATCTCGGCCCGGGGTGCGGCGGCGTACCGCCTCCATGGGGGAGGCAACGTCGTGCTCGCCGGCGGCTACCGCTCCCTCGTCGACCACCTCGCCCGCAGCCTCGACATCTCGTTGGAGGAACCCGTCCTCGCCGTGGAACACGGTGCGAACGGCGTCATCGTCTCGACGAACCGTCGCTCCCTCTCGGCCGACCACGTGGTCGTGACGGTGCCAGTGGCGGTACTGAGCCGAGGCACGATCCTCTTTCAGCCGAACCTGCCCGGGCCGATCCTCGCGGCGGCACGACGGCTCCGGCTTTCGACGGTCGAAAAGATCGTGCTGCGCTACCGGGAACGCTGGTGGCCCGAGGACGTCCGTCGCCTCGTCCATGTCACCGCCGAGCGTCACTTCCCGGCGTGGATGGACCTCTCGGCACACGTCGGCGCACCCACCCTCGTGGGCTTCTTCAACCCGGCGCTCTCCAACCTTCCCGAGGATCCGGGGGCGCGCCTCGACCTCGCCCGCGCGTCGCTGGCCACGATGCTCGGAAAGGGCCCGAAACCCATCGCGGCGATGATCACCGATTGGCGCGACGATCCCTACGCCGGCGGGGCCTACAGCTACATCCCCACCGGAGCGAGCAGTGCCGACATGGACGTGTTCGGCAGGGTCGACGGGCCGGTGCTGTTCGCAGGCGAGCACACCGTCGCCGAGTACCACGGAACCGTGCAAGCGGCATTCGGGTCGGGCCGCCGTGCCGCGACCCAGCTCCTCGAAAGATGACCGAGGACGGGTAGTCTCGACTCATGTCCCAGATCACCAAGACCGTCAGGCTCTCCGGGAGTTCCAGCCGCGGAATCGAAGATGCGGTGCGCACCGTGCTGGCGCGGGCGGCAACGACAATCGACGAGATCACCCGATTCGATGTCGTCGACGTGTGGGGCGCGGTCGACGAATCCGGTGTCCCGACGGAGTTCTCGGTCGCCCTCGACATCACCTTCACCGTCAAGGAATCGGTCCACGGTTGAGCCGGAGACTTCCCGACATCAGTGACCTCGGTCATGGGATCGGGGTCATTCCACTCCCCCTGCCATTCGACAGTCCCTCCTGGGTCAACGCCTACGTGATTCGTTCATCCACCGGCACGGTGCTCCTCGATTGCGGCGTCGACTGGGAGCCGGGCATGACCCGTCTCCTCGATGGACTTGCAGTACTGGAGATCGAACCCGACTCCATTCACACCCTTGTGGTCACCCATCTCCATCCTGACCACGTGGGGATGGCGCCCAAGGTCGTCTCCCTGACCGGTGCCAGGCTGACGATGCACCGAAGCGCGCTCGAGAACCATCACCGCTACAACGACACGCCGGCGTCGCGGGCCTGGCTGGAATCGTTCGGGGTCCTCGCGGGTGTCCCGGCCGAGCAACTCGGGGCCTTCAGCGCACTCGACCGAGCCGCCTGGATGCCCTTCATCGGGCCCCCGGACGACGTCGTCGACGACGGCGACCATCTCGACTTGGGAGACGGCCGGTATCTCGAAGTCCTTCACACCCCGGGCCATGAGCACAGCCACATCTGCTTGGTCGACTCGAAGACCGGAATCCTGTTCGCGGGCGATCACGTCCTTCCCAGGATCACCCCCGTGATCATGTGGGACCACACCGGGATCGACGTGCTCGGCCTGTATCTGGTGTCGGTGCGACGCATCACCGCCGCCGGATTCGGTCTGACGTATCCGGCGCACGGCGGAGTCGTCGAGCGTGGAGCACAACGAGCAGAGCAGATCGAACTGCACCACGAGCGTCGCCTCGAAGGAATGTTCGAAGTCGTCAGCCTCGCTCCCATCACCGCCTGGGATGTGATGGGCGAGTCATTCCGCCCGCACCTCAACCCGCTCCAGCAGCGCCTCGCCCTGCGGGAGACGGTGTCGCACCTCGAACATCTGCGAACGAGGGCCCGCATCACGTCCTTCGACGAGAACGTGCGGTTTTACCGACGAGCCTGAGAAGCCGACCTGCCTATCCGGTGACCCTGTGACTCCCGTCGGCCTCGGCCTCCCACAGCGCCCGCATCCGAGGTTCGGTGTCGAGTAGTTCCTCGAGCGGACCCTCCGCGACGACGGTCCCGTCGTCCAACAGGACCACCCGATCAGCACGTCGCAGCACCGACCGGCGGTGACTCACGACCAGACACGACACGTCCCGACGGGCGAAGAGGCCGTCCCACAGGCTCGCCTCGGTATCGACGTCGAGCGCCGAGGAGATGTCGTCGAAGACCAGCAACTCTGCCCCGGTGGCGAATGCCCGGGCCGCAGCAGATCGCTGCACCTGCCCCACGGAGAGCTTCACACCCCTCGCACCCACCGCGGTCTCCAGTCCGCGTTCGAGGTCTGCCACGTCCGGGTCGAGGATCGCCAGCTCCACGGCGTCTCGCATCATCTGATGGGTGACGTGGCTGCCGAGGCTGATGTTGCGGGCCAGGGAGTCGCTGAAGAGCCGAGGCACCTGGGCGGTGTACGCCGTGCGGGGCGGCACGAGAAACGATGCCGGATCCTCGATCAGCCGCCCGTTCCAGCGGACTTCACCTTCGGCCGGAATCAGCCCGAGCAGGGCTCGAACCAGCGTGGTCTTGCCAGATGCGATCTTTCCCGTGACCACCACGAACTCGCCCCGCCTCATCGAAAAGGAGACGTCGGCGATCCCTCCGTCGGTGGACGGGTATCGGAAGGCGAGATTGCGGACTTCGAGCGTCTCGAATCGCTCGTCGAGCGGAGTGGGCGCCGGCTCCGGAACATCGTCGACCAGGGGAACCCTGCTGCGATCGAGGAGGGCCAGGTCCGGAGCGTCGACTGTGACGCGCCGTATACCCCGTCAGCCGGGGCAGATAGGTGAGGAACACCGCCAGATCACCGACACTGAACGAACCGTCGAGAATCGACGACCCCGCCATGAGGAGGACGATGGCCGTGGCGATCGTGGCCATGTTGCTGTTGATCGAGCGCAGCAGCTCCGTCAGGAACGTGTCTCGCAGCGCGGCGTGGCGTCTGGTCTCGTTCAGTGTCGCGAAACGAGACAGCGCCGGTTCAGCGGCATCGGCCAGCTTCACGGCTTGGACGCCACCGAAGAGTTCCCCCACGAAACCGGTGACGTCCTCGGTCGCCACCCGCATCACTCGACGCCGCTTTCGGATCTGGGGACTCAGGGACTGGGTTAGCCCGAGCGTCAAGACGAGTGGAATCAGCACGAAGCCCGTGAGGCGGGCGTCGATCGTCAGCATCACCGCCACGGCCCCGATGGCGTACGTGAGGAGACCTCCGAGGTCGACCCAGTTCTCGAGGTATTCGAGAAGGTCGTCGACATCGTCTCGAAACGTGCTGACCGCCTCACTGGGCGAAACAGGGAGCCGACGCGACCGCGGAGCGGTGACGAGCCAGCGGAGCAGGTTGCGTCGAAGCTGTAGCGAACTCTCGGTGAGATGATCGATCCACACCACGTCACCGAACCAGAAGATGGCCAGACGCCCGTAGACGATCGCCGCGAAGACGAGGATGATCGACCAGACGCCCTCGCCGAACATCTCACCTTCCGACAGGCGGTCGAACACCGCTCCGATGGCAACGCCGAGCGCAACCGGTGAGCCGTGAATCATCGTCCAGAGCACGGCGGCGAAGAAGAACCGGCCCGGGCGATACCGAATCATCTCCCAGCCGACTCGCAGCGTCGAGAAGCCGCTCACGCCGGCTCACCACCCGTCCCGGTACGGAGGAGGCGGTGGTATCGGCTCTGCGTGTCGGCTTCGAGATCCGTTCGGGATCCGTGCTCGACCACCCGACCCCGCTCCACGACCATGATCGCATCCACCGCCCTCACCTTCTCGAGCCGGTGGGCAACGATCACTGCGGTGCGACCCGCGAAGAGTCGCTCCGTCGCTGTCCCGATGAGCGACTCGGTGCTGGGATCGAGCCGGGAGGACGGCTCGTCGAGGATCACGACCCGGGGATCCTGCAAGAAGACACGGGCGAACGCCAGCAATTGGCTCTCCCCTGCGGACAGACCTTCGCCTCCAGCGCCCAGTTCGGTATCGAGCCCCAACTGATCGATCCACCCGCCGAGCCCCACCGCCTCCATCGACTCCACGATCTGAGAGTCCGTAACCTCTGGACGAAAGAACGTGAGGTTGTCGCGAACCGTGGCTTGAAACAACTGGACGTCCTGGGTGACCATCCCGACCAGGCGACGCAGCTGTGGCGGATCGAGGTCACGGATGTCCACGCCACCGACCGTGACGCGGCCCTCGGTCGGGTCGTAGAGACGGGCGATGAGTCGGGTGATCGTGGTCTTCCCGCCTCCCGTACGCCCCAACAGCCCGAGCGACGTACCGTCCGGTATCTCGAAGTCGACACCGTCGAGCACCTGCTTGTCGTCGTATGAGAAGGAGACGCGCTCGAATCGAACCGTCGCCCCGTCGGTCCGGGAGCGGGTGCGGGTGCGCGATTCGTCCAGGCGAGATCGACGGGCGCGCAGGGCGTCGATCCGGAGAATTCCGCCCGCCGCTCGCTGCAGCTCCTGAAACTCCTGGGCCACCTGCTCGATCGGTGTCCGGACCAGTGCGACGTACTGAATGATGAGGTAGGCGGTGCCGATGGTGATCTCGCCGTCCAGCACCAACCAGGTCCCCACGGAGAGCGCCAGGACGTCTCCAGTCCAGAACCCGGTGTTCGAGGCGACCCAGAACAGCGTGCGTTTCCGCCACGCCCGCACCGTGCGACTGAAGAAGTCACGCATCACATCGATGAAGACGTACATCGTGTGGAGCCCTGCGCCGTTGGCGCGGATGTCGTCCAGCCCGTCGAGCCGCTCCTCGATGAACCCGTACAACCGTGCCGAGGTGTCCCGCTCCTCCTCGGAGGCGCGTTCGGCCATGTGCCGCATTCGTAGGAGGAGCACGAGTACGCCGGCCACGTAGACCACCATTGCACGCCCAGGCGCCAGTCCTCGATCATCGAGACGATGACGACTGCGACGAGAAGCAACCCACTGCCGAGAAGCCGGACAACGAACCGGGAGATGAAGTTCGACACCGCCGTGACGTCACCGTCGATGCGTTCGATCATTTCGCCAGGAGTGGTGCTGTTGTGAAATCCCATGTCGAGGCCGAGGGCATGGCGCGCCAAGTCGAGGCGAAGCTGGTTGGTGGCGCGCCAACCCACGTCGGCTCCCAGGTATGTCGAGGTCGCCGAGAGCACCTGTTGGAACACTCCCACGACCAGGTAGGCGACGCCTGCGGACGTCAACACGGACAGCGGCGAGGCGGAAAGTGCAGAGTCGATGAACTGCTGCAGGATCAGCGGGACCACGACCTGTAGTCCCGTTGCGCACAGCAGAACCAAGGCGAGGGTCGCCACCCGCGCCCGCAAAGGCAACAGGTAGGTGGTGAGCGTCGAGCGGTATCCGGGCGCGGTCAGTGCAAGGACTCGAGGTGGAAGCAGAACGCTAGAAGCGGCGACTTCGAACTGCCGACGAAATTTCTGCCGCGGCGCCCTACATGCTGCGCCGGTACTGACCGCCCACGTGATAAAGCGCCTGGGACATCTGCCCGAGACTGGCGACCTTGGACGTCTCCATGAGTGCGTCGAAGAGGTTGCCGCCCTTGGTGGCCGCGGTCTGCAGTGCACCCAGCGCGGCGGGAGCACGGTCGGCGTGACGCGCCTGGAACGCCCGGACGTTGGCGATCTGGCGCTGCTTCGCCTCGTCGTCGGCTCGCACGACATTGTCGGGAAGGATGAACGGTGAGCCGTCGCTGCCCAGGAACGTGTTGACCCCGACGATCGGGAGCTCGCCGGATTCCTTCTGCCGTTCGTAGTGCAGGGACTCTTCTTGGATTCGCATCCGCTGGTACTGGCGTTCCATCGCTCCGAGGACCCCGCCCCGGTCATTCAGCCGCTCGAACTCGAGGTAGACGGCCTCTTCGACCAGGTCGGTGAGTTCTTCGATGATGAACGATCCCTGCAGCGGGTTCTCGTTCTTGGCGAGACCCAGTTCTCGGTTGATGATCAGCTGGATGGCCATGGCACGTCGAACCGACTCCTCGGTCGGGGTCGTGATCGCTTCGTCGTAGGCGTTGGTGTGAAGGCTGTTGGTGTTGTCGAAAATGGCATACAACGCCTGCAGGGTGGTCCGGATGTCGTTGAACCCGATCTCCTGGGCGTGCAGGCTGCGCCCGGAAGTCTGGATGTGGTACTTGAGCATCTGGGACCGTTCGTTCGCCCCGTACAGGTTCCGCATGGCCCGTGCCCAGATGCGGCGTGCGACCCGTCCGATCACGGCATATTCGGCATCGATGCCGTTGGAGAAGAAGAACGAAAGGTTGGGTGCGAAGTCGTCGATGTCCATGCCGCGGGACCGGTAGTACTCGACGAAGGTGAACCCGTTGGCGAGGGTGAACGCCAACTGGGTGATCGGGTTCGCGCCCGCCTCCGCCATGTGATATCCGGAGATGGAGACCGAGTAGAAGTTCCTGACCTGATGGTCGATGAACCACTGCTGGATGTCACCCATCATCCGAAGGGCGAACTCGGTCGAGAAGATGCAGGTGTTCTGAGCCTGGTCCTCCTTGAGGATGTCGGCCTGGACGGTCCCCCGCACCACCTTCACCGTGTCCGAGCGGATCCGGGCGTAGACCTCGGGGTCCAACACCTGATCTCCCGACGTCCCCAGCAGCAGCAGTCCGAGTCCGTCATTGCCGGCGGGAAGATCGCCGTGATAGGTGGGGGGATCGGCACCGAGCACCTCGGCGACCCGGCCCTCCAGCCCCACCTCCCGAATGTGCTTTTCACATTGCTGATCGACCGCCGCGTTGAGGAAGAACGCCAGGATCATCGGTGCGGGACCGTTGATCGTCATCGAGACCGAAGTGGTGGGATCACACAGATCGAAGCCCGAGTACAGCTTCTTGGCGTCGTCGAGAGTGGCGATCGAGACACCCGAGTTGCCGACCTTGCCGTAGATGTCTGGGCGCTCGTCCGGGTCCTCGCCATAGAGCGTGACCGAATCGAAGGCGGTGGACAATCGCTTCGCAGGCATGTCGGCGGCGACGTAATGGAAGCGGCGGTTGGTCTGTTCGGGGGGACCCTCACCGGCGAACATGCGAGTCGGGTCCTCGGCCGTCCGTTTCAACGGGTAGATCCCGGCGGTGTAGGGATATGCCCCCGGCAGGTTCTCCCTCCGCCCCCATCGGACCCGATCGGCCCACCCGTCGAACCGGGGAACGGCAATCTTCGGGATACGGGTGTGCGACAGCGATTCGGAAACCAGCGGAACCCGAACCTCCTTGTCGCGAACCTCGTAGACGAACTCGTCCCCCGAGTATGTCGCCATCCGGCCGTCCCACGTCTCCAGTAACCCGCTGGTCTCGTCGTCGAGCGCGGCCTGTCTTTCGGCGATGAATTCGCTCAGATCGACATCGGCGAGAGCTGTCGCGCCTTCCAGCGCCTGCAACTCGCCGGCGAGCTGCGACTGGGTTTCGATCACCTCGTCTTCGCGCCGACCGCCTTCGGCGATCTCGGCGAGGTACCTCGAACGGGAGGAAGGCACGACCACATGGCGATCGCGGGGATCGGTCGAGAGGTCCAGTGTCGAGGTCCATCCCAACGCCGCCATCACCGCCAGGTAGAACCGGTTCATTCCCGGGTCCCCGAACTCCGATGCCACCGTGGCGTACACGGGCAACTCCGAGTCGTCGGCTTCGAAGAGCGTCCGATTCCGCCGGTACTGCTTGCGGACGTCCCGAACCGCGTCCTCGGCCCCCGGCTTGTCGGCCTTGTTGACCACCACCAGATCGGCGAAGTCCAACATGTCGATCTTCTCGAGTTGGGTCGCCGCCCCGTACTCGGGCGTCATCGCGTAGATCGCGACGTCGGCGTGGTCGGTGATCTCGGTGTCGGACTGGCCGATACCCGACGTCTCCACAATGATCAGATCGAAGCCCGCCGCCTTCAGCACCGAGATGCCGTCTGCCACCGCCTGTGACAACGCCCGATGCGCCTGCCGCGTCGCCATGGACCGCATGAACCCCCTCGGATGCGGCAGCGCATTCATCCGGATCCGATCACCCAGCAACGCACCCCCCGAGCGGCGGCGGGTCGGATCGACCGAGAGCACCGCCACCGTCTGATCCTCGAAATCCGCCAGATAGCGACGCACCAGCTCATCGGTGATCGATGACTTCCCCGAGCCGCCGGTGCCGGTGATGCCCAGCACGCGGCCGCCGGACGCCTCCGCTCTCGTCCCCAACTCCTCGAAGACCTCCGGGTATTTGTCCGGGTGGTTCTCTGCAGCAGACAACAGTGCGGCGATGGTCCGGGTACCGGTCGTCGACAGGCCGTCGATATCGACGTCGCCCAACTCACCGGACGAGACGTCGGCGGCCTGGAGCATCTCGTCGATCATCCCCTGCAGCCCCATCCGACGGCCTTCGTCGGGCGAGAAAACCCGCGCCACACCTTCGGAGGCCAGTTGGGACGCCTCGTCGGGAAGGATCGTTCCCCCTCCCCCACCAAAGATCAGACAGTCACCACGCCCGGCCGCATCCAGCAACTCCCGCAGATAGCGGAAATACTCCATGTGCCCGCCCTGATAGGAGGTCACCGCCACCGCCTGGGCATTCTCCTCCACTGCGGCCGCCGCCACCTCGCCGGCGCTGCGGTTGTGGCCGAGGTGGATGACTTCGGCACCCGAACTCTGCAGGATCCGCCGGAAGATGTTGATCGACGCGTCATGCCCATCGAAGAGATTCGTCGCCGTCACGAATCGCACAGGGTTCACCGGGCGGAATGCGTCCATCCAATCATCGTATCGGCCCGATCTGCCCAATCGGCCCTTGCAGAGGCCCGCCACCGTGCCAAACTCATTGGTGGGAGAAGTACGGGCGGTTGGAGAGCCGCCCACCGGAGGCCATCACCTTGGAGGCAAGGATCATGTGGGTTGTGTCGACTGGAAGGCCATCGTGAGGAACTTCAGGGGTCAGATCGTGGCGCATGAAGGCAGCGCCGACTACGTCGCCACCGTCGCCGTCGACGGCGACTGGATACGCATCTGGAACGAGCACAAACGCGTTGGCGCGTGGCCCGTCGAAGACATCCGATGCGAACGCGTCACGGTGTTCCGATTTCAGTTGACGCTCGACGGCATCGTGCACACCTTCCAGCCGGAAGATCCGGGCGGTTTCGCCGACAGCGCAGGGGCGATCATCGATCTTCGTTCCACCAGCCGATTCGGGCTCGGTCCCCGGGTGAAAGCGGCAAAAGAGGAACTGGCTGCTGCTCGCGCGGCGCAGGCAGCGGCGGACAACTCAGCCGACTGAGACTCGCCGAATGTCGACAGCCAACCGAGTCACGACCGGTTGACCAGACGCTCCATCGCCATCTGGACCGACTCGATGCGGAACGGCTTGACGATGTGTTCGTTCATTCCGGCATCGAGACACGCCTGACGGTCGATGTTGAAGGCGTGCGCCGAGACGCCGACGATCGGGATGTCAGATCCTCCGGCGCGTATCGCCTTCGTCGCTTCGATCCCATCCATCACGGGCATCTCCATGTCCATCAACACGACGTCGAATTCGGCGCCGGCCATCACCTCGAGAGCTTCCTTGCCCGTGGCGGCCGATGCCGTCTCATGACCCACCGCTTCGAGTCCACGCATCACGAGCGCTCGTCCGGTCGGCGAGTCGTCGACCACCAACACGCGGAAGGGGTTGCGTCGCTCCCTGAGCGAATGGCGGGTGATCAGCGGCACCGACGCCGACGCCGACGCCGATCCCAGGAGACGGACCGCGTCGATGAGGTCGATCGGTGAAATCGGCTGTGGGAGGTACCCGGCGATCCCCAGCCGTATGCACTGTTCGCCGTCCCCGCGCTGGCCTTGCGGCGGCACCAGCACCATCGGGGCTCGGGACAGTTGTGGATCGCGCATCACCTTTCCCGCAAAGCCGAAAGGGTTGGCCGTCGGAGCGGCGATGATTGCGGCGGGCAGTGCATCCGGCTCGTCCGAGAGAGCCACCGCGGCGGCGGCCAGCGGTATCTCGGAGAAGTCGGACGGTTCGAAACCCCCGCCTCGAAGCGACTCCGCAAGCGCACCGTTCGACTCGGCTCGGTCCCCCACTATCACGACCCAGCGGTTGTCGGGAGACGCCACTGCCCTGCCCTGATCATCGGTGACGTCGCGCGGAAACGTCAGCGTGAAGTCGAAGGTGGAACCTTGCCCCGGCCGACTCGCCACTCGGATTTCGCCGCCCATCGCACGAACCGCGGCACGCGAGATCGTCAAGCCGAGGCCGGCACTCACCACCCCTCCAGTGTCGCCCTGTGCGAAGGGTTCGAAGATACGTTCGACTTCCTCGGGAGGGATCCCCACCCCGGTGTCCCGGACCGCAAAACGCACTGTCACCTCGGAGTGATCGTGATCGACCAGTCCGGCGCCGACTTGGACCCGACCGGCGTGGGTGTACCGCACCGCATTGTCGGCGAGCCGGGATATCACCTGCCGCAGACGACCGGGATCTCCGACCACATCGGTCGGCAGACCGCTCAGGCCGTGCAGCGTCACTTCGATGCCACGATCGGCGGCCAGGCTGCGCACCGGCCGAACCGCTTCACGGACCGCATCGGGCAGACGGAAGGGGATGTGTTGAAGATCGATGCCGCCGGTCTCGATCTCCGAGATGTCCAACAGATCGTTCACCGCCGAAAGGAGTGAATCCGAACCGGACTCGATGATGTCGAGCGAGCCTCTCTGATCGATCGTGAGCTCCGACGCCCCGAGTATTCGGCTCGCACCGGCGATCGCGTTCAGAGGCGTCCGGAGCGAATGCCCGATGCGTCGTAACGCTTCCGCGCGTTCGGCTGCTGTTGCGTTCTCACTCTCAACCAAACCATGCTCCACGAGTCGTCGACGGCCTGACAGCATACGTCACGGTCACCGAGGCGCCAGTGTGCCGGACATGGTGTCTCGAAGCTGCGGTACACGCAGCTCGCGCCGATATCCTCCTGCCGTGCTCCCACTGGTTGTGATCATGATGCTGCTCGTCGCTGCCTGCTCGGGCACCACATCCGACGAACCGACGACACCGGGGACCCCTCCCCCGTCCACGACCACGATCACGACCCCCACGACCACGACCACGACCACCAGCACCAGCACCCTCAGTGCTGCCGAGGTCTATGCCGTCGTCGCACCGGCGCTGGCGTTCGTCGAAACACCGATCGGCAGTGGCAGCGCGGTGCTCATCGAAGGCGACATCCTCGTCACCAACGCCCATGTCGTATGGCCCGGTCACACGGTCACGGTGACGTTCCCGGACGGTCTCACCGGAGAGGTCCCCGTGTCGGGATACGACTGGATGGCAGATCTCGCCCTGCTGGACGTGCGCGGGCTCTCGGGCCTCCCCGATGCCGCCGTATTGGGCGGCCCGGACGAACCGGGTCCGGGTGAGGCTGTCTACCTCGTCGGGTACCCGGCCGATGATCCCGGCACGGCGTCTCCGGCAATCACTGCCGGCATCGTGTCGCGGAGCCGGACGTGGACCGACGGCGGTCTCACCTTCATCCAATCAGATGCTCTCATCTCGGGCGGACAGTCGGGTGGGGCGCTGGTCGACGAGGATGGGAAAGTCGTCGGCATCTCCGGGCTCAGCGTGGGCGACGGCTTCGCGCTGGCGTTGACCGCACGTGATCTGGCAACGCGAATCGATTCGATCCGATCAGGGACCGACCCCGACGCTCTCGGACCCCGCACGCTCCGCGATCTCACGGGGCCGCCCGGAAGCGAGTCGGCGATTCCATTCGTCCTCGACGAGACCGTGTTCGTGTTCGAGGGTGCCGCCGGCGACTTCGTCTCGATCGAAGTGTCCGGTTCAGGGACCCTCAACGCCGACCTCGTCGGACCAGATGGATTCGTCGAGACCACCAACGCCGAGCCTGCGGCTCGCTTCGTACTCGAGGCCGAGCTGGTCCTCGACGGGCCGTACTTCGTGGTCGTCTACCCGGAGGCCGCCCCGATCGAATCGGTCACCCTCACCGGGGTCGACACACGCCTGTGGATCGATCCCGACCACGGCCGGACGATCGAGGTCGGCTCCCGGATCGCCGGAAACGGGGACTACCCCGGGGATCTCGACTGGTTCCGCGTCGATCTCGAGGCCGGAGACACGGTGACGATCTCCGCCACGTCGATCAACATCGATGCTTCGCTCTTGGTCGATCTCCTCGAACCCGGCGACGGGTCAGTCCGGGTGAGTGACAGCGACTCGGGCGGTGGAGTGCTCGGATACGACTCGACAGTCGAGTTCACCGCACCCGAAACCGCGTCGTACGCAATCGCGGTGTTCGACGAAACAGGGTTCGGCCCGGGGGGATACGTGCTCGGCGTCGAGAGGGGTCGCCGATGAGGGAGGTCGGACGCACCATCATCCATCATGGGGTCGCTGGCAGACACGGCGCCCTCGTCGCCGACCAGTTGGCATGGGCCGTGGAGCGTTTCCGGGACCGCCGTGTGTTCTCGCCCGACCTCTTCCACCCGAACGCCGACGGCCATCTCGTGTGGGCGGAGGTCGCGTACGAGCTGCTTGCACCGACGCTGATCGAACAGCCCGCACCCCGAACTGATCCGGGGCGACTCGGGGGCGGTCCAGGGTGATCCCCGATATCGGTGCCGGCAGCCGGCAGCCAAGATGACGCTCGTGACTGAACCCATCGTGGCCATCGACGCCCTCACACACCGATTTGGATCGATCGTGGCGCTGGATCACGTGTCCCTGGAGATCCCTCCGGGCGTCACGGGGCTCGTCGGCGCCAACGGGGCCGGAAAGACCACCATGCTCCGGTCGTTGCTCGGGCTCGTCCATCCCACCAGTGGCTCCGTCCATGTGATGGGACACGACGCAGTCGCCGACCCGATCGCCGTCCGGGGAGTCGTGGGGTACATGCCCGAGGGCTCCAGCCTCCCCAAGGACCAGACCGCGGCCGACTTCGTCGCCTTCACCGCCGAACTCGCAGGGGTCCCGCCCAAGGACGCTCGACGCCGTGCGTCCGAGACCCTCTACCTGGTCGGGCTGGAGGAAGAGCGCTTCCGCTACCTCGGCGACTTCTCCACCGGGATGCAGCAGCGGGTGAAGCTCGCACAGTCCATCGTCCATGGCCCGCAGTTGGTCCTTCTCGACGAGCCGGCCTCAGGACTCGACCCGGCCGGACGTGTGCAGATGCTCGCACTCATTCGCCGCCTGGGCGGATTCGGGATCAACGTGATCGTTTCCTCCCACGTCCTCTCCGACATCGAAGAAACCTGCCAGTCCGTCGTCATGCTCGACGCCGGCCGTCTCATCCGGTCAGGTCCGTTGGATGCGCGGGGTTCGTCCGCTGCGATCACGGTCGAAGTGCTCGACGACCCTCAACCGCTCGCTGACCACCTCACCCGATCCGGACTGGATCCCGTCGTCATTGGGCACGTGATCACCGTCACCACCGGGGACGACTCCACCTTCGACGTCATCCTCGACGGGGCGGCTGCAACATCGTCCGGCATCCTGCGGCTGGGTCGGGCTGCCGTCACCCTCGAACAGGAGTTCCTGCTGCAGGCGGGAGGGACGCCGTCGTGACCGACGCAGTCATCTACGACCGCGGGTACAAGGCCTACGACGGACAACGCCTCGGCCGTCGTGCCACCCGGCGGGCGATCGTCAAAGACGGAATCCGTCGCATTCTCGGCATCCGCCGCAAGGCCCGTCGCAAGGTCCTGCCATGGTCGCTGCTCGCAATCGGACTCCTGATGGCAGCAGTGCTCATCGGTCAGCTCTTCCTCCTCGGATCACTCGCCGGAGCCACCGCTGAGGGGCTGCCGTCATATCCCGAACTCTTCGACCTCTACTCCCGCATCGCGCTGTTGTTCCTCGCGATCACGATCCCCGAACTCCTCGGTCCCGACCGTGCTCAAGGGGTGCTCTCGGTGTACTTCTCGAGACCAATGTCGGTCGGCGACTATCTGACCGGAAAGGCGACCGCATACGTCGTGATGGCCGCCTCGATCTATCTGATACCCCAGACGCTGTTTCACCTCGGCGCTGCGGCACTCGCAGAAGGCGGCTTCCTCTCCTACCTCGGAGACAATCTCGACATGCTGTGGAAAGTCACAGCCGCCGCCTTCGGGTTCATCCTGATTCACGGTGGGGTGCTGGCGGTCGTCGGGGCATACGTCGACCGCACCAGCTTCGCCGCCGCCACCTTTCTCGGAATACTGCTGGCAGGAGGCAACCTGGCCGGGGTCATCTCCGAAACGGCTTTCCCCGGAGCTCGATTCGCCTCGCTTCTCGCCTTCGACGACCACCCCCGCTATGTGCGGGACTGGATCTTCGGCAGCGATCTCGGTTCCTACTGGCCCGAACAAGCCGGATTCGACCCATGGGTCTCGCTCGTAGTCATCGTCGTGGTCGCGGTGACGGGAGCCGCCTGGGTGTATCGCCGCTACCGGAGGCTGGCATGACAGCCCAACTCGTATGACAGCCCAAGCCATCGGCCTGTCCAAGTGGTTCGGACAGAAAGTCGCACTCTCGGATGTGACAGTCGACTTCTCCCCCGGCGTGACAGGGCTGCTCGGCCCGAACGGAGCGGGCAAGACGACACTGCTGCGGGTACTCACGGGACTGCAGGTGCCTTCCCAGGGAAAAGTGACGATTCTCGGCCTCGACCCTCGCAAAGATCGCTCGGTCTACGAGCGGGTGGCGATCGTGCCGGAAGACGAGGCCGTGTACCCCGATCTGACCGGTCGCCAATTCGTTGCGCTCAGAGCGAAGCTCGGCAGGTGCAGCGACCCGGCAGAAGCCACCGAACGGGCGTTGGACACCGTCGGCCTCAGCGATGCGGCCGACCGCGCCCTCGGCGGGTTCTCGAAGGGAATGCGGCAGCGAGCGAAGGTCGCCGCGGCCCTCGTCACGGATCCCGAAGTGCTCGTCCTCGATGAACCCCTCAACGGCGCCGATCCCGTCCAGCGCGCGCAGCTCATCGACCTCTTCGTACGACTCGGTGCCGAGGGCCGCACCGTCATCGTCTCAAGCCATGTCCTCGTCGAAGTGGAACGGATGACGCACAGGTTGGTGGCGATGATCGACGGTCGCCTGGCGGCAGTGGGACGAATCGACGAGCTCCGGTCGGCCATGACCGACAAGCCGCGTCAAGTCCTCGTGACCGCGGACCGCCCGCGCGAACTCGCAGCGGCCCTGATGACCGTCGCCGGCGTGGAAGGTGTCCATCTCGGCCGAACGGCGCTCGAGATCACGACCACCGAACCTGCCACGCTCGCACGCTTCCTCCCCGGGGTCGCACGGACTCACGGGATCCGAATCCGCGAGATCGCCCCCGCTGACGAATCGATGGAGCAGGTCTTCCGCTATCTCGTGGGGTCGGAGTCATGAACATCGCCCTCTTCGGGCATCTTCTGTCCCGAACCCTGCGCGGAAAGCGGTTTCTCGGGATGAGTGCTCTCGCATCCGTGGGCGGCATTGCCGCATGGGTGTCGATGGCAGGACTGAACACGGACGACTCGGTCGGCGTGTACCAAGTCGTCACCTCCTCGGTCCCAGCCGCCACACTGTCCATCGCCCTTCTCATCCTCGCCACCGCCACGCTGCGCGACGAACGCGACGGGGGCACCCTCCCGTACGTCTTCGCCACACCGATGTCGGCTGTGACCTTCGCCGCGTCCTCCATCGCCGCCTCGCTCGTCGCCGCACTCACTGTCGCGATGATCGGCTGGCTACCCGGATGGATCGGATCATGGGTCATCACCGGGTCGGCGACCGTGGCGCTTCCCGCGCTGGCGCTCTACGCCGCCGCGGCAGTGGGATACGGCGCCGTCTTCGCTCCGCTCGGATACCTCTTCGACCGCACCCTCATCATCGGGCTCGCCTATATCTTCGTGTGGGAAGGCATCCTCGCCACCGCAGTCTCGGGCATCGCGGCATCCAGTATCTGGCGGATCGCGATGTCTGCCTATGCAGACCTCGACCAACTCCACCCCGACGCGCTCGACGACCGGAACTTGTTGGAGCCGGGTCGGTGGGGGGCGGCGGCCACACTCCTCATCCTCACCGGCCTGGGGGCAATGGTCCTGACGTGGGCGGTACGTTCCCGCGACGCAGTCTGAGCCGGGTCAGCGCACCTGGCGGACGCCGGAGTCGGTCGCGAGCCAATCCATGCGTCGGTCATGGTCCTCGGTGGGAAGGTCGTCGGCGAGAAGGCGATCCAGTGTGATCCCCACTGCGATGACGTTCGGAGCGGCTGCGAACAGCCTGTCGTAATAGCCCATCCCCCAGCCGAGCCGCCGACCGTCGTCGGCAAAGGACAACGAGGGGGTGAGGACGATGTCGAGGCTCGCCGGATCGATCTCCTCGGCGTCCGCGACAGGCTGCTCGTATCCAAGTCGATGACGTTCGCGGGGAGCATGAATGGAGTGAACGGTGAGAGGGACTCCACCGCCCGGTGTGCGAGTCGTGAACCACTCGTGACGGTCGTCGATCACACTCGTTGCATCCACTTCGCCTGCCATCGGCAGGTAGACCAGGACCCGGGACAGGATCCGCGGTTCGAGCCACACTCGGAGGTGTGCGGTGACGCGGGCAGATTCGGCGGGGGTCACCGGGGGGCGGCTGCGGAGGGCGCGGCGGGCGGCGGGCTTGTCCATGACGGCGAGGGTATCGGCCCGCGCCGTCGCGGGTCGGTACGCTCCCCGACGTCATGTTCTCCTATGTGCGGGACATCCCGCATCGCCAAGACCCTTTCGCGTTTTTAGCGGGGCAGCGCCCTATGGATGAAGCGCAACGCAGAGCAGAACGGCTACATGAACCGAGCGCCCACCCGTCACAATCCCTACATCGTGTTCCGTTCAGCGGATTCAGCACGCGAATAGTCGTATTACTGAGGCTGTGATTCGCTAAGAACGCGCTCAGTCGTAGATGGCGGCGAGGTAGGTGACCGAGGCACGAACGACGCAGAGGAAGGCGCCGGCCGAGGTCACCAACTGATAGCGGTCGATGGGCTGGTCGCCCTTCCACCACATTCCGGTCATCCTCCACGGTCCGGCCCAGGTCAACACTGGCTCCCATCTCGTCCCCAGTCGGATCCTGACAGGCATCCCCTCGTCCCACTTGACCTCCAGCGGGCGGGGTTCCGGCGGCACCAGGGTGGGAGAGGGCACCGGCGTGGCACCCGGCCAGGGCGCGGACGGATCACGAGTACGCACCGCCTCCTCCTGCCAGCGATGCCACGCCACCTGCTCTGCCGGGAGCCTGCCGCCCTGAGGGGCGGCCTCCAGCACACCATCAGGACCAACCAGGGTTTGGCATCTGGCAAAGGCGCGCTCGGCCTCGATCCGCGCCGTCTCGTCGGTGAAGAACCCCAACTGCCTTCCGTTTCCGGACAGATCCGACGGGTCGAGACGAAGCCTGACGATGCCGCCGTGTGTTCGGCGACCTTCGTCCACCCACGCCTGCATCTGCCAACGAACCCGATCCGCCAGCGCCTCTTCGGTGAACGGATCAGACGACCTCCACACCCGGGATCGGACTTCACCGTCCTCCGTTTCGGCCTCCACGACGATCCGGTGCGGAGCGATCCCCTCCCTGCGCAGTCCGGCGACGAGGGAAACCGCCAAGCCGCGCGCTGCGAAGGCAACCTGGTCGGTGAGTTCCAACGGCTCTTCCCACCGTGACTCCACCGCCAGTTCCGACGGGACACGCCTCGGGTCGATGATCCGGTCCTCGCCGTTCGCCAGACGATGGGCGACGATCCCCACATCACCGAACCGGGACGCAATTGCGTCCCGTGGCATCTCCGCCAAAGAGCCGAGGGTGGTGACCCCGAGCCAGCGGAAGGTCGATACCAGGTCCTGGTGATCCAGCACGCCGATGTCCAGTCCCCCCAGAAACGTCCGGGTGTCCTGGACGATTCGTGGCGTGCCTGCGCGGGCGGTTCGCGCAGCCCAGGTCGCGGCGAAAGGTCCGTCCGCCAACCCGATCAGGGGCTCCACTCCCGCCGCGAGGAGCTTGCCGGCCAGGAGCTCGACCAGGGTCTCTTCGTCGCCGTAGTACCGGACGGCGCCTTCAGTCGGGACGAACACCCAACCCGGCTCCACGATTTCGAGACGAGGGACGATCTCTTCGATCGTCGCCACGATCGGCTCGAACCTGCGCCATTCCTCTTCGAGATCGCGAACGAGGACGGTGGCAGCGGGACACAGCCCCTCTGCTTCACGGCGAGACATCCCCCTCCTCACCCCTGCGGACTCCGCAAGCGGGTCGGCCGCGACCACCGACCCGGCGTCGCGTCCGGGGGCACCGACGACGACGAGAGCGCTATCCGAAGGCGCGTCCGGCCTGCCCAAAGGCCAGGTCGGACACCACACACATATCGTGCGTTCCGGCATCATCCACCTCGATCGTCCTTGTCATCCCTGCCGCACCCTTGCCCGATGCCTCCAATACGAGCCTGCGGCCACGGAGCCTGCCGTGACCGTGCTCTGGACCGTCCCAGTGCACTTCCCTCGCCCTGATTCGAAGGTGGCCGACCCCTGTGGGCAATCCTCCGGCAACGGGTCGGAACACGACCCTGCCCTGTCGGGCACGGGCCAAGGCCGCGAGACGGCGCAGGTCCTGGTCACGCACCCCTTTCGGCACTTCGGCGTACACGGCAGGTACCCCTTCCAGCAGTGCGGCGAGCACCCGCGACCACAAGGACGGATCGGTACACCGCACGAAGACCGGCGACTGGACCCCGCACTCCCATGCTGCCAATGGCGATGCCCATCCACGAACATCGAGGATCGCCACCGGGGCCGCCCGCGAAGGCTCGGCGAGCATTCGGTATCCGATCCGGGTGAGACCGAACCCCACGGGACCGGTCAGTTCGACGGGTCGACCGGGCTGGAGCACCAGGAGTTCGCCGTCTCCCTCCCGTATCCGCGTACGAAGATCCCATCGATCAGGGATGGATTGTGGTGCGATCAATTCCGCCATCGACTCCGCAAGGGCCGCGTTCGCCACTCTTCTCCTCAGTGCGGAACACCGGACTTCTCCTTCCCACCTGGGAGAAGTCATCGAGCGCTCCAACGACTCGCCGTTCAACCCGGACAGCGCATCCGGGAGCGCACCGTATCGAACAAACGTTCGATACGCAAGAGGGGTGTTCAGACCTCAGTGAACGACCGGTCGAGGATCACTGCCTTGTCGAATGTCAGCACGACGCTTGCCACTGCAATCCACAGAACCAGGACGAACACACCGATCCACGGCGTGAAGGCAGCGACAACCACGACCACCGCGCTGTATCCCAGGGGTCGCGGCAAAGCATTGGCCTCAACCGTTGCCAGCACTGCGCTTGCACCGATCGCGAGTATTCCCGGGACGAAGAAGAACGCGCTGTTCCATCCGTAAATAACGATGTGTCGGGCGATTCCTTCTGCTCCCGGTACGCCTTCCAACGTCGATGCCATCTGGGCGACCCCACCGATCAGCATGAACGAGACTCCCAAGAGGACCGTGCCCGAGACGAATACCGAGCCGATCCATCCCGGTGATCCATGCCGACGGAACCGATCAGCCACCACACCACCGAAGGCGACCAGAAACGGAATTGCCCACATCGCGACGAAGGTCGCGTTCGCGGCATCGTCGCCCACTTCGATCAACTCGGCAAAGATCGCCGCATCGGAATCCTCCGGACTGGCCTGAACTCCGGAGAACATCGCACTCGACCACACCAGGAGCACCATCGCCACCAGACCGCTCGCCACTCCGAGTCGTTCCACCATGTTTGAGCCTCCTTCGTCTCTATAGACAGACGAACGGAAAGCCCCAACAGGGTGACAGGGACCTCAGTCGCTGTCGGTGCCGACAGTGGCTGTCTCTTGGGGAGCCGGCTCAGGCTCAGCCCGAGCAGACGGCTCATCCGCTGCCTTGCGACGGCGTAGCAGCCACCAGATACCGAGCGGGATCCAGAAGAACGGAATCGCCGCCGCGACGAGATAGACGACGAACTGCAAGAACAGCACCAACAGCTCGAAGCTTCGTTCCAGACCCTCGGCGAAGCCGGGGACTCCACCGGGATCCACCGCGGAGATCGTGATCGTTGCGGTGTTCGCCACCGAACGCCCTTCACGCGGGGTGCCGTCTTCGTCGACCGGCAGGGCCGTGACATTCGTCTGGGTTCTCCAGCTGCGGTCCGCCGTGATGTGGGCTGCGACCACGATCGACTCTCCGGGTTCGAGTGTTTGCGTCATGTCGCCGAACACCGGAATCAGATCTTCCTCTGTCACGTCGATCACCGGATCACGCAACGTGAAACCGGTCAAATCCGTGTCGCCGACATTGACGATCTCGAAACAGACGGTGACCTCGGTACCTTGGTCAACGGTCAGATTGGACGATCCAGGACAGGACAGCCCGTCGTCGGAGACACCCGAATAGGCACTCACGTCCACCCGCACGGCGGGACGCACGGAGTTCTCGGCGATCGTCAAGGTGATCGTGGCGAGCGACACCGCGTCTTCCAGGGTCCGCAACTGACCGCGCAGCGTCTCGAGCTGGGTCTCACGTTGGAGGAGCTGATTCTCGAGATCGGCGATCGTCTCGATATCCGTCGCTCCGTCCAAGAACCCGCGTAGCCGTTCCACGCTCGCCTCGGCAGTGGTGATGCGACTCTGGATGTCGACGACACGCTCGGTCACGTCGTCGGCACTCACGTTCTGACTGCGGAGCTCACCGATCGAGCCCAGGCGATCGAGGGCTTCCTGGAAGTCCTCGGGGAAGACCTTGAAGACCAGCACGCTTCGGGGCTCGGGATTCGCCGTGGTCTGCTGGCCGAACAGGAATCCGCCGAGTCCCTGGATGCGCTCGGTTGCTTCGGTACTCGCCGCAGCGACATCATCGACGGCCACGGTCATGTCAGCGGTGAAGATGATGTCCCGACCCAGGTCCGCGGCAGTCTGAACGAGCGGCGGCGCCACACCCCCGGATCCGAGGGTGTCTCCCCCATCACGATCCGACTCCTCGGCACCGCCTTCGTCCGTCGGTGCCTCATTCTCGCCATCGGCAAAGACCATCGTCGTCGTCGGGAAGCCACCAAGGCCATCGGAATCGGATTCGACGCTGGACATGTCGTCACTGCTCTGCCCGCTGCAGGCGGCCAGAATCATGGTCAACACCACCAGCAAGGCGAGCCGGCGTGCGGAAGGTCGTGCATTCGTCATCGTCGGTCCTCTCACTCGACTGCAGTGAGACGAACCCGGGACGGGGATGGTTCCCGCACCGTGGACGCCGTCATCTCCAGAGGTATCGGTCGAATGCGCGCCCGGCCCCACCAATTCGCTGTCCGCACGCCCTCACGGATCCGCCCCGTCTCGACTTCAGAATCGAGGTCGCCGTGTCGCCCAGAATGCCAGACAGGGGATCGGACTATGACTGCTCGACGACAGCGCCGTATCGCTGTTGCGCCCCTTGCGCCGATGTTCCGAGGATCTCGCCGATCTTGTTCCAGGACATGCCAGATGTGCGGGCCGCGCTGACCGCGTCGACAACTTCGCGCTCACTGCGGGCCCGTGCCAAGGTTGCCCGTCGCAACAGATGCTCCTCGACGGGCACCTGGTCGCCAACAGCCGGCTCATAGTCCTCGAACCTCTTCGCGAGTTCCTCGGCTTGGTCAAGTATCTGTTGGATCGAGCGGGGCATTGTCTTCACCTCAGGAACTTCTTGCGAACGGGCATTGCGTGGACGATGAACTCGATACCTTCGGCAACTGCCAGGCCGATTTCGAGCAGTTCTCCTGATTCGCCTCCTCCAATCAGCATGACGAGATCGTCCAATTCGAATACTCGGATCGGGTTTCGGTAGGCGTGAAGCATGTCACCATCGGAGACTCCGTGTCTTCGGGCACTCGCCACAATCACCGGATCCACGATCATCAAGTTAGCTTGATTTCACCGGATATGCCACCGGCACAACAGATCAACCATGCTCGACCGAACAGAACGTGCCCGTCGAAGAGCGATCGGGTTCGGGGATCTCTCGCGCCCACTCGCCGAGAGACCGCATCACGGCCGCGATTCCTCCAGTTCCTCGAGCGTGGCGGGCCAATCATCTTTGAGCAGCCGACTGAGGGACCGGTCGGCGAGGAGCTTGCCCCCGGTCTGGCATGTGGCGCAGTAGTTCGTCTCGTTGGAGGCATAGACGATCCTCTGCACCTTCGACCCGCACACCGGGCACGGCTCCCCGTACTTGCCGTGCACTGCCATGTCCGGGCGAAAGGCAGTGACCTTGTCCGGCCACCCCTCCCCCACCACCTCCCGAAGAAGATCGGTCCACCGCAGCAGTGACGACTGTGTCGCCCGATACAGCCGACTGATCTCTGCCTCGGTGAGCTGAGATGTCCGCTTCACCGGAGACAGTTTTGCCTCCCACAGGATCTCGTCGGAGAAGGCGTTGCCAATTCCGGAGAAGATGCGCGGATCGGTCAGCGCCCGCTTCAGCGTCCGGTTCTCCCTGGTGAGCGCGGCGGTGAACTCCTCTTCGGTGATCTCCAGTGGCTCGACTCCTCCCCGGTCTTCGCCGGCGGCCGCCGCGACGTCGGCGAACACCCAGATCCCGGCCCTCTTGCGGGTTCCTTGCTCGGTGAGGACCAGGGTGCCGTCGTCGAAGTCCCAGGCACAGAGCCCCACCTTCTTCGGGATCGCACTCAGACGCTTGTCCGACCACTTCAGCCGTCCGGCGACCATGAGGTGGATGACGAGGACGCGGCCGTCCGACAGGTCCCACACGATCCGTTTGCCGATACGCCGCAATCCCACCACCTCGTGGCCCACGATCGAGTCGTACGGCGGATCGAACGTGCGCAGCACCGAAGGCGATGCGACTCGGATTCCCCGCACGGTCGCACCGAGGATCTTCCGTTCCAGCGCTTCGAGATAGACGACGATGTCCGGGAGTTCCGGCATGGCACGGACGGTAATGGCCCACTACGTCCTCTCGCGCCAGACGTGGCTCCTGGCTATCCCGGTGCAGGTGCTCTTCTCACGGACTGACCGTCCGGATATCGGTGGGAGGGAGCGCTTCGCGGCCCTCTTGCACGCCGACTACGACCAGACCGGACAATGTGAGGCCGATGCCTGTGGCGAGCGCCAACGCATCGAAGCTCCCCGCGTCGACGAAGACGCCGCCGATACCGGGACCGGCGCTCCGACCGAAAGCCATCAACCCCTGGGCATCGCCGGCCCTTTCGTCGGGCCGCAGCGACCGGGCGGCCAGCATCTCCAAGACCCCGGGCAGTCCCATCCAGAAGGCGAAGCCCCACCACGCCAGACCGACGTAGAACCAAAGCACCGAGCCACCCATCACGCTGAGAATGGCGGCAGGCCCGGCGGTGGCCAGCCAGATGCCGGGACGGCGGTGGCGGCTGGCAAGGCGAGCGCCCACGAATCCGGCCGCGGCGTTGAGGCTGAACCCGAGAGAGGCCACGAAAGGACTCATCCCCAGAATGTCGACGGCCACCACTGCTTGATACACGAACAGGCTCGCACCGGCGCAGGTCAACAGGAAGAGCGCGCCCAGGAGGACGCGGTTGGAGCGTGATCCGCTCCGTTCCCCGGGACGGGGGCGCTTCGAGAACTGCGGAGCGCCCAGGAACAGCAGTGGGACGACCGAGACTGCCATCGCGGCGAACACGGCCCGGTCGCCGAGTCCAATGAGCAAACCGATGAGCGGCGAAGCCACGAGGGCGGCCATGGGACCGACTGCCGACATCGACGAAAGCGATCCCCGGGTCCCCATCGCGGCCGCCCAACCCAGCCAGGTGATGGCCCCGGCTGCTCCGCCTGTGAAGACCCTGCTGATGAGAAGGACCAGGAAGTTGGGAGCGACGATCGATCCCAGGTTCGCGACCACCAACACCACCAGCGCGACACGGAAGATGCGCCCCGATGGTTGGATCAGGCGCGGCAGGATGACGTTGGCCAAGGCAAATGCAGCGACCTGGACAGTCGAGAACAGTCCGCCTTCCCCCCGTCCGATCCCGAATCGGTCCGCAATCTCGGGGATCACGAACGGAGTCCCGGCAAACATGAATGTCACCACCGCCGCCGACGCCAGCAGCGGTGCCGGAGCGGCGCGACTGAACGCGGTGAGGGAACGGATGGGGGCGAACACCGCACCATGTTCGCATGCCAAGATCGTGCCGTGACCAGAACGCGTGTGTACACCGACGGCGCCTGCTCGGGGAATCCCGGCCCGGGAGGCTGGGCGTGGATCATTCCTGACGGCGCGTTCGCCGCGGGAGCGGACAATCCGACGACCAATCAACGGATGGAGCTGGCCGCAGTCCTCGACGCCGTTCGCACGCTCGAAGGCCCCCTCGAGATCGTGAGCGACTCGACCTATGTCGTGAACTGCTTCCGAGACCGGTGGTGGGAAGGGTGGATCGCGCGGGGGTGGGTCAACAGTCAGCGAAAACCGGTCGCCAACCGCGACCTGTGGGAACCGCTCGTCGAGCTCTACCAGCGCAGGGATCTGGTGTTCCGCTGGGTGAAGGCGCATGCCGGGGACCACTGGAACGAGATGGCCGATCGACTCGCGGTGGAAGCTGCGGCGACCCAGGAGTCACGGCAGGGAAGTCGACCGCCGCACGAGGTCGGCGCCCCGGACGTCCCGAAGATCCGGCGGGCGACCTCGTCCGAGGACCTGCCGGACGGGCGACTCCTGCTGGTGGTCGGCCACCGCCCGCCGGAGCTCGGAGGGTACGGCGACACGCCGACCAGCCGGGCGGTCCGTCGTCGCCTCGTGGACATCATCGCCGCCAAACGGTCCCTCCATCCCGATCTCGTCGTGCTGACAGCCATGAACCTCGGCACTGAGACGCTCGCCGCCGAAGCCGCAGACGAAGTCGCCGTTCCCTTCATCCCGGTGCTGGCGTATCCGGACTTCGACGGAGTGTGGACGCCTGACTCGCAGGCGGTGTTCCGTCGCCTTCTCTCAGCCGCCGACCGGGTCATCACGTTGCAGAAGAAGGCGCCGGAGAACCGCCAGAAGGCGGGTGCAGCCGCCGCACGACGCGACGCCTGGCTCGGTCGTCACGCGAATGAGGCAATTGCCGTGTGGACCGGAGACGACGGCCCGGTCGGCAAGCAGGTGAGGTCGCTTCGCGACGAGTTGGGAGAAGAGCACGTCTGGGTGATCGACCCG
>JBBDHV010000009.1:0-43371 GCA_040880725.1 Acidimicrobiia bacterium
TGCTCCGGGGGTGAGACTCGAACTCACAACCTGCGGATTAACAGTCCGATGCTCTGCCAATTGAGCTACCCCGGAAGGAACGTCGGAGCCGACGCCGACGGCATGTTAGCCAACGGCGACCGGGAGCCAATCCGGCGCTCCGCGTACGGTCAGGCGGTCAGACGACCTTGCCCTTGTTCGCCGTAGCGTCCTTTTTGGTCTTCTTGTCGGCGCGTTTTTCCTTGAGGTTCTTGGCGGCCACCTTCTTGGTGCTTCGTCCGCCCTTGTCCTTGCTCCCCATCGCTGCCTCCTACCGGTCACCGAGATGGCGACACCCCTCATTGTCCCACGTTCGGAGCATTGCCCGCAGTGCTTTCCGGCCGCCCCACTCTCGCCGAAAACGTGCGACAATCCGGGGATGCGTTTTCGACTCGGAATGATCATCGGCGGAGCCATCGGCTACGTGTTGGGGGCACGGGCGGGGCGAGCCCGGTACGTGCAGATCAAGGGGTGGGCCGCATCGCTGCGAGACCATCCCGCCTATCTGCAGCTGAAACAACAGATGACCGGTGTTGCCGATCTCGCTCGCACCGGAACAGCCGCAGGCCTCCGTGCCGGCTCCCGGCAGCTTCGCACCGCGGCCGACGACACCGTCGTCGTCGCATCCCAACAGATCAGCGGCAGCTAGCCCCCAGCTAACCCAGCTAGCCCTCGTCGAGGAAACCCTGGAGTCGTCGGGAGTTGTTCGGGTGCCGTAGCTTGGCGAGCGCCTTGGTCTCCAACTGTCGGATCCGCTCCCGGGTGACACCGAATCGCTCACCGACTTCTTCGAGTGTCCGCACCCGTCCGTCCTCGAGTCCGAATCGCATGATGAGGACATCGCGTTCCCGATCGTTCAGTCCTTCGAGGGCGTGGGAGATGTAGTCCTGGAGGAGGCGGAACGTGGCGGCTTCCACGGGAACCTCCGCCGAACCGTCCTCGACGAAGTCGCCGAGCGTCGAATCGTCCTCCTCCCCCACCGGGGTCTCCAGAGACACAGGATTCTGGGCGATCTTGTTGAGCTCCTCGACCCGATCGGGGTCGATCTCCAGGTCACGCGCGATCTCTTCGATCGTCGGCTCCCTGCCCAGATCCTGGGACAGATCACGCTTGGCTCGAATGAGCTTGTTGATCATGTCGACGACGTGGATGGGAACACGGATCGTCCGCGCCTGGTCGGCGATCGCACGCGTGATCCCCTGGCGGATCCACCAACTGGCGTAGGTGGAGAACTTGAACCCCTTGCGGTAGTCGAAACGGTCGACTGCCCGCATCAGGCCGAGATTGCCTTCCTGGATCAGATCGAGAAGCGGCATGCCTCGGCCCACGTAGTTGCGGGCGATCGAAACGACCAGCCGGAGATTCGCTTCGACGAGCCGGGAGTGGGCGCCATTGCCCTTCCGGACCGCGCGTTCCAACAGCACCCGGTCCTCGATGACCAGACCCTCGGCCTCACGAAGCTTCTCCTCGGCCTTCTTGCCTGCCTCCAACTGCATCGCGAGTTCGACTTCCTGCTGAGAGGTCAGAAGCTTGTATCGACCGATTTCCTGAAGCCACATCTTGACCGGGTCGGAAACCGAGAGGGTCTCGTCGTCGAGGAGGTCGTCGACGGGGTCCGCGACACCCTCCTCGATCCGAATCTTGCGGTGTTTGAGTGTCTCCAGCACCCGTTCGAGTACGTCGGGCTCGGCCTCGGCTTCGACGAGGTCGACCTGGACCTCATGCATCGTGAGGAAACCTCGCTGTGCTCCGCGCTTGGAGAGAGAATCGACGACTTCCTCGACGGCTGGTGTGAATGTCACTCGTGTGCTCGAACTTTCTTGGCTTTTCGCAAACGTATCAATTCAGTGATGAGCTCGGAATACCCTTGATCGTCAGGAGCCATCGTTTCCAAACGTCCCCTCAGCACTTCGACCTCTCGGGCAACCGCACGATCCCGCACCCTCCACAGGACGTCATCGACCGGATCTGCCGGAGCTCCGTCGGTGGCCAGATCGATCAGGAGCGCAACCTCGGGGCCGTCGGCGGAGGGGAGCTCCACCGGCCGGCCGCTCATCGAAGGATCCAGACTCCCGGCAACAGTCTCGAAGGCGGCGCGAATCTCAGGCACCGAAAAGTCGTCGGCGGTCACCGCAACGTCGGCCGCCGCCCCGCCGTCAGCGAGCACCGATCGGAGCAGCTCACGCTCCATCCGGGCATCGACGTCGGCCACCCGTCGGTTCGTCTGGGGCCGCTCCCGCGAGAACTTCCTCCGACTCCGCACTCCGACGGCTTGCTCGACCATGCCCAAATCGACACCCATTCTGGTCGCAACGAAACGGGCGTACTCCGCCCGGGCGATGTCGTCGGAGACCTTGGCGATTCGGGGGGCAACCGCCTTCAGGGCCCGAGCGCGCGACTCGGGTTCGGTCAGGTCGTGGGTGGCGAGTTCGTGCTCGATGGCGGCCTGGAGGAGCGGCTTCGCCTTGGTGATCGCCGCATCGAGTTCGGGCAGTCTCCCCTGCTGGACGAGGTCGGCCGGATCCACGCCCGTCGGCATTTCGGCCACACGGAGGTCCAGATCGAGCCGGACGGGAATGTCCAGATCCTCCCCACGACGCGCCGCGCGGCTGCCCGCCGCGTCGGCGTCGAACGCCAGCACGATGCGGTCGGTGAAGCGGCGCAGCAGTTCGAAGTGATCGTTGCCCAGGGCGGTTCCGTTCGTCGCAACCGCCACGGGCACGCCGTTGCGATGCAGCGAGATGACGTCGGTGTACCCCTCGACGACGACGGCGTACCCGGTGCGCTGGATCTCTCGCCGGGCCCGGTCGAGCCCGTAGAGCAGGCGCGACTTCTTGTAGATCGGGGTCTCCGGCGTGTTGAGGTACTTCGGCTGACCGTCACCGAGGATGCGGCCCCCGAACCCCACCGTCTCACCCTGGATGTCCCAGGTCGGGAACATGAGACGCTCCCGGAAGTAGTCATACGCCCCACCACCCCGCCCCCGGCGCGCAAGGCCGGCATCCATCATGACCCTGTCGCTGAGCCCGCGCGCACGGAGTTCCCGGACGAGATGGTCTGATCGATCGCCACCCGGGGCATATCCGAGCTTGAAATCGGCCACGACGTCGGCGTCATACCCGCGGCTCCGTAGGTAGGAACGGGCATGTCCTGCATCCGCGGAAGTCATGAGCCGGCGGTGGTAGAAATCCATGGCCGCGCGGGTCGCGTCGACCAGGCCACGTCGCCTGCCTGCTCGCTGGGCGGCTGCCGGATCCTCGGTGAGCGTGATCCCCACCCGGCGCGCCAGCCACTCCATCGCCTCGGGGAACGTGAGACCCTGCGTTTCCTGGACGAATGTGAAGATGTCGCCGGCGGCGTGGCAGCCGTGGCACTTGTAGAGCCCTCGCGCCACGTCCAATGACATCGATGGAGTCTTCTCTTGGTGGAAGACACACACGGCCATGTGGTTGCGACCCGACCGCTTCACCGTGGTCAACTCCGCGACGAGGTCCGCAATGTTCACTGCGGCCCTGATGCGATCTCGATCCTCGTCGGAGAATGCCATGGGTCGCCGATACTACGGCGACACCCCGACAGCCGGTCAGGCCGTCGGCGCAGCGACGAACTCCAGACTGAGCGCCACGTCCTCGGAGACGTTCGCCACCCCGGGGGCATTCGGGATGTCGAGGCCCCAATCGGTCCGATCAATCGTGGCGGACGCGGTACCGCTGATCGTCCCGTCACCGTTGCGCGTCGCCGTGACGTCGAAGGAGACGGGATTCGTCGTGTCGCGAATCGTGAGGTCTCCCACGACCGTGAACGAGACCTCGTTGCCGGTGTCGGCGACCCCATCGATGGAGGTCGGGGCGAACTCGATGAACTCGAAGCTGTCTGCGTCGAGGATCGGGCCCCGGATCGCTCGATTCCGACTGCCTGAGTCGGTGGTGAAGTCGCGGGCGTTGATCAGAATGGTGCCGATCTGCATGGTGGAGACCGGATCGCCGGGATCGACCGCCACCTCGCCGAAGACGATCGTCGACGTGGCGACCACGGTTGTGGGTGTCCCCCGCAGTTCCTCGTCGACGGTGAAGACCGCACGCGATGCGTCCGTCAGCGCGTATGTGCCAAGACCTCCGGCGGCCTCCTCGGGCGCCGTCGTCGTCGTGGAACTGTCGCCCACGTCACCGCTCGCAGCGGCCGTCGTCTCAACCGATGGGGCGGTGACGTCGACCGACGGCGCCTCCGTGCCCTGGCTGAACCACCAGGCGGCCGCACCCACGACGGTTGCGAGGAGAACGGCGACCACGGCCAGGACAGTGCGATTCATCGGATCCCCTCACCACGAGCCCACAGCCTATCGATGGGCGCCATCTACCTGGCCCATCGCATGGTCAGCCGAGCTTGCCGGCCAGATACTCCTCGAGCCGGTCGATCGAGATCCGATCCTGGCCCATCGTGTCCCTGTCGCGGACCGTCACCGCAGCGTCGTCGAGAGAATCGAAGTCGTACGTGATGCAGTACGGGGTCCCGATCTCGTCCTGGCGGCGGTAACGACGGCCGATCGCCTGGGTGATGTCCATCTCCAGCATGTACTTCTTGCGCAGCGATTCGGCCAGCTTCGTGGCCGGCTCGATCAGCTCGGGCTTCTTCGACAGCGGCAGCACGGCGAGCTGATAGGGCGCCAGGCGAGGATCGAGCTTCAGCACGGTCCGGGTCTCGTCGTTGACGGTCTCTTCGTGATAGGCGTCCATCAAGAACGCGAACGTGGTGCGGGTGGCCCCGGCGGCCGGCTCGATCACATGAGGGAAGAACCGCTCCCCCGACTCCTGGTCGAAGTACCGCAGATCGGTGCCCGAATGCTCGGAATGCTGCTTGAGGTCGAAGTCGGTCCGGTTGGCGATCCCCTCGAGCTCGTCCCAGCCCCAGGGGAACCGGAACTCGACATCGACGGTCCCGGCGGAATAGTGGCTCAGCTCATCGGCGTCGTGCGGCCGAATGCGCAGACTGTCCGGGCTCATTCCCAGATCGAGATACCACTGGTGCCGCTGGTCGATCCAGTACCGAAACCAGGTGTCGGACTCGTCGGGCCGGCAGAAGAACTCCATCTCCATCTGCTCGAACTCGCGGGTCCGGAAGACGAACTGCCCCGGCGTGATCTCGTTACGGAACGACTTGCCGAGCTGGGCGATGCCAAACGGCAGCTTCAGACGATTCGTGCGGCGCACATTCTCGAAGTTGATGAAGATGCCCTGGGCGGTCTCCGGCCGCAGGTAGACCATGTTCTCGGAAGCCTCGACCGGCCCCATGTGCGTGCGGAACATCAGATTGAACAGGCGTGGTTCGGTGAAGGTCCCCGACTTGCCGCACGTCGGGCACTTCTCGGGGTCGTCGAGCTTGTCCAGGCGATGCCGGGAGTTGCAGTTGGTGCACTCGACCAACGGATCGGTGAACACGGCCTCGTGACCGGATGCTGCCCACACCTGCCGGGCCTGGAGGATCGCCGAGTCGAGCCCGACGACGTCGTCACGGAACTGCACCATCGACTTCCACCACTGCTCCTTGACATTGCGCAACAGCAGCACGCCGACGGGTCCGTAGTCATAGGCCGACCGCAGCCCTCCGTAGATCTCGGAGGATTGGAAGACGAACCCTCGGCGTTTCGAGAGGTTGACGATGTCGTCGAACGAGGCAGGCATGACTGCTCCAGGGCAATTGAGGTGAGGACCGTGAGATGTGGGGGCCGGAGTGTAGGTGGTGGCTCTCCAAGGAGGACTTTTCAGTCCTCGTCCACCCGGTCCGTGGCGGTGCCGAAACGACGGTCGCGCTGCTGAAAGTCGCGAACCGCCTCGAGCAGATGTACCTTGGAGAAGTCCGGGAAGAGGATCCCGGGGAAGGAAAATTCGGCGTAGGCCGCCTGCCAGAGAAGGAAGTTGGAAAGACGATGCTCTCCCGACGACCGGATGATCAGATCCACGTCCGGCAGTTCGAGCCGTTCCGAGATCAGTTCGGGGGTGACGTCGTCGGGCCGTCGCGTCCCTGATGCGACCTCGTCGGCGATCGAGCGGACCGCACGGCTGATCTCCCACCGGGATCCGTAGTTGAAGGCGAACGTCATCGCCATGCGGTCGTTGTCCGCCGTCCGGGCAACGGTCTCGTCCATCAGGACCCGGTTGCGTTCGGGGATTCTCGGATCGGTGAGGTCGCCGCAAAAGGTGACCCTCACCCCGCGCTCGTCGAGTTCCTCCCGGCGGCGGAGCAGGAGGGATTCGTTGAATCCCATGAGAAACGCCACTTCCGCGTCGCTCCGCGCCCAGTTCTCCGTCGAGAAGGTGAACGCCGTGAGATGGCCGATCCCGATTTCGATCGCGCCCTCCACACATTCGAAGAGCACCCGCTCTGCGGCTTCGTGACCCGCAGTCCTCGGGAGGCCGCGCTCATTCGCCCAGCGGCCGTTGCCGTCGAGGATCAAGCCGACATGGAACGGGATGCGGTTCGGGTCGAGTCCGGAGACGTCCAACGCGGTCATCCGTCCAACACCGCAATCGAGACCAGCTTGCGCTCCAGGTGGTATTCGACGAACCGGCGCGTCACCCACATGGCGTCGCTACTGAGATCGACCTCGGAAGCATCGACCGCCGCCAGTTCCGCCCCGGCGAGTGCCGCCAGATGGGGGACGAGACCTGATCGCAACCGCACCGAGCCTTCGGGACGACATTCCCCGCACAGGATTCCGCCGGCGGCAACGCTGAACCGATCGAGCTGATCAGTCCGCGCACAGGACGCACAGCGTGTGAGCGCCGGAGCCAGCCCTTGCACGCCGAGGAGTTGGAGCAGGAAGGCCGTGAGTACATCGGGTGAGGTCCTCCCCGCGTCGAGGGCGGCGAGGCCGCGACGAAACAACTCGAACAAGGCGACGGAAGGCTCGTCCTCCTGGGCGACCGCGTCGACCACCTCCGCCATGGTCGAGGCTGCCGCCACCGCGGCGAGGTCGCGCCGCAGCGACGGAAACGAGGAGCGGAGTTCGGCTTGGGTGATGAGGTCGAGGTTGCGGCCCTCGTACAGGACCAGATCGACCTCCATGAACGACTCCAGCCGGGCACCGAACTTGCTCTTGGTTTTCCGAACGCCCTTGGCCACCGTGCGAAGCTTGCCGTGCAGCGGGGAGATGAGCACGACGATCTTGTCCGCCTCGCCGAAGGGATACGAGCGGAGCACGATGCCGGAGTCGTGTCGGATCGCCATGCAGGCACGGTACCGGTGTCCCGAGTGAAGTCCCGGTCAGTCGCCGACCGCGCCATCCCAGGTTTCACGGAGCAGATCGAGGTGTCCGGCGTGACGGGCGGTCTCTTCGATCATGTGGACCAGAATCCAGCGAAGCGAGAACATCCTCCCACTCGTCGAACCCGGCCGCTTCACTGCGCGATCGAGGTCTGGCTGGTCGTCGACGATTTCCCGCGACCGGGCGCAGCACTCGCGGTAGAAGGCGATGAGAGACTCGGCCGTGGCGTCCGGGGGGACGCGGAAATCCGCGTCAGGGTCGTCACCAGACCAAGGGTTCCCGAGATCCGCCCCGCCGTAGACCTGCTGGAACCACCATCTCTCGACATGGGCGAGATGGTGGATGATGCCGCCGAGTGTCGTGCCCGGACTCGGAACGAGTACTGCCCGCAGACCCGGCTCCTCGACGCCCTCCAGCTTGTGAACGACCACTTCTCGGAAATAATCCAGGAAGGTCGTGAGTGTGGTGATCTCGTCGGCGGTCGTCGGAGGATGCTGCATCCCGCCGAGTATGCCGTGACTAGGTTCGACGGTATGGCCAAACTCACTTCGGAACAGCTGGCTGCTCTCGAGGCCACCGTGCCTGGATGGTCTCTGGACGGAGATGCGATTCGCCGCACCTACGAGTTCGAGAACTTCATCGAGGCGATGTCGTTCGTGACGAAGGTGGCGATTTTGTCGGAGAAGGCGAACCACCATCCCGACATCGACATCCGGTGGAACCAGGTGACCCTCGTCCTCACGTCACATGACGCCGGCGGCCTCACGGAAAAGGACGTCGACCTGGCATCGAAGATCGACTGCTGAGACTCGCGTTCTCGACGCTATTTCCCGCGTATACGCGGGATACAACCCAGGGTACGCGTCCACCCCATTGCAGGGGGGTCGGTCAGCCGATCACTTCGAGACAGGCGTCCACCCACTCGGTGTTGCGGGGGTCCCCTTGGTAGACGATCTCGAGGTTGCGCAGCATCCGTCGAACGATCCCAGCAGTGTCGACCGGACTCAGCCAGCTTCGGTCGAGCCGGGGCGCACCTCCGAGGGCAGCCGCGACGAGGCCGGCCGCCTCATCGAATCCGAGTGCCTCGCCGTAGTGGAACGGGTCCACCATCTGGCCGCCGGCATACACGACGAAATGTCCGGGAAGGCCGACGCCCACCATCTCCATGCCCGCCCGCCTCCCGATCTCGATCCAGAGCACCGACAGGGAAATCGGGATTCCCCGCCGCGTGTCCAGCACGCGGTGGAGGAAGGAATTGGCCGGGTCGTGGTAATCGTCGACGTTCCCGCCGATTCCGTCTTCGATGGCGATCACCCGCCGCAACGCCAGGTGGGTGTCGCCGTCGACGCGGGCCGCCATGGCGTCGAGACGGGCGAGAGTTGCCGCGGTGTCCACGTCCCGATACACGAAGCGTCCCAGTTCGAGACTCGCCTCCGCGAGGCGGCCCCCGAACGTCAATTCCGCCAGCCGTTCGGCGCGATCCAACACCGTCGATGCCACGATCCGGACCCTACCCGACGGGTCGGCGAAGACGGCGGAGCTCGTCAAGAGCGATCACGACTTCTCGAATCCCAGCCGGTCGAGCGCGGACGGCGTGGACTGCCATTCGGGCTCGACGCGCACCCGAAGATCGAGATGGACCTTGGTGCCGAACACGGCCTCGAGTTCGATGCGCGCCTCGGTGCCGGCGTCGCGCAACAGCGTTCCGCCCTTGCCGATGACGATGCCTTGCTGGGACCGTCGCTCCACGAGAACCCGCGCAGTGATCCACAGCAGCCCGTCGTCCCTGGTCTCCATCTCGTCGGTGATGACGACCAGGGAATGCGGGAGTTCCTCACGCAACCGCTCGAGGAACTTCTCACGGACGATTTCGGCAACGAGGACATGCTCCGGTTGGTCGGTGACCTCGCCGTCGGCGAAGTACATCGGACCCTCGGGCAGCCGTTCGACGATCTCGGAGACGAGAGGCTCGAGGTTGGACGCCTCGAGGGCGCTCACGGGCACATACGCAGAGAAGTCCCACTCCGAAGCCTCCGTGAGCTGGGATGCGACATCCGCACGCCCGGCGGTATCGGTCTTGTTGACGACCACGATGACGGCCGCCCCGGACTCCTTCAGACGTTCGGCCGTCCGGCGGTCTCCCGGACCGATCGGCTGGGTGGCATCCACCACGAACACGACCACATCGGCGTCGGCCAGAGTTCCGTAGACCAAGCCGTTGAGCCGGCTTCCCAGTTCGGTGCGGGGCCGGTGGATGCCCGGAGTGTCGATGAAGACCACCTGTGCCGATGGGACTCCCTCGTCATGCAGCGTCAGGACACCCCGAATCGCGTTTCTGGTCGTTTGCGGGCGGGACGAGGTGATTGCCACCTTGTGCCCCACCAAGGCGTTGACGAGCGTCGACTTGCCAACGTTGGGACGACCGACGACCGGGACGAATCCTGACCTCACCTGGTCTCCGACAACGACTCGGGTACGGCGATCCGCTGCACCACGACCTCGTGCACCCGTCTGCCCTGCACGCGACGAACCGTGATCGAGACGCCTTCCGCCTCGAACGTCTCCCGCTCGCGCGGCACACGGCCGGCCAGGCCCAGGACCAGGCCCGCCACAGTGTCCCATTCCTCGCTGGGCAGTTCGGCGTCGATCATCTCGGACAGATCATGGACCGACAGGCGACCGTCGACCTTCCATGAGCCATCGTCGAGCTCCTCGAACATCAGCTCGTCGTCGTCGTACTCGTCGACGATCTCGCCCACCAGCTCCTCCAACAAGTCCTCGATCGTGACGAGTCCTGCGGTACCGCCGAATTCGTCCACGACCACGGCCATGTGAGATTTCGACGCCTGCATGTCACGCAGCAACTCCGGGATGCGCTTGGTCTCGGGAATGTGGTCGATCGGACGCATCACCTCGGCGACGGTCCCGGGACGGTCGCCGTTGGCGAGGCGTCCCAGGAGGTCTTTGGCGATGACGAGCCCGACCACGTCTTCGATCCCGTCGCCGACCACCGGGATGCGGGAGTAGCCGTGCTCTTCGATCAGCTCCAGAAGGGCGTCGAGGGGAGCGTCCGACGCCACGGTCACCATGTCGGTGCGCGGCACCATGACTTCGCGAACGATCGTCTCTGCGAACGTCAGCACCGACTCGATGAGCCCAACCTCTTCGGTGTCCTGGGCGTCTTCGGCTGCAGTCTGATCCTCCTCGTCTGCGGTGAAGATCTCCGCGGCAGGGGACCCCAGCGAGATGGCGACCTGCAGCAGTCCGGCCAGACGGTATGCCAGTGAACGCGGTCGCGATCGACCGACGACCCGTGGTCCGATGTCTGAGAACAGCGTCAGCGCGACCACCACGACGATCAACAGGAGACCGGTCACCAGTCCGGTCGTTTCGACGCTGATGGCCCAGGTGGACCCCACACCCGCCGCCACGACCAGGAACGAGTAGACGATGTTGATCGACGGAATGATGAACTCGGGGTCGTCCAGGAGTTTGGCGACCCGGTCGGCTCCTGGACGACCTTCCGCCGCGTCGTGCAACGCGTCAGCCCGTGGGGTGCGCACCAGCGAGACGCCCCCAGCTCGGAGCAGCGCGGCCAACAGTGCACAGAGCAACGCAACGAACAGGGCCGGCGCCGTCATCGGCGTACCACTCCCACCCCGGCGAGAATCGCCCGCTCCCGGCTCTCCATCGCCTCGGCTTGGGCGTCGTCCTCATGATCCCAGCCCATCAGATGCAACACGCCGTGAACGACCATGAGGGCCAACTCGTCGGACTCGGGGACGCCGTTCGCCGCCGCCTGGCGAGCGATGAACTCGGGAGCAATGACAACGTCGCCGAGAAGCAGCGGCGGACCGGACGGCTCGGTGGAGGGAGGCTCGCCGGGAGTCAGTTCGTCGATCGGGAAGCTGAGCACGTCGGTCGGCTCGTCGATCCCCAGGTGTTCGGCTTTCAGAGCGGCGATGGCAACGTCGGTGACTGCGGTGATCGCGAGTTCGGTGCGCTCGGGAAAGCGCTCGTGGGCGAGCGCACGTGTCGCCACGGCGACGATCGCCGATTCGTCGATCGTTCTGGTCTGTTCGTCGGAGAAGGAAACGTTCACCGACGAACCTCGATACTTCGAGGGTCGTCCATCTCAGGTGCCGGGGAAGTTCGGGTATTGGATACGACGATGATAATGGCCGGCGAGCGCCTCGATGAACGCCTTCTTCACTCGGGTCAGTTCACCCATCGTGAGATCGCAGTCCTGCAACTGGCCGTCCCCGGCCTTTTCGTCGATGACACGGGTGACGACCTTCTCGATTGCTTCGGTGGACGGCTCCTCGCGCTCGAACACTGCGCGGCAGGCGCCTTCGACTGCGTCAGCCATCATGAGGATCGCCATCTCCTTGCTCCGCGGCTTGTGCCCGGCATGTCGGAACTGGTCGGGGTCCACGTTCTCCTCGCCCTGGGCGGTGATCGCCTTGTCGTAGAAGTACCGCATGATCCCGTCGCCGTGGTGGGTGACGATCCCCTCGGCCACCTCGGACGGAATCTTGTGTCGTTTCGCCAAGGCCATCCCGTCGGTGACGTGTCGGCGGATGATGGCCGCCGACTCCTCCGGCTCGAGATCGTCGTGCGGGTTCGAGATCCCGAACTGGTTCTCGATGAAGTAGAGAGGGTTCTCGGTCTTGCCGAGGTCGTGGTAGTACGCGGCTGCCCGGGCGAGCAGATTGTTGGCGTCGATGGATCGGGCGGCGGCGTCGGCCAGCGTTCCCACCATCAGGGAGTGGTTGAAACTCCCGAACGCCTTCTCCTGGAGGAGTTGGAGACCTTCGTGGTTGCGGTCGATGACCTCGAGCAGCCGCAACGTCGTGGTGATGTCGAAGATCGACTCGAAAAAGGGCATCGCCGCCAGCGCCACGAGCGAAGCGATCAACGCTGCACCGATCGCCCATGCCACCGAGATCCCGACCGTCCGGAGGACCTCGTCGGCGAGTGCATCCGCCGGCGTGAGGAAGAGCCAGGCCACTGCGGCGGCGATCACCCCGACTGCCAGCGACGAGGTGACGACAGAGTTGCGGAATGCCCTTCTGGAGGAGACCCGACTCACGAAGCCGATCGGAGCGAGAGTCGCGAGCACCGCGAACACCGCGACGCCGGGGTTGCGCGTGGCCGTCGCGGCGAGGATTCCCAACGCGATCGACATCAGCGTGCCCATTCGGTTGTCGAAGAGCACCGCGGCGAGGTACCCGAACGCGACGGCTGGGAGGATGAACCACGAGGCTTGCTCCCGGAGCTCCATCGTCATCCTCACCGCCCCGGCCGCCATCACGATCAGGAGGCAGAACAGCGCCACCATCCGCGGCGACTCCCAGAACTGCCGGCGGAACCGGGACAGATAGAACGCAAGTGAGGCCATGAGCACGGCCAACATCGCTGCGACAGACGCCTGTCGCACGGGCTGCACGTCGGCCGCGTTGGTGGCGGCGATGGCATCGATCGAGAGCTGGGAGAACGGCTCGCCGCCGGCGATGATGGTCTGGTCCACCGAGTACTCCTCGAAGAACTCCTCTTCGAGGACACCGAGACGAGCCGCCTCCCTGAGTTCCTCGGTTCTAAGTTGGTCGATCTCGGTGTTCGGCCGCAGGAAGGACGCCACGATGTCGCCGACCGCCGTCCGGGCCTGCTCCGAGATGGTGCTGTCGATGAACACGATGGGCGGGCTCGAAGTCACTTCGTTCTGTGCAACACGCAGCTCTTCGAGATTGTTGATCTCCAGAGTGAACCGGCGGGCGATTTCGCCCTGCACCTGGGACTCGAGCACGCGCAGTGCGGGGGTCGCACCCACCGCCTCGCGCACGATGTCGTCCGTCGCCACCATCACCAGCGTCGCGATGGTGTCCTCGTCGAGGACGCCATATGTGGCGCTGAGTTCCGCGACCTGGATGTCCAGGGCACGCGCGGCAGGACCGAGGCCGATCACCCCAGCCGTGCAGGTCTCCCCCGCTCCGCATGCGAGCGACTGCACCGGAGCGTCGGTGGAGATCGTCATGTTGTCGGGAATGTCCTGATCGGACATGAGCAGCCCAAGCTCATATTCCCCCGCGGGGACGGTCAGCGAGTAATACCCCTCCGGACCCGTCGTGGTCTCGTACACCTCACCCCCGTCGGATCGGGCAATGACGTCCACCGCAATGGCGGGCGCATCGCTCAACGTGGCGTTGGCTAGCGGCTCGTAGACAGCGTCGAAGTTCGCATCGATGAACACGCGTCCCTCGATCGTGGCCGGGTCCTCCGGCTCAGGCGCGAGCGTGGTCGTCGTCGTGGCCCCGTCCTCGGGTGGCACCGTGGATGACGTGGTGGTGGTCGTCGTCGAAGGCACCGGATCCACCGATGGGATCTGGGGGAGCGACTCGCGCACGACGCCCTGGCGAACGTCGTTGAAGAGTTGATCGATCGCCAGCAGCGTCTCCCGTTCGGCGTCTTCATTCCGACGCACCTCGGGTGCAACGGCGGCAACCGCCTCCTGCTGCGCGAGCTCGAAGGCTGCCTCGTGGAGGACCTGTGCGGGAATGCGGGCCGTATAGGTGCGTTCGGCGATCTCCCGCGGCTCGAACGATATGACCGTTCCCGAGGCGCCGTACACGAGCACGCCCCAGGCCAGCGCCACGGTCGAGACGAACGCCACGGCCCGGACGATGGAGGCGTTCATCGAGGACCGTCCTCGAAACGCTCATACGCCTCCACGATCGCCGCGACGATTCGATGACGGACGACATCTCGCGACGAGAGTTCGACGAAGGCCACCCCCGGTATTCCCTCGAGAATCGCGCGAACGATGCGCAGCCCGGACTGCTGCTGGCTCGGGAGATCGGTCTGGGTGATGTCACCGGTGATGATCATCTTCGAATTGAACCCGAGGCGAGTCAGGAACATCTTCATTTGCTCCGGCGAGGTGTTCTGGGCCTCGTCGAGGATGACGCAGGCATCGTTGAGGGTGCGGCCGCGCATGTAGGCGAGGGGTGCGATCTCGATCGTCCCACGTTCCATGAGACGCGTCGTCTCGTCCGGCCCGAACATGTCCCACAATGCGTCATAGAGCGGCCGGAGGTACGGGTCGATCTTCTGGGCGAGGTCACCGGGAAGGAACCCGAGACGTTCGCCTGCCTCGACAGCCGGCCTGGTCAGCAGGATCCGCCTGATCGAACCCGACACGAGCGCCTCGACGGCGGCGGCCATCGCGAGGTAGGTCTTGCCGGTGCCGGCGGGCCCGATGCCGAAGGTGAGGGTGTTGTCTCGGATCGCCTGGATGTACAACTGCTGTCCGAGCGTCTTTGCCCTGACCAACTTGCCCCTTCCGACCTGGATGCCTTCAGAGAGCACACCGCTCGGGCTCGGAACTTTCTCCCTCACCATCTGCACGACCTGCCGGACGCGAGCCTCATCCAGCTTTTGACCCTCTTGGACCAGGATCAGCAGTTCGCCGATGGCCGTCTCTGCGAGCGCCACGGGCCCCTCGTCACCCGCGAGGACGAATTCATTGCCACGCGCCGTCAACCGCACATCGGGGAAGGATTCCTCAAGCGTGCGGAGGTGGGTATCACCGGTGCCCAGCAGATCGAGCATCAGGTGATTCGAAGGGACGCGCAAACGGCGTTCGGTGAGTTCAGAAGTCACGATGGGCTGCCCCTGAGAAGAGGCTCCCTCAGTATAGGTACGGCCGCGGTGCTCGTCCCAGAAGATTGTCCGAGGACGGGAAGGTCAGCCTTCGCGGTCGGCAAGTCGCTTCATGGCTGCAGCCGGCGAGTCGGACTCCAGGAGGACGTTCAGCACCCGCAGGTCGGATCTGCGAACGGCGAGCGTCGGACCGCCCGTGTCCTTGCGCATCACCTGGATGGCGGCGAGGTACCGGTCGATGAGTTCACCCTGTTCGGGGGTCATCGTTCCGGCCGCATCGATGTCCACGAGCACACCCTCTTCGTCCTCGTCACCCCGTTCTGCGCCGGGAAGCAGGCTGGCGACGTGGATGCCGTAGAGCTGGGCGAGCCTCCAGAGCCGCCCGGCGGATACGCTCCGCTCCCCACGCTCGTACGCTCCGAGGACCGACGCCTTGAACTCGCCGTCGGATGCCGCTTCGACGTCGAGCAGCGACCAGCCGCGCCGACGCCGGGCGTCACGCAGTCGGTCACCGACTTCTTCGTTGAAGCGGCTCATGGCAGGCCGATCCGGCTCGAATGAGGTCGCGTCGTCATTGTCTCTGTCCTCCATGCCCCGTGGAGTGAAATCTCATCCCCGCAGGAGAACACTACCACTCAGAGTGGTCGGGATTCGACGGATCGTTGGAATTGGCCAGTGCCGCCGCGGCCATCGCGGCTGTTTCCACACGCAGGACCATCGGCCCCAACGACACCCTCGGAGCCCGCTCCGGAACCTCGTCGGCGGACCAGCCCGCCTCTGGACCGATCGCCACGCACGGAGCGGCCCCCAGGTCGACCGTCCGGCTGCCCGTGCGATCCGCGAACACCGTGCCTTCCGGCAGATCGGACATGTCGACATGTTCGGTTCCGACCTGCATCAACCATGCCGAACGACTCTGCTCGAGGGCGCTGCGAGCCCAGGCCGCCGCTTTGTCGGCCGCCGGAGGCCTGCCCTCGCTGAACCTGGTGCGAATCCACCGCAAATCGAGCGTGCCGAGTTCGGCGACCTTCTCGACCAGGAATCGCACCCGATCCTTCTGGGAGGGTGGGGCCACGGCGATGACCGGACGAGACGGCCGAGGAACCGTCTTTTCGATCCCACGGACGATGCGATCACCGTCGAGGTGACCGTCACCGAGGACACCGGCACCGTCGGTGTAGGAAACAGGATCCCCGTCGGATCGGCGGAGTGCCCGCCGGAGATGGTGGAGTCCGACCGCGTCGACAGCCACCGCCGCATCCTGCCAGGGCGCGGGGAGGTACAGATGCGGAACGTGGCCCATGGGCTAGTGGTCCGTCGCCAAAATAATGAGGCGGTCTCTCCGGCCCATGACGCCCCTGGCGGCGTCCTCCTCCTCGCCGAACGAGCCAAGTGCGACTGCGTCAGAAGTCCTTGCCAGATGACGCCATGTGCTCGGAGAGACCACGCACCTATTTCGGCGACACACCACTAGAGCCAGCGACGTTTGCGACCGGCAGGCTGTTCGCTGCGAAGTTCCCCGAAGCGGCGGAGCAACTCCTCCTCCTCCGGGGACAGATCGTCGGGAACCTCCACGCCGACGACGACCGCCAGGTCTCCTCGCCCACGCCGCCCCAGACGCGCCATCCCCTGACCGGCCACGTGCGCAACCCAACCGGGCTGGGTTCCTGCGGGCACCTCCAACTGGGTGGACTCTCCGTCGACGAGCGGGATGTCAACGGTCGTTCCCAACGCAGCCTCGGCGATACCCACCGACGTGCGATGGATGAGGTCATCGCCGTGACGTTCGAACAGTTCGTCGTCGAGCACCTGAATCTCGACGAACAGATCCCCGGCGCGTCCACCGCGTCCGGCCGCCTCACCCTCGTGGTTCAGGCGCAGCCTCGTCCCGGTGGCAACGCCTGGTGGGATCTCCACCCGGACGCTGCGGTACTCCTGGCGGGTGCCGCGGCCCGCACACACATCGCAGGGGTCCTCGATGGTCGCACCACTCCCCCCGCAGGTGGCGCAGGTCGTGACCGACATCATCGTGCCGAGCAGGCCTCTGCGGGCGACGCGCTGGGCCCCCGTGCCTTGGCACGCATCGCAGGTCCGGCGATCGGTACCGGGCGTGGCCCCTGACCCGTCACAGGTCCCACAGGACACCGATGTACGGAACTTGACGTCGACCGGGGTTCCGAAGGCAGCCTCAGCGAGGGCGACCTGCACCCTGGTGAGGACGTCCCGACCTCGCGGCGGGCCTGCGGCGGCTCCCGTCCCCCCGAAGAGGCCACCTTCACCGAAGACCGACCGGAGCAGATCGTCGAGACCACCGCCGCCAAAACCACCGAACAGGTCTTCGAGCGTGTCTCCCCTGTCATAGCGCGCCCGGCGTTGGGGATCGGAGAGCACCTCGTACGCCTCGGCGACTTCCCGAAACCGGGCCTCCGCGCCGGGATCGCCGGGATTCGAGTCGGGGTGGCTCTCGCGGGCGAGGCGCCGAAAGGCCTTTTTGATCTCCTCGGAGGGCGCGTCGCGGGCGACGCCGAGAGCGGCGTAGTAATCCTTGGCCATGATCCGCTCAGTCCGCCATCCGGTCGCCGAGTTCCCGACTGACGCCTTCCACTGCCGAGATCACCTTTCGGTAATCCATGCGCATGGGACCGATGACACCGACGCGGCCTTCGCCCGCAGCGATCTCATATCCGGTGGACACGACCGCCAGATCCATCTCGTCGGTGGAGAGTTCGTCTCCGATGCGGATGCTCGTCCCGTCCGCTCCACCCAACATGGTGAGCAGCGTTGCCTCCCGCTCGAGTACCTCGAGCACGCGTTGCACCGTCGCCAGGTCGTCCCAGACGGTGGCCATTTGGCGCGTCCCGCCCACGTAGACGTCTGCGGTGCGTGCGGACGCCTCGCGGAGGGCGGCTTCGACGACGACGAGCGCGGAACGCACGGGGGCGGGGACATCCGCGGCGCGGAGACCGAAGTCCCCCGTTGTGGTGATCTCCTTGCCGACCACCACCCTGGCCAGGACCTCTTCGGCACGTTCCAGTTCCTTCGTCGTCATCGGCTCCGGGAGGCGGCACAACTCCTGGGCGACACGCCCGGAGGCGGTGACGACGACGAGAAGGGCGGTCTTGGCTCCGGTCTGCACGAGGTGGGTGGCGCGGACGATCTCGCCGGTCGCTCCCGGACCGATCGCCACCGACGGGTATTGGGTGAGGTCGGTCAGCAGTTCGGTGGTCGCTTTGAGGAGGCGGCCGAGTTCGAGGTGCATCGAGGCGAAGAACTCGGTGATCCGCCGCTGGGCCGGCGTCTGCAACTTCGACGGGGCGAGATGGTCGACGTAGTACCGATAGGCGCGCGCCGTGGGCACACGCCCTGCAGACGTGTGCGGCTGCACCGCAAAGCCCTCGCGCTCCAGTGAAGCGAGTTCATTGCGGATCGTCGCGCCGGAGACGGTGAGCCCGGTCGACTCGAGAACTGTCTTGGAACTGACGGGCTCTCCCGTCCGGATGTGTTCTTCGACCAGTGCCTTCAATACCTCGTCGCGACGTTCGTCCCGGTCGTCGGTCTGTCGATCGTCCATGAACCCCGGAATTTAGCACTCTCCCCCTGCGACTGACAGCCCGTCCCCACTCACAGTGGCGGATCGAGGCCAACGACGGCGCGCAGGACTTCGTCGGTGAACAGCGGGCGCGCCACCACGAGACGGTCGTCGTCCACCTCGATCACGCCGAACTCTGCCAGGCGCCTTCCGTCTTCACTCGCGATCAGTGCCTTCCCACCCTCGCCCAGTTCCACCCCGGACGACCGGCGCAGCCCGACGAAGAGGCGCTCCTGTTCCCGTGCCCAGCCATCCACCGCGTCAGACGACTGCACCGGTCCGAGACCGCGCTCGACGCGATCGATGTAGGTGTCGAGCCGTCGGACGTTCACGGTCCTCACGCCATTTCTGTATCCATGCGCCCCGACGCCGAACGCCAGATACTCGGCGTGTGCCCACACGGCGGCGTTGTAGCGGCAGTGGTGACCCGGGAGCGCGTGATTCGACACCTCGTACCGTTCGTAGCCCGCGGCGGCGAGCAACTCGGTCGCCATCTCCCAACGGTCGGCCTGGGCGTCGGGGTCAGGCTCTTCTGCCCCCCGGCGCACCTGTTTCCAGAGCACCGTTCCCGGCTCCACGGTGAGCGAGTAGGTGGACACATGGTGGGGACCCAGCGCGACGGCGGTCGACAGGCTCTGGCTCCACGAGTCGTCGGTCTCTGCCGGCGACCCGAAGATCAGATCGACCGACACCGACGAGAACCCGGACTGCAGCGCCATCTCCACGGCGCGCACCGCTCCCCTGCGATCATGCATCCTCCCCAAGTCGCCGAGCACCCGATCGTCGAAGGACTGCACGCCGAGGGAGATCCGGTTGAAACCGGCCGCGACCAACCGTTCTCCCGTTCCGGCTTCGAGATCCTCGGGGTTCGCCTCCAACGTCACCTCTGCGCCGGGCGCCAGCCCGTGGTGGGTCCGGACCCGGTCGAGCACGCCCGCCAGTCGCTCCGGCCCGATCCGGCTCGGAGTTCCGCCGCCGACGAAGACCGCATCGAACGGGCGCCACCCGGGAGTGGACGCAATGTCGGTCCCCAGCGCATCGAGGTAGCGGTCGGTCACATCGTCTCTGCCGGCGACAACCGTGAAGTCGCAATAGGGACAGACTCGGGCGCAGAACGGAATGTGAACGTATGCCGAGGCGATGTCGGCTGCCGCATCGACCGCGGCAGCCGACGCCGCCGAGATCACTGGTCGACCTGAAGTGCCGCGACGAAGGCCTCCTGGGGGACTTCGACGGATCCCACCATCTTCATCCTCTTCTTGCCTTCCTTCTGCTTCTCCAACAGCTTGCGCTTGCGGCTGATGTCACCGCCGTAGCACTTGGCCGTGACATCCTTGCGTCGAGCCTTCACCGTCTCGCGCGAGATGATGCGGCTCCCGATCGCGGCCTGAATCGGGATGTCGAACATCTGGCGCGGAATCAGTTCCTTCAGGCGTTCGACCATCATCTTCCCGTAGTCCTGAGCCTTGTCCCGATGGACGATCGAGGAAAATGCGTCGACCGCGGCGCCATTCAGGAGCACATCGACTTTGACGAGGTCCGAGGGGGCGTACCCGTCCGGCTCATAGTCGAGCGAGGCGTAACCCTTGGTGCGTGACTTCAAGTTGTCGTAGAAGTCGAGGACGATCTCGGCGAGCGGGATCCGGTAGGTCATCTCGACCCGCTCCGGACTGAGATAGGTCATCGAACCCATCACACCGCGTCGGTTCGTGACCAGTTCCATGATCGTGCCGATGAACTCGGCCGGACTGAGGATCATTGCTCGAATGTACGGCTCGGACACGGTCTGAATCCCCGAGGGATCGGGCAGATCCTGCGGCGACCGGACCTCGATCTCCGAGCCATCCGTGAGCACGACCTCATAGGCCACCGAAGGAGCGGTTGCCACGAGATCGAGGTCGTACTCGCGCTCGAGGCGCTCTCGCACGATCTCCATGTGCAGCAACCCCAGAAATCCGGTGCGGAAGCCGAATCCGAGCGCCTTCGACGTTTCGGGTTCGTACACGAGCGACGAGTCGTTCAGCCGGAGCTTGTCGAGCGCCTCGCGCAGATCTTCGAAATCGTCGCCGTCGGTGGGAAAGATGCCGGAGAACACCATGGGTTTCGGCTCGTCATACCCCGGGAGCGGCGACGTGGCCGGGTCTCTCACCGCGGTGATCGTGTCGCCCACCTTGATGCGATCGATCTCCTTTTCTCCCGTGATGAGGTATCCGACCTCACCCGGTCCGAGGGTGTCCACGGGAGTCGCCTTCGGTGTCAGCACTCCCAGTTCCGAGACGCCGTGGTCGTCCCCGGTCGCCATGAAGCGAACCTGTTGTCCTCTCGACATCCGCCCATCGACGATGCGGATCGAACAGACGACCCCCCGGTAGGCGTCGAAGTGCGAGTCGAAAACGAGCGCCCGGAGGGGCGCAGTCACCTCGCCTGCCGGTGGCGGTACGTCGCGGACGAGCCGTTCGAACAGTTCCTCGACACCGTCGCCGGTCTTCGCCGAGATGCGCAGCACGTCGTCTGGCTCACCGCCGAGGATGTTGACCAGCTCACCGGCCACCCGGTCGGGGTCTGCTGCAGGCAGATCGATCTTGTTCAGGGCGGGGACGATCTCGAGGCCCGCCTCGATGGCGAGGTAGGCGTTGGCGAGAGTCTGCGCCTGCACCCCCTGGGCGGCGTCGGCCAACAGCAACGCCCCTTCACACGCGGCGAGCGAACGGGAGACCTCATAGGAGAAGTCGACGTGACCCGGGGTGTCGATCAGGTGGATGGTGTAGTCGAGCCCGTCCCGGGCGCGATAGGTGAGGCGGACGTTGTTGGCCTTGATGGTGATGCCGCGCTCGCGCTCGAGGTCCATCGTGTCGAGGACCTGGTCGCGCATCTCGCGCTCGGTGATCGCCCCGGTGCGTTCCAATAGGCGATCGGCCAGGGTCGACTTTCCGTGGTCGATGTGGGCGATGATGCTGAAGTTACGAATGCGCGACTGATCGATCATGAGAAGGGTGGACCGCAGGACGGCCTTGCGAGATTGTACCGGCACTCGCGGCCCTGGTAGATTGGTGCTCCGGCAGCGACTCGTCGTCGCCTGCCCAGTCTCTGGACGGAGACCACAACGATCGGCATCCACCCGATGGCCGGCCGGGCCCGTCCTTCGGACCACGAGATCTCGAAGAGGAACCTTCATGGCCAACATCAAGTCACAGATCAAGCGCAATCGTCAGAACGAGATTCTTCGCCAGCGCAACAAGGCTGTCCGTTCGGAGTTGAAGACCCGCGAAAAGCAGGCTGTCAACGCCGAAGAGGACAACGCCGAAGATGCGCTCCGTCTGGCGCAGAAGCGCATCGACGAGGCAGTCACCAAGGGCGTGCTCCACAAGCGCACTGCAGCTCGGAAGAAGTCGCGACTCGCCAAGCGCGTCGCCGCTGCTGACTGACGATCCCCACGTGGCAGGTCAGCGACCTGCCATCCAGCGCGACATCGCAACCGTGAGCCGTTCCATCGTGATGCGGTGCATCGGCTCGGGTGCCGACTTCAGGATCCGGTCCGCCCGCACCAGCGCATCGACCGCCGATCGGAGGCTCGAGTCTTTCGTCCGCGCCCGGTGCCGCCACAGGAACTCGATCGACCGGTCATTGCTGCGAGCACCCATCCGCTCCCGGAACTCTTCGATGCTCGACGATGACAGGGCCAGCGCCCGGCGTCGCACCTCACTCTCCAGCGCGCTGAGCAACACCAGCGGGTGCGTGTGGGTCAGTAGATCGCCGAGCCGACGGAGCGCCTCGCCGGCTTCGCCCCGGGTGACCGCATCGGTGTACAGCCACGTCGGCTCATTCGGCCGGTTCCGAAATCGATCCTTGATGAGCTCAGCGGTGATCTTCTCCCCCGCCTCCGCCAGCTGATCGAGGGCCTGGCCCAACGACGCCGTATCGGTTCCGAAGCGCTGCACGAGCGCGTCGGTGCCCGCACCGTCGATTCCCAGACCCCGGCTCTTGACTTCGTCGACCAGCCAGGACTGACTGTCGCGTTCGCGCATCTTCTTGATCGAGACGACCTCACCGCGAGCCTTCAAGACCTTGGCGAACACCGCGGGAACCGCGCCCGACGAGACGACGACCAGCGCCACTGCGTCCACGTCCATGGTCTCCACGAGCTCAGCGAGAACCGCCGCTTCGTCGGCATTGAGTTGGTTGGCGTCCACGATCTCGAGACCGGAGACCCCGCCGAACAACGATGCCGACTGCAGCACCGGGATGGCCGGCTCGACCTCGTTGCGGAGCTGACCCGAGCCGTCTTCTCCTCCGCCCCGCCCCGGGACGTCCACCCGCACCACCTCGTCGACGCCGGCGTCGGCGAGGAACTGCCGGGCTTTGGTCAACATGAGGTCGCGCTCTCCCGGACCTGCGTTGGAAGGACCGGAGACGTGGAGGATCACTCGCCGAGCGTACCGCTCCGGTGTGAAGTCACGGCCCGGCAATCCCGAGGACGACCCGGCGAGCGAACTGGCCAGTGTGAATCGTGGCTGTGTGAATCGTGGCTGTGAGAATCGTGGCTATCGAAGAAGCCGCGGATTGGGCGAGCTCGCGAGCCCCATCCGTGGGCTTCCCGCCCGAAAGCGAAGCTTTTTCGGGCGGAACAGAGAAACAGTCGGCGAAGCCGGCCCGCCTATCCGCTGACTCTGTGAGACATCCCCGGGGTTCACGGGCCGACGAGGAGCGAACCGCCGAACTCGGTGACACCGGCCGGGAGCGTCAACGACACTCGGCTCTCCTCGGTCGACCCCGCGTCGATTCGACCGATGTCCACCGGCACCCGGACACCGACGACGTCGATTTCCACGGTGCCGAACCAGTCGTTCTCGGATTGGTTGTCGACGCTGACGACCACATCGATGTCGGCAGAGTCGGACGGTCCTGCGCTGATCTGGACCGCCAAGCCGCCGCACAGCGTTGGCTCCTCACCGGCGGTGATCACAGACGACCCTGTGACGATCGGCTCTTCGTCCTCAAGGAGAATCACCTGGAACGGGGTGTCCACCCGTTCGGTGCAGCTGAGCACATGCGTCAAGCCCCGAAGACTGGATTGGGTGACCGGGATCAGGAAGACGACGAAGAGTGCGACGAGCGCGAGACGGGAACGGAGGAGGGCGGGCACGAACAGCAGTGTCGGCGTCCGGATGATCCATGTCAACGACCGACACCGCGCGTACACTCGCCGCCGATGGCAACTCCTCGAACAATGACTGTCCGCCGTGCGCGCGACATCACGCTGCTGGTCGGCCTCCTCCTCATCGGTCTCGTCACCCTGACGATGGTCCTGCGCGATGTCGACCCGGTGGAGATCACCGCGACCGTGGCATTCGCTCCCGTGTTCGTGGCGTTCCTCTTCTTCGGTCCGAAGTTGGGGCTTGCGACAGGAGTGCTGGCAGCGGCCGGCTACGTCGCAATGCGGTGGTCCGCGATCTCGGTCGTCGGACTGGGGCCCTTGTTCGGCATGATCTCGTCGCGCGTCATCGGCTACATCGTCTTCGGCGGCGTCGGCGGGTGGGCGGCAGGACAGTTGCAGGCCGCCATCGACAAACTCGAACTCCACGACGAGATCGACGACGCGACCGGACTCGGCAACGCTCGAGCGGCAGTGAGTGCGATCGACACCGAGCGTGCCCGGGCGGAACGCTACGAAAAGGTCGTCTCCGTGATTCACTGCTCCTTCGACCTGCCCGAGGTGGTCAGCGACAAGATCGTGGCCGCGACACTCCGGCAGCTGGGGGCAGCCATCGCCCACAGCGTCAGAGCGTCCGATCACGCAGCCCACGTCGACGACGAAGGTGGGCGCCACCGCCTCGTGATCATCCTCCCGGAAACCGGAGCGGTCGGAGCCGAAACCGTCGCCACCAACCTCGACCGCGAGGTGCGCGCTCGAATCGGGACATCGACGGATGTCGCGGTGATGACCATTCCCGGCGACGAAGACCGGATCGACGGCCTCCTCGAGTCACTCGCTCCCTTGGTCTGACAGCCGTCCGCACGGACGGAGGCTTGCCGGCTTCGAATTCGACGATCACATCGCCGAAGCGGTCGGTTCTCAGGACAGTGGCTCCCGCGTCTCCCAGCGTCTCGAGGACCCAGTCCGTCGGATGACCGAACGAGTTCGGCCCGACGCTTACGATCGCCAGGTCACCGGAATGCGCTGCCAACCACGCCGGGTCCGACGTCCCCGCCCCCTGATGCGGCACCTTGAGCACATCGATGTCGGTGACCTGTAGCTCGGACTGGGCCACGGTCTCGATGTCTCCGGTCAGGAGAATCCGGGTGCCACCGATCTGGACGACGAGCACGATCGACTGGTCGTTCGGTCCCGCGTACCGCCGACGCGGACCGACGACGTCGATCGTGTGGCCCGCGATCTCGATCCTGTCCCCGAGTTCAGGGCGTTCGAGTGGCACCCCGTGTTCGTGTGCTTGCTCGATGAGGTGTCGAGACGCGGGAGTCGCGTGAGGTTCGAATGCCGCCCAGAGACGCGAGATGGGGACTCGCTCCATGATGCCCGCCAGACCGGCGACATGGTCTTCGTGCACATGTGTGGCGACCGCCAGATCGATCCGATCCACCCCGTAGCGGGCCAGACCCGTCGCCAACTTGGCTGGGTCGGGACCACCGTCGACGAGGACCGTGAAACCTGCGAGCCGAACCACGACCGCGTCCCCCTGTCCGACATCGAGCACGACGAGACCGGTGTGCGGACCCTGGTCCGCGGGCACGATCCCAATTGCCAGGACTACTGCTGCGATCACCAGGGACGGTGCCCGTAACGGACGGAACCGCCACCAGAGCAGGCCTGCCCCGAGAACGACGGCGAAGCCGACGGCATCCAGTTGGGGCCAGGGGGCCGCCACCCGAGCCACGGCGACGAACCCCTGCGCCAGAAGCTCGGCGACACCGATCACCCAGTCGGCCCCGACCGCCGCTCCGATACCGGCCAACGACGTCGCCACGGTCACGAGCGGGATGGCGACGAGGTTCGCTATCGGCGAGAGCAGCGGGACCGAGCCGAACGTGGCAAGCAGTACGGGCGCCACGGCTGCCTGTGCCGCCAGGGTGGCTGTGAACAGCGAGAACACGGGGCCACGGTCAGGCTGCAGGCGGGCACCCGCGAGGAGCCCGGCCGTCGCCAGCACCGACAGTTGGAACCCCACCGAGTCCACCAGTCCCGGTGCAACCAGCACCGAACCGCCGCCTACCACAGCCAGGGCGGTGATCGGCTCCAACGGGAAACCCGCGAACCGCCCGACGCCGACGAGTCCGGCCATCGCTGCGGCACGCAGCACCGAGGGCTCCCATCGGGTGAGGGCCCCGAACACGAGGAGACCGTTCAGCACGACCAGCAAACGACCCAGCGGACGCATGGCAAGCGGTGCGGTCACGACCACGACACCGATGAGGAAGAGGGCCACGTTGGAACCGGACACGGCGACCAGGTGGGACAGGCCGGCTCGGCGCATCTCGTCGATCACGACCGGGCTGACACCGGAGGTGTCCCCGATCAGAAACCCCACGAGCAGACCGCGCTCGGTACTCGACTCGGGGCGGATCTCGGTCAGGATCCGTGCCTCGAGACGGCCCGCAACCCGCTCGTGCAGGGCTGCCGATTCGGCCGGCGGAAGCTCGTCGGCATCGACGGTTGCAACCGTCCATCTGCCGAGCACGAGTTCGGGCCGGCCGTCCGATACCCCCTCGACCCGTACTCGAGAGACCTCGGGTGCGAGCGGGGCCCGGACCAACACCGTGCCGACATCAGTGGACACGAGCCCGCTCCAACCCCAGCGGTCCCCGAGGTCGACGTCGACACGCCCCTCGATCGTCACCGCGCCGGCCGGCAGAGGCTCAGGAGGTCTGCGGTCGATCCAGCCCAGGACCGACCCGGCGACGAAGATCACCGCGAAGATCGCGTACTCGCGACGCTGGAGGGGCCGGAAAAGGGCGGCGGCGAACAGGACCAGCGGAAGTGCCCACCAGCGGCCGACTCCCGCCCACGCTGCCGCAGCACCGCACACCGCCATGCGTGCAACGACGGTCACGGAACGCGGACGAGGGGCCTGAGCCGGGCGAGGATCGACTCTCCGATTCCCGAGACGTCGAGCAGGTCCTCGGCAGCGTCGAACCCGCCGGCCGCCTCACGATGCGCCACGATGCGACCAGCAAGCACCGGTCCCACACCAGGGAGCGCCTCGAGTTCGGCCGCCGTCGCAGTGTTGATCGCCACGAGCCCGTCACCGTCAGGGGACCGTTCTGCCGGAGCGTGCCGGGACGGCACGACAACCTGGCTTCCGTCCGACACCTCGGCAGCGAGGTTGACACCGGCGAGCACGGCGTCTTCCGTCGCCCCACCGGCTGCTTCGATCGCGTCCACGACCCTCGCACCGTCTTCGAGGCGCACGACGCCAGGAGTCCGCACCTCGCCGGCCACGTGGACCAACAGCTCCGCCGTGCCTCCCGAGCCCTCGACGATCGTCGGGGACGAGGAGCCGCCGATCACGACGTCGTCGGTCGCGGGTTGGCCGGTCGAGGTGTCGGCGTCGTCGGGCGGGATCGACGTCCACCACCACACACCGAGCGTCAACATGACGACGACAGCCGCCGTGGCAGCCGATTCGATGCGGTTCAGACGCGTCCTCTCCGACCACCCGTCGGCTACTGGTACCTGGTCCCGTCACTCCGGTCCAGTACCCCGGTAGGTTGGGTGGATGCTCATCGACATCGCCCCCTATCGAGTCCATCCCGGTTCCGCGGTCGACCTCCGGACGTTCGACACCCGCGACACCGGGGAATTCGAGGGAGGCAAAGCGGCTGCTCGTGCGGTCCACAAGGACATGACGGCTCGCCTCGCGGAGCTTCAGGAGAAGTTTTATGCCGACGGCGGACACCGCCTGCTCATGGTCCTGCAGGCAACGGACACCGGCGGCAAGGACAGCACCATCAAGAAGGTGTTCCGAGGGGTGAATCCCGCCGGCGTCCGGATGGCGTCGTTCAAACAGCCCACCCACCAGGAGCTCGCACGGGACTACCTGTGGCGGGTCCACTCCCGCGTGCCCCGCGACGGCGAGATCACGATCTTCAACCGCAGCCATTACGAGGACGTGCTGATCGTTCGCGTGAAAGACATGGTTTCCGAAGACGTCTGGTCCAAGCGGTACGCCCACATCAACGACTTCGAGCGGCTCCTCGCCGACGAGGGAACCACGATCGTCAAGATCTTCCTGCACATCTCGAAGGACGAGCAGCGCGAACGCCTCCAGGCCCGACTGGACGACCCCACCAAGCATTGGAAGTTCAACACCGGTGACCTCGCCGAACGTGAACGGTGGGACGACTACCAGGCTGCGTACGAGGACATGCTGGAACGCACCTCGCAGACCCACGCCCCCTGGTTCATCGTGCCGGCGGACAGAAAGTGGTACCGAAACCTCGTCGTGAGCTCGATTCTCATCGACGCACTCGAATCCCTCGACCTGCAGTATCCGCCGAACACCGAAGACCTGGGCGACGTCGTGATCGACTGACGGTCAGTTCCCGGAGATCCGTCGGGCCTCGACCTTGACACGAGGCGCTGGACCGCAACCAGTCACCCGGCGATTTCAGTTAGCCGCTGAAGATAGAAATGAGCTTCGTAGGCGCGATCGGACCCGAGGGCAATCGCCCGTCCGTACAACTCGGCTGCTCGGGCGTGGTCGCCGGTGAACAGGTGCTCGTTCCGTGCCTCCCAGAACGCTCGGTCGCCGGGATCAGACCAGTCCTCCCAAACTCGGCCGTCGACGGTGATGAAGGTGGGTGGCTCGGCACGCATGTACACCTCTGCGATGACGTCTCCCAACGGGGATCGCCCCACGGCACTCAGCATGGAAGTAGGGGCCGACTTCACCCATTGCCAGATGCCAGCCGGTTCGGGAGTTTCGTAGAAGACTGTTGCGCGCCCGTACCAAGCCGGATCAAAGCGTTCTCCAGTGACTGCCGCGCGACCGGACGCGATGTCGTCCAGAGTGGCGAGGGCACCGACATCATCACGGACGTAGCGATGAGTAAGAGTGTCGAATACTCGCCACTCGCCATCGACCATCAGGGTCGCGACTGTGTGCGGAGAGACGCCCGTTTCGTCGTGCAGAAACATGAGTCTTCCCCGGAAGCCACGACGCTCTGCGACCTGTACGAACGCCATCGCTGTGCTGTCGCAGTAGCCCCAACCTCGCAGGAGCGTCCCTGATGGACTGTCGTCTATCACGGCACCCGGGGGCTCCAAGCCCTCTATGGCTCCGACTTCGTTTAGGTCGGGGCGGATTGCTGCAAACTCGGTAACCGTGTCGAAGAGGCCGATCGCGGCGTCCTCGGTGAGTGCTACACCGGGGGCTCGGTCGGCGACTCGAGCAAGAAGCATCTGCCGATAAATGTCATGCCTTTGCGTCACGAGGAGCATGGCAACTGCTACCACAGCAAACCCCACGAGCGCATACAGGCGCCGTCGTCCCATCGTCTCCTTACCCGATGCGGAGACCTTATCGCCTATCTACGATGCGCCGCTGACATCCCCATCCCTGTCATCGACGGGTGGCCATGTCTCTGAAACGGCAATCCACGAAGACCTCAGCAACCTCGTGATCGACTGATAGTCAGTTACCGGCGATCCTGCGAGCTTCGACCTCGTAGCGGATCCCCCGATACGACTCGTCGTGGGTCCGCCCCGCCAGCCTGCCCCGGAGGTAGTCGCCGACGTACCTGGTGAGGAATCGTCTCGGGCCGGCGTCGCGCCACTGACGGACATGGACCAGTTCGTGCAGGAGAAGCGTCGCCAACTCGTCGGTTTCGGCATCGAAGAGCCGCGGGTCGACATACACCCGGTCCCTGATCGTCATCGCAGCAACTGGCCCCCTCCACAGGAACTGCAGCGCCCGGGGGGCGCGGAGTACCTGCACCCGGTGGAGGTCACCCAGGCCGACCAGTGCGGCAGCCGAGGACCGGGCACCACCCAGGAGCGGACCGATCCGCATGCGCTCAACCGACGACGACGTTGACGATGTTCGGAGGTCGCGCGACGACTTTGCGAATCGGCTTGCCCTCCACCCACTCCTGGATTCGCTCGGAGGCGAGGGCGGTGCGTTCTGCCGTCTCGGCATCGATGTCGGCGGAGACTTCGATTCGGTCTCGCACCTTGCCGTTGACCTGAACGACCATGGTCACGACGTCACGGGCGACGAGGTCGGGGTTCCACGTCGGCCAGGGCTCGGTGGCCAGCATCGACCCATGCCCCAGCCGTTCCCACAGCTCGTGGCTGAGATGCGGCGCCATCGGCGAGAGGAGGAGCAGCACAAGCCGGATGGCCTCGGAGTGCACTTCCCGCGCCAGCCCCGCCCGCAACCCGGCTTGGAGGGTGTTCGCGAACGTCATGAGGTGAGCCACCGCAGTGTTGAACGAGAAACGGTCGATGTCCTCGGTGACGTTTCGAACCATCCGATGTGCCTCGGCGAGTATTTCACGGTCGGCAGCGGCGGGGTCGCGATCTTCGATCGTCCCGACCTCCCCGGTCGCCATGCGCCAGATCCGGTCGAGGAATCGGGAGGTCCCTTCGACGCCGTTGTCCGACCAGATCGCGTCGTCGGTCGGCGGCCCGATGAACATCTCGAAGAGCCGGATCGCGTCGGCGCCGTACCGGGCGTAGTACTCCTCGGGGGAGACGACGTTGCCTTTCGACTTGGACATCTTCGCCCCGTCCTTGACCAACATGCCCTGGGTGAAGAGGGCCCGGAACGGCTCGGAGGCCTCCACCAGGCCCATGTCGTGCAGGACCTTGGTGATGAAACGCGCATAGAGCAGGTGAAGCACGGCGTGCTCGACCCCACCGACGTACTGGTCGACTTCCATCCAGTAGTTCGCTTTGGAGGGATCGAAGATCTCCTCGCTGTTGTCGGCGTCGGCATATCGGAGGAAGTACCACGAGCTGTCGACGAACGTGTCCATCGTGTCGGTCTCCCGCCGGGCGGGCCCGCCGCACTTGGGGCACTCCGTGTTGACGAAGGACTCCACCGTGGCCAGAGGCGACTGCCCCGCAGGCGAATAGTCCTCCACATCCGGGTGGATGACCGGCAGTTCCTCCCGCGGAATGGGCACGAGCCCGTCCACCGGGCAGGTGACCATCGGAATGGGACAGCCCCAGTACCGCTGGCGGGAGATCAGCCAGTCCCGCAGGCGGAAGTTGACCGTGCCGACTCCCCGACCCTGGTCTTCGAACCAGGAGATGATCGCGGGTTTCGCCTCGGCCATCTGCAACCCGTCGAGAAAGTCCGAATTGATGGCGGGACCGTCTCCGGTGTACGCCTCGCCTTCGAAATCCTCGGGAGGCTGCACCGTGCGAATGATCTCGATTCCGTACTTCGTCGCAAAGTCCCAGTCGCGCTGGTCCTGGCCGGGCACGGCCATGATCGCCCCCGTCCCGTAGCCCATCAGGACGTAATCGGCGATCCAGATCGGCACACGACCACCGTTCACCGGGTTGATCGCGTGGAAGCCGGTGAACACACCGGTCTTGTCACCTTCGGCCTGCCTGTCGATCTCCGAGGTGCGGCCGGCGGCGGCGATGTACGCCCGTGCCTCGTCTTCGAGCGCCGTACCGGAGATGAGTGCTTCGGCGAGCGGGTGCTCGGGCGCCAACACGGCGAAGGTCATCCCGAACACGGTGTCGGGGCGGGTCGTGTACACGTCGAAGGCATGGTCGGTGCCTTCCACCCCCAGCGAAAAAGTGCACCCCTCGGAGCGGCCGATCCAGTTCCGTTGCATCGTGCGCACGCGGTCGGGCCAATCATCGAGGGCTGCGAGATCGTCCAGCAACCGCTGGGCGTATTCGGTGATGCGGAAGAACCACTGATCGAGGTCGCGTCCGTCGACCGGCGAACCGCACCGCTCACAGTGCCCGTCGACCACCTGTTCGTTGGCGAGGACGGTCTGATCGACCGGACACCAGTTGACCCGGGCCTTCTTCTTGTACGCCAGACCTCGCTCGTACAGCTCGAGGAACAGCCACTGGTCCCACCGGTAGTACTCCGGCGTGTGCGATGCGAGTTCCCGGTCCCAGTCGTACACCGCCCCGAGACGGCGCAGCTGGGCCTTCATCCTGGGGATCTGCTGTTCGGTGAAGATGCGGGGATGGATGCCGGTCTTGATGGCGGCGTTCTCGGCGGGAAGCCCGAAGCTGTCCCATCCCATCGGAGACAGGACGTTGTAGCCCTGCATGCGCCGGTACCGGGTGAGCAAGTCCACGTAGGTGTAGTTGCGAAGATGTCCCATGTGGAGATCGCCCGACGGGTACGGGTACATCTGCAGGTTGTAGAACTTGGGTCTGTCGGGCTCCTCGGTGACATAGAAGACGCGCTCGACTTCCCACCGCGCCTGCCACTTCTCTTCGATCGTCTGTATCTCGTAGGTCATCGACAACGGCAGGGTAACGACCAGTCGGCGGCGCCGGATTCGAGTTCGTTGTGCGAGGATTCGGGGGTGGAACCGACGAATCCCGACAAGGTCATGTTCCCGGACCCGGGCTACTCCAAGGCGGACCTCGTCGGGTACTACGCCGCCGTGGCCGAACGCATGCTGGCATGGCTGGAGGGCCGGCCCCTCACCCTCGAACGCCACCCCAACGGTGTCGGGGCCAAGGGCTTCATGCAGAAGAACGCCTCGTCACACTTCTCCGAGCACATCGAACGCGTCGAAGTCCCGAAGTCCGACGGCACCGTGAACCATCCGGTGATCCGCGACGCCGAAGGGCTCACCGAACTCGCCAATCAGGGCACCATCGCCTTTCACGTCTGGACGGCGGCATCGCCTGATCTGGAGCATCCGACGCATGTCGTTCTCGACCTCGACCCCGAAGAGGGCGACGTCGCGGCATGCCGAGAGGTTGCCCGCACTGCGAGGGAGGTGCTGGAGGGCTTCGAGCTCGCAGGCGGGCTGGTGGCGTCGGGGAAGAAGGGGTTTCACATCTGGGTGCCAGTCGCCGGTCTGACCTACGACGAGGCGGCCGCGACGGCGCGGGCCATGGCGGGGCTCGTGGCCGCCAGGGTCCCCGACGTCGCCACCACCGAATTCCTCAAGAAGAACCGCGGCGGCCGCGTGTTCGTGGACTGGCTGCGCAACCGCTGGGCCCAGTCGATCGTGTGTCCGTGGTCGGTTCGGGTCACTCCCTCCGCCACCGTGGCGATGCCGCTCGAATGGGACGAGTTGGAGTCGTCCGTTCCCGACGGCTGGAACCTGCGCACCGCGATCGATCGTCCGGTCCTCCCGCAACCCGAGCCCCATTCGGTCGACGCTTCGAAGGTCGTCGACGCGGCGCGGGATGCCGGAGTGGACATGGACGCGGACTTCGACCGTTTCGGCAGGAACTGATCTCGACGCGGAACGGCGGAACGCTCGTTGCCTTACGAACGATCGTTCGTTAGGATGGGCGGTATGACCGCACCGACATCCGCCCGCTCCGGCCCCTCCCCTTCGAACGAGGATCGATTCCAGGCAATCATCGACGCCGACGACTCCATCGAACCGGCGGACGCGATGCCCGAGGCGTACCGCAAAGCCCTGATCCGCCAGATCGCCCAGCATGCCCACTCCGAGGTCATCGGCATGCAGCCGGAAGGCAACTGGATCAGCCGCGCCCCGTCGCTCAAACGCAAAGCGATCCTCATGGCCAAGGTGCAGGACGAAGCAGGCCACGGCCTGTATCTGTACTCGGCGGCGGAGACGCTCGGTGTCGGTCGGGACGAACTGATGGAGCTGCTCCACTCCGGGCGGCAGAAGTACTCGTCGATCTTCAACTACCCCACGCTGTCCTGGGCGGACATGGGTGCGATCGGATGGCTCGTCGACGGAGCGGCCATCACCAATCAGGTGATGCTCACCCGATGCTCCTACGGGCCGTACTCCCGAGCCATGGTCCGCATCTGCAAAGAAGAGTCGTTCCATCAGCGACAGGGCTATGAAATCATGCTCACGCTGGCCAACGGCACCGAACGGCAGCGGGCGATGGCCCAGGACGCGCTGGACCGCTGGTGGTGGCCCTCGCTGATGATGTTCGGACCGAACGACTCGGAGTCCACTCACTCCGAACAGTCGATGGCCTGGAAGATCAAACGGGTCTCGAACGACGACCTCCGCCAGCAGTTCGTCGACATGACCGTTCCCCAGGCGGCGTACCTGGGACTCGTGATCCCCGACCCGGACCTGGCATGGAACGAGTCCCGGGGCCACCACGACATCGGCGCCATCGATTGGGACGAGTTCTGGGCCGTCGTCAAAGGCAACGGCCCCATGAACCGCGACCGCATCGAGCACAAGACCCGGGCGTGGGACGAGAACGCCTGGGTACGCGATGCCGCGCTCGCCCACGCCGCCCGCCACATCTGAGAGAGGAGACACCATGGCCTATTCGCGCATGGAAGGTGACGAGGACCACCAGTTCAACACCGAGAAGGCGGGCTGGCCGATGTGGGAAGTGTTCATCCGCCAGCGGCGCGGCATGTCCCACGTTCATTCCGGCAGCCTCCATGCTCCCGACGCCGAGACCGCATTGCAGAATGCCCGGGACGTGTACACCCGGCGTCTCGAAGGGGTGAGCATCTGGGTTTTCCCCTCTGCCGCCCTCACCGCGTTCGACCCCGTCGATGCCGCGGACTACATCGACGCCAACGAAAAGCCCTACCGCCACGCCACCTACTACGAGATCCCCGAAGAAGTGGGGCACATGTGAGCGAAACCGTCTACTCGCCGGTCGCCCAGGGAACCCCGGAGCCGGCAGGCGACCCCCATGTCCGCTACGTCCTCGGACTCGGCGACGACAACCTCGTCCTGGCTCAGCGGCTCGGGAAGTGGATCTCGCGCGGACCGGACCTCGAAGAAGACATCGCCCTCGCCAACATCGCCATCGACCACCTCGGCCAAGCCAGAGCCCTCCTCACCCACGCGTGCGACTTGGAGGGACGAGGTCGGACCGAGGACGACATGGCGATGCACCGGGACGAGCGGGAGTTCACCAACCTCCTCATCTGCGAGCTCCCCAATGGTCACTTCGGCGACACGATGGCTCGTGCGCTGTGCATCGACGCTTTTCAGGTCCTGTTGTGGGATCGACTGTCGGCTTCGAGCGACGGCACGCTCGGCGGCATCTCCCAGAAGGCGCTCAAGGAGGCCCGATACCACCTGCGGCACTCCGCGGCCTGGGTGACACGCCTCGGAGACGGCACCGAGGAGTCCCATCAGAGGATGCAGCAGGCGATGGACCGCGTCTGGCGGTTCACCGGGGAGATGTTCGCCCCCGACCCGGTCGCCACGGAAATGGCCGCGGCGGGAGTCGGCGTCGAGCCCGCGACATTGCACGAAGAGTGGCTGGCGAAGATCGGAGCGGTGCTCGAGCAGGCGACCCTCACGGTCCCGACCGAAGCCATGCATCGGGTCGGCGGACGGGCCGGCTTTCACACCGATCACCTCGGACATCTGCTCGCCGAGATGCAATGGCTCCCCCGATCGATGCCGGAGGCAACGTGGTGAACGCCGTGTTGACCATCGAGCGTGCCCGATCCGCGTTGTCTGCGGTCACCGATCCGGAGATCCCGGTGCTCACCATCGACGACCTGGGGATCGTCCGGGCGGTCGAGACCGAGGGATCCCATGTCATCGTCACCATCACGCCCACCTACTCCGGATGCCCGGCGATGGACGTGATCCGGACCGACATCGTCGCGGCACTCGAGGCCGCAGGGTTCGACGAGGTCGACGTACGCACGGTGTACGCACCAGCCTGGACGACGGACTGGATGACCGAGTCCGGCAAAACCAAGCTCGCAGGATTCGGGATCGCTCCCCCCCACCCGGTGGCTTCCACCGAGCGGCCGCCCGTGTTGTGCCCCCGATGCCGCCACACCGCGCGTCTCGTGTCCGAGTTCGGGTCGACGGCATGCAAGGCGCTCATGGTGTGCGAAGGCTGCGGCGAACCATTCGATTACTTCAAGGAGCTGTGAAGTGACCACCGGTGTGCAGTTCCATCCGCTGACGGTCGCGTCCGTCGATCCCCTCACCGACGAGTCCGTCGCGGTCACCTTCGACGTTCCCGACCATCTCCGGGAAGCCTTCCGTTACCTGCCAGGACAGCACGTCACCGTGCGCAAGGAGATCGATGGGCATGACGTCCGCCGGTCATATTCGATCTGCGCCAATGCGAACGTCGGCACGCTTCGCGTCGGTATCAAGCGGCTGACCGGGGGGGCGTTCTCCACCTGGGCGACCACCGGACTCGAAGCTGGAGACGTCATCGACGTCACACCTCCCGGTGGTGAGTTCACCATCGACTCCACCACCGACTGGGGCCATCACCACTGTGCGATCGTTGCGGGTTCTGGCATCACTCCGGTGCTGTCGCTGGTCTCCACGACACTCGACAGCGACCCCGCCTCATACTGGACGGTGATCTACGGCAACAGAGCGGCACGAACAGTGATGTTCCTCGACGAGCTCGAAGGACTGAAGGATCGATATCCCGACCGGCTGCAGATCGTGCACGTCCTCAGCCGGGAGGATCCGGGACTCGACCTGTTCGCCGGGCGAATCGATGCCGCCAAGCTGCAATCGCTCTTCGCCGGCGTCGTGGACGCCGAGCGCATCGACCGATGGTTCCTGTGTGGCCCGTATGAGATGGTCACCGGGGCGCGGCAACTGCTGATCGAGCGTGGGGTCGCGCCCGAGCACGTTCGCGACGAGTTGTTCTTTGCCGGCCCGCCCGTCACTCCACCTGCTCCGCCACCGATCGACGAAGAGGGAACGGTCCGGCTGACGGTGATCCTCGACGGCAGGGCCTCAGAAGTGCAGATGCGTCCCGAGACGTCCGTCCTCGATGCGGCGATGAGCGTGCGCTCCGAACTCCCCTACTCCTGCAAGGGCGGAATGTGCGCCACCTGCAAGGCCAAGGTCATCGAAGGCGACGTCCGGATGGACAAGAACTATGCCCTCGTCGACAGCGACCTGGCACAGCGTTTCGTCCTCACCTGCCAGAGCCATCCCACGAGTGATCGACTCGTTGTGGACTACGACCAGCGATGACGGACACCCGCAACACTCGGGCGGACGTGGTCGAGGCCGCCGGACGGCTGTTCGCCGCTCGCGGATACCACGGCACCTCCATGCGGGACCTGGGGCGGGAGCTGGGGCTCCAGGGGTCGTCGCTGTACTCCCACATTCGCTCGAAGGAGGACTTGTTGGTCGATGTGGTCCAACGCGCCGCCGACCTCTTCGTGTCCAGTGCCGAACGGGCGACTGCGTTGGCAGGCGATGAACGCGCCGTCCTCCGGGCGCTGATCGCAGGCCATGTCGACGTACTGCTCGACCACGTCGACGAGGCGCGCACCTTCCTCAACGAGGCACGGTCGCTCGACGACCCACACCGCGAGCGTGTACTCGCAGCCCGCGACTCCTACGAGCACACCTTTCGAGCGGTGCTGACGGCCGGCGCCGCCTCCGGCGCTTTCCGCCGCGACCTCGATCCGATCGTCACCGGGATCCTGCTCCTGTCGATTCTCAACTCGGTGGACCGGTGGTATCGCCCGGCCGGCCGGCTCGATCGCACCCAACTCGTCGACGCGATCCTCGAATTCACGCTGCGGGGAATCGCCCTGCCGGAACACGGCTGAGCGAGGCGCCCGGTCAGTCGAAGTCGCCTTCGGTGCGGTTCCGAAGGAAGCGCTCGATCTCCGATGCCAGTTGCTCGCCCGAGGCTTGCGACCCGTCGTCGACCAGTACCTCGAGCTGTTCGATCATCGAACGTACCTCGGGGCGGCCCTCGACGATGGCGTCGAGATGGATTCGCTGGGCATCGGCGTCCGTCGCGACGGAGGTCAGATCGAGCCCCAAACCGAGATGCAGATCGATCCGCTCGAGAAGGGCCATCGCGGCCGCCACGAACGGGGTGCCGAGGTAGTTCGGGACCCGAGCCCAGAAACCACTGGTGTCGACCCCGCGCCCGATCAATTCGAGTTCGAGAGCCCCGACGATGGAACCGGGCACGGTGAGCTCGCCCTCGGGGTGGTCCATCGTCTCGGGAATCCGATGCGGCGACGATCCCGTCGTGATGAGCGACACGGGGCGGGTGTGCGGGGCGGCCCACGGGATGCCCCCCAACGCCAGGAACTCCGAGACGGCGAAACGTTGCGCGAGGTCTGCCACGACCGCGGAGAACGAACGCCATTTGAGGCTGGGCTCGGTGCCGCTGATCACCAACAGGTCCGTTCCTCCGACATTGCGGTGGACCATCGAGACACGGGGCCACGCCAAGGATCGAACCACCCCTTCGCTGAAGCTCTGGGCAGGTCGCGTGTCCCGGTAGTCGAAGAGGTCGTCGGACTCGAAGACCGCGACCTCCGTACCGCCCTCGCTGAGGAACTCGGCCGCCCCCGTCCCGGCGTCTCCGGCGTTGACCCAGCCGTCGAAGGCCGCCAGGAGCACGGGTGCATCGAGAACAGGTTCGGAAACCAACTCGAAGCGTGTCACGTTTGTCAGCGTATCGTCGGGGGCACGCCCTGCGGCGACGCACCGTCATCTCGATAGACCACTCGAAAGCACCTGATGTCCACGCGCACCACCGCCCTCGCCCTCGCCCTCGTCCTCGTCATCGGAGCCTGCTCACCCGACGACGCCGATGAGACGACGACAACCACGCTTCCCACCACGACGACGACGGCGCCGACGACGACGACCACCAGCACGATCGATCCCGCCGAAGTGGCGTCGGACACGTGCAACGCCTTGAAGGTGGCTGCGTACGACCTCGACGCCGCGATCACCACCGGCCTGCAGGAGCTCGGCGTCTCCGGTGAAAGCGACCTGGCCGACGCGGAAGTCGGACGTCTCGTCGTCGACCGCCTGGTCGACTTCTACGACGACATCGGCGCCCTGGCGTCCGACGCTCCCGAAGAGATCTCCGCGGCATTGGAAACCGTCGCGGATGCCGTGCAACCGTGGAGGGATGCCCTCGACCAGGACCCGGCCGACTTCGAGGCCACCCTGCAGGAACTCGATCCCGCCGAACTCGACTCGGCGGAGCTCCAAGACGCGGTCGCCATCGTCGATCAGTGGACAGACGAAGCCTGCGGGGGGCAGGTGCCGGTCGGCCCCGAGGAGATCCTGTTCACCACGGTCTTCGCGGCAATGTTCGGTGCTCTCGGGTCGATGTTCGGAGACTTCGGCGACGACTTCACAATCTCGGAGGAGCCTCCCGAACCCGAAGACACCGCTTTGGCCTTCGGCGACGATCCGGGGCTCGACCAGCTCTATTCGGAGTGCGGGGTGGGTGACGGTCAGGCATGTCGCGACCTGTACTTCTCGGCATACGGCGAATACGAGCTGTGGGGACAGACCTGCGGTGCTTCGATTCCGCTCCGGCAGGCGTTTGTCGTCGACTGTGGCGCCAAGTTCTCGTCGAATGCGGCGATCTACGGCGACGACTTCGTGCTCGACACGCTCTGGGACGACTGCGAGGGCGGGGACCCGGACGCCTGCGACGGCCTCTTCGCCGCAGCTCCGTTCGGATCCCAGTATGAAACGTTCGGCGGCTCGTGCGCAGGCACTCGCTCCGACGGAGACTTTTCGACGCCGTGCGGCTTCGTCGCCGGCGGGGAGCCTTTCTCCTACGGGGACGATCCTTCGTTCGACATGATGTGGGATCTCTGCGCCCAGGGGGACGGCATCACGTGCGACGACCTGTTCTTCCAGACACCGATCGGCTCGGCCTATGAGGCCTTCGGCAGGGTGTGCAGCGACCTCACCACCGCCGCCCACAGCTGCGAAAACGTCGCCGCCTGGCTCGGGGGTCCGGTCGGCTGAGGTGGCCGTCGCCGCGGCTGTAACACTTCGTCCGATTCGCGGACTGTGGGGAGGAATCCGTGGCCGTCCCCCCGTCGGCCCCGGGTGGCTGGGAGGCACCGGGTCGCCACCACGAGCACTGCCCCCAGTGCGGTGGCGACCGGCCCAGCTTCCTCAGAAGCCGCGGGGAATGGGCGAGTTCGCGCCGACCCGGTCACTACCGTCGGGTCCATGGCCCATCCTCTCCTCTCCGACCTCACCGACCGCCTCGCCGACCTCGGCGAACGCGGTCTTCGCAAAGACGAACGGATCATCGGTTCCCCCCAGGGTCCGGAAATCACGCTCCGGGACGGTTCGGCGGTCCTGAACTTCTGTGCGAACAACTATCTCGGACTGGCCGACGACGAGCGCCTGGTCGACGCCGCCGCCCAGGCGCTGGAGAGATGGGGCTACGGGATGGCGTCGGTCCGTTTCATCTGCGGTACCCAGCAGGTGCATCGCGATCTCGAGGAGCGGATTTCGGCGTTTCTCGGCACCGAAGACACGATCCTCTACTCGTCGTGTTTCGACGCCAACACCGGCCTGTTCGAGACGATCCTGGACGAGCCCGACGCCATCATCTCCGATTCGCTCAACCATGCCTCGATCATCGACGGGGTGCGGCTGTGCAAGGCGTCGCGGTTTCGATACGCCAACAACGACATGGCCGATCTCGAACGCCAACTGCAGGCAGCCGCCGACGCCAGGTACCGGCTCATCGCCACCGACGGCGTGTTCTCGATGGACGGAGTCATCGCCGACTTGGCCGCGATCTGCGACCTGGCCGAACAGCACGGGACGCTGGTGATGGTCGACGACTCCCACGCCGTGGGATTCGTCGGAGAGGGCGGACGGGGAACGCCTGAGGCCACCGGAACCATGGGGCGGGTCGACATCATCACCGGCACCCTCGGGAAGGCCCTGGGCGGCGCCTCCGGCGGGTACACCTCCGGGCGGGCAGAGATCATCGCCTGGCTTCGGCAGCGCTCACGCCCGTACCTCTTCTCGAATTCGCTCGCGCCCGTGATCGCCGCGACATCGCTCACGGTGCTCGACCTTCTCGAATCCGCCGGCGATCTCCGTCGGCGCCTCATCGCGAACAGTGCCCGTTTTCGGTCCGAGATGACCAAGGCCGGCTTCTCCCTCGCCGGGAACGGGCACCCGATCATCCCTGTGATGCTGGGAGATGCCTCGCTGGCAACCGAGATGGCGAATCAGATGCTGGAGCGCGGCGTCTACGTGGTCGGGTTCTCGTTCCCCGTCGTCCCCGAGGGCGCGGCGCGCATTCGGACGCAAATGAGCGCCGGCCACACCGACGAGCACCTCGACAAGGCGATCGACGCGTTCATCACCGTCGGTCGGGAGTTGGACGTTATCTGATGCGGGCGCTGGTCAAAGCCCGTCCCGAACCAGGCTTGGTGATGCGGGACGAGCCGATTCCCGACATTGGATCGAACGACGTCCTCATCCGCGTGCGGTACACCTCGATCTGCGGCACCGACCTCCACATCCGCAACTGGGATGCGTGGGCGGCATCCACGATCCCCGTTCCCATGGTCGTCGGCCACGAGTTCACCGGAGTGGTCGAACGCCACGGCGACGCCGTACAGGGGCTTGCGATCGGGTCACGCGTCTCGGGCGAGGGTCACATCACCTGCGGTCACTGCCGGAATTGCCGTGGTGGCCGCCGCAACTTCTGCCGCAACCACCTCGGACTGGGCGTCACCCGGCCGGGAGCGTTCGCCGAGTACGTGGTACTCCCCGCGGACAACGTCTTTCCCATCCCCGACCACATCGACGACTCGACCGCCGCGATTCTCGATCCCCTCGGCAACGCCACCCACACTGCGTTGGCCTTCGATGTGATCGGCGAGGACGTGCTGATCACCGGCGCGGGCCCCATCGGGCTGATGGCGGCCGCCATCGTCCGCCACATCGGTGCCAGACACGTTGCGGTCACCGATGTGAACCCACTTCGGCTGACCATGGTGCCCTTCTTCGGAAATGCCCGTCCCGTGGACGTCCGAACCGAGACACTCGTCGACGTGATGGCCGAGTTCGGGATGACGGAGGGCTTCGACGTCGGCTTCGAGATGTCGGGCGCCGAGCCGGCGTTCAACCAACTGCTCGAGGCGATGAACCACGGTGGGCGGGTTGCGGTCCTCGGGATACCGCCGAGCACCGTCGAACTGGACCTGAACAGCGTCATCTTCAAGAGCCTCACCGTGCGGGGGATCTACGGGCGTCGCATCTTCGAGACCTGGTACAAGATGGCGGCGATGCTCGAGACAGGCCTCGACGTCTCTGCGGTCGTGACCCACACGTTCGGAGCGGAGTCTTTCGACGACGCATTCGAGACGGCCGCCTCGGGTCAGGCAGGGAAGGTCCTCCTCGACTGGACCTGACCGGGTATGACGGGGTGGCTGCGGAGCCCTAACCTTCCATCGGGCAAAGAGCCCGCACACGAACCCCTGAGGATTGAACCGACTCCATGGCAGCCGAAGAAGACGACGAATACATCCGCATGCGCGGAACAGTGAAAAAGGTGCTGCGTTCCGCCACCTTCCTGGTGGAACTGGAAGGCGGCCTCGAAGTGTCCGCGCGGCCGAGCGGCCGCATGCGACGGGGCCGCATGATCCGAATCCTGCCTGGCGATGAAGTCGACGTCGAGGTGTCCACGTACGATCCGACGAAGGGCCGCATCGTGTGGCGGTATCGGTGAGCTGATCCCGTGCGCCGGTGGCCGGCTCCGGCACACGCAATCGCGGCAGCGCTCGTACTCGCGTCGTGTGCGACCGCGCACGATTCCCCGGAGACGCTCGCATCCGAGCAGTTCGCTGGTCACGCGGCCACCCTCACCGTCCGGGAAGGGACCACCGAGACGCTGCGGTTCGATGTCCCACAGGACACCGCGGCCCTGTCGATACTGGCGACGTCGCCTGATCGCGACGTCCTCATCCAAATCGGATCGTTGCGGCTCGCCGGCCACACCGCGTACGTGGCGGATCCCGAGGATGTCTCGCTCCTGGGTTCCCGCCGTCGCGACCACGAGGCCGTCACCGGCCCTGCAGGGTTCGTGCAGGAGGTGCAGCGCGGACGTTTCGCGTTCACGTATCCCTTCGCCCCGGGTGCGGAACTTCCCGCCGGGCCTGCGGCCATCTCCTTCCTCGTGAGCGGCGGAACGAGCCTCGACGTCGACATCGAGACGATCGGGCCCGCAGACCGGTCCCTCTTGGCGGTCACGGTCTTCTCCCCTGGGGAACGCACACTGTCCGAGGCGGCTCGAGCCGGCGTCGACGCCATCTTCGGTCAAGCGGGAATCTCCGTGACCTGGGACGACCGCATGCTGCCCGTGTGGGCGCCGGGCGAATTGTCCGACCTCGACGATCACGGCGGCTCGTTTCGGCTGCTCGCAGACACCGTCGCCACGCGGTCCACCGGCTCGGTGAACCTCGTCGTCCTCGACGCACTCCCCGGCGGTGTGAGCGGAGTTGCGACGGGGATCCCCGGGCCCCACGACGGGGCAGGTTCGGTGTTCACGGTGACCTTTCGCGACCCGGACGAGACCGCCCGTCTCGTCGCCCACGAGATCGGTCACCTCCTCGGATTGCGACATCTCGAGGACCGCAGTGCCGACGGGGTCGTGGTACTGAATCCGATCACCGACACCCGGGCGGACGCCTACAACCTGATGCAATTCGGCACCAATCTGACCGACGGCCAGATCGAGGTGCTGGGACTGAGCCCACTCCTCGGCATGCCGGCACCCGACATACCTTGAACACCCGCGAAGCCGTGCGAACACCCCAGGGGTTTAGCTGTCAAGCGGCTGTGGTGAGCGTGTCGGATCGGCGGTGACCCCAGGCGATGTGTTCGTCGTAGTGTGTTCGGGTTCGGAGGCATCCGTGGAGGATGCCGACAAGCCGGTTGCCGAGTGCAC
>JBBDHV010000010.1:0-43136 GCA_040880725.1 Acidimicrobiia bacterium
TGGCTGTATGAGCGGGCGGTGTTGCGGGGGCTCTTCGACCCGGCACTCCCGGATCCCAGCAGCGTTGATCGTCCGTCGGTGGTGGTCAGGTTGGACCGTGACACCGTCTACTTCGAAGGCGGCAACCGGAACGGCGGTGAGCGGCTGTCGCACTGGCGGTACCTGACCGTCGCACACCCTGACCAGGGGACCGGCCATCAGGCGTTCTCCTGTCTGGCCGAAACACCAGCCGCCTGGACGTTCCCGTACGGGTCCGGGGAATGGCTATGGCATCTCGACGACCAACTCGCGTTCCCGGTCGACTGGGCGGTCCGGATCGAACGGGTCGACAATCAGACTGCCCGGCGGCGGGCGTTGCGGGCCAAACGGAACCTGGCCGGTCAACTGGCCGAGCCGGGCGGTGACCCGGCGGGGCCGGCCACCACCCTCGCGGCTGCCACCGACGCCGTCGACGAGCATCGGGCTCGTCTCGAATCCAACCCGGCACTCCCGGCACTACGGGCGACCACCATCGTCGCGGTCGCCCACCGGAACCTCGCCGAGGTGGAACGGCGGGTGGCGGTCCTCGAGTCGTCGTTCCGGGCGGCCGAGTTCAACTTCTACCGGCCGACCGGCGCCCAACTGGCCTGTTTCACCGCCATGCTCCCCGGCGCCCCCGCCCTGCCGGTGGTAGGCGAGTACGCCCAGGATCTGCTGCCCGACGGGTTGGCGTCGGCGATGCCGTTCGCCGGATCCGGGGTCGGCGACCCAGCCGGCATGCTTCTCGGATACTCCCTGGACGGGCTCTACCCACGACCCGTCTTGTTGGATCCTGCCCATGGGCCGCGGGATCTCAACCGGTCGGGGTCCCTCGCCGCCATCGGTGAACTCGGAGCCGGGAAGAGCTTTTTGGCCAAGACCCTCGCCGTCAACACGGTGGCGATGGGCGGGCAGGTGGTGGCGGTCGACCGCACCGAACAGGGCGAGTACGGACGGCTGGCCGAGGCGATGACCGGCACTGCTCAGGTGGTGGAAATCTCAGCTGACGCCACCGTGAGTCTCGACCCGTTCCAGATCTTCGACAACGACGAACTGCGACTCCGCTATGGGGTCGGTTTCATCACTCTCCTCACCGCCACCCCACCAGGATCTGTCGCAGGCACACACTGTTACCGGGCCGCGCAACACAGCCTGGAACGGGCCGTACTGACCGGCCGGCCCGCCCGGCTTCGTGACGTCATCGACGACCTTGAAGGATCCGGGGGTCCGGGCGGGGAGGTGGCCGACAAGCTACGGGCTCTCGCCGAGATTTCCTACGGTCGGCTCGTCTTCGCCGACCCGGGCCCGGCTGTCAACCTGGACGGCGACTATGTGTGTTTCCACATCCCCGGACTTCGCCTCCCCAGACGAGGCGTGTCACGGGATGAGCAGCTTCCAGAGGAACTGTTAGGCCAAGCGATCCTGTATCTGGTTGCCGCCTTCTCCCGCCGGGTTCTGTTCCGACACTCCGACCGGTTCGCTGCCCTGTTGTTGGACGAGGCGCACGCCCTGACCGCCAGCACCCAGGGTCACGGGCTGGTGATGGACCTGATCCGTGACGGCCGCAAGCATTTCGCGGCGGTGTGGGCGTTCAGCCAGCTTCCCGGCGACCTCACCGGCGAAACCGGCAGCGACGACATCGACACCCTGTTGGGCTACCGGGTGGTGTTCCGCCAGTCCCCCGCAACCGCCGGCGACGCTCTCAGATTCCTCGGTTCCGACGGACGGGACGACAACGTTGAGACGGTCACGTCACTACAGACCGGCGAGTGTCTGATGCGTGACCCGGCGGGGCGTCTCGGGCTGGTCCGCATCACCGCACCAGACGACCCCGCCATCGTCGCCGCCTTCTCCACCACCCCCGGCGCCAGCCGGGTGACAGTCGGACCGTGGCCCTCCCTCCACCACGAGAACTCTCAGCTCGTCGCCGACGGGACCGCCCCGTGACCCGCCGCCAACACAGGTGGGACCGCGGGCACCGTTCACAGGTGTTGGACCGGTGGGTGTGGACTGTCGGCTGGCTGCTGGCGGCGACCCTGACCGTCTTGACCGTGATGGGGGCGTCCCCGGCGCACGCCCAAACCGGACCATCCCCGAACGTCGAGTTGGGTGAGGAGCTGTATCCGCCCACCGGCTATCCGACCGACGACAGTCAGGGGATCGTCGGAATCGGCCGCTACGACATTGGCTGTGCCAACGACGGGTTCGTCGGCGATGTCGGCTGTGTGACGATCGGCACCGCCACCAACCTGGTCTTCTCGATCGCCAAAATGGCAGTGGCGGTGGCGATCTGGCTGCTGGAGGCGGCCACCGGGTTCGTCATCGAAGGGGCGTTGACCGACGCCGCCACCGCCATCGCCGACCTCCTCGACGCACGAATGCTGGGGCCGATGCGACTGTCACATCTCGGGCTGGTCGTCTCCGCCCTCTACATGGGCTTCCAATTCCTCCGGGGACGGATCGGGGCCGGCGCCGGGGAGTTCGCCCTCAGCCTGATCGTGTTCGCGGTGCTTGTCCACGTCACCACCGGACCCGGATTCGGCGGGGCGGTCACCGCCACCATGCAGACAGCCGGTGGGATCTCAGCCGAGATCGTCTCCCTCGCCGCCGACACCAGCCAGGACGGCGAGGTGGCCGACCGGGTGAGCGCGGCGTTGATGGCCGGGTTCGTGCGTGACCCCTACGACACCATCAACTGGGGCCGGCCACTCCAGGAAGGTTCGTGTGCCGACGCCCGCAACCAGGCGCTGGGCACCGGACCTCACGGCTTCGACGATCTCCCCCGCCAGCTGATGGAGACAGCCGGATGCGACGCGCATGCCGGATTCAACGCGGCGGCTTCGGTGAGCCGACTCGTCGGTGCCCTCCTCTACCTGGTGGTCGCGGTCGCCGCCCTCGCCCTGTTCGTCCTCACCGCCTTCACCCTCGTGGTCGCCAAGGGCCTGGCCCTGTTCCTCATCGCCCTCCTCCCCATCGCCCTCTACGCCGGACTGTTCCCCGGTGCCGGCCGGTCACTTCTCTGGCATTGGGTGGCCGCCCTCGTCCGGGTGGTCGCACTTGTGATCGTGATGGGTGTCTTCCTGGCGCTGCTGGTCACCGGCCTCAATGGGCTTCTCGGTCTGGCGGGCGGCATGTGGACCCGGTTCCTGCTGGTGATCTTCTTCATGGCGGTCATGGCGGTCGGCCGCCGCCAACTCCTCGACATCTCCCAACGTCTCGCCGATTCCACCCTCAGCCGTCTCGAAGGCAGCCGGATCGGCGGTGCGCACGGGGCGGCCTGGATCCGCCCCTACCAGGCCGGTGGCATCACGGGTCTCGGACTCACCCACACGATCCGCGAGACAACAGGCGACCTGCCCGCCCTCCCCCGCAGAAAGCCCCAGCCGGCGTCCACGCTCACCGCGGCCGCCTGGCAGCAGGCTCGACGGAAGGACTCGGCATGAGCTGGCATGTCGTCGCCCGGGTCGCCGCCAACATCGCAAAAAAGAAGCTGGCCGACAAGGCCACCAGCCGGAAGAACGGTTCGGCCCTGCGGCGGGTCATCCTCACCGTTGGGATCGTCACCGCCCCGCTAGTCATGGTCGCCGTCATCATCATGCTGGGCGCCGCCGCCCTAGTCGCTACCAGCCCGGCGGCGGCCGCAGGAGCAGCCCTCGGCATCCCTCCGGTGGTGTTCTCCGCCTACCTCGCAGCCGAAACCAACGCCGCCTCGATCGCAGCGGATTGTGTGGCGGATTGGCCGGTCATCGCCGGGATCTGGAAGGTCGAATCCGGCCACGCCGCCGGACGCTCTATCACTGCGGCCGGGGTGGTGACACCCCCCATCTACGGGGTCACCCTCGACGGTTCCCAGCCGGGCACCGCCGTCATCTTCGACACTGACGGAGGGGTCCTCGACGCAGACCCGATCTGGGATCGGGCGGTCGGTCCCGCCCAGTTCCTCCCCGGATCGTGGCGGGCGTTCGGACAGGACGCCAACGCCGACGGTGTGGCCGACCCCCACAACGTCTTCGACGCCGCCCTCGGGACCGTCGCCCATCTCTGTCTCGCCAGCCCCGGCGACTACCAGAATCCGGTCGACCTGGCTCGGGCGTTACGCCGCTACAACAACTCGGCCGTCTACGTGGCCACCGTTTCGGGGTGGATCGACTACTACCGCAGCTTCGGGTTCAGCGGTGGTGCGGTCACCGCCGACGGGCTGTACGCCTTCCCGCTCCCCCACCAGTCGGTCACCGTCGAGGCGATCCGTCGCACCCATCACGACTACCCCGCCTCCGACCTCGGCGTACCCGAAGGCACCCCGGTCTTTGCTGCCCACCCCGGCACCGTCACCGCCATCTCCGCCCCGTGCGCCGACACCGAAGGATGCCGGTGCGGATGGGGCGTGCACATCGCCGGATACGACGACCACACCTACACCTACTGCCACGGCACCGCAGTCAACGTCGAAGCCGGGACCGAGGTGACCGCCGGTGAGCTGATCATGACGTCGGGGGACACCGGCAACTCCCAAGGCGCCCACCTCCACTTCCAGATCCGCAACCCCGCCGGTGCCCTGATCTGTCCCCAGACGCTCCTGGAAGCCTGGCATCAGGGCATCGGAGTAAGCCCCGCCACCGCCCCCACCAGCGGCTGTACCCACTGAAAGGACACCCCGTGCCGCCCCTCGAACCACCACCAGCCGACCCGACCCGAATCCTCACCAGCCAGAGGATCGGCGCCGCACTTGGGGTCCTCTCCGACCCGCACGCCAGCCGCTCAGATCCTGCCCTCCAACTCGACGAGCACGAACGCCAGACCATCGCCGTGGTGCTCGGCCGGAGCTCGCACCCTCTCGGCGGGTTCGCTCAGACCGTCCTCGACCAGTGGGATCATCTCGAAGCCGACGACCAGGTCGCCGGCCTCCTCCTCTTCGCCGAGATCACCCGCCGGCAACGCCGGGCCGACCTGGGGGTCGAGCGATGAACGCCGCCCAGCCCTGTGTCAGCTGTGACTCCGACACCCGGACAGACACCCAGGGTCTGTGCGGGTCCTGTCGTGACGACCTGCGGTTCGTCGTCCGGCCCGCCGCGCACCGCGAGACCTACCGGCGCCGAGTCGCCGCACAAACCGGTTTCCGCGACGAAATGCAACGCCTCGGAGTGGTCATCATCGAAAGCGTCCCCGACGACAACAGCCTCTGGATCTGTGACCTGTGTAACAGCCGGATCCCAGTCGACGGCGAATACAGCCTCATCCCCCTCCTCGGCAGCTACGCCCTCTGCACCCCGTGTGTCACCACCCTCCCTTATTGGCCGGACGGTTGGACCCAGCCCAGCCCCCGGGCCTGCCGGTGCGGAGCCTGTCAAGCACCCCTCCTCCGAGCCCTCACCCCCGAACCCCGCCACCCGCACCGGCCGCCCGGACGTTCGATCGACCGATGACACACCCGGCGTCAAGCCCGGACGGTGAGAAGGTCCTGACCATCGTCTCCGCCGCCGTCGTGACAGCCTGTCTGGTGGTGTGGGTCGCCGGCCAGACCGCCTCCCGCCTCTGGACGGGCATCTGGCTTCCGGTCCCCGTCTCGGAGAGCCCTCTTATCGTTTGGGGGCTCGTCACCGACCCGACCAGACCCGATAGAGCTTGGCCCCCGGCTGTCGCCCACCTCATCCCCGCACCCCTCCCCTACTACGCCACCCTCGCCTTCCTGGTCACCGTTGTTCTCGCCGCAACCGTGGCGGGATACCGCTGGCAGCAACATCGAACAGACGCCCACGCACAGGCGGCCCGATGGGCCAAACCCCGAGACCTCAAACCGCTCCTCGTTCGCCGACCCCAACCCGGACGGCTCACCCTCGGCACCGTCCACCGAAGACTCGTCGCCACCGAAGCCCAACACTCCGTCGCCGTCATCGGACCCGCCGGCACCGGCAAGACCACCGGATTCGCCATCCCCGCCCTCCTCGAATGGGACGGACCCGTCATCGCCACCTCCGTCAAAGGCGACCTCCTCCAACACACCATCGACCAGCGTCGCTCCGTCGGCGAAGCCTGGGTGTTCGACCCGGTCACCTCGACAGACGAACCCTCCGCCGGCTGGTCACCCCTCCACTCAGCCCACGACTGGCAGGGAGCCCTCCGCATGGCCGCCTGGCTTGCCTCCACCGCCCGAGCCGGAGAACGCGGCGGACTCCAAGACTCCGACTTCTGGTATGCCGTCGCCCAAAAACTCCTCGCCCCCCTCCTCTTCGCCGCCGCCCATGAAGGAGCGACCATGGCCGACGTCATCCGCTGGGTCGACCTCCAAGACGAACAAGAACCACTCCACGCCCTCCACCAGGCGGGAGAAGTCGACGCCATCCAAGCCTTCGCCGCATCCATCAACCGAGAAGAACGGACCCGGTCCTCCGCCTACACCACCGCCGAAACCGTCCTCGCCGCCTTCGCCGACCCCGGTGTCCTCGCCACCACCATCCGCCAACCGGTCATCGACCCCGACCGGCTCCTCGACGGCGGAAACCACACCCTCTACATCTGCGGGCCCCTCCACGAACAAGCCCGACTCCGGCCCCTGTTCACCGCCCTCATCGAACAGATCGTCGCCCGCGTCTACGACCGGGCCAACCGGCCCAGCAGCCAACTCACCAAACCGCTCCTCCTCGTCATCGACGAAGCCGCCAACATCGCCCCCCTCCCCGACCTCGCCCAACTCGCCTCCACCGCCCGCGGGGTCGGCATCCAACTCGTCACCGTCTGGCAAGACTTCGCCCAGATCCAGGCCCGCTACGGCACCTTCGCCCAAACGGTCATCAACAATCACCGGGCCAAAGTCGTGCTCGCCGGGATATCCGATACCCCCACCCTCGACTACATCAGCCGATTGATCGGCGACGAACAAGCCAGCGAAGAGTCACGCACGCTCAATGCTGACGGGAAACAGAGCGTTACCGAATCCACCCGGCACCGGCCACTCGCCTCCACCGCCGACCTCCGACGCGCCGACACCGGAACCGGAGTCCTCGTCTACGGAAACTTCCACCCCGCCCAACTCAAGCTGCGCCCCTACCGACCGGCAACCCAGGCGACAAGAGGAGGAAACTGACCGTGGATATCGAACTGAACAACGACGGGGAACCGGTCCGACTGCACCTCACCGGCCAAGAGTGGAGAGACTGCACCGAGTTCGACGAGCCAGACTGGGAACCCCTCGAGCGACACGTCCCAGAGAGCCTGTGGGGCGAGTTCATGTGGATGTACCGAGTCCGACCCGAAGGGCGAGGCATCGAGGCCTACAAACACCGCGACACCCGCCGTTACCTCCACCTCGACCACAGCAATCGCGCCTGGCAATGGCAGCCCGACGGCTGGTGGGACCGGATAGCGATCTCGGAGGCACTCGCCAGGTCGGTTGACCCACGACTCCGGTCGGCACGCCGAACGACACAGTGCTTCTCGCGCTGACGATCCTGCACAGGAGTCGAATCCCACTCCGCATCCAAGTTGAGTGTCCTATTTGTGCGGAGAATCTGCGCACAAATAGCAGGAGTAATCAGAACGGCGCTTCGTCGGGCCCCCAGTCCGAGACGCTGATGACGGTGTCTCGCTCGGGCTCATGCATGTCCGCATTGGCCATTTCAAGTGCAAGATTCGCTCTCTGGTACAGCTCATCGAAGGTGATCACTTCAGGATCGGAGAGGCTGCGGCGGAATCGCTCGAAGCTTTCAAACTGTTCCAGATTGGGCCGACCATCCCGTTCGAACTGGGCCAGCGACCCAATCACGAGTAGGGACCGGGGACGACACACCAACGCCCAGTTGTCTGAGTCGTAGCCTTCGTCGTCGGTCTGCCTGAGAGTGCGGCCCAGCGCCTGGGTTGCGGTGTCAAGGGTGGTGTGACATTGAGCGATGCTCGCCGCCAACTCGTCTGACGGAGGCCAGACGCCTTTGCGGTACTCCTTGCCCTGAATGAGAAGCGTACGGTGGCTCTTGATCTCAACCAGTGCCAACGCGCTGAGGGCTCCGGCCGTTCGCATGAGTGCATCGGGTTTCTTGCCTGGCCCGGACACCGACGCACCTCTGACGGTCTGCTCAAGTCTCTCGGGGTCCCAGGCGTGGAGGAACTGTGGCGCCAGGCCGGTGCCGAAGATCCATGTGTTTGCCTCGAAGAAGGCTTGCCAGGTTGCTTCGTTGCCGCTTCGACGGCCCTCTGCCTTGAGGGCTGCTGACTCTGCTTCGAACGCGCCATCATCGTTCATCAATTCGTTGAACCGCTCGAGCTGAGCCCGCCGGCGTGCGTAGGCGATGACTTCGGGAGCGGTGACGTCAGACCGGAACATCTCCTGTATCGCTTCAGGGCCCATCGCCTTCAGCAGGCGGGCGCTCTCGCGATCATCAGCCAGCATCTCAAGCGCCGCCGCTGTCGTGAGCGAGATGCCGAACTCGTCATCGTCCAGCTCAAGAGATGGGGAACGAATCATCGCGAGGAACAGCTGCAGATCGCGTACCTCATAGGCAGAAAGAACGAACTTCTCTCGCTTGATCGGCTGTCCCTCGGCGTTGAAACGTTGGAAGAGGACTCTTGGGATCTGACGTGAATCCTCGAAGAAGAGCGCCTTGAGCTGTTGACGGGTGGCGGTCTCGCGCAGAACCAGCTCGAGCCCGTTGTCATTCTCGGCGACGACGTCATCCGAGGCGTCAAAGACCTTGTAGGCGAATCTGGCGGCCTGGCCCTGGAACTCGGCGGCTCCGTCCTGCACCTCGTAAGGGAAGCGCTTGGATATCCGAATCTGTTCGGGCCTGCGGCTCATAGCGAACTTCGCCTCTTGGTCATCCTCGATACGGGCCATGAGAACACCTCGGCTGGGAGAATCCCATTATCTCGTGCTCAGTCCTGCGTTGCCTGCTCCTCGTACTCGGGCCCCGTCGGCCGCTACGCGTAATCACAGCGGCGTCGGCGAAACCAACCTTCGGCTCCGCAGCCCGTCAGCGAGCTGAAGCGGGAGCGGGCGTCCGGCAGGGCGATCAGCACCAGTAGACGGGTTCGACCGCCACATGACGACCAATAAGGATGGCAGCAATGAAGGCCAGACTTGTGGAAGTCCAGATCTCGATCGAGTTGGAGCCAGACCAAACACCCGTGGTCGACCATCTGAACGACGCCGCCTACTGCCGTTTGTCGTGGGCGCGCGGTGGCGGTCCGCCTTTCGCTCGAGGTCTCTACTTGTGGCTGAGCGACGATTGCTCGGTCCTCTACGTGGGCAAGGCCACCAGCAACCAGACAAGCCACCTCTATCGCCGGATCACCGCCTACAAGCGGGCAACACCTGGCAAGACGCAGTGGACCTCACTTCGGCTCAACTCCGACATCCTTGGATACGTCCAAGGCGGTGGCCGCGTTCGGCTCCTGTGCCTAGCGATGCCCGATGCAGCCCCAGAGGATGTGACACGCGCCGAAGAGACTCTCATCAACCGAGCGCGACCACCATGGAACCGCCAGCGCAATCCGAACCCGAGAAGTGTGGAAGCCGCGATGTCCCTGGCCTTACTACTTGGCCTTCCACCATCGGAGCCCCTCCCAACCTCGGTGTCCATACCCGCCTGATTCACTGACGGGTATCACGTCCCCCATCTTTGAGCGATGTAGTCGACCGCTTCCCGCGTGCTCAACCTTCTCGTCGAATTGCCCAGGCGCACGTAGAACCAGTCGTCGTCCTTCATGGACACGTAGGTCGGCGAGCCACTCGGACGAACCCTGACCCTACAAATCTTCGTTCCCTGCACGGTCGGGAAGTCGACGTCGGCGTTGCTGGCGGCGGCACCTCCGAGGGCAGACTCCATGAGGGTCGTCAGCCAGGCTTCGAAGCCGTCAAGGTCCTTGCGATGGACGGTTGGGAGATCGCGATCGAGCCCGACGGGTTGTCCCGAGTCGTCCACACCAACGAGGAGCGTGCCTCCTCTCCCGTTCATGAATCCTGCGATGCTCTTCAGCACGGCGTGCTCGATCTCCTTGTCGACGCGTTCGGCATGCATGTTCCAGCGGGCGGTGGCCTTGAACTCCACGTGCTTCGACTCGCCCGCTTCGAGCAGGGCTTCGACTGATGGGCCGTCAGGAGACAAGGTCTCTTCCGGGAGTTGAACGTCGACCCCCGTGTCGAGTTCTTCGGGTTGCTCGAGAACGTCGACCCAGACCTCTCGGCCGGAGTCCCGTTCCACGTATGAGAACGCAGTCTTCGAGTAGTCGTGAGCGGCAAGCTTCTTGAGCTGCTCCTTGACTCGCCTTCGACCTTCCATGGCGAACTCGAGGTACTCGCGCAGCTCGCCACGGGTCCACTCGCCGTGGGGATGAAGGATCTTCAGGAATCCTGACACCGTCTTGCGTACGGCTTTCTCGTCGCGAGCCGCGAGGTGCGGCCCGAGAGCGAAGTCCTCGTCGATAGCGCGAACCTGGCTGTCTTTACGCAGGTGCCGAAGCGCTTCGGCGAAATAGTCGGAGATGAACCCGAAGTGGTCGGTGAACAGCGACCGCTCAAGCTTCGGGACCTCCCATCCGGGCAAATAGAAGTGGAGTCGGTCGAGGAAGGCGGGGTCGATCATCGATGAGGGGAGATCGGCAAATAGGTGGGCCGTTCGGACAAGTTCGTTCGGCGGCTTGCTCGTATTGCCCACGAGGACCACCGACGCCTCCGCAGGGGTCTCCTCTTTTCCCCGGGCGAACGAGCCGGACTCCATGTAGTCCTTCAGCATGTTGATCACTGTGGGGTCAGACATCTGGAGTCCGGCCACCTCGTCGAAGGCGACAACATCCCATGCGCCGAGCAGGCCGATGCGACCGGTGGACATGTTCACGAAGAGCTGCGCCACGGTGACCTTGCCGCCCGAGATGAGGATGGCGTTGGGGTTTGACTCTCGGTACACGAACGACTTGCCGGTCCCCCACGGTCCCAACTCGATGAGGTTGTAGTTGCGCTCGACCATCGGAATGAGGCGTGTCGTCGCGAGGAGCTTGCCCCGCAGATCGGTCTCGTTCGGCTCTAGGCCGATTGTGCGCAACACAAGGTCGAGCCACTCGTCTCGGCTGAATCGTTGACGGCCTTGGAGGTACTCCTCGAAGTTGAATGCCGCCACTTGGATCGGCTTCAGGCCCTTGATGTAGAAGGGACGCTTGTGGGCCAGGTCGTCAGCTGCGTTGTAAATCAGGTCCAGTTGGCACCATGCACCGCCACCGAGCAACCGGTCGTACTTGTAGACGACGTCTTCGGGGATGTGGACGTACTTGTCGTTGAAGTTCTGCAGGTGAGCCCAGAACTTGTCTTCGCTGGCAAGGAGCCGGACATCTACCTTGTCGATGAGTCGATGTTGCCCCTTCCGCTTCAGCTCGGCTTTGGCCTTTTCGGATTCGTCAGGTCGGATGAAGTGATCACGTAGCGTCTGGTTGACGACTACCAGCCCGGCTTCGATCGAGAACGGGTCGTCGGTGGCGCAGTACTTGCCGAGAAGGAATTCGAGAACGTAGACGGGGACGTTTGCGCCCACCTTGACTTCCCGGACGAGGTCCTTTCGAACGACCCGACCAGGGAAAGCTTCATTGGCGAGTTCATCGAGGCGGTCGAGGGATGTCTCAGCCAAGGTCGTCCTCCACAGTGACATCGGCAGCCACCTCCACCGGGTTCCGGCTCAACCGCGTCCCGGTGGCAGCGTCGATCACGTCAAGGTTCAGGCTGGCTCCGGCTTGAAGGTTCCTTGTGATCTGGAGCGTGACTACTCGGGGCTGCTGGGTGGTCACCTCAACGGTGCCAGTCGCAGGGTCAACGTCGTCACCTCCGATGAGACGAGAGCAGGGTTCGTTGCCTTCCGTGAGCTGCACCCTGACTCTGGTCGTGGTTCCGAATAGGTCCGGTTCACCTTCGACTTCCATCGTGATGACCACGATGCCCGTGGTGATCCGACTCCCCGACAGGCTGGCCGTGATGCTGCGGGCCGGTTCAGACGGAGTCTCGTGGGCGATGACCGAGACGACGGGCACAATCAGCTCCTGTGGGGAGAGCCCGCCATGGAAGAACTGGAGCCCGCCCCCTGCCCTGAATACACCAAGTCCCTTCGGGATGATCATGTCGAGATCGCTGCGAACTCCAAAGGAGGCGAGGGGGACCTTTACCGTCGCGTCGGTGACCGTGCCACCGATGCCGATCCAGGCCCGTCGATGGAGTTCCCCAGTTCCGGTCGAGGGTGGATCGACAAGGCGATCGGTCCCGAGTTCTCGCGAGAGGGCGAGGAAACCGTGATCTGCAGTGATAACGACTGTGCGGACCCCTATGTGAAGGAACCGAGCGACGAGGGTCGTGAGGACGGTGAGCACGTTCTCGAAGTCACCCCATGTGCAGGCGAGCAGATCTGACTCGCCGCTCTGGTCGATCTCCTGCGACCGGACCAGGACAAGGTCGGACGACTCGACCTGGCTCCGGAGCCAGTCGTTTCCACGCTGGACTGCGTCGGTGAGCCGCAGGTTGGCGATCGTGCCGTGGCGCTGCTCGAGTTCAGCCACACGGTCGGAGACAGACTTCACGTCGTCATCGCGAAATTTGACCCGCACTTTGCTCCCCGAGAGAACAAGGCTCATGTGGACCGCTGCGTCGGGAAGAAGGGAAGCCATCCCGACCGGGGTCACGGTGGGCGGTGTTGCCACCGCGGGCCGGATCTCGACGGTGGCGGGAAGCTGGCGGAGACGTTCGGCCAGGGCTTGGCCTAACTCATAGCGAAGGGCATCCACCCAGACGAACACCGTCGGACCCTCGGACGACTCCACCTGTCGGTGAACGTCTCGTTGCGAGGGGATGTTGGTGCCCGGATCAGCTCCGCCCGCAGCCGCAGACACGGCGACCAGAACCTCCTCCAGCCACTCCTCGTACTCGGCACGGGCCGCTTGGAAGGCCCGATCGAGCGAGTCGGTGTCGATCGGAAGAACGGCGCGAAGCGACTCGACCCGTCTGTGGGCAGCGTCTACCCGCCAGCCAGCTTCGACGTACCAGTCGAGCAGATCGGTGAGACCTCGGACACCGGTCGGGCGTGCTCGGGCAGTGTCGTGCAGGTCGGCCAGTGCAGCAACGGCTCGCCACTTGGCTTCCACGCCGGTCTCGCCGCTCCGACCGGGACGCGCCCACCAACTCGATGCGAGACGCGTGGTCGCCAGCGCACCCGCCTCCTCGGGTCGAGTCGCCGCGAACATCTGCATAGCTGCGTCGAATGCAACGGCATCGACAGCCGGCGTGATGTCGCAAGTCGCCAAGCGGCGATCCCACTGTAACCGGGAGGCGAGGCCGAGCTGGGCATCGACGTTCCGGGCAAGTCGCCGGTACTGATCGGCGTCGGGTCCGTTCCTCAACAGGGCAATCGCCTCCTCGACAATACCGAGCTGTCGAGCCGTTGCCGGCGCTTGGATCGCTGGTAACGACTCCGGGAGCTCTCCTGCGGCAGCGTCGAGGATCCTCAGGACGATGTCCTGGAAGACATCGTCCCTTAGGTCGACTCCACGACGTTCACTTGCCACGATCCCAGCCGAAGCGGCCAGGAACGCCGCAGCGCTAGCCCAGAGGTCGCCCTCGTCGAGGATCTGGTCGAAGTCGGGGGTGAGTAATCGGCGAACCATTTCACTCGACGAAGCGGCTCCGATGGCAGCCACCAGCCGGGCATCCGCTCCCTGGTCACCATCCAGGACTGCCTCAGCCTGCTCGATGGTCTCGGCCTGACGGCCGATCTGATCAATGCGAGCGGAGGTGAGTCGACCTTTCAACGCCCGTTCAAGGAGAGTATTGAGTCGCCGAGTGAACACACTCCCAGCGTCCCGTGCCTCTGCTAGCGGGTCTTCTGTCGGACTCGGACAAGGCAGGTAGATGACAAGTCGACGAGGATTCGGATCGGATAGCAGCGGCTCGACCGATCGGCGCAGGCGGTAGAAACTGCCATCCCACCGTTCGAACACGGCATCCGACGGAGCGACTTCGGCCGCCACACCGACGTATTCACGAGCAGGGTCATCCCAGACGACGACGCCGTGCTTCTTCACTTTCGCGTTCAGCTCCTCCGCCAACGCCGCTCGTAGATCGCTCATAACCGGTCACGCCATCGAGCCACCGTCGCCCACTCGTGTTGGCCGGCTCGTAGCTCCTCCCGATACTCCGCCGCCTTCTTCCAAGCGGGGAACAGGTCAGCCAGAGGGGCGGCATTCAACACCATCCCGTCGTCAAGGTCGGGAACCCATCCGAGGCGAGCGATGCGCTCGGCCTCGCGTCGGAAGACGCGCAGTTCCTCTGAGAGGTTCTCTTCGGCGTCGAGCGCCTTCGCAACCTCGGTGATCGACCGACCCGCCCCGCCAGCTTCGCGTTCGGCGGAAAGCTGGCGGATCACGTCCGCCGCGAGCCGCTCTCGGCGCTCCGCTTCACGGACAACTGCGAAGAGGGTCTCTCGCGAGAGCGTCAGCGCGTACAGCCAAACACTCCAAACCCTCGAAGGTACCGAGAGCTGCCAATAGATCGGGGCGGCACGTCGGCTCATCGAATAGCGGGACAGATGGTCCTTGAAGAACTGGGTGCGGAGGTAGTGCCGGAGCGACGGCTTGTTAAGCGTCGACGCGAGCTCTGTGAGGGTGGCGTCGGACCGGTCTGTAAGTGCTTGGGCGGCCATTCTCGTACGGTGCTCGATGTCCCATGGGTGTCCCAGTTCGTCGAGGAGGACATGATCCGGGGGTCGTGAGAGTCGGTATCCATCGGGGGTCCCGTTGGCTGGGTATCCGCCCTCTGTGAGTTCTCCGGGCGAAGAGACGAGCACGGGATCGAAGAGGTCGGGTAGTTCACGTGCGAGCGATCGGTCCGAGCCGATTCTGATATCCCAGCGTCCGAAGGCGCAGCCCACCAGGTAGGACACTTGATCCTGAGCAGTCGCTGCCGGCTCCTCCGGTGGGAGCAGGTCTCGCTCTTTGACGACCTGCGCGATCCGTCGAGGGTTCACTTCGAGCCCGTGGGCAATCACTTCGAGGCGCCGGTCGGCGAAATAGGTCAGGCTGGCAATGGCTCTTGATCCACCCCGTTCTTCGATGAGCTGGTCAATCACGCCGTCGATAGGCGCCTGGTACAGCTCAGCGATGCGGTCGTCGACATCAAGGGTTTCCGGGTAACTGAGGGGGTGTGGGCCGATCTCGTCATCGAGGTACTGGCGGACCAATAGTTCGTCGCCAATTGCTCCTATCACAAAATCGTCGAGTTGCAGTGTGTCTGAGAGCTGCTCGAGATGGGTGGTTAAGCGCTCCACATGCCGAGAATGTGCATCGGCCAACGGCCGACCTGTGAACCCGACAACGACGAAAGATCGTGTGGTCTCGTCGCCACCGTCCAATTCTCGACGACGTCCGGCGAGTTTCGCTGCCAGCTTCGCCAGCCGCGCACCATCGCCCAAGTCGGGCCATGGCAACTTCTGGACGAGCCCTACCTCGTAGCTCTTTGAGGCGCCCCCCGAGGTTGTCTCGTCCGCCGACGGCATCTGAATTGCCAGGAGCGCATGACCCACGCGACTGACCAGCATCGGCAGCACGCTCAGCGGTTCAGAAGACGACACGACAGGTCCTTTGTGGCTGAAGACGCACCCAGCCGGTAACACTCGGGGGGAAAACCCGCTCGCCGTGCGAAGTGTCCAGGTCAGGCCCGGCTTGAAGTAGTACTGCGGGTTTCGGATCACCGACCCGTCGAATGACTTGAGGTACTTCCCATCGTCCTTCCAGTCGATGAGAAGATGGATGTCGGCCCAGTAGGGACTGTATTCACCGCCTTTGGCGAAGGGCACCCACCGCTTGCCGCTTCGGGTCTCCTCTCGTGTCCGTGCGATGCGTCGTGGGTCGACTTCCCAGAAGGCCCTGACGAAACGGAAGTCCATCCCGGTCGCCAGACCTTGTCGCACATCGGCCTCGCTCCCTTCGAGTGAGGGATAGTCGATGAAAAGGCGTCGGAGTGATGGACTCATCCAGTAAGCCAGCGGAGCGCCGGGGATGGCCGCGAAGTCCTCGAGCGGGACTCGGAACACCCGAGCATCTGATGTGTTGCTCCGCGATGATCGGCTCGCATCGACGAGTGCCCTCGGTCGGTCTACCTCCTTCAGCAGCCGGATGAACCTGGCATGTTCGTCGGGCTCGGTTTGTCGCAACACGTAGGCAGCTGCCTCGACCAGGGCCTGTTCCATCACTCCGTAGCCGAGATCGGCGAGGGCGACCAATTGGTGTCCGAGGAGTATCTCTGCCCTCCACTGTTCGAACGTCGTGAGGAACATTCCGGCTCGGGAGGTGATCGCACCGCAGGTACCGTGGCCGGATTCTGCCAGCTCGACGCCGCGTCCGACGAAGGCGGCGAGCAGGTTGTAGTCCTTGGTTGGGATCCATGGGTAGGCAGCTTTGAGATAGGACTTGGTTTCGGGGACCGGTTCTCCGAACGGGGGGTTCATGAGAACCGCGGTGTACCGGCGGCGCATCGCCTCGACGAATCGAATGGCGTCGCGGGCTTCGGCGGCGAACAGTCGCTCGGCCGCGCTAGAGGTGGCGACGTCGGAGATGTCCCGGAGGGCGGCGAGAACCTGATTCTCGATTGCGGTGAAAGCGTCGTCTTCGAGGACCTCAGCAAGGGTCCCTTCGACGACTCGATCGCCGAACACCGAGGCGCGGATCTCTTGTTCGATCCGCTCCTCGATCCTAAGGAGGGGTCCAAGGACCGGCGCGGTCTCGAGTTCAGCGGAGAGGTTTTGGACGGCGGCGCCGATGTCGGGTGGAAGACTGGCAATAAGCGCTTCGGCTTCCGGTCCTTTGGGCAGGCCTCGGGCGCAGATGATGTTGGGGGTCGGCAGGTTGCCGGCTGGTCGGTGTCGTCTGGCTCGGAACACGATGGCCGCCTGTGCGATTTGGGTGCAGCGGGGGTCGATGTCGATGCCCCACAAGGCGGGGACGATGGCGGGTGCGGCGTCGGCGGGAGCGACGCCTCGGTGGGTCCAGGCTTGTTCGAGGATGTCGTAGGCGGCGAGGAGGAAGTGTCCGCTACCGCATGCGGGGTCGAGGACGGAGATGGTGTCGAGGTCGATCTCGTGGTGGGCGCTGGGCAGCTGGACGAGGTAGGGCAGGTCGTCGACGAGTGCGGGGATGCCACCGACGAGGTGGGCTCCGAGTCCGTTCTGTACGAGGAAGTCGACGACGTAGCGCGGTGTGAAGAACTGGTTGCGAACGGCGAGCTCGCGGGAGTCGCGGGGAGCGCCTGAAGCTTCGCGCATGGCGCGGCGCTCGTCGCCGGTGTTGAAGAACTGGTATACCCATCCCAGGGTGTCGGGCGCATCCCATATCGCGGTCGGCGCAGCTGAAATCACCCCGACCAGGTCCACGAGCGCGGGGATCGAGGGCTGGAGGACCAGAACGGGGTTGCGCGGGTCAAAGAGTGCCGGAACGTCGGCGGCGAGCTCGTCGGCGCACAGCCCGAGGAAGAGCCGGAACCGATCCCAGTCGTCTGAACCGGCGAGGGGAGCGACTTCACGAAAGTCGCGGAATCCGGTGGATTCAATTCCTCCACTGAGGGTCTCGGGCAGCATGCCGATCGCCTCTGCGATGCGGACTGCCACCAGTCGGTTGAGCTGGGTGAATGCTGCCTCCCTGACCAACCGCTGAACGGAGCCGCCGGCCGACTCGCCCTCGGAGCGGAGGTGGCGGACCACGGATTCGAGGTCACGTCGAGATTCGAGAGCAGACGCATCGAGGGTGAGGCTCGTCTCCGCTTCAATGACGCCGCTCTTCTGGATGCCGTATCGACGCTCGAGTTCCTGGGCGAGGTCAGTTTCCAACAGGTGACGGCAGCGCAGGACGAGCTTCTCAAGGATGGTCCTCTGCGTTGCGTCGAGGGCCTCGATCATCTGAACCGGACCTCAGTGTCGTCGGCGAGGCGCTCGGCGGCTGCCGCCCGCAGCCGTTCCATGGCGTTGTCGAGTTCAGCTTCGGAAGTGATCGGGTACGGCCACACGGCCGCGGCCTCGATATAGGCGACCTCTCTCGTCGCGGCCACCCGATCGAGGACTGTGGCCGCTCTCTGTTCGATGGCGGATACCGCCTGACGGTTGGCAACGAGTACCGCCAGATCTTCGATGGCTTCGTCGCCGAGCCCGTGTAGGGCCTGTGTCGCCTCATCGAACACGTCGTCTTCGACCGTCGGGTGTCGGGAGCGAAGACGTTCAACGGCGGCGTCAATCTCGTCGCGGGTGGCGAGCCGCGCTTCTTGTGTTGCCTGGGTCCGCAGTTTGTCCAGTTGACCTGCGAGGTGGCGAATTCGGGCGATGTCATCGCCAAGTTTCCCGGACCGAAGCAAGTCCGCCAGATCATTGTGGATCGGCTGAGCTTCCTGCGGAAGATGAGCGACCCCCTGGTCGACTAGACGACGAGCGTCGCGGAGCACGTCCAAGTCACCGTCGACTAGGTCGGCGAGCGCGATGACCGTCTTGCGTCCGGCGTCGAGATCTGACCTGCTTCCGTGGGCAGTCGTCACGACCATCTCGTCGTCGGTGGACAGCACCTGGCCCAACAGCTCCCGCGTCCTTGTCACCACATCGGGCACAGGGATTCCCAGGCCGGTCAATGCCGACAGGACGCCGGTGCACGGGTCGCGCAGAGGGCGAAAGGCGTCGCGCACGGCAGCCGCCACCTCTTCGAGGGCGAGGCCCGGTTGGCTCCCGGTGAAGGATGCGATCCATTCCGCGACGGAGGCTCGCTCATCAACGCCGGGGCCATGTTCGCTCGCCGGACGGAATGCAGCGGAGCGGAACCGGGGAAGGGTTCGGAACACCTCGCCGAGTCGCTGGTCATGGGTGGAGGTGATTCGTTGTGCTTGGGTGATGACCTCAACCAGTGAGGCTCTGATGGCTGCAGCTAACACCACCTGGAGGGCCTCGGGTGAGGCGCCGTAAGGCGGCCCACCGAAGTTCTGCTCCAGGTAGAGGCCGGTTGCCTCTTCACCGTATTGATGCCGCTCCCGGATCTTCTGAACGACCGAGTCAATCGGGCCCGAGTCGGTGATCAGCTCACGTCCGGTTGGGGTTAGGCGGAATAGCCCGAGGCCCGACTCGCCGAGGAGTTCGGGCAGACCGTCGAGGTCGTCGGCTCGGAGCACAAGCGAGGCCTGTTCTCTCGTGTAAGAGCCGGCAAACAGGTCAAGCCGTGTGTAGACGTCTTCGATGCGCTCGGTCACGATCGACTCCGCCATCGAAACGAGACTTCCTTTGGGTGGTTCGGCAACCTCGCCCCGGAAGACTGCCTTGCCCGCCGCCAGGTCGGCCGTCAGGCGCTCTAGGACCAGTCGCTCGGCCCGGTCGCGACGTCCACGCTCCTCGGCCAGTAGTTCGACGTCAGCTGCCGTCTTGTTGGGGTTGTCCTTGCGGGAGATCATCTCGCTGCTGCGGTGGACCTCCTCGAGGGCTTCCCACGTGTCGTCGCCCAGTCGGAACGCCCAGAAGATCCTGCTTGCGGAGGTCGTTTCCCTCGACAGTGTCCGAAGCCGTTCCACATCGGACTCGTTGAGGATCTCCAGCTCGATGACTCCATCGGAGAGTTTCTCGCCTTCAACGACGAGTTGGATCTTGAAGGTGCGGCCACGCGTGATCGCTAGTGCGCCGAGCTTTTCACGGAGAATCCGTTTGCGCAGCTTGGTTTCATCGCCGGGGCGCATCTCGATTCCCCGCCGGGTCCGTTGCCAGTCCTTCTGCTCGGGAGACTGGAGCCGATATCCGGCGTCGGTCTGGCGAAGCCGGTCTTGTGACACGAGATGGTCGAGTGCTTCTCGTACATTGGGTTCGATCGAGTCGGCGTCGACGGTCGGATGTAACAGTGCTGCCAGATTGCGCACTGTGAGCGGAACGGCCGGCACATCGAGACACAGGGCGACGACTTTCATAACCCGGGTCTCGAGGGCGTTCTCGCCGAAGGTGTCAGCCACTTGGTCGACCTCGCTGCGCCACGATGTCGGGATCACTTCTTCGAGCAGGTCGTAGGAACGGTCGAGCGTGACGAGCTGGCCCACGGGGGACTCAGCCAGGCCGACGCGGGGGTTGGCGACTAACTGCTGGGCGTGCTTGATGATCGTGCGGTTCGACCCGCCCATGGTCCGAGGAGCGCCACCCTGAGACCGACGGGCGGACACGGCGTCGATGAGCAGCTGCACCTGGTAGGGAACCATTGGATACAGTCGAACAAAGTCCTCAGCCCCGAACTCGCTCTCCCGGGTCGATTCGAGCCGAGTGGACGAGGCGAGCTGGTTGCGATGCTGGTCGTAAAGCGATCGAAGCTCCGCCTCTGCATCAGCGGTCTTGCCCAGCACACGCTTGCCGGCCACCTCGTCGATGTCGCTCGGGAGTAGATCGACTCGGATGGGGAATCTGTCGATGGCGCGGGCTAATTCGATCTGGCGTCCCTCTAGACTGTCTACAACGTCGTTGAGTCGTTCCTGTGAGGTGACGACGAGCCAGAGCTTGCCACGCTCCTTCTGGATGGCTTGGGCCAGACCCTGGAGGTGGCGCATGCGGTCGATGCTGCGCGCTACGTATTGCCCTGCCTCGTCAACGACGAAAACGAGCCGGGTGGCGCCCTCCCCGCGTCTCGCGAGAAGTTCGACTGCACGCTTGGCGAACCAGTTTTCGTTGACATCCGGCATAGATGCCGACTTCGCCCAGCTGTCAGGGCTCGGGTAGGTGCTTGGTTCCAGAAGGTGAAGGGCGTGACTCGCTTCGTTCTTTGCGAGAATGACGTGTCGGCTGTCCCTCCAGGTACGTGCCCCGCCCGCTGCCTTGCCGAATGCCTCCTCGAACGCTCCGAGTTGTTCGCGCCCTTCCAACGTGTACTCGAGTTCGGCCAGCGTCAGGTCACGGGAATAGCCGAGAGCGTCGAGTAGCGCTCGATATACAGGCAGTACAACGGCCTCGGCCTCGTTGAGCACATTGGTGCTCTGGGACAAGTCGAGGAAGACTGCCCGGCTCGGCGCCTGGGCGTGGATCGTGTTCAGGATCGCCTGGACGGACGGAAGGTCGTGGATGGCGAAGAAATGGTCGGTGGCGGTCCGACCCTCCAACGCCGGGTTCTCGAGCAGGTAACCGAGGATCTTGGCGAACGACGACTTGCCCGATCCGAAAAAGCCACTGATCCAGACGTTCGTCTCCTCAGAAGGCGTCAGGATCGTCTCTTGGTATATGTTGAGGATCTTGTCGAGTTCGCCAGCGATGTGGTCTGTCACGACGTATTCGTCGATCTCTGCAGCGACGCTCGCCTCGGCATCGACCTTGATCACTTCTTCGATGCGTCGTGTGACGTCCCGTCTGAACAGATCGCGAATCTTCACTCAGGCTCCTCTCGCCACTATCAGCGCCCGATATCCGTAGGTTGGCTCAGCCCGCCCCATGAAACTCAGGCCCGTCTCTCCGACCAGCTTTCCCGGATAGAGCAAAGTAACGGGCCGGTCCACGCGATTGCGAAGCTCATCGAGCAAAGTGCTCGTGCGGTAGCTCGGATACAAGGCGCCGGCCCGGTAGAGGAAGACCGCGCTCCGATCGCCCGCGTTGAGGAGCCGTTCGACAACGCGATCGGCCAGGCTCGGAGAAAGTCGGAGGATCTCGGCGACAGCGTTGTGAACCTCGTTGAGACCGGCTGGGTCTCCGTTCGCTGCCGATTCCTGCGCAATGAGCTGCTCGGCCCACCCGGACTCGTCTATCGCATCCCAGAACAGCTCTGCGAGCGAGATCGCAACGCAAGTGACGCGCCGAGTATCGGCCTCGAGCCATGTTCGGAGTTGACCAAGCTCCGAACGTACCGGGTACTCGTCGTGCGGGTCGTATTGGTATACGACGAACGGTGCATCGCCTCCACGGTCGAAGAAGTCGACGATTCGACGGCCGATCTGAGCGAGTGGATCACGCAGCGGCACGAACCACCTCCACCAAGCTCTCGCTACTCCAATCGATCCGGATTGCTGTTCCGGCGGACTCGAAAGCGAGGGCGCCCGTGCCATGGGCACGGTGCAGCATCCCCAATACCTGGGATTCGTGCAGCAGCCATCGTCGCCACACCTTCGATGTGAGAAGCGCCCTAGATGACATCCCTTCCTGATGAAGCCGGAAGGCCACATACGCGAAGCCGGGGATCGACAGGGGCCGGGGATTGATGTCCTTCCGTTGAGACCGCGTCGCTCCCGCGAGCATCCCGAAATCTCGCAGGGTTGATAGGAGACCCTGGCCAACCCGACGGGTCAGGCTGTCGGACCAATCGGGCAGCTCTCCATTCGCTGCCTGCTTCCCGATCCAATCAACGACATCTTCGGCTGAGATTGCGAGCCTGCCCTGTTCGTGCCACTCAAACAGCGGCCCCTCCGCAAACCGCGCAAGCAATTGGTCGACTCTTGTGGTCTCGAAGTAGCAAGCATCCCGGAAGGCGGCACCGTTTCCGGAGAGCACCGTCAGACCCGGAATCACTGCAGGCCCGGGATCCACATAGCGCGGCCGAAGCGCGTAGGTGAGGGTGTCGTAGATTCGCTTCTGCGAGGGCAGACCGAGAAGATTCGAATCCACAACCCGCTCGAGATTCGCTTCGGGCGACAGCACGGGATCCCACACCTCCACGAACCGGAGGGTGTCGTCGATGAGGGCGCCCGCCTTCACGATGTTCGAGCTCAACCGGGTCACCCCTCCACCTCCAGGTAGGGCACGGCGAAGTCGGTGCCAAGGTCGGGATAGACCCCGGCGAGCTGATGGACATATGGGAGAGCCTCGTCGGGGTTCTCAAGTTCTCCCCGAGCCACTCTTCCCACTAGAAGGGCTCGTCCCTTTTTCGTGGTCGCCGGTATCGGGCCGCATCGCTCCCTTATTTGTCCACAGAGCCGGTCGGTCGACATCGTCTCCAACTCCGACAGAAGCGTCGGTTCTTCCGATGACGTCTTTGTCTCCGCGAGCCACGCGCGAGCCCATCGTCCAACCTGCCACACGTCACTGAACAGATGAACCGCGTTGTGGCGATCGATGATTTCGTTCTGGCGACGCTGAGCCGATTGGATGTCGATCTCGAGTCCAGCAGCACGCCACGTGCGAGGGAGCCGAGACTTCAAGACGACCCGGCCGGCCGCACCCAGAGCTCGAGACTGCCACCAGCCTCGGTGGTCGCTTTCGCCGAGTCGGGCGACCATCAGCACAAGCTCGACGACCTGGCGAGTGGCGGGGTGGTCTACTTCAACCGTCAATCTCGTTCGCTCCTCTGATCCTTCCATGCCACCATCTCAACAGCCGACCACATCTTGCATCGTCCTCGGCCGAGGTCGACAACCGGTCTCGGCATGTCTGGGTACCGCTTCTGGTAAGCCGACACGGTGTTCCTCTGCGCGAGGCCCAGCAGGTCAGCGACGGCCTGAGCATCAATCAGATCGTCGACGTCAACCGTACGGCCCATGGGGTCGTAGCCTACATGTGTTGACATGAGGGCGAGAGCCCTCGCGGGTGCAGTTCCTACATGTGGTGACCGGAGGCAGGCTGGAACTGGTGACCGGATGCGTGATCCCGGAGGCATGCAAGTTCTCTCGTCAACTCTCGGTTGGCTGTCATCCAGGCCACGACCAACTCGACCTCGCGGCCCTGTGGGCGTGGACCCAAGAGACCGGGAACATCGTCGGAGACGGCATGCCTAATCCGATACCGGACGGCCCGGTCGGCGATCGCATCCCAGGAGGCCCGACGGTCGGGCTCTGCGGGTCGCTCACCGATCGTGTCGACGACCCATGCGGGTGGCTCGTAGCACAGAGCCGCGAGTCGATCTTGGTACCGAGCGTGTGCCTCGCGGCGCAGATTTGCGTACTCGATGAGCAGTTCCTTGTTCCGATCCGCCGGCTGTGTGGAGCCCGCACCTACCGCCCTCAACTCCGCTTCGCGGTCGACCATGCGCTCCTCAATCTGTGCATCGGTGAACGTACGAGGTCCTCGCCCCGAATCAAGGGCCGCCGATTCCGCTGCCGTGCGACCAAGGGCAGTGATGAGGGCGGGCAGCCGCTCGGGATGTTGGTGGGTTAGGTGCGTGCATTCGCTCTCGTCGAGATCAAGATCGGTGAGGTAGATCGTGTTTGCTTCCCGGCCTCGACTCATGGTGACGTAGAGCCATTCCCGGTCAACGCCGTCACCGGTAACCGTGTGGGCACGCCGTGCGGTTGCACCTTGGGCCTTGTGTCCGGTGAGGGCGTATCCCCAGTCGAGGTTGCCTTCGTCGAGGTACCAATGTGGGATGGTCACTGTGCTGTTGTTGCGGTCGAGCATCAGCGTGACGGTTCTTCGTTCCGTGTCTACAGCCGTGACCGTGGCGAGATCGCCGTTGAGCACACCCAGCCTGTTGCGGTTCTTGAGGCACACGGCTCGGTCTCCGACCTGGAAGTTGCGGTCTCCCGTGTCCACTGACGGACCGTGGAGCAGCCCAGATTCGGCGATGCGGGCGCGGGCCTGCCGATTGAGCTGATCAACAGTGGCGTTGCGGTGCCCAATGAGAAGCACCTGGGCAGGGTCCCCGGTATCTCGCACGTCGTCGTACCAGGCGTCGACAGCTTGAACGATGGTGTCCTCGGCGGTGGTGGCGAGATTGATCAATCCTCTTCGGTCATACATGGCGACCGCCCGCGAGATCGACCCGGCGCGGAGTTCGCCCAGGGCGGTGCGTTCCCAGTCCTGGTCCTGGCGGACGTTCTCGGTCAGCTCGACGGCGGGGAGGCGGGCTACCAGTGCGGCGAAGAGGCCGCCAGCGTCGATCTCGGCGAGTTGATGATGGTCGCCGATGAGGATGAGTTTGCCGGATGCTTCTTCGACCAGGTCAGAGACCTCGGCAAGTTGGCGGCTGCCCACCATGCCAGCCTCGTCGACAACAACGATCGCCCCTGACGGGAGGCCACCTGATGCCTTGGTTTCCCAGATGAACCGGGCGAGGGTCGCCGATGGAATGCCGGTTGCGGTCTCGAAGCCGGCGGCGGCCCGGGCGGCCAATGCAGTTCCAACGACGGGGGTCCCGGTTTCGGTGGCGAGTTCTTCGATGATGGTCATGACCGTCGTCTTGCCGGTCCCTGCAGCTCCGACTCCGATGTCGATGGCGTTGCCGGATCCGGTGAACTGATGGACCATCGCTCGCTGACCGTCGGTGAGGTCAGGGTGGACTGCTAGTGCGGCTTCGACCTGCGCCTCGGGAACGGTCCATCGTTCGGCTGCGAGGCCGTTCTGGGCGCGGTCGATGATCCGCTGTTCGATGGTGAGGAGTTCGGTGGTGGTGTAGCGGCGTTCGTGTATGAGTCCGGGGAAGATGTCACCGTTGCTGCGCCGCATCGTCGGTGGCTTCGTCGAGTTGACGAGTTCGAGGAGGTGGTCGCGTTCGGCGGGGTCGAGTTCGATCGGCAGGTCATTCAGTGAGTCGATTGTGGGGTGGATGGGGAGGATCGGGATCACGTCCGGACGATTGAGAAAGCGTTCGGCGAGGGCTTCGACGTGGCTTCGTCGTCCGCCTTCGGGGAGTGCCGCCGCTGCGGCTTTGATGGCGTCAGCTCGGCCGAACGTCGACGTCTGGGCGGTGAGCCCTTCAGCGGATGCCATCCTGTCGAGGATGGGGTCGGTGTCGGGGACGGTCACCTGTCGACTGTGATCCAGCACGGCGGTCACCGACTCGGGGGTGATTCCTACTTCGGCGCCCCGCTTCAGCCACACCGGCATGAGGCTGTCGACCGGGTGGTCTTGTTTGGGACCGCGCGTCGCCAGCGTGGCGATTTCGTTGGCGGCGGCGGTGTCTGCGTATCCGTGGGCAGTTCGCCATGTCTCGATGTCCTGGCGTCGTTGTGAGAAGGCCATGATCTGGCTCCGCGTGAACCCCTCGATGTCTGCCACGCCGTTGTTGACCGGCTGCCAGCGGACTCCGAGCCGTTCGGTGAGCCGGCTGCGGAGTTCGGATTCGTGGAGGTAGCCGGCGGCCAGCTTGTGCCGGTAGAGGAGGCGCCCGTCGATGGCCCGCCACACCCCGTCGACACCCTTCACCCGGTTCCCAACGACGACGTGGGTGTGGAGTTGGGGGTCGTCGGCTCTGCTGGTGAATTCGGTGAACCATGCCGAGACGTAGCCGGTGGTGCGGATCGGCCAGGTTTCGATCCGTTGACGCGGTCGCCCATCGTCACCGAGAATCGATTTCCCCTCATGGTCCAGGACCGGTGTTCGGGCTGCTCCCCTGGTCGACGACGCCACCGACTCGAGGTAGGCGACGGCCTCCGCGGTGGACTCCTCGAACGCCTCGACGACGTGGCGGCGAACCTCGTCATCCCCGAACGCCCACAACAGCGACACCGACTTGTCAGCCGAGAACGTCAGGTCCCAGGCAGCCACCCCGTCCTTGCGGAGCTGACGGCCAAGCTGTTCCCCCGTCGCCGGGTGCTGGCCGTCGAAGAGACGCACCAGACCCTCCGCCGACACGGTGCCCTTCAGCCCCTGTTCGACGGCGCCGCTGCCGTGCCAACGACCGGTAGCGGTTCCCCCTCGCAGGTAGTAGTCCTCCCGGGGTGTGATCTCGCCCAGTTTCTGGAGGTAGTAATCCTTTCGGGCCTTAGCGATGCTCAGCATCCGGACACTCCCCAACGGTCGGCCAGGACACCCCAGGCAACTTGTTGCACGTGCGTGTGGTGCTGAGGGGGGTTGGATGCGAAACGGGTGACAGGGCTGGCAAGTGGCTCGACAGCTGACTCGTGGTGGCGACGGTGAACTGAGATGCGGATCTCTGTTGCGATATGGCTCATGTGGCCGATCGTGGGGTAGGACCCTGTCATTTCGTGATCATTTCGGCCGTTCGGAAAGGAAATCTCACCGCAGGTTGGGGCGGTAGTGCCCGGCAGCGGGCCGCACGTTCGCTCGCTTCCCGAGCGGCTGGCGGCTCCAGGTTTCTCTGCCGGGGAGCCTGTCAACGCTGGCGATGTCGGGGCGTTCGGATCGATGGCGTGCATCCGGCCAACCCGACATCGGCGAGTTGGAGGGTTACTGACAGGGTTCCTGACACTCTGCTGACAGGGTCAGACCCGACGATCCCCGGATGGAGCCCGCAGAAAAGACCACCAATCCCAGCGATGCCGTGGAACGACTCCACGCACAGCTCCAGGACTCGCTCCAAGAGCTCGTCACCTCAGAGGACTGGCAGCAGGCCCTGGCCGTCGCAGCCCGCTTCCACGACTACTCGTTCTCCAACACACAGCTGATCTGGGCGCAGTCGTTGGCCCGCGGGTTCACCCCAAGCCGAGTGGCCGGCTACCGGGCTTGGCAGGACCTCGGCCGGCATGTGAGACGTGGCGAGAAGGGACTACAGATCCTCGCTCCCGTCACCCGCAAGATCACCCCCGAAAATGGCGAGGACGAGGAGCGGCGAGTCGTCGGGTTCCGAGTCGTCCATGTCTTCGACCTCACCCAAACAGAAGGCGAGCCGCTCCCCGAGGTGTCGGCGACCTTGGTGGAAGGCGACCTTCCCTCCCATTGGGACCAGGTGAGCGGGCTGATCGTCGATGCCGGATTCGACCTCCAGGTCGCCGACCTCGAACGACTCGGCGAAGCCAACGGCATCACCGACTGGCAGCAACGAGATGTGGTGGTGCGTGCCAGCCTGCCCGGGGCGCAACGGTTCAAGACGGCGGTACACGAGCTTGCCCACATCCGACTGCACGAGCCGAACACCGACGGCAGACCGTCCTGTCGGGGAATTGTCGAGGTGGAAGCCGAATCAGTGGCGTACATGGTGTGCGCCGCCCTCGGGATCGACAGCGCCGGCTACAGCCTCCCCTACGTCGCCTCCTGGTCAGGCGGTGACGTGACCAAGGTCGCCGCCACCGCCAACAGGGTGATCGGCTGTGCCCGCCAAGTACTCACCCAACTCGAACAGCAACGCCAGCTCGAACACGGTCCGGTCAACGGCAGATCACGAATCGAAGTGCGCGACCTCGAGTCCGAAGGACCAGCCTCGAATCCGCATCCAACCCGCACCTCGGACCTCGAGCAGATCCTCGAGGCCACTGCGACGTTCTACAAACAACAACTTCAAGATCCAGGCGGGGCACGAGCAGTCGACTACCTGAGCACCCGGGGTATAGGCGCCGAGGCGACCGACCGATGGCAAGTCGGATTCGCGAACGAGTCTTGGCAGTCCCTCGTCACAGCCCTCCGCGGGCACGGGTTCAGCGACGAGATAATGGTTGAGGCAGGAGTTGTTGGTCGGTCCAATACCGGCCGCCTGTTCGACCGGATGCGCAACCGCGTCATCTTCCCCATCCACGACAGCCACGGCTCACCGAGAGGCCTCGCAGGTCGCCTCCTGAGCGGCGACGGGCCCAAGTACCTCAACACCCCCGAGACCGACCTGTACAAGAAGCGATCCCTGCTCTACGGCATGCACCTCGCCCGCCAACCGATCGTCGATGCCGGTAGCGCAGTCGTCGTCGAGGGCTACACCGACACCATCGCCGCGCACCAGGCCGGCTTCACCAATGTTGTGGCCACCGCAGGCATCTCCCTCACTGCGGACCATCTGGCAACGCTCCGTCATTCCACTACCAAGGTCGTGCTCGCCTTCGACGGTGACCAAGCGGGCCTTCTCGCAGTCGATCGGATGGCTGACCTGGATCCGGCCGACCGCCGAGTCACCTTCCTCGTGGCGCGGTTACCCGAGGGCCAGGACCCTGCCGACCTGCTCGACGACGGCGGCCGCTCCTTCCAAGAATCCCTCACCAAAGCTGTACCTCTTGAACAGCATCTCATCGACGAAATCGTCCGCCAGCACAACCTCGAAGAACCCGAAGCAGTGGCACGGGCTCTCCGTGCCGCAGCAGCCGTTGCCGCGGCGATGGACCCGAATGACCAAGCCCGAACGATCGAATACATCGCCACCAGAATTGGCCGAGACGAGGCGGCCGTCCGAACTTGTCTCGACGCCCATGGCTCCGTTCTGCGCCAATCTCGGGTCCACCAGCAGGGACGGAGCATCTGATGACCTGCCTCAGGTACGCCGGCGTGACGATGCCCATTGCCTAGGATTCACACTGTGACCAGGACAACGCCAGGCGCCACGATCGTTTCGATCGGGTACGAACAGCGCAGCGTGGAGGAGGTAATCGCCCTGCTTCGACGGAACAACGTCGAAGTGCTGGTCGATGTCCGCCTGAATCCCATCTCCCGCAAGAAGGGATTCTCGAAGTCCTCGCTGGGACAAGCACTTGACGCGGCCGACATTGAATACCGCCACGAACGCGAACTGGGGAATCCCAAGAGCAACCGGGACCCCTTTCGCCGAGGACTCAAGTCGGCTCGAACTCGATACCTCCTCCACCTCCAAAACGGGGCTTCCATGAAGTACCGAGAGGTAATCGACCTCGCTCACAGAAACCGCGTCGCCCTCCTGTGCTTCGAACGCGACCACCACGAATGTCACCGCTCCTGCATCGTCGATCACGCCCGGGCGGACCACCCGGAACTCACGGTCCTCGAGCTGTAGCGTTCCAGGCACTCTATGCCACTCGAACAGGAGCTCACAGCCATGATCCTGGTCAAAGCGGCACCAGTCCTCACTTCTGCCCTCCGAGAAAGCATGTGCGTAGCCGCCATGTCTCTCGCTCCTGACCCGGAGTGGATCAGACTCCACCCGGTCCCGTTCCGAGACCTCGCCGACGACTCCAAATTCCGCAAATACCAGGAAGTCACCGTCAGAGCTATCCGACCTCGCTCCGATCGCCGCCCTGAGTCATGGGTACCGATAGAAGGCTCCGTCCAGCCCGGCGAGATCATCGGCCCCGAGCACGGATGGTCGACGAGGCGTCAACGCGTCGCCGCCCTCGGCGAGCACACCATGTGCGACCTGATAGAACGCAACCGCTCCGGCTCAGGACCTGACACTCCCTCGCTTGCGGTTGTCCGCACCAGCGGCATCCCTGAACTCGTGATCACCGAACGCAAGAAAGAGCAGTTGGACACATGGCAACAACGAGCCGAGGCCATTGCCGCCCAGCCCAGCCTGTTCGACAACACCGAGACTCCGAAGCCGCCGTTCGAGGTCATCCCGTGGCGGTTCATGTACAGCTACCGATGCATAGCACCGGAGTGCCATGGACATACACAAACGATTATCGATTGGGAGGCGGTGGCGCTCTATCGCCGCGTTCGCTTCGATGGCGACTGGCAGGAGAAGATTCGCGGGAAGTTCGTCGACGAACTGTGGGCTCCAAACCGGGACAGCGTCCTGTTCGTCGGAAACATGGAACAGCGCCCATGGAACTTCCTCGTCCTCGGCGTCTTCTGGCCACCTCGTCAAGGCATCCAACAGTCACTGCTCGGATAGAAGGCATCCTTTGGTTAGCGAAAGCCTCACCCTTCGGCCTACACCGTGCGCGGATCGCGGTCATGCTGGCCATGTCGCTTACCCGTCAGTTCTGAGACGACTCCAACGCTCCGCACATCGCGCCGACAGCGCCGGAGCGGAACCAGGCTGGCAACGTGCGTGAGGCTCCCCTACAAGGCGTATACGAACTCGGTGAACCCGGCGAAGACGTTGAACTATTTCTCGGGGAGGGAGCACTGAACGGCGAACCGGTAGGCCCCGTGCGGATCTGGATGTCGATGAGCAATAGGCTCCGGGTGCGATGGCAGGCAGAGAATCCACTTCGGTCGGTGGACCTCGAACGGTCGCAGCTGTCGATCGATCATCCGCAGCTCGGCCCAGTCGAGATCCCACTCGATGTCCATCACAGCGACGGCTGGGGCACGTGCCCCGGTACCGAGCTGGGAACTGGAACGCGGATGGCACGCGTCGTCGCGCATTGGCCAAACCTCCCAATGCTCCTGCCAGGCTCACCGCTGGAATCCGGGAAGCAGTCGTGGGCCGGCCGGTGGACCGTCGAGTCGTGTGGTTGGAGATTCACGCTCGACTGTCGCCAGGACTACTCGGAAGTGCGCAGGTCGGCGAATGAATCGGACAAGCAGTTCGCGCTCACCCACGTTGGGGAACTCCGGCGAGCGGACAGCGGAGAGTTCGACGCAGAATCTGCGCGAGACGTCCTGTTCGGATGGCAGCTTGCGTTTTCATTCGCGCTCGGAAGGTGGGTAGCGCCCGCCTTGCCGGTCGGGCTCGATCGGGAAGAACAGAGAGTCTGGGAACAGTGGGCGCCGTGGCGTTGCGACACGTTGCGTGGCTACGAATCATGGTGGGATACGCACACAGCTGATGACCTCGCGCAGTTCTTCGCGGTCTACCTGCAGGCCTACCTTGACCATCATCAGCGTCCGATCGTCAGGCACGTCGCCATGCACATGATCACCGGAAACCATTCGGGAACGACAGCCGAGGGCAAGGTCATGCTTGCACAAGCCGGCTTGGAATACCTAGCGTGGGTGACCCTCGTCCTCACCGGGGTCATGTCGCGACGGACTTATCGCGAGATGACCGCTGCTGAACGACTGCGTCTTCTCCTCAACGAGTCGGCAATCCCGTTGAACGTGCCGAGGGGTCTCGAGGCACTCTCCGACCTTGCAGATCAAAGAGGTCTCGACGGACCTGACGTCACGGCATGGGTTCGCAACCGACTGGTCCATCCAAAGGATGCCGATGAGCCTTACCGAATTGAGGGCTTGGTATGGCAGGCGGCTCAACTCCTTTTGGAATATGGAGAGCTCCTACTGCTACACCGCCTGGGTTACACAGGTCGATTCATGCGGCGATACCCACCTCACCGCTGGGCGCATTCCAGCGAGCCTGTTCCCTGGGCAACGACCAGATGAGATCTTGTCGTATGCACAAGTTCTGCACCGATCGACACCAACCACCGGCAGCCACTGAGGACGATGGATTCAGAGGGCGCCCGTACCGTGCCAAGCGCGCCTGAGGAAATCTGAATGGGCTGAACCGGTCGGAATCGAAATGTCGCGACTTCATCCCGCCTGGCGCCGGCGCCTTCTTGATTCCTGTTCGTAGAGCTCAGTGGTATCTGGGTCGAGGATGCTTGATGCGTCGGGGCCTTCGTCGGCGTCGATCACCGCTAGTAACTCTGTGTAGATGGCTTCGAAGGCGACCTGGTTGCCTTCGGCGGCTGCTGCGCGCATGAGGTTGCGGTAGCACTCCTCGCAGGCTCCGGTGGCGAGGAGTCCTTTGCGGGCGGCCCAGGTGGCCTGGTCGGGGTCGTCGTTGGCGAGGGCGTGTTGGGCGAGGCGGTGGGCGGCATTGTCGATGGCGACGGTGGCGTGGGTGATGATTCCGTTGGTGTGTGCCCACGTGTAGGCGTTGCCTGCCGCGGTGAACGGGGTTCCTTCCACCAGTTCGAGCGCGGCCTGCAGGTGTGCCGCTTGGTCGGTGCCTGATGTCTGGTCGGCTTGGCGTATGTGTCCGGTGAACGCTTCGATGTCGCTGTGGAGGTGGCGGCTGATCCGGTAGATCCCGTCGGCGACGTAGGGCAGGTATGGCTGGCCGTCGGGGTCGAGGCCGAGGGTGGTTCTGGTGCGGGAGGTGTGCCGGTTGAGCCGCTGGTAGTCGGGGCGTTGTTCGGGCCAGAGCACTTCCATCAGGGTGTCTGCTTCGACTCCTCCCCGGTGGAAGGTGAGGTAGGCGACGAGTTCGGTGCACTTTCGGAGCGGGAACCGGCCGTCGATGCCGTCGACTCGGAGGGTGCCGAGCACTTTCATCTGCGGGATCGGGGATGGGATCGCCTCAGCGGCTTCTTCATCGGTTTGGAACAGCGGTTGCTGTTTGGTCTCCTCAATAGCGGCTGGAGATTCTTCGGTCGTTTCGAATACCTCGAGCGGGTCGGTGGTTATGTCGGGTTCGACGCCGTCGAGGTCTTTGGCGGCGGTGATGAGGTCGCCGACCGCGGTCTGTTCGGCGGGGGTGAGGTTGCGGCGGGCGAGGGTGAGTCCGAGCGGCTCGACACGGACGGTGTCGTTTTCGATGTGAAGTTTCCACCTGTCTCCGGTCGGGTAGCCGACGACGGCGGCGACGCCACGACCGGTGTGGGCGTCGGTGAGTAGCCGTCCGGCCTGGTGGGGAGGCTCGGTGGTCGGGTCGAAGACGATGATCGGATCCCAAGTGTCGGCGCCGGCCGATGTGAGACGACCGTGCAACGGTGACGGTGCGGTGAGCCGGCTGACGGCTTCGGTCTTGGCCGAAAGCGTGGGGAGGATCTCGGAGAGGTCGTCGACGACGTGGACTCGTTCGAGTCCGGCGAGGTCGTCTCCGAATCCGATGCAGACGATCTGGAGGTCATCTGCGATGGGGCTGGCGGCGAGCTCGGTGGCCATGGTGTAGCAGGTGGCGACCATGTCGTCTGGCGTACCGGTGATTTGGGTTGCTCCCATGAACTCGAGGTCGACGAGGAGCTGGGTGTGGTCGGCGTGTCCGACGGTGACCAGGGCCGGGTATGGGGCGGGGACGCCTTTGGCCATGTCGGCGAGCCGGTTGATGTCCACATCCGTTCGGAGGGTCCAGCTGCGTCCTTCGTCTTCGACATGCCAGCCGGACGGTGGGTCCAAGTGTGGTGTCCACAACAGCAGCCGGAGGCGTTCGGTGTCGAGGTGGACACCGACGACCTGTGGGGGCGGACGGTGGGTGGCGAGAACATCCCGAGCCATCGCGCGTAGCGCCAGGTCGATGAGTTCGACCGATGTGGGGGCGGCTGCAGCCCGGATCATCGTCTCGATCGGCACGGTGTGTGCCGGTGGGGGTGTGGGGATGGTGTCAGCTCGGCGATGGCGGAACTGGGCGTTTCGGAGCCGGCGGAGGAGGGCGATCAGTCCAGCGGCGAGGAGTCCGAGACCTGCGAGGGTGCTGGCTATCGGCGCGAGCTCGACGCCGGTCTCATCGTCGCTGTCGTCTTCGTCGGCGCCGTCGTCGCTGCTGGTGGGTTCGCCGGCCGGATCCGACAGTGGGTGGCTGGGTGTCGTGATGGTGGATGGCGTAGTGACGTCGGGGACGGTCGAGGTGGTGGCGGTGGGTGGCGGATCACCGGAAGGGGTTCCGACGACGGCGTCGGCATCGTCTGGGCCTGCCGGTGTCGTCTCCGGTGTGGGCTCGTTGTCAGCACCCGCTTCGTTGTCGGCCTGTTGGGGGTCGTCGGGGATGGCTGGTAGACCGAAGGTCTGGCCCGGGTAGATGAGGTTCGGGTCGTGGGGTGGTGCCAGCCGTTCGAGGTTGACGTCAACCAGGTTCCGCCAGAAACCGGTGATCTCTTCGCTGGTTGGGGTTCGGTCCCAGGCGTCGGCGAGCGCTGATTGGGCGATGGACCAGAAACTGTCACCCGGTTCAACAGTGACAGTCTCGGAGCCGTCGGATGGAGGATGGTCGGAGCGTTCTGACGGTGCCGTTTTCAGCTCAGGGTCGGCGGGGATGGGGGGCAGGTCGAAGTGTTGGCCTGTGAAGATCAGGTCGGGATCGTGTGGTGGGGCGAGCCGATGACGGTTGGTGTCGATCAGCTGCTGCCAGTAGCCGGCGGTTTCCGTGTCCGAGGGTGTCCGTCCCCAGGCGTCGGCCAGGGTGGTCTTGGCGATCGTCCAGAAGCTGTCGCCCGCCTCGACGGTGACCCCCGTCCCCGTCTGGTCTGGTTGGTCCGCTGGGGGTGTGGTTGCGTCGTCGGGTAGGACGAGGAGCCAACCCGGGGTGAGACGGTCGGTGGTGGCGGTGAAACGGTGACCGTCGCCCATGATCCGGCCTTGGTTCAGTGCCCGGATCTCGTGCCATCGGCGGCCGTCTCCCAGTGTGGTTTCGGCGATGCTCCACAGGGTGTCGCGTGCCGACACCCGGTAGGTCGGTCCGGGCTCGGATCTCTGCTCCGGCTGTGTCTGACTACGGGAGGCGGCGACAGTCTCCTGGGCGTGGTGCAGGGTCGGCTGGGCGGTTGTGATGGAGATGCTGGCCGGGAGGGGGGCCGCCGCCACGGGAACGGTGCGGAGTGGCCCGATGGTGGCGGCGGTCAGTGTGATGGCGGCTATCAGTTGGGCGGCGGCGGGCTGGAGGCCGGGGAGGAGGCGGAGACGGCGAGCCACCCGGCCCCGGAGGGCGGCTGTGACTTCGACGGTCACCGCCACAGCCAGTTGGGCCCAGACGATCCAGACGATGACCGCCAGCGTGTTGACGAGGAGCTGGGGGTCGATCCCGCTGCGAACCGCCAGCTGGATCTGGTCGACGGTGGGGAGGGTGGTGGGCAGTGGCCATCCGACATAGGCGACGAGTCCGGCTGGCACCCCGAACGTGAAGCCGATCAGGGTGAGGAGGGCGGTGACGGCGCGGGCGGCTTGTGTGAGGTGTCGCATCATGGGGCCTGGGTGACGGCGGCGGCGGTTTCGGTGGCGGTGACGGTGATCGGCCCGGTGGGTAACAGGACCGGGTCGACGGTGAGACGGACGGTGACGGTGATGGTGTCGCCGTTGACGGTGACCGCGGTGGCGGTGTGACCGACTGCGGCCAGGTATTGGTCGGCATGCGAGACCGCCTGGTCATGGTCGAGGAGGAGTTCGCCGGTGCTGCGGAGCGTGTCGAGGTCGACGGCTTGGGCGCCGGCACGGGCTGCGTTGTCGGCGAGGTGGCTCGCCTCCCGCAGGGCGTTGACTTTGCGGCCGCCGTCGATGGCGAGGCCGGCTGCCATCAGCAGGGCGAGGGCGATCACCGCCAGGAAGGTGGACACGGCTCCTCGATCACGGCCGGTCATGGGCTGGTCCTGGTGTTGGCCCGGTAAATGTCGATGACCTCGACGCCGGTTGCGGCGAAGAGGCGGGTGCCGGGGACTGCCAGCATGGCGATGTCGGCGAACGCTGCTTCACAGGTGACGGTGACCGCCACCTGGCCTCCGGCGGTGAACCCGCTGGTGTCGACTGACACGGTGAGGTTCCGGCATGCCACCGTCCCGGCGGCGATGTTGGCGGCGACGGTTTCTGTGGCGGTGGCAATAGCGGCGGTGGGGGTGGCGACGAGGGATGCTGCTCGGGCTGCCTCATGGGCGGCGTGTGCCACGTCGCCTTCGGTCTGGGCGACCCGCCCGGCGTAGACGACCAGCAGCATGAAGGCGATCAGTAGTGGTGTCAGGACCGCCAGTTCGGTCGAGACCGCTCCACGTTGGCGGCCGGGACGGTTCATCGTTGCGGCTCCGGGATGAACCGTTCGACCGGCCCGGCCGCCTCGGCGGTCACCTGCCAGTCGAATCCGGGTAGGAGGCGGGGTGCCCGGCCGGTCACTTGGACGGTGACGGTGTCGACGGTGCGGGTGATGCTCACTTCGGCTTCGGTGAGGTTGCCGGCTGATTCGAGGAACCATCCGGCAGCTCGGATTCCGTCTTCTTCGGTGGCGTCGGCGACTTGGGCGGCGTCAACCGCTTCTCGGGCTGCGGCGTGGGCGACTTGGTGGGCGTGCCACCACAGTCCGATCTGGAACGGGACGAGGACGAGCGCGATCAACACTGGCATGACCACCGCCAGCTCGGTGGAGGTGAGCCCTTCGTCTCCTCGTCTCCTCGTCGGGTCCATCGTCACGTCCTCGCTGCCCACCCGTTCAGGGGCTGGGTGGGGCGACGTTGTCGGGGATTGCTTCGGCGTTGGATCGCATCTTGGCGATGAGGATCAGTCCGGCGGCGACGGCGATGGCGACCAGAACGCCGGTGAGGACGGCGGCCTCGGTTGACATCGCTCCTCGCTCGTCCCGGAGCCCGACGCCGAGTCGGTTGAGACCGAACTCGATGAGGAGGCGGGTGTAGTCGATGTATGCGGTCATGACGGTTGTTCCTTTCCCTGACGGATGCTGGGGTGACGATGACTGGGTTGGGTTGGGGTGTTTGGGGTCATGGGACGGTCCCGGGGGTGGAGATGGCTTCGACGACACCGAAGCCGATGAAGAGGATCATTCCGACGACGAGAGTGACGACCGGTAGCAGCATCTTCTCGGTGGCGGATTCGGCTTGGGCTTCGATGGCGGCGGTCTGACTGGACCGCATCGAGTCGGCCTTGGCGGAGAGGGACGCCCGGATGCGGGCTCCCTGGTCACCGGCGAGGTGGGCTGCTGCCGCCAATTCTCGGAGTTCGTCGACACCGAGTTCTTCTCCCAGCTCGTCGAAGACGTCCCAGGGGGTGCGGTTGGTGAGACGTGCCCGGCGGAGGGCGCTTCGGATCTCGGTGAACGCCCATCCGTCGCCGAGGTCGGCGGCGGTGTGTAACGCCGTTTCGAGTCCGCCACCACCGGCCAGGATGATGGTGACCAGATCCAGATAGGCCGACAGGCTGTGACGGAAGTCCCGGCGGCGACGTTCGATCCGTTCTGTCAGGCCGAGGTCGGGATACATGAAACCGGCCAGCCCGAAGGCGACCGCCAGAGTCACGGTCCAGCCGGCGCTGATGTTCACTCCGCCCACTGCCGCCACGACGGTGAAGACGACCGGGATCCCGAATCCGGCCGCACCTGTGACCAGTTTCTCGTAGGCGTGGGCCTCGATTGTCTTGTCGAGGGTCCGAAGACGACGCCGGAGCCGGCCGACGTCTACCAGTCCGGTGGCCTCGAGGATCCGGACAACCACCATGCCTGCTCGTTCGGTGACCCGCCTTGGACTCAGCTGTCCGGTGTCGCCGATGGCATAGCGTGGGCGTCTCAGGTCGGCGAGGGCGATGTGGAGGGCCACCGGTGGAGGGAACAACGCCCGGCCGATGAGGAACAGCCCGAACCCGACGCCGGCGCCGGTGGCGATGACTGCCAGCAGTGTCATTGCCACTGCTCCTGGCGTGAGGTGTGACGCAGCCGGAACCGTTGGGGTGTTTCGAGTTGGCCGTAGTGACGAAGCATCACCCCCGCACCGAAGAACACTGCGGTCACCACTACCAGCCAGCCTTGACCGGCGGCGGTGTCGTAGGGCTCGAGCAGGTGACCGGCGAAGAGATATAGGAAGATGACGGTGGCGGTGGTGGTGGCCACTGCGATGCGGGCCGAAGTACGGATCCGGGCCCGGCCGATTTCGATGCGGGTCCGCATGCGGACGTCGCCTCGGATCGCTTCGGCCAGCCGGGCCAACAACCCGCCGAGGTCGCGTGCTTCCAGTCGGGCGGCGGCGGCGAGAGCGGCCACGACCAGGTCGGCGGATGAGTGGTTGAGGTCGGTGGCGAGATCATCCAGGGCGGCTTCGAGCGGCTGGTGTCGCAGCCTGTGAGCGAAAGACTGCAGTTGGGGACGGATCGCGGAAGGTGCCACTGCCGCGGTTTGGATGAGTGACTCCTCCAACCCAGACGCCCCGGCCATGGTGTCGCGGATCATGTCCGCCCAGGAGGCGATGGCGTCGGCGGTGGCCGTGTCCTGGGCCCGGCGGGCGCTGCCCCCGACCGCGGAAGGTCCAACAAGTACACCGAGGGCGGTTCCGGCGCCGGCCACTGGCCAACCGGTCACGGCACCCACACCGACACCGGCCAGGATCGATCCGGCCAGCCAGACGGCGGCCCGTTCCGCCGGTACCGCCGACGGGACCAGCTGACGGGCCTGGGGGATGACCCGGATGCCCCGCCAGGCGGTGATCGCCAACCACACACCGAAACCAGCTCCAGCTCCGGCTGCGGCGACGAGAAGGATCCGCATTCCTACCGCCACTCCGTCGGGCCAACCAGAACGGTGGCGTCGAATCCGGCGGCGACGAGCCGGGCGAGGGTGTCGTTGCGGATGGTGGGACCCGGCGCCGGTACCGCCGGACCGGTGACTGCGGGCCGGTAGATCTCGTTGGTGGCGATCTGGCGTTCTTCTGCTTCCAGCACCTCCCGTACCGAGGTGACCCGGCGCATGTCGTCGACCCAGCCGAGATGGACGATCAGGTCGACGGCGTTGGCGATCCACTTGTTCGATGTTTCCTCATCCAGGCCCGCCTCGGCGGTGTACATGCCCAACCGGACGATCGCCCCCTTCGAAGAGTCGGCGTGGATCGAGGACATCGACCCGTCGTTGCCCTGCGACATGGCCCGCAGCATGTCAACCACCTCCACCCCCCGGATCTCACCGACGATCACCCGGTCAGGGTTCTGGCGGAGCGTCGCCCGCACACAGTCCGCCAGCGACGCCTCCCCTCGCCCTTCGATGTTGGCGCCCCGCCGCTCCCACATCACCTGATCGGGATGAAGATCAACGAAGCGGTCCAAGCCGATCTCGAGGTTGTCCTCCACGGTGATCACCCGCTCATCGGCGGGGACCTCGTTGAGGAGGCATCGCAGCATCGTCGTCTTGCCGGTGTTGGTCCCGCCGGCGACGATCAGGTTCAGCTTGGCCCGCACCGCCGCCGCCAGGAACGCCGCCAGGCCTTCGTCGATCACTGCCAATTCGACCAGATGCTTCAGCCGGTAAATACCGAAGTCGTGACGGCGGATGGTGATCGCCGGCCGTCCGGTCAGACCCATCACGGCGTGAAGCCGTTCTCCGCCCGGAAGTTGCAGGTGAAGCTCCCAGGACACGTGATCCCACCGTTTCTCGGCCCGACCGACCCGACGTGCCGCGGTGGCGACCATGTCGATCAACCCACGGTCCGAGTCCGCCGCCGGCTCGCCCCGCACCTTGGTGCCGTCCCGGTAGACCAGCCACACGTTGTCATAACCGTTGACATGGATGTTCGAGACGTCAGGGTCGTCGATGTAGGGCTGGAGACGGCCCAGGCCGTGGACCCGGTCAAAGACGGCCTCGGCCAGTTCCGACTCGACCACCGCGTCGAGCGGTGTTTGACCGGTGCGGTACGCCTCCTCGGCGAGATGCGCCAACTCTGTGGAAATCAGGGAACGGGTCAACGCCCGTTCGTCGTCCGGGCTCAGCGGGTCATCCCCGTCGACGGTGCGGAGATGCTCAGACAGCTTCTCGGCCACCGTCCGATGCAGCCGGCCCCGGAGGTCGACTTCGCCGCTCACGAGCCCGTCTCCCCAACAGCCGACACCCGACCCGCACCCGCCGAACCCACGTCGACGCCAACCTCCGGCGTGGGCTCTGGTGTGGGGGCGAGCTCGGCTGCGAGGGTGGCGGCGGACCGGACCAACGGGGTACGGCGCAGGTCACGCACCGCCCCGTGGAGGCCGGTCAACACTGCTGCTGTCCGAGGATCCCAGGCGATCACCCCGGCCACGTCGACATCCAACGTGGCAGCCACCTCGGCCGGTCCGTAAGGGTGGTCGCCCACCAACAACAACCCGGACCGAACACCGCCGGTGGTGAGGGCTGTCGATCGGGCGGCTGCAGGTCGAAGCTGATCGATGCTCGGGCGAGTCACCACCAACACCAGGTCGGCGGCCGTCATCGCTGTCAACATCACCGAACCGGGTGCGATCCGCCCGCAGTCGACAATCACATCAACCTCGGCCTGTGCCACCGCCCATTCCGCCAGGATCCGAGCGAGATCACGTAACACGGCATGGGCCTCTTCCGCGGTTGGGGGTCCGATCAGGACCGGGATCCCGCCGGGGAGCTGCTGGGCGTGTTGCCAGACCACATCGTCGTCGAGCCCGCGTCTGGCGATTGCGGCAAGCGAGGACAATCCGGGGCTGTCACCCAGGCGGTAACGGGCGGCGATCACACCACCAAACGGATCCGCCTCCACCAGCAGGCAACGGCGGTGCTCAGGCCAGGTGGCGGCGATCGCCAGCGCGGTGGTGGTCGCCCCCGGAGAACCGTGAGCAGAGCCCACGAAGACCAGGCTCACGGGGTTTCCCCCGTCACCAGCACCAGCCGCACCCTGTCCCCAGCTGCTGCTCCCGCCACCTCGGTGGCCGCCTCAGAAGACATCAGCAGCGACACGAACCGGTCACCCTGTGTGCCCAGGTCTGTAATGTCGAACACCTCAGCCGCCAGCACCACCACCTCAGGCTCGGCGGTGAGATCAGACGACCCACGACCGGTCACGATCACGTTGACGATGTCGCCTGGCGCCAACAGCGGAGTCGGATACTCGCCCGGCGACAGGGCCAAACCGACCACACCCTCCCCGGTGTCGAGGAGGCTGCGTGACACGAAATGGGCGGAAGTCAGGATCGTCCCCGCCTCGAGGTCGGCTACTGCGGTCAACCCGACCAGTCCGGTCATGGCGTCAGGACTCAGAGTGGCTACCGGGTCGTCGGTCGCCACGTATGCCAACATCAGATCACCCGCGACGATCACCTGACCACGCTCGACCGGGCCGGCCAGGGCGAGCACCGGTTCTCTGCCTGCAGCCCGGGAGAACAACACCATCGCCGTCAACGCGCTCACCGCCACCAAGAACACTGCGATCAGCAGCTGGGAGACCTGGATCTTGCGGTGTGGCGGTTCCAACCGCAAGGTGCCGGCTGGTTGGCCGTTACCGGCGGGGCCGGCTCGCCTCGTCGTCGAAGTCGTCGTCCGTCCCATTTCAGCCTCCCGTCTCCACCGCTTGGATCTCGGCGACTGCCACTCCGAAAGAAGTCGACAGATCGACAGTGCCGAACACCCCCTGGTAGACGTCGTTGATCCACCACTCGAACTCCCATGTGACCGTCACCGACGCCTCAAACTGGCCTTCCGGTTCGCTGTACGAGGACGACAAGTACGTGTACTTGCAGTCGGTGTCGTCATCCGAAGCGCCCGACGTCCACGCCACACCCGGCCCCAAACACGTCACCCCGCCCCCATCTCCCATCACCCAACGGGCATGGATCGGAGTCCCCCGAACCGTCACCGTCGTCAACCCTCGAGTCTCTGACACCTCGACCGGCTCCCAACTCGCCGGATCAAGCCACAGCCACGTCACCACATGAACAAACGTCTCACGAGCCAACGGAGGACTCGTCGCCGGAACAGGCAGAGGAGGCTCCAGACGAGCAGCCGCCACATCACGGATCACCTCAGGAGGAACAGGCGGACTCACCTCCACCGCGAACTCACGAGAATGAACCGGTTCCCCATTCCGCCAACACGTCACGTTCCACCACCAGTACTCCCCCGTCGGATCGAAACCAAGATGCTCAACGTCCTGGGGACTCAGAATGTCGGTCGCATAGAACTCCACCTCGTCGCCCTCCTGATACTCCCCCACCGCCGAAGCGCAATAGACGTCCCACGTCTCATGAACCGTCCACGTGCCCCGCTCCCCAGGCGTCCGACCATGACACTCAGCAACCACCTCGCCGCCGCGATCTCGAATGCTTCCCTCACCGGTGCAGTGGTTGGCTACAGCTGGCGCGGCACCCAGCAGCATCGCCGCCCCGACCAGGCCAACGGCGACGATCAAACGGACGGAAGTCCACGATCTGTTGGTGCGAACTCGCATGCGAAATCCACCTGTCCTTGCAGGTCCGAGACTTTCCAAAGGCCGTCCTCGAAAGTCATCACAGCCGACTCCAAGTTGCGTTGACCATTACGAACGGCTGGGACATCATCGAGGCGCTCCCCGGTAGCAACGTCGTAAAGCCCGTAATCAACGGCGGGCTCGAGACAATTCAAGATCACGACTTCAGTCGGACTGCGCACTTCGATCACCTCTGGGTGCAGGGTGGGTTGCCCGCGAAGTGCCGCGCCGCGAGTCGCGTGATCACCAAGAAGTTCGACGATAAGGGAGAGCTGCGGGTCAGCCAGCACCTGTTCAATCAACACGGAGTCCGGGTTGGCCGGGTCCCAGAATTCCTCCCATCCCGAGTAAAAGGCTTCGTACCCCGCGATTGCCGCCTCGCCCATTTCCCGCGGCACGCACGCTCCGCCCCGAGGTATCCGAATGGAGCTGACGATCCAACCCTCCTCGGATCGGACCAGATCGGCCTGGTGCCAGACGCCTACGTTGTCAGTGAAAGACGGCACCAACAGGACACAGTCCTCCACGGTCGCCTTGTCGGCCTCCACGTCGGTAACCGTCGGATGAAGCACAACCTCGGTTTCGACCGCACCGAGACCAGACGTGCGTTCCCGGTCGAACAGTGCCAGCGCACCGTCGATGACGGTGGAAGAAGCCACCGACTCGAAAGCCGAACCGTCGAGATCCTCCGCCGCCCGCACCTCGGCCCATGCGTTCCAATAGGCGCCCCACGCTTCGATCACGTCGTCATCCGGTGGAAGCGCAGTGGTAGTCGTCGTGACCGGTATCGACGTACTCGTCGACGAGGTAG
>JBBDHV010000011.1:0-1241 GCA_040880725.1 Acidimicrobiia bacterium
CCCAAATCGACAGACCGCCTTCGGGTCTGGTCCATTCCCAGTCGGGAAGATGCTGGTCGAGCGCATCCATGAGGGTGCCCCTCCGGGAAATGAGCTGGCCACGTCGCTCGGCAAGGATCGGCTCGGACCGCTCGAGTAGCAGCGCAGCGGCAGCTTGACTCGGCACTGAAGTAGCCAGATCGAAGACTGTCTTGTAGCTGGAGAGCCGACGGATCAACTCCTCCGAGCCCCGGATCCAGCCGATCCTCAACCCACCCCAAAAGGCTTTGCTCGCTGATCCCACGATCAAGGTCGATTCGAAGAACGAACCGAACGGCGGAGGAGTCGGCTCTCCGTCCAGCGACAGCTCGACCAGGGACTCGTCCTCGACGACCACCACCCCCCTATCCACTAGGGAGCGGGCGAGGCGTCTGCGGTCGAAACCCGACATGACGGTGCCGGTCGGATTTTGGAAGGTCGGAATGAAATAGACGAGATTGGGGGACCGTGCGTCGACCGCTGCCACCACGTCTTCGCTTCGGAGGCCATCAGTGTGAACAGGGACAGTGCGCACACTGGCTCCGACCAGCCGCAGCGCCTCCAAGAAACCTGGGTACGTTGGGCTTTCAACCACCACGGGATCCCCCGGTTGAATGTACGCCGCGGCAATTGTCATGAGTCCCTGCTGCGCTCCCGAAGTGACAAGGATCTCCTCTTCCAAGGTGGGGAGTCCACGCCGGGTAAACCAGCCGGCGATCATCTGCCGAAGTGGTGCGAGCCCCAGAGGGTGGTAGCCCGATCCCGTGACGGTGTGCCGGATTCGCCGACCAGCCTCCTCAACTGTCTCAGCCACCAGCGGCGAAGGATCCAGCACCGCAGCGGTGAGATCGACTGTCCCATCCGACGCAGCACCAAGTCGGGCAAAGAGAGGATTGCGTCCCACCGTCCCTGACGGAGTCGACACTCCTCCGGCCGGGTTGAACCCCCGGATCCGCCGTACCCACGTGCCGCTCCCCGGCGCGCTGTCGAGATAACCCGCGTCTTTCACCTCTCGGAGAGCAGCCGCCACCGTCGTCCTCGAAACCGCCAGAGCCGAGGCCAACGTTCGCTCCGAGGGGAGAATCGTCCCCGGTCGGAGATCGCCTTGGTTGATTGACCGTTCCAGCCCCTCGGCGAGCTGCCTATAGAGAGGGCCAGGCCCAGCCGACCACTCACCCAAAATCTCGAGCAGTCTGAGCGTACCGACCCGATGAAACCTCACG
>JBBDHV010000012.1:0-6165 GCA_040880725.1 Acidimicrobiia bacterium
ATCTCGATCGAGTCGTCGCCGTCGAGGACCACATTGCGCTCACCGATCAGCGGAGCGAGCGCCAGGAGCGTGTCCAGCACGTCGTCTCCCACGATCCGCTGGAAGAACTGTTGGGTGGGGGACTCGGGGGCCGCGAGCACCGAGACCACCGCCGACTCCTCGAGGCTCTCGTCCACCGCCGGCGGCATCGGCAGGGCACGGAGGACCGACGCCACCACCAAGATCAGCGCGATACCCCAGGCGAGGGCGAAGCCGGAGCCAGCCAGGCGGTTCGCCAGGTTCAGTCCGGGAAGGCGCATGACCTTGCTGATGTAGTGGGCGGCGGTCGCCAGTCCGGCGCCGACAATGAGAAACAGGGCAATGCCGGCGCCGATGCGCGCCCACTCGGGGGTCACGTCGAAGCGATCGGACAGGAAGTCGCCCAAAGGGGCACTCACCCGGAACGCGACGACCAGGCCAACGATCAGACCCACCAGGTCGAGGAGCTCCTTGACGAAACCCCGCAGCCAGCCACGGACCGCCAGACCCGCCAGGTACAGACCGAGCAAGAAGTCGATCATCGGTGGGATTTCGTTTCCGGCGTGCCGATCGGCCGCCAGTGCGCGGCAGAAGGCGATCGGGGAGACTGCATCGGGACAATCGTACGGGCTGTGCGTCCGATTTCTTCGCAGTCGTCGCCGAACCGCAACGCAGCGCTTCTGGTCTGCGTTGCGGTTCAGGAATGGACCGCTCCCCCGCTACACGTTCAGCGGATCGGCAGGCCGGCTTCGCCGACTGTTTGGCTGTTCCGCCCGAAAAAGCTTCGCTTTCGGGCGGATCAGCGCTTGATGTTGACCAGGTCGGAGAGCATCTCGTCGGACGAGGTGATCACCCGGGAGTTCGCCTGGAAGCCGCGCTGGGCGATGATCAGGTTCGTGAACTCGCGTGCAAGGTCCACGTTCGACATCTCCAACGCACCCGGCGTGAGCACTCCCCGGTCGCCTGCACCCGGCTGGTCGAGGACACCCGCACCCGAGTTGGCGGACTCGGCGAAACGGGAATCTCCCACTCGGGTCAGACCACCCTCGTTGGCGAACGTCGCAGTCGCCAACACTCCGGCGTCCTGACGCCGGCCGTTGGAGAACTCGGCGATGAGGGTGCCGTCGGCACCGATCGCCACGTCCTGCAGGAAGCCGATCGCCTGGCCGTCCTGTTCGTAGATCTGGGGCGAAGACGAGCCGCCGAACTGCACCAGCGCGGACGAACCGTCGAGGGTGACATCGATCGCCAGTGGGTCGGCCCCCGGCGGGGTGTACCCCGAAATCGCCAACGGCGATCCCGATGTCAGCGCACCGGACGAATCGAACTGCAACGTGGACGGGGCGACCGTGACAGCATTGCCGTCGACCATCGCCGTCGCCTCCCACTCGTTGGTGGCGGTCTTCTCGAACGTCACTGCCAGCTCGAGGGCCGCACCCAGCGAGTCGTACACGGTGGAAGTGACGAGAATGGTGTCACCGACCTCGGCATCGGCCGAGAGGTTGCCACCGAGCTCGACGCCCGTGGTTGCCTCGGGTTCGATCACCTGAGCGACGGGAATCCGGATCGGCCCTACGGCGCCGGTCGTATCGATCGCCCCGGTGTCGTCGGCGTTCCAGCCGAGGACGGGAACACCGTCGGACGTGACCAGTGCACCGGAACGGTCGAAGCTGAACGAGCCGGCCCGTGTGTACTCCCGGTTCGCACCCTGGCCGAGTACGAAGTACCCGTCGCCCTGGATGGCGATGTCGGTGGACCGACCGGTCATCTGCAGCGAGCCCTGGGTGAACACCCCTTCGATCGACGAGACCTGGGTTCCCAGCCCGATCTGGATCGGGTTCGTCCCGCCCATGGCCTCGCCGCCGGGGCCTGCCGCCCGAATCGTCTGGGTGAGAGCCTCGGCGAACGTCGCCTGACTCGCCTTGAAACCTGTCGTGTTGACGTTGGCAATGTTGTTGCCGACGACATCCATCATCGTTTGGTGGGCCCGAAGACCCGACACTCCTGAAAACATCGAGCGCAGCATGTGGCAGCGATCCTCCTCGTTGTGAATTCCCGTCCGTGGAGTACTGATCGCCGTTCCGTGGCGCTCTTGGAACACCTCGTCGGACACGCCGGTGACGAGTTAAGGGGACTTTCCCCACACCATCAGCCGGCCACGCCCTTATGCGCGCGGGCTTCTGGCCGACTCGAACACCGGAATGTCGACGCACCCCACCGAACTGCTCTCCCAACTCACCCAGGACCTGTGGACCGACCGTCACCTGGTCGAACTGCTCCTTTTCAAGCTCGTCGAAGCCCAACTCCTGCTGGCTGCCGACGAGACACGTTTCGTCCCGTCGGCGCTCAGCGAAGTGGAGGCAGTCATGGAACGCATCCGGGACGTCGAGGCCGAGCGCACGTCGACGGTGGTCGAACTCGCCACCGAGTGGGCGGTCCCCGAAGACTCCCTCACGCTCAACGAGATCGTGCGCCGAGCACCTGAGCCACACGCCTCGTTGCTCGACGAGCATCGAGCGGCGTTTCGCCGCCTCACCGACGAGATCGAACAGGTCACTCGCGAGAACCGCCGGTTGGCCACCGACGCCACCGGACGTGTCAAAGCGCTACTCGAAGGTTTCGTGGGAGCCACCGCAACCTATGACGCAGCCGGGCGTTCCGCCGACGGATTCCACCGACCGATGAGTCTCGACGAGGTGATATGAGATGAGCGACTTCGTCACGCTTCGTACCGCCCTCTCGGGTCTGATGGCCGCCCGGGCAGGCGTGGACACCGCCAGCCACAACGTCGCCAACGCGGCGACCCCCGGCTTCACCCGTCAGCGGATCGAACAGTCGACACTGATCGGCGGCAGGGGAATGATCGGCTCCGGCACCCAGATCACCGACATCAGCCGGACCCGAGAACAGTTCCTCGACATGCGACTGCGGTCGGCCGTCGACCTCGCGCATCACTCCAACGTTCGATCCGCGCTGCTGTCCCAGGTCGAAGCCGAACTCGGGGAGCCGTCGAACGGCATCTCCACTGCCCTGTCAGCCACCTGGTCGGCGTTCGAGGATCTGTCACTGGACCCCACCAACACCGCCGCACGCCAGAACGTGCTCTCGGGCCTGGAGTCACTCACGACCCGGATCCGCCAGCTCGCCGGCGGTTGGGAACTGCTCGGATCCCAAGCCACGACCGAACTGGAAGGTGCGGTCGGCCAAGTCAACGAACTCCTCGCCGAAGTGCATTCGGTCAACTCCGAGATCCGCCGCTCAGGCTCGCTCACGTCCGCACCCAACGACCTGCTCGACCGTCGCGACCTGGCGCTCGACCGTCTCGCCGAACTGCTGGGGGCCACTTCGATCACCCATGACAACGGCACTGCGTCGGTGATGCTCGGTGGGGTCTCCCTCGTCCACGACGCGGGACACTCGCCGCTCCAGCTCGGACCGGGCCTCGAGCTGCTGCATCCGTCAGGGGCCACACTGCAAGCAGGCGGCGAAGTGGGCGGACGACAGCAGTTCCTCACCGTCGACTTCCCCGGATTCCAAGCCGGGCTCGACGGGTTCGTCGAGGAGCTGACAGTGTCGCTCAACACCCGGCACGCCGACGGGTGGTATTCGGAGACCGACCCGGGCGGCCCCCTCCTCAGCCATTCGGCAGGCGCCGCGGGACTCACCGTGCAGGTGGCGCTGGCAGATCCCGAACAGCTTGCCGTGGCGTCGTCACCGGGACCGCCGTTCCCCGTCCACGACGGAGCCAACGCCGAATGGATCGCCGCTCTCCGCAACGACGAATCCACCCCGGGCAGCGGTGCCAGCCTGCCCGAGGCGTGGCGTGCGGTCGTCACCGGGATCGGGGTCGACACGGCCACGGCCGCCAGGTTTGCCCACACCCAGACCGACCTCGCCCAGGCGGCCGGTCGGACCCGCGAAAGCGCCCACGGAGTTTCGATCGATGAGGAGATGGTTCAGCTCATGCAGTACCAACACGCCTACGAAGCCGCCGCCCGGGTGATGACGACCGTCGACGGACTGTTGGACGTCCTCATCAACCGCACCGGCCTGGTCGGACGGTGAACCCCTGATGCGAGTCACACACCAGACCACCACCACCTACGCGCTGCAGCGACTCCAGAGCCGGCTCGGTCAGCTCCAGAAGAGCCAGGAGCAGCTGGCGAGCGGCACGAGAATCGGCAAGCCGTCGGACGATCCGGCGGCCATGAACAAGCTGCTCACGCTGCGCTCGGACGAGGCGTCCGCGGATCAGGCAGCCCGCAATGCATCGGACGGTCTGCAGCGCACGTCGATCGCCGACTCGCATCTTCGCACGCTCATCGATCGGCTGCACCGTGCCCGCGAACTGGCGATCCGGGCGGCCAACACTTCGGCCCCGTCGGAACGCAACGCCATCGCCACTGAGATTCGCACGATCGGCGAAGAAGCCGCAGCGATCGCCAACGGCAACTCGGGCGGCCGGGGACTCTTCAGTGGCCACAGTGACGGACCTGCCGTCCAGCAGGTGGCGGGAGTGTGGACGTATACCGGCGACGGCGGCCAGGTTCGGCGGCGCGTCGGTGAAGGCGACGTCGTGACCGTCAACGTCACCGGCGACGACGTCTTCGGATTCGCTGCGGGTCGCGACGTCTTCAGCGTTCTCGACGACCTCGCCGACCGGATCGTCACAGCCGACGCCGCAGGCGTGCAGACCTCCATCGCCGAGGTCGACACCTCGATGACCAACATCCTCGATGGCCTCGCCAAGCTGGGTGCGGCGACGAATCGGATCGAGGCAGGACAGATCCGCACCGACGACACCCGATTGGCGGTGCAGTCCGAGATCAGCAAGGTCGAGTCGGTGGACATCGCTGAAGCAATCACCGATCTGCAACTCCATCAGGTGGCGTTCGAAGCGACACTCGGCGCCCTCTCCCGGAGTCTCCAGCCGTCCCTCACCCAGTTCCTCCGATGACGATGCCCCCTTCGTCTCGAACGGCGACCTCTATGCTGGGGCACCGATGACGACCACCCAGCCATCCCCGACCGAAGCGCCGGTGGAACTCCGGTTTGCCGAGGGCATCCCGGGATTCCCCGACCACACCCGGTTCACGCTCGTCGAACTCGCTGACGACGGAGCCTTCCAACTGCTCCAATCCCTCGACGACGAGAATGTGGCGATGATCGTCACCACCCCCTGGCTGTTCTTCCCCGACTACGAAATGGAAATACCCGACGACGCCCAGGCCGAACTCGGTCTGGGTGCGCCGGAGGACGCAGTCGTTCTCTCCGCCGTGACACTCGACGCCTCCCAGGAGCGATTCCACGTGAATCTCCTGGGCCCTTTCGTCGTCCATCGCGAGACCGGACACGGACGCCAACTCATCCTCTCGGACTCGGATCATCCCGTCCGGGCGACCGTCGACCTCACCTGGGTGAACTAGGGGTGCTGGTCCTGACCCGCCGCCAAGGCGAATCCGTCGTCATCGGACAGGAGGTCGTGGTCACTGTGCTGGAAGTGCGAGGTGGGCAGGTACGGCTCGGAGTCCACGCTCCCAACACCGTCACCATCCATCGCGCCGAGGTCTACAACCAGGTCGTCGAGGAGAACCGCCAAGCCGTCGCCTCCGCCCAGGACCGCACGAACCTCCCCTCGGTCCCCCGTCCCACCAAGGACTGAATCCGGGTACGTCACCCGTCAGAGGCTGGATCCGGTTCCCCCCGAGGGGAACAAATACGCTCCAAAGAATCACCTCCCACGCGTCCCAGACCGCGTCATGAAGCTCCCGTCATGGGCCATCGAGTAAGGCCAGGGCCGAACCCGAAGAAGCAGCCGCACCAATCGGGGGGTGCAGGGGGGTCGCCCCCCCGCACAATCAAGCCGTCATGGGCCATCGAGTGAGACCCTGGCGGAACCCGAAGAGGCGGCCGCGCCATCCGGGGGGTGCAGGGGGGTCGCCCCCCGCACAATCAAGCCGTCCGGGGGTGCAGGGACCCCTCCTCGCCCGCAAGCTCACCCGCCCCCCTTCGAACGGTCCACTGCGTGTCCCGTCCGGTTCCCCCCGAGGGGAACAAACACGCTCCGAAGGATCACCTCCCACGCGTTCCAGACCTCCGCGACCAGTTCCCGTCATGAGTCATCGAGTGAGACCCTGGCAGAACCCG
>JBBDHV010000013.1:0-38451 GCA_040880725.1 Acidimicrobiia bacterium
GTCGACCAGTGGCGGTCCGTCGCCGCGAGGATCCATTCCGAGTCGCGGGCCTCGATGGCAGAGAGCATCTCGCGGTGGGTCCGAATGACCAGGTCGCGGTCCTCGTGGTACAGCCCGTATTCGTGCAGGGCCACCGCGATCGCCGACAGGATCTGGTGCTGATAGAGCGCCAGCATCTCACTCCGGGCAGCCCTGCCGACCTGGTAGTGGAACCGATGGTCAAATCGGAGAAACGAGGCGTCCGGGCGTTCGGCAGCGATCTCGAGACTCTCTATCGACTCACGCATGTCCGCGAAGTCCTCCTTCGTCGCCCGTTCCGCGGCGAGAAGTCCGAGCATGGTCTCGATCGGACGCCGGGCCTCGACCAACTCGGTCAGGTCTGCGCGCCGCCACCCTCGGGGTAGCAGGAGCTCGGCAGGCACATCGTCGGTGACGACGGTCACTCCGCCCTGCACGCCGCGCTTGGAAGCAACGACACCGTGGTCCCGCAACAAGCGAACAGCCTCCCCCACCACCGGCTTGCTCACGCCGGTGGTCTCCGCCAAGTCCTCAATGGTTGGAAGCCGGTCACCGGAGCGCAGGAGTCCCGATCGTATGGCGTACACCAACTGCCCAACGACATCTTCGTGGGCGCGGGTGGGATCGATCTTGTACAGCCGGAGCGAACCGGGTGCGGTTCGAGTCGTCTCAGGCATCGGAACTCTTCTCGGAATCGGAGCAGCGGACGATCACCGATGGTACCGGTGGGTGTGTACGCATCAGGTTCGTGTCTCCGGTTCGAGCCGACGAGGGATCAGGCGGTCGGGAACCACCTCGATCAGGACCCTGTCGTTGGTCCGAAAAATCCTCTCCATGTGGGCGTCGGTGTCCGCGGCATCGTCGTAGTACTTGGCGACCAGATCCCGCGTGCGCGCCCGAACGTCTCCGTCGTCGAGCGTGGCCTGTCCGTAGGCGACCACCATCTGCCCCGATCCGGGTTCTTCCACGCAGAGTGAACAGCGGGGATCGCGCAGCAGGTTCTGCCATTTTGCCGTGGTGGGAACGGTCGAGACGAGGAAGGACGAGCCGTCCCAGAGGTACCAGACAACCGAGGCCTGCGGGGATCCGTCCTTACGGATCGTGCCGAGCGTGAGAGTGGGACGCTCCTCGAGGAAGCGGTGCACCGCCGGGATCACATTCATCCGCTCGATCCCCGCAGATGCTCGACAGCATTGGCCCGCAGGAACTCCTCGTCCACATCCACGCCCCACCCCGGCCCGCTCGGGACGTCGATCCAACCGTCGACCATCCGCAGCGGTTCGCGCAGGCACCGCTCCCGATTCGGATTCTCGTCGATTCCGTACTCCAGCAGGGGATCCGGCACGGACGGAGAGCGAGTCGAATCCGCCAACGTGGCGACGATCTGCAGCGACGCCGCGATGCCAATCGCGTTGTTGGAGGCATGCGGGACAGTGGTGGCGCCGTGCAGCACCGCGAGATCGGCGATGGCCAACGCGTCGCCGACACCCCCGCAGATCACAGGATCCGGCTGGATGACGTCCACCGCACCACGTGCGAGAAGGCGCAGCGCATCGACCCGGCTCAGTGATCCCTCTCCTCCGGCCAGGGCGATGTCGAGGGTCGCCGTCAGTCGGTCGTACCCGACGTACCCGCCCCTTTGCTCCATCGGTTCCTCGTACCACCGGAACCGCAACTCCTCCAGGACCCGACCCATGCGGATGGCGTCCGGCAGGGAATAGGCCGCGTTCCCGTCGGCCATCAGTTCGAAGCCGGAGGGTGCGCGGTCTCGAAGTTCGGCGAGCAACGGCGCTTCGTGAGCGATCGGATCTCGACCGACGCGGAGCTTGAGAGCAGTGAAGCCCGCTTCGAGGGCCCGTTCCAGTTCGCGCGGCCATGTGACGGCAGGATCTTCGTCTTCAACGTAGCCCCCGCTGGCGGCGTACGGCCGCACACGGGTGCGCATCGGTCCGCCGTACATCTCCGAGACGGACAATCCCAACTGCCGTGCTCGCAGTTCCTCGAGCGCCAGGGCAACGGCCGACGAGGCGAACCCGCCACCGGCGAGTCCCCCACCCATCCATCGGGTCTCGCGGAGCAGTTCCCGCAACGAACCCTCCCGACCGACCAGCGCCCGGCAGACCGACTCGATGGTCTGGAGAGCCCCGGGAGTCCGGTACGTCTCACCCCAACCAACCGCACCACTCTCGTCCTGCAGGCGAACGAGCACATAGGCATGCTCGCTGCTGCAGGCGATGGATGGTCCCGTGCGGGGGGACAGGAAATGGGTGACGACGAAGCACTCGAAGTCAGCGACGTTCACAGGCTGGTCTCCTCTCGACTCGGGGGCGGCGGAAGGGTTCCGTCGGTTGGTTGGAGATGTTGGACGAGAAAGTCGTCGAGCGCCCGTGTGCGGTCCAGCCGCCGACTCAGCGCCCCGAACACGTTGAAGAAGTGTCCCTCGTCCGGTACCCGCAGGAACTCGACGTCCCGTCCGAGTCCGCGGAGAGCGGTGTAGACGGCCTCACCGTGGGCAACGGGACAGGTCGTGTCTGCCTCGCAATGAATGACGAACACCGGGGTCTTGACCCGGTCGATCCGGGTGATCACCGAACGCTGCCGGTAGATGTCCGGATTCTCCCACGGTGCGCCGGCCATCTCCGAGCGCCAGAACCGTCTCTCGATCACTCCCCGAGCGGACGAGAGGAAGTCGGCGATGGAGTTCTCCGTCACAGCTGCGGCAAAACGATCGGAGGACGCGACAGCCCAGGCAGCCATGTAGCCGCCGTAGCTCTCACCGATGATGGCCACCCTGTCGCCGTCGAGATCGGCCCGGACGACAGCTTCGTCGACGAGCGCGAGGAGGTCTTCGAAGTCCCGGCCGCCCCAGTCACCCAGATTCCCGTCGGCGAACGCCTGTCCGTACCCGTGGCTCCCGCGCGGGTTCGCGCGCAACACCGCCATGCCCCGACCTGCGAGCCGTTGAGCGTCGAATGAGAAGCGCTCTCCGACGGCATAGTGGGGACCCCCGTGGACTTGGAGCACGAGCGGCGCACCAGGCGGAGTGTCGGGATGAACCGTGAGCCATCCCTCCACTTCCACGCCGTCGTCTGCCTGAGTGGAGATCCGCGTGGTGGGCGCAAGACCGAACTCGCCTGTGAGGCTTCCGATGTCCGACACCTGTCGCGACGCACCGGTCTCCGGGTTCAGGACCGAGACTTCGCCCGGGGTGACCGAGTCGGACCAGGAGTACGCCACGCCTGAACCCGCCACACTGAACTCCAGCACACACGGATCGTCAGGGAGCAGATCCTGCCAGTCGCCGGCGACGTCGAACCGGGCCAAACGGCTGCGACCGCCCTCGGCATAGATGGCCAGCACCGACCCGGAGTCGAGCCACTGCAGAGTCGGCGGGCCGATGGCTCGCTCATCGTCGCCCCGTACCGGCATCCCGATGCTGCGGTCCAGGTCGGGGGCGAGTCGACGCCGAGTGCGCGTGGCGACATCGATCGTCCACAACTCCATGGCCGCCGAAGACGCATTGTCCCGGGACGCCGCCAGATAGGCGATCGTCGACCCGTCTGGGGACCAGGCCAACGACCGGAGCGGGGTGACCGGCGGAACGAGTTCCTCAGTGCGACCGCTGCGGACGTCATTGACCAACAGTGCGTTCGCGAGGCTGCGCTCCCGATCAACTCCCTGATCGGTCACGAATGCAATTGCGTTCCCGTCGGGACTCCATCGCGCGGTTCCCACACCGTGGGTCTCGTCGAACAGGCGCATGCCTGGTCCGTCGAGCGGAAGCAACCACATCTCGCGTCGCGGCTCGTGCAGCCAGTCGAGCGCGGAACCGACGGTATACGGGCTGGCGGTCGTTCTGGACTCGGCGAGGCGAGAGACGATCACGAGCAATCGATCACCGCGCGGATCCCAGTCGAACTCCACGGAGTCGCCCGGGAGTCCGGCGAGATCGATGATTTCCCCGTCGGATGATCGGTACGCGGTGGCCCATCGCGAGCCGCGCAGCGAAAGGTAAGCGAGGTGCTCGCCGTCGGGGGACCACCGCGGGCCCCGGGCACCGGCGCTGCGGTGCCGGATGCCGTCATCCGCGGCCACGACCAGTTCGTACGAGATGCGGTCGTCAGCCGAATCGGGGCCGGAGACGACGTACGCCACGGAACCCGTCGAAGGATGCATGGCGGGCTCCATCGCCCACCGGAGCCGGGCGAGATCCCCGACGTCCAGCCGACGCCGCAGCGACGTGCTCACCGTGTGGATCCGTACTGAAGCAACACCGTCGGCGGCCGGTTCGGACCGCGCAAGATGTCGTACGCCTCCGGTGCTCGCTCGATCGGAACTCGGTCGGTTGCGAGTGAGGCGACGTCGACCTCACCCCTGGCAAGCAGATCGAGGAAGTAGCCCTGGTTGCGGTTCTCCGTCCAACGAGCAAGCCCGATCGGATAGTCGACGTTGCCTTCCTCGTACACGGGGTCGTACCGGCCGAGACCGTAGCCCACAGCGGGGTGGAGGGAGACGCGGTTGGCGAAGAAGCGGCCCCTGTCGATGTCCCAGCCGAACAGGCCGAGCCCGACGACTCGCCCCCGCTGACGGGACATGTCGAAGGAGAGGTTGAGCGGCTCGCTGGATTCGGCCTTGATGCCCAGCACGACGGCGTCCGCCCCGTAGCCGTCGGTCAGGCGTTTGACCTCGGCGACCACGTCCACGGCTGTCGGATCGAGGACGTGTTCGACCCCGAGTTGACGCGCCAACTCCCGACGAGCCGGGTCGATGTCGATCCCGATCATCCGCAAGCCCGACGCCCTGCCGATCTGAGCTCCGAGTAGACCCAGTAGTCCGAGGCCGTACTGCACCACGGTCTCTCCGAAGTGGCAGTCGGTCTCCCGGAGACCGGCGATGGCGATCGAACCCAGGGTGACGAACGCCGCCTGGTCGAGCGTCACTGCGGGAGGGACCTTCGCCACCAGGTGACGGGGCACTGCGACCAGTTCGGCGTGGTGGGCGCACTGGGATCCTGAGCAGGCCACGAGATCGCCGGGGGCGATGTCGACCACCTGGTCGTCGACGGCCACGACTTCACCCGCGAGGCTGTATCCGATGGCGATGTGATCGGGGTCCGAGGGCTTCGGCATCGGATGATCGAGCTTGACGGGGGTGCGGGTCTTGGGCCACGACGGCGGCACCGCCGGGTACTCGTGAACACCGAAGTCCTCGTCTGCCGATCCGTCGATCAGCCACATCTCGGTACCGACACTGATTGCAGAGAACGCAGGTCGTACCAGGACTTCACCGCGACGGAGGACCGGCTCGGGCACTTCGCGCACCACTGCCTCCCCCTGGTGGGCGAACACACGCTTCATGTCAGCTGACCTCCGCTCGAATTTGCATTGTTCAACGTCTTTGTCTTGATCGGATGCTAGCCACACCAACCCGGCCTTGGCGGGGACCGAGCCGCGCGGCTCTGCGAATGATCGGCGAAAGACGTTGACACGCCGCCGTGGCCTTGGGATGCTCGCTCCCCACGGAGGTTCCACTGACGTCTGAGCTGTTCTTGCATCCCGGTGAAGTCGTGCATTCGATGGATCACCTCGTGCTCGACATCGAGTCGGACGGTTCAGCGTCCGCGTACTTCACCATCTACTCGCTGGGGCACATGCGCGATGTCGGCGCGGGGCGGGTGGCCTTGCTGCGAATCGTCACAGGAGGCGGAGTGCTCGACCGTTGTTTCAGCGAGACCCCCGAGTTGGGACGCCGCATGCAGCACCGTCTTCGTGCCATCCGGGCCGATGGAGGGCCTGCCCCTGAGGTCGGAACAACCGGTCCACCGATCCGCGCATCGATCCGCCGACTGCAAGGATCCGACGACGAGGAGCGCTGGGTCGTGGAATCCCCCGAGCACGCGGTCACGGTCACCTGGGGCGCCCCCGAGCCGCCCTTCTGGGTATCGGCCCCGGCAGGCACCTTCCACCCCACCCGCGACTATGTCACGACGATGATCAGCTACAGGCAGGCAACTCTGGTCGTCGACGACGAACAGATATCGGGTGAGCCGTACGACCACGCCGGCTGGCAGCAGCGGCTGGGGAAGCCGTTCAGTTCCTGTCATGTCGCGCTCGCCGAAACCGCGATCGAGGCGGTATGAGCGAGGGACTTGTCCTCGTCGGCGCTCGGGTGGTCGATTCCCGCGGCGTGGTCACCGAGCATGCCGACGTGCGAGCGGAAGGCGGCACGATCACTGCGGTTGGTGCCGTCGAGCCGCACCCGAACGATCGGATCGTCGACGTCACGGGACGGACGGTGTGTCCGGGCCTCATGAACGCCCATGTCCACGTGTGTCTGGATGCCGGCACCGACCCCGAGCGAGCCTTTCACGCAGAAACGGATGTCGAAACCGCGTTGCGGTCCCTTCCCCGGTTGGCCCAGACCCTTGCCAGGGGTGTCACCACGGTGCGTGACCTGGGGGGCAAGCACGAGGTCACCCTGGCCTTGGCACGTCTCGCCGCCGAGGGGATCATCTCCGCCCCCCGGATCCTGGCCGCCGGACGGGTGGTGACCATGTCCGGCGGTCACGGGCATTGGATGGGGATCGAGATTGACGGCCCCGACGAAGCCCGACGAGCGACTCGGCGCATGCTGGCGGCGGGCGCGGCGGTGATCAAGGTGATGGCGACCGCGGGGATGATGACTTCAGGGCAGCGAGCGGGCGCCGCCCAGCTGACCACCGAAGAGATGGCGGCGTGCGTCGAGGAGGCACACAAGGCCGGAATACCAGTGGCGGCGCACGTCGAGGGCCGCGACGGAGCGTCGAACGCTCTTCAGGCGGGAGTCGACTCGATCGAGCATGGCCACGGCCTGGACGACGAACTCCTGCAGGTGATGGCAGCGAGAGGCACGACCTTGGTGCCGACGATCGCCTGTGACCGCGCCATCGTCGGGAGAGGGACGGAGGCGGGGATCCCGCAGTTCATCGTCGACGACTGCGCCCGGCTGGCCCCCAGCCTCGAGGTGGCTCTGCGACGAGCGATCGAGATCGGAGTCCCGATCGCCGCCGGAAACGACGGTGGAGCGCCCCTCACCCACCCGGGCGACATCGTCGACGAGTTGGAGATCTACGTCGAGCTGGGGATGTCTCCGCTCGCCGCCCTGGCGTCCGCCACGATCAACACCGCCCGCCTGCTCGGCCTCGCGAAGACCGGCCTCGTGACAGCCGGCCATGACGCCGATCTGATCGTGGTGGACGGCGATCCAGTGACGTCTGTCGCCGCCCTCCGTCGTCCCGAACTCGTGGTCACCCACGGCCGGGTCGTCGTAACCGGCCGGCCGGACGCCCCGCGGCCACTCCTGGAGGACGGCTCCTAGCCGAACGTGTCGTTCGGCGCTCCGCCGACGGAGCGGCCTCAGATCGAGGGCACCACCACTGACACACCCGTGGCAATCGACTCCTCGACACACCGCGAGATCAGCAACGACAGGATCCCGTCTCGCGCGCCCGGCGTTGCCACGCGCTCGCCTCGCACCGCCGACACGAACGCCTCGAGGAGGGGTGCGGTGCCGGCGCGGAAGGGATCATCCGTGGGGTCCACCACCGTTGCGTCGACCCGGTCATCGCCCGCACGGTGCACGACCAGCCGACGGCCGTGGTCGTGGATGGTGGCGTTGACGCCGTCCCCGGCGACCTGGAACGACCAGGTCGACACCAGCCCGCTGGCGGCAGCGGTTCCGTGCACGATCGACCCGATCGAACCGTTGTCGAACACGAGAGTCGCCACTGCCGTGTCCGGGTCATCCGTCCCTGATTCTCCTCCGGCCTTGCCTTCGGCGTACACCCGCGTCACCTCGGCCCCGCTCAAATGGCGAAGCAGATCCACCGAGTGCACCAGGGAACTCACCAGCCGCCCTCCGCTCAAGGCACGATCGTTGACCCAACTGCTCGCACCCGGAGGCGACGGGTCGTACAACGTCTGGGCAATGAGCACCCGAGGAACGGGAACGACATCCTTGGCAGCCACCGCGGCAGCGGTGAAACGGAACTTGTACCCGAGGACCAGAGTGACGCCGGCATCCTCGCACACCCGTTGAATGTCGAGACACTCGTCGACGGTCAGGGCCATCGGCTTCTCCAACAACAGGTGTTTGCCGTGTGCCGCCGCTTGCCGTCCGAGTGCGTGGTGAGTGTGGGTGGTGGTCGCCACGACCACAGCCTCGACCCGGGGATCCGACCACACATCCTCGAGTGAATCCGTCCACCTGCCGACTCCCGTCTCGGAAGCCAGCAGCGCGGCGCGGTCGCGATCGACGTCGGCACACACCACGAGTTCCGCAGTGCTCGACTCCGCCACGTTCTGGGCGTGGATGCGGCCCTGAAAGCCACAGCCGATGACTGCCACTCCCAGGGGTTTCATGCTGGCGGAACGTCCCTGGCCGACCTGTGGCCGAAACCTCCGGTCACTGCGTAGAGGCGAACCTCGTGCCTCATGATCCACCTTTCTCCACAGTCGTGCACACAGCGTGCGCCGGCCGGACGCCCAGAGCGACACTCAATTCTCTTGAACAATACACTGCGGCCCGATCACGACCCGAGGAGTTGGCGAATGCGGCGAGTCGTCGCCGAAGGCGGACGGCCGACGGTGTTGGACATCGACCCACCGGGGTGTACTCCCGGGCGGGTCGTCGTCCAGACCATGCACTCCACTGTGAGCGCCGGAACCGAGAGCTCGATTCTCCTCCGGAGCGCCGACCCCTCGACTCCGGACATGGAGTACCCGGGGGAACCCCCGTACCAACGGCCCGCCATTCGCCGCTGGATGCGAAGCGCACCCGAACCCACCCCGCCGCTGCCGGGCAAGCGCTCCCTGGGCTACAGCCTGGCCGGTCGCGTACTGGAAGTCGGCGACGACATCCCCGATCTGAGCGTGGGTGACCTCGTCGCCTGTGCGGGCAGCCAGGATGCCCACCATGCCGAGATTGTGGCGGTGAGCCGCAACCTGACCACCCCGATCCCCGATGGTCTGTCGACCGCCGCTGCGGCGTTCGTCACCCCCGGCGGGGTGGCCGTGGAGGCGGTGCGCCGAACCGATTGCCGGCTCGGCGAAACCGTGCTCGTGTACGGATTGGGACTGCTGGGGCTCCTGGCGGCCCAGATCGCCCGCAACGCCGGTTTGTATGTCATCGGCCTGGAAGTCGACGATCGGCGTCGGGAATTCGCGCGATCCATGGGTGTCGACGAGGTCCATGATCCATCCTCTCCAGACCTCGCAGATCTCGTACGGGATCGCACGGACGGTTTCGGCGCCGATGCCGCGATCCTCGGCATCGTCACCGACTCGAGCGATCCGGTGAACCAGGCCCTGCAGTTGACCCGCAGGGGGGGACGGGTGGTGGGAGTCGGTGTGTTCGGGATGCACCTCGACCGCAGCAGCGTGTTCGACCGCACCTACGTCCAGGCAATTGCCTTCGGCGCCGGACGCTACGACCCTTGGTACGAAGAAGGCAACGTCGATTACCCCGTGTCCCACGTGCGCTGGACCGAGAATCGCACGATGGCCTATTTCATCCGCCTTCTGGCAGAGGGAGCGGTGTCGGTGGAAGGAATGGCCGAATCCTTTCCCCTCGCCGAGGCGCCCGCGGCCTACGCCCGCTTCGGCTCATCCGACCGCCCATACACGGTGCAATTCTCCTACCGACATTCGTTGACGGAACACTAAAACTCAACTACTTTTGTCTTTGACTTGTACCCTCACGTTGGAGATCCCATGTCCAGAACCGACCCGAACGTGCTCACCGGGATCGCCGCTTTCGATACGCCTTCGGTGTTCAATGCGATCCGGACTCTGCTGGGCGGCGGGCCCGAGGGCGAGGGACTCGAGCACAGAGGCGGGGTGCCGGTCAACTACACCGACCACACGATGCGGTCGATGCTGCCGGAACTGGGGATGGCGGTCGGGTACGCGACCACCTGTGAAGTGACAACCAACAATCGGGACTTTCCCGAACTCCCCTGGGACAGCTATTACGACTATCTCGACGCCACCCCGGGGCCGACCCTGAGCATCATCAAGGATGTGGGCACCAGGCCGGGTCGCGGATCGTCGATCGGCGACATCATGGCTGAACAGCACAAGCTGCTCGGGTCCCAGGGAATGATCGTCGACGGCACCATTCGCGACATCGGGGGACTGCGGCGGGTTGGTATTCCCATCTGGGGTTGGGGGCAGGTATCCGGGCACGGACTGTTCTACACGACCCGGATCGACGCTCCCGTCACCGTGGCCGATCTCGCGGTCGCTCCGGGCGACCTCTTGGCTGCCGACGCCGACGGAGTGGTCAAGATCCCGTCCTCCATCGACCCCGTCGAACTGCTCGCCGAACTCCGCGCCATCCGTCGGCGCGAGGACGCCCTCCTCGTCGAGTACGCCCGCCCCGGCGCCGATCTCGCCGGGATTCGCGCCTATTTCACGGACGGATTCTGGAAGGCAGGAGAGGTTGCGGAGGGACAGAACGCATGAGCGGGCGCGTCTTCCAAGTCGACGACAGCCACTTCCTCGTTCCCTACACCTACGAGACGAAACGGTTGTCGGACGCCGGCATGACCCTGGTCGAGGGCTATTGCGAGAGTTCAGAGGACGTCATTTCACGTGCGGCCGACGCCGACGTGCTGTGGCTCTCCTGGAAACCGAACCTCGACCGGGCCATCCTCGAACGTCTCCCGCAGTGCCGCCTCGTCATGCGATGGGGGATCGGATACGAACAGATCGATCTCGCGGCTGCCACCGAGCTCGGGATCGCCGTGGCCAACGCCCCCACCTATGGCACCGACGATGTCGCAGAACATGCGCTGGCGCTGCTCCTCGCTCTCGAACGGCGGATCATCACCTTCGACTCCGACATGCGGGACGGAGGCTGGAGCACGCCGGAGGCCGGATCGGTCCGTCGCATCACGGGTCGTACCGTGGGGCTCATCGGAGTCGGAAGAATCGGAGCAGCCTTCGCCCGCCGAGCCCAGGGCATCGGGCTGAACGTGATCGGCCACGACTCCTACCGGTCCGCCGAGGACTTCGCGGCCATCGGAGTCGAATCGGTGACCCTCGACGAGCTGGCCGCCCGGTCGGACTACGTGTCGATCCACGTCCCCCACACCGAGGCCACCGAGGGGATGGTCGACGCGGCATTCCTGAGCCGCCTGCAGCCGACCACGTATCTCATCAACACATCCCGCGGCAAGGTGGTCAACGAACCGGATCTGATCCAGGCGCTCACCGACGGCGTCATCGCGGGGGCCGGACTCGACGTGTTCCAGACGGAGCCACTTCCCGTCGACAGCCCCCTTCGATCGCTCCCCAACGTGATCGTCACCCCTCACTACGCCGGGTACTCGGCCGACTCGTGGTCAGACCTGCGCGAGGAGATGTGTCGTGCCACGATCGACTTCCTCACCAAAGGCTGGGCGGACTCCATCGTCAACCCGGCGGTGCGCGACCACCTGCGGGTCCCCTCCCCCCAGACCTGATCACCGTGACCGCCCGGACATCGATTCCCGCCTTCGAAGAACGGTTGTCAGACCCGACGTTCTGGGCAGATCCGCATCCCACCTACGACCTCCTCCGTCGAGAGGCTCCCGTGTACTGGAGTGAGGGACGGGGACATTGGCTGGTGACGGAGTTCGATCTCGCGGAGACGGTCCTCACCGAACCGACCGACTTCTCCAGTGTCGGGTTCGAGAATCGGCACATCGCCCGCCTGCCGGAGGACACGCGCGTCCGGGCCGCCAGGGTGGCCGTGCACTTCGAGACCCCCCAACTCGTGTCGTCGGATCCTCCCGACCACACCCGCATTCGAAGGGCATTCGGCTCCCACTTTCTGCCACGGAAGGTCGCATCCCTCGACACACTGATTCGTGCGGTTGCCGCCCAGCTGTTGCAGTCGGTTGCCGGCAGGCAGTTCGATGTGGTGGCGGACCTGGCCGAGCCTCTGCCTGTACACGTGATCTCGGAAGTCGTGGGCATCCCACGAGAGTTCCGGGATCGCATTCCACCGGTGACCCTCGACCAGCGCGAGTTCTTCGGTTCACCGTCCATCGGTCCCGAGCACGCTCGCCGCTTCACGAGCAGTCTCGAAGAATGGCGTGGGCTGCTGACAGAGTGGATGGACGCACGCCGACGAACTCCCGAAGACGACGTGCTGACTCGGGCGGCGCAGATGGTCGACGAGGGGCGGGTCACGCTCGACGAGGCCATCGCCACTCTCCTCCACCTCGTCATTGCCGGAAACGGGACAACAACTGCGCTGATCGGGAACGCCATGTACCACGTCCTTCGACACCCCGAACAGGCACGGAAGATCTCAGCGAATCCCGAACTGATCCCCAACGCCATCGAGGAGACGCTCCGCTACGAGACGCCCCTCCCCAGAGATCGGCGCATCGCCACGCGCGATCTGACCCTGGGTGATGCCGAGATCCAGGCAGGAGACCTGGTGATGTCAGTGCTCGCGGCCGCCAACCGCGATCCGAACCACTTTCCGGACCCGCACCGTTTCGACGCGGCCCGTAGCTTCCGGGAGAGCCATCACTTCGCATTCGGTCGCGGAATCCACCTCTGCCTGGGGGCGCCCGTTGCCCGGCTCGAGGCAGCGATCGCGATCGAGGCCCTCTTTGGTCACTTCACAGACCTTCGCTTGGTCGAGGGCTACGAGCCGGACTGGCACGCCATCACCACCCACCGTGGTCTCACGAAACTGCCCGTCGTGACCGACCGCCGATGAGCCGATTGCATGTGACGGTCACAGAGGACTGCGCCGGGACCGGCCAGTGTGTGCTGGTGGCGCCTGCCGTCTTCGGCCTCGACGACGACGGCCTGTCGACCGTCATCGGTCCCGTCGACACCCTCGAGTCGGCAGCGTCGGCCCGCCTGGCTGCGGATCGGTGCCCCATGGGGGCGATTCGGATCGAGGAGTGACGACTCAGCCCGGGCGCGCCGTGTCCCACGGCCCTCCGGTGGCAGACTCGACGAACTCCATGAGGTCGAGCATCCTCCAGTCCGAGAACGCCGGTCCGACGAACTGCAGGCTGATCGGAGCACCGTCCGAGTCCCTCGCCACCGGCTGACTGCTGGCCGGCAGTCCGGCCAGATTCCAGGGATTGACAAGTCGGGTCAGTGCCGAGGTCCTGGTCTCCGACTCGCCGCCCACCGTGATGTCTGCCTCCCGGTGGGCGTCACCCGCGTCCGGTATCCGGCACGGCAAGGTGGGCAGCAGCAGAAAGTCGAATGACTCGAAGAGACGATCCAGACCGGCCCGGAAAGTTGCCACCCGGTGGTATGCCCGCGCCAGCACCATCGCCGGGATCGCCCGGCTCGCCTCCAGCAGAGCTCCCAGCTCGGGGGCCGCCAAGACATGGGGGAATTCGTCCTCGATCCCCGCGGCCGACTCCACGATGCCAATGGTCCGAGGGCCGAGTTCCATCGCCTCGTCGAAGAGGGGCACAGACACCCGATCCACTCGGTGTCCCGCGTCCCGCAACAGTGCGATCGCTCGGTTCAACTCGGCGCGCACTTCCACATCCATCGGTGCATCCAGCGCTTCGGCGGGCAGACCGATTCGCACGATGTCGGGCAACGGCGTCGGTGGTGGCGCCGGGATACTGTGCGGGTCCTCGGAGTCGACCCCGGCGATCACGTCGAGTACGAGGCGTAGATCGGCCACCGTCGCCGCCAGTGGGCCCACAGAACCGATCGTGTAGGTGAGCCCGCCCGTACCGATCAAAGGGACCAGTCCTCGTGTCGGATTCAACCCGGCCACCCCGCAGCAGGCCGCCGGAATGCGGATGCTGCCGCCGGAATCGGTCCCCAGCGCTACGTGCACGAGACCTGCCGCCACCGCTGCGGCCGAACCCCCCGACGACCCGCCCGACACCCGGTCCGGACAACGCGGATTCTTCGTCTGGGGAGTCACGCCTCCGGGAGAACCAGGAGGAGGCGACGCGGTCCGGGCCACCGGGGTCGCCCCCGCGGCTTGCAAACGATCGACGACGGGAGCGTGCCGTGCCGCGGGCACCGGCTCCCGACCGCCGACTCCACTCAGCGGATGCGAGTACCCCGCAACATCGATCTGGTCCTTCACCGCCAGAATCAGCCCGCCGAGCCTCGCGTCCGGAGCCGCGAGGGTCCCGTCGAGGACGTCAACCACCGCGCCCAGCCTCGGCTCGGCTTCGTCGATCCGACGCCGGGCATCGTCCACCAGGTCTGCGGGATGTAGCCGACCGGAGGCCACCGCGGCGATTGCCTGTTGGCCGTTGAGCTCGCCAGGGCCGCGGCGGCGCGATCCGCTCACGAGAGAACCGGGACGGGCTCCGGAAAGTGACATGCAGCGGCGTGCCCGGAGTCATCGGCGAGCGGCGGCTCGACCTCGGCGCACAACTCCTGGGCCTTCCAGCACCGAGTACGGAACCGACAGCCGGAGGGCGGAGAAGCCGGGCTGGGCACGTCGCCCTTCAACACGATCCGGCTTCCCAAGCCCCGTCTGGTGGGGTCGGGAATCGGCACCGCCGACAAGAGCGCCTTGGTGTACGGGTGCCGCGGTGCGTTCTTCACCTCGTCGCGAGTGCCGATCTCGACGATCTTTCCAAGATACATGACGGCGATTCGATCACAGATGTGGTTGACGACCGACAGATCGTGGGCGATGAAGAGGTACGACAGATTGAGCTCATCCTGCAATCGCTCGAGAAGGTTGACGATCTGCGCCTGGATCGACACGTCAAGAGCCGACACCGGCTCGTCGAGCACGAGCAACTGCGGGTCGAGCGCGAGCGCACGCGCGATCCCGATGCGCTGACGTTGACCACCCGAGAACTCGTGCGGGAACCGGCTTCCGTGCTTCGGACGGAGCCCGACGAGTTCCAACAACTCGTCAACCCGGGTCCGGACGGCGTTTCCTTCGGCCATGCCGTGGATGCGAATCGGCTCTGCGATGATCGATCGCACGGTCAACCGGGGATCGAGCGACGAGTACGGATCCTGCAGCACGATCTGCATCTCTCGACGGAACGGGCGCAGATCGGAACCCTTCATCGTCGCGAGATCGTGGTTGCGGAAGATGATGGAACCTCCCGCAGCATCGATCAGCCGCAGAATCGCCATCCCGGTGGTTGTCTTCCCACAGCCCGACTCTCCGACCAGGCCGAGCGTCTCGCCTGCCCGCAGGGAGAAGGAGATGCCGGCGACGGCTTTCACGCTTCCCAGGTTTCGTCGCAAAATCGTCGACTTCAGCGGGAACTCGACCGACAGGTCTTCGACCTTGAGAAGCTCCTCACCCGGGGACAACCGCGTGTGAATGTCGGCGCGAGCGTCGTTCACCACGGTCACTCCTTCGCCACCCGAACATCCCGCCCAACCTGTGCTGCCACCTTGTCAGCCTCCTGATCCATCTCGTCACTGAAGTGGCATGCCGCCCGCTGACCGAGATCGCCACAGTCCATCAGGTCGGGCTCACGTTGGCGGCACTCAACGCGGCCATGGGACAGGGAACAGCGGGGGGCGAAGGCACATCCCCTGGGGATGTACGCCATGTCGGGTGGCTGGCCCGGTATCGACAACAGCGTCTCCAGCCGATCGTCGAGCCGCGGGAGGCTGCCGAGGAGCCCCAGGGTGTACGGATGCCGCGGGCTCTGGAAGAGCGGGAGAATCCCTGTCGACTCCACGATCTTGCCTGCGTACATCACCAGGACCCGATCGGCCACCTCGGCGATAACCCCGAGATCGTGGGTGATCAGGATCGTGGCGGCATCGGTCTCCTCTCGCACGACTTCCAGCAACTCCAGGATCTGCGCCTGGATCGTGACATCGAGAGCCGTCGTGGGCTCGTCGGCGATGAGCAGCCTCGGCTGATTGGCGATCGCCATTGCGATCATCGCTCGCTGGCGCATTCCTCCCGAATATTCGTGGGGGAACTGGCTGTACCGATCGGCGGGACTGGGAACGCCCACCAGTTCGAGGAGCTCGATCGAACGACTCCTGGCGGCCGATCGACTCACCGAGTGATCATGGACTCGGATCGCTTCGGAGATCTGACGTCCGATCGTCTGCACGGGGTTGAAGGCAGTCATCGGGTCCTGGAAGATCATCGCGATCTCGTTGCCGCGGATCGCCCGCAGCTCTCGCTCTGGCATGGTCAACAGATCGCGGCCCCCGAACATCACCGGACCGCCAGTCACCACGGCGGGCGGAGAAGGGAGAAGACCGAGAATGCTCGAGACGCTCACGCTCTTGCCTGAACCCGACTCCCCGACGATGCCGAGCACCTCACCGGGCCGAATGTCCCACGTCACCCCGCGCACGGCGTGCACCGTCGCCTCGTCACCGTGAAACGTGACGTGCAGGTCGGTGACCGACAGGAGCGGCTCCCTTTCGGAGGTCATGGGGGTGGTTCGTGTCACCATCTCACCTCGTCAGACGGGGATCGAACGCATCCCGCAGACCATCGCCGATGAAGTTGATCGCCAGAACGGTGGCGGCGATGGCAATGCCGGGGGGAAGCCACAGCCACGGCAACCCCTCGAGCACGGTCACCGACTGCGCCTCGTTCAGCATGCCTCCCCAGCTCGCCTGCGGCTGGCGCACCCCGAGACCGAGGAACGAAAGTGAAGCCTCCAGAAGGATTGCCTGGGCGCTCAGAAGGGTCGTGACCACTGTCAGCGGTGAGATCACCCCTGAAACAATGTGCCGGCGCATGATCCGGAAGCTGGACGCGCCGTTCGCCCGGGCCGCCACCACGAATCCGTGCTCGCGAAGGGTCAATGTCATCTGGCGCACGATTCGACAAGAGGTCGGCCATTCGAAGAACGCGATCACGAGCACGATCGTCAACACGCTGGGGCCGAGGATCGCCACCAACAACAGAATGACAATGAGGGACGGGAACGAGAGGAAGATGTCGACGATTCGCATGATCACCGTGTCGACCACCCCGCGGGTGAAGCCCGCGATCAGCCCGAGCACTGTTCCGAGGCCGGCGGCCGAGATGGCAGCCGCCACGCCGACAGTGAGCGAGACCCGAGCACCAAAGATGATGCGGCTCAGCACGTCACGACCGGAGGAGTCCGTGCCGAGAAGGTGGTCGGCACTCGGTGGCGAACGAAGGGCCATCAAGTCCACGGCGTTCGGATCGCTCGGAGCGACAAACGGAGCGAGAACGGCCACGAGGCCGAGCAGGCCGATGAAGAAGACGCTCACCGAGGCAAGCCGGTGCTTGCCGAAACGGCGCATCGCAATCTTGAACGGCGAACGGGGCGGGCCCTCGACGATCTCATCATCCCTCAGGTCCTCGACTGCCACTTCTCCGGCGGCAACCGAAGCCTCCATGATCGCATCCATGTCGAGGCGGGAGCCCGGTCCGTCATCCCGGATCACAGCCGGATCCTCGGATCGAGGAGGGCGGCGGTGACGTCGGCGATGAAGTTGAAGATGAGCACCAACACCGCCGTGATCATGACGACGGCGAGAATGACGGGATAGTCCCGGCTGTTGATGCCTTCGATGACCAGCCGGCCCATGCCCGGCCAACTGAAGACATATTCGATGATGACGGTTCCAGCGAGCAGCGCCGGGATCTGGACTGCCAGGACGGTCGTGAGCGGAATCAGAGAGTTGCGAAGAGCGTGTTTGACGACCACGCCCCAGTAGGGGACGCCCTTGGCCTTGGCGGTGACCACGTGATCGAGCCGGAGCACGTCGAGGAGGCTCTGGCGGGTGTAGCGGACATAAGGGCCCATCAACACCGACGACAGCACTGCCGCGGGGAGTATCAAGTGCCTCATGAGATCGACGCCGCTGGCCTCCACACCGAGCGACCGCATACCGCCGCTGGGCAACACCCCCAACCAGATGCTGAAGATGTAGATGGCGACGAGGCCCTGAAAGAAGGTCGGCACCGACACCGCCAGCATGCTTCCGGCCCCGCTGAGGTAGTCGAACTTGGTGTTCTGCCGAAGGGCCGCGGCCACCCCGACCGGGACGCCGATGGCGAGAGCGATGGCCACACTCGTACCCGCGAGGACCACCGTCGGCATCACTCTCGGTCCCATCATCTCGGTGACCGGCACCTTTCGATGGAACGATATGCCGAGATTGCCGTCCGCCAACTCGCCCAGCCACGAGACGTACTGGACGGGGAGTGATCGATCGAGTCCCAGATCCGCCCGTCGCCGTTCGATGAGGCCTGGATCACCCATCAACTCCTCGGGACTGAGCAACACCGTTGCAGGATCCCCCGGGAGCATGTGCACGAGCACGAAGGTCAATGCGAGAATCCCGAGGAGCACCGGGATCGCGATCAAAACCCGACGAATCAGATATGCGAGCACATCGGCACCCCGTCAGCCTCTCCTTCCGATGTCAGAGCGGCGACTCCCATCCGGAAGCCGCCGCTCTCTTCGGATCCCTGGATTCCTACTCTTCCCAGGTCCACTCGCCGATGTTCCAATACGTCGCCCAGATGTCGCCCTGCGGCTTGACACCCTTGAGACGGCTGTCGAAGGCAACGATGTTGTCGAGCACTGCAAGGTAGACGTAATCGGGGTCCTGATTCAGCGCCAGGTAGATCTCCTTGTAGATCTCTGCCCGTTCGTCCTGGACGGCCGTCCGCCGCGCCTCTGCCCAGAGACCGTCGATCTCTTCGTTGCAGTAGTACGTCAGGTTGGGGCCGTTCGGGTAGTGCGTGCTGCACAGCGCGTAGGGCTGTACCGAACTCGGGTCCAGGGAGAACACGGCACCGGCGTTCCAGAACATGTGCGAATCCGGGTCCCGTCCCTCTCGCCCGAGATTGTCCAGCAGCGTCGGGACGTCGACGTTGACGATCTCCACGTCCACTCCGACCGCCGCCCACTGGGCTTGCATGATCGAGATTGCGGAGGACACCGCCGTCCCCGCTCCCGCTGGCCGGGCGAGGAGGTTGAGCGTGTTGCTGGAGTCCCAGCCTGCCTCTTCGAGCAGTTCCATCGCCCGATCGGGATCGTAGGTGTACTCGATCGCTCCCTCTGCGACCGTCGGGAGGGCCCAGTCGAGTCCCACCAGGCGTTGGTTGGTCGCCGACACGGAGCAGTAGCCGAGCAACGCCTGCTCGCAGATGCCTTCCCTGTCGATGGCGAAGAGGAGCGCTTGACGCACACGGGGATCCTGGAGCAGGGGATGGTCGTAGTTCATCCCGATGACGTTCGGGTTGAGCCCGGTCGCCGAGTCGACGGTCACGCCGTCGATCCCCTCGATGCGCTCCACGTCGAGCGGCGACACGCCGTCGACGAACTGGATCTCGCCAGTCTGGAACTGGGCGAGTCGTGCCTCAGGCTCTGTGATGATCTTAAAGAACAACTGCTCGAATCCCGGCTCGCCGAGCGACCAGTTCTCGTTGGCTTCCAACTCCACGTACTGCTCGGGGACGTACTCCACGAACTTGTATGCACCGGACACGACCGGGAACGTCTCGAAGAAGGGATGCGTCGGGATGTCTCCGGGAGCAACGTCACCCAGAATGTGCGCAGGGAACATCGAGTTCAGGCGTCCCAGCGAGGCCCAGTTCGGTACCCAGGCTGCGTCGGGTTCCGCGAGTTGGATCTCCACTGTCGCCTCGTCGGGCACGGTGATGCCGGAAATCGAGTCTGCAGTGCCCTCGGTGTACTCCGCGACCCCTGCGACACCTGCCAGCCGTCCGGCCCGTGTGCTGATCTCAGAGTTCAGATGCATGTGCAATGCGAGCGAGACGTCCGCCGAGGTGATCGGCGTACCGTCGCTCCACTCCAGCCCGGGTCGGACCTTCAACGTCACCGTCTGCGCGTCAGTGGACGTCTCCCACGACTCCAGAATATTGGAGGAAATGTCCTGGTTCTCGTCGACTTCGATCAACGGCATGAACATGGCCAAGTGAACGACCGCCATGTTGCCTGCCGTCTCAGGGAACGGGTTCAGTCCCACCGGGTCGGTAGGGAGGACCACTTCCAGGGTCGTACGCCCTTCGGGCTCCGCAGGAGCGGTGGTCGTGGTGGTTTCCGTGGCAGTGCCCTCGGTGGTTGTGGTGGTTTCGCCGCTGGCAACCGTCGTATCCGTTGCGTCCGGATCCGGGGTCGTACACGCAACGGCGGTGAGCACCAGTGCAAGCACCAGCGCGAGCAACCTCACGTTGACGACTCGAGTCATGGGTTTCCCTCCATAGTTCTGGGCCCGCCGCAGCGGACAGTGAGGGCATGGTGATCGTCCATAACTTGATTGTCAAGACTTTTTGGAATTTGCCCCCTTGGGCGGTCCTCGCGCCGACGAGTTCGCCTAGTGTGACCGACTCTCATGCCCCGCCACCTCCTCGCCTCAGCACCCACCGCCCGCCCGTGACACAACCTGCGCCGTCGGTGGTTCTCTTCGATCCCGTCACGTGGACCGGTGACTGGAGCTACGCCGTCGAACGCGTTGCACTCGAACGCGCCGGTGCCACTCTGGTGATTCCCGACGACCGCGCCGAGCGGGATGCTGCACTTCCCGACGCAGACGTCGTGGTCGTGAGCAGCATCGACCGGTTGACCGCGGAGCACATCGGACGGCTCCGCCGCTGCGTCGGCATCCTGTGTTACAGCGCTGGCAAGGACACGGTCGATCTGACGGCCGCTGAGGACGCAGGCATTCCGGTCGCGAACGTGCAGGCGGGAACGGCCGATGTCGCCGACCACGCGTTCGGGCTCCTGTTGGCGGCATGGCGAAGACTCCCGACGATGTTCGAGGCCGCCGCTTCCGGTTCCTGGGACCTCAGCGCTCACCCTCAGGTCGGCTCGATACGTCGACTGGACGGCAAGACGCTCGGCATCTTCGGTGCCGGGGCCATCGGCCGCGCCGTCGCGCACCGGGCTCGAGCGTTCGGCATGAGCACGATCGGGACGTACCGCCGCCCCGAGAAGGCCGACGACCTCCTCCCGCACGTCCCGATCGAAGACCTCTTCGCCCGCTCGGACGCAGTGGTCCTGACGGCGTCACTCACCCCGTCGTCTGAGGGCATCATCGATGCCCGCGTCCTCGGCCACGCCCGTCGGGGAATGGTCATGGTGAACGTCGGCCGCGGCGCACTCGTGGTTGAACCAGACCTGGTGACGGCCCTCGACGACGGCACCATCAGCACGGTGGCTCTCGATGTGCGAGCTCAGGAGCCGCCCGACCCGGCCACGGACCGACTTGCCGGCCGGGCCGACGTGATCCAGACACCGCACTGGGCCGGAGTCTCGGTCGAGGCGCTCGAAGACCTCCATCGGCTGGCTGCCGAGACGATCGTCGAGTTGTTGTGTGAAGGTGGGCGCCTGACCAGGTGAGTGTTCCGCAGTCCCCCTCCGAACGCTCTCGACCGCTCCGCAGCACCGCGTGGTTCGGTGCCCCGGGAAAGACCGGCTTCGGACACCGATCGTGGATGAAAAGCCAGGGTCTCCCCGACGACGTGTTCGACGGCAAGCCGATCATCGGGATCTGCAACACCTGGTCGGAATTGAATCCCTGCAACGGGCATTTCCGCCAGTTGGCCGATCATGTCTCCCGTGGGGTGTGGGAGGCCGGCGGAGTACCACTTCAGTTCCCGACTACTTCACTCGGTGAGCCGCTCATGCGGCCCTCGGCGATGGCGTACCGGAATCTGATGAGCATGGACGTCGAAGAGTCGATCCGCTCCAACCCGATCGATGCCGTCGTGCTGCTCGGCGGGTGCGACAAGACGATCCCGGCCCTGTTGATGGGCGCAGCCAGCGTGGATGTCCCGACGATTCTCCTCTCGGGCGGTCCCATGCTCAACGGCAAGTTCCAAGGCAGGGATGTCGGTTCCGGGACCGACGTGTGGAAGTTCAGCGAGGCCGTGCGCGCCGGAACGATGACCGAGGACGAGTTTCTCGCGACGGAAGCATGCATGGCGCGGAGTGCCGGGCACTGCATGACGATGGGAACGGCCTCGACGATGGCCTGCCTCGCCGAAGCGATGGGCATCGCTCCCGCCGGGTCTGCCGCCATCCCGGCGGTGGACGCTCGCCGGTCGACGGTGGCGCATCTCGCCGGACGGAGGATCGTGGCGATGGCCGGAAGCGACCTGATCCCATCGCGCATTCTGGATCGCAGGGCCTTCGAGAACGCGATACGAGTCAGCGCCACCATCGCAGGATCGACCAACGCCGTCATCCACCTGCTTGCCATCGCCGGCCGGCTCGGCGTCGAACTCTCCCTCGCAGATTTCGATCAGATAGGGCGCGACGTACCGGTGCTCGCCAACGTACGCCCGTCCGGGGCCTATCTGATGGAGGACTTCTACTACGCGGGTGGGCTGCCGGCTCTGATGGGGCGGATCAGGCATCTTCTCGATCTGACCGCACTCACGATCGACGGCGACACGATCGGCGATCGACTTCAAGACGCCCCGGTGTTCGACGACGACGTGATCCGCCCGATCACGTCTCCAGTGACCCAGGAGCCTGCACTCGCTGTGCTCACCGGGAACCTCTGCCCCGACGGGGCAGTCATCAAGGTGTCTGCCGCATCCGCGCATCTCACCACCCACCGGGGTCAGGCGCTCGTCTTTGACACGATCGAAGAGTGTCACGACCGAATCGACGACCCGAATCTCGAAGTCGACGCGACGACGATCCTGGTACTCCGCAACGCCGGGCCGAAAGGCTATCCGGGAATGCCGGAGATCGGTGGGCTTCCCCTCCCCCGCAAGCTTCTGGCCCAGGGTGTCGAGGACATGGTCCGCATCTCGGATGCCAGGATGAGCGGCACTGCGTACGGCACCGTGGTCCTCCACGTGGCCCCCGAGTCAGCAGCCGGGGGACCACTCGCGCTCGTACGGGACGGCGATTGGATCAGCTTGAACGTGCCGAACCGATCTCTCACCCTCGAGGTCGACGACGCCGAGCTGGCTGAACGCGCCCACAGCCTCGACGCTCCCCGACCGTCGTCAACCAGGGGTTACATGAAGCTCTACGAGGACCACGTGCTCGGAGCCGACGCCGGCGCCGATTTCGACTTCCTCCAGGGATCGTCCGGGTCGGCGGTCCCCCGCCAGTCCTTCTGACCCCGGCTCAGTCCCGACCCAGATCCGAGAACAGAGTGAACTCGGGCATGAACGTCATCTCGACGATCCCTGTCGAGCCGGCACGGTGTTTTGAGATGGAGATTTCGGCGATACCCCGTTTCTCGGATTGCTCGTTGTAATACTCGTCGCGGTAGATGAACATCACGACATCTGCATCCTGTTCGAGAGACCCGGACTCGCGCAGGTCTCCCAGTCGAGGCCTCTTGTCCTCCCGGGATTCGAGGTTGCGGTTCAACTGACTCAGGGCGATGAGGGGGACCTCGAGCTCCCTCGCAAGGTTCTTCAGTGATCGGGATATCTCCGAGATCTCCTGTTGGCGGTTCTCTCTGGCAGACCCATGCATCAGCTGCATGTAGTCCACCACGATCAAGGACAGGCCGTGCTGACGCTTCAGTCGCCGACACTTCGCCCGGATGTCTGTCACGGTGACCATCGGCGAGTCGTCGACGAACAGAGGTGCGTCATAGAGACGGCCCGCAGCGTCGGTCAGTCGGGGCCACGCCGCGTCCCCGATCTTGCCTGTCCGCAACTTCATCGAGTCGATTCGCGCCAGGGAACACAACATCCGCTGGGCGACCTCCTCCTTGGCCATCTCGAGCGAGAAGATGGCAACGGAGCCGCCGCTCAATGCCACCTTCATGGCGATGTTCGCCGTCAATGACGATTTTCCCATCCCGGGTCGAGCCGCCACGATCAGAAGATTGGCCGGGTGTAGCCCTGTCAGCTTGCGATCGAGATCCCGGTAGCCGGTGGAGAGGCCTGTGACCTCGCTGCCGGCGGACTCGAGCATCTCGAGTTCCTCGAGAATCGGGTTGAAGAGGGCGCCGAGTTGGGACATCCCGTCGCCCACCTTGCGGCCCGCCACCGCCAGCACTGTCTGCTCGGCCCGGTCGAGAACCTGGGCGATCTCCTCATCGAGCTTGAACGACAGGTCGTGGAGGACCGACCCTGCCTTGAGGAGATGCCGGCGCTGGGAATGCTCCTCGACGATTCCCGCGTAGTACTCGATGTTCGCGGCGCTGGGGACTATGTCGAGCAGCCGAGTGACGTAGGACACGCCGCCGGCCTTCTCCATCTCGCTCACACGTCGCAGTTCCTCGGTGACGGTGATGGCGTCGATCGGACGGTTCCCGTTGTAGAGGCTCGCGATCGCACGGAAGATCGCCTGGTGCGCAGGCACATAGAAGTCGTCGGCGTCGAGTTTGTCCATCACCTCGTTCGCCGAGTCCGACGAGAGGAGAATCGATCCGAGGACCGACTCCTCGGACTCGACCGAGTGGGGCGGGACCCGTCCGGACGTGATGTGTTCGCTTCGACGATCGGAAACGGTGGTCATCTCTTCCTTCGAGTCGCAGGGCGTCGCCCCGTATTCAATCGGACGGGTGTGACAGAAACACGGAACCTACCGACCCCGGGGCCCAGCGCGAAAACTCACCTGCCGATGGCTTTTCGCGGCCGCCCGGAACGCGAAACCGGCGCCTGTGAAGGCGCCGTTCTCGCCATTCCGCGCTCTGAATAGGACGTATACGTCCGAACAAACCCTGGGTTCGAATGGACGTCTAGGCGGGGATGACGTCGAAGGTGACCGGGAACTCCACTTCGGGATGGAGCTTGATCCACACCTCGTGCAGGCCGATCGCCCGGATCGGCGTCCGCAACTCGACGTTCCGGCGTTCCAGGGTGACGCCGGTGAACTTGATGATCCCTTCGACCACGTCGGGGGCGCTCACCGAGCCGTACAGCTTGCCCTCGTCGCCGGCCTGAGCGGCGATGACGACCCGGATTCCGGCCAACTGGCTGGCGATGCGGGTGGCGTCTGCCTTGGCGACGCGGTCGGCTTCCTCCCGGGCGGTACGCAGCGACTCGGCGTGGGCGAGAGCCCCTTCGGTCGCCTTCATCGCCTTCTTCTTCGGCAACAGGTAGTTGCGGGCGTACCCATCGGACACGTCCACCAGATCGCCCCTCTTGCCGAGGTCGAGCACTTCGTCGAGAAGGATGAGCTTCATCGCTGTGCCAGATACGGGAGCAGGGCGACTTCCCTGGCGTTCTTGATGGCGACAGCCACTTCGCGCTGATGGCGGGGGCAGTTGCCGCTGACGCGACGGGAACGGATCTTGGCGCGGTCGCTCATGTACCGGCGGAGCGTCGAGACATCTTTGTAATCGATGTACTTCACTCGCTCGGTGCAGAAGTAACACACCTTCTTCTTCACACGTCGGTTCGGACCTTCCTTGGTGCGTCGCCGCGAGTTGCTGTTGCGCTGATTGCTCTGCTGTGATCGGGCCATTGATGTCTCCTAGAACGGGGCCTCGTCCGGTCCGTAGTCGTCGCGTGCGACCGGACCGGGCGGGGGGGTGTTGGAACTGCGTTGGAAGTCGCTACCGCCACCGCCACCGCCACCACCACCGCCACTGCGGGGTGCTTTGGTGACTGAGGCAGTCGCCCAGCGGAGGCTGGGGCCGACTTCGTCGATGGCGATCTCGACGACGGATCGCTTGTCGCCCTCGGGCGTCTCCCACGAGCGCTGCTCGAGACGGCCGACGACGATGACGCGGCTGCCCTTCTCGAGGCTCTCCGCGGCGGATTCGGCCTGTTCGCGCCAGATGGTCCCGCCGAAGAACGACGTGTCCTCCTGCCATTCTCCGCTCTGGTCGCGCCAGCGACGGTTCACGGCGAGGCGAATCTTGGCCATCGGGACACCCGAAGGGGTGAAGCGAAGTTCGGGGTCCTCGACGAGGTTACCGATCAATGTGACTGAGTTGCCGGACATGGTGCTCCTTTCTCGGCCGCTCCCACACCATGCGGTGGGGGTACGACGAAATCGATCAGGCTCCCGGACGGACGATCTTGTGACGGACCACGTCGTCGGCGAGCGACAGCACCCTGTCGAGGTCCGAGACCAACTCGTTCTCGGCATCGAAGGTCACGACGGAGTAGTACCCCTCGTTGATGTGGTCGATCTCGTAGGCGAAGCGTCGCTTCCCCCATAGATCGGTGGATGTGACCGTGGCCCCGTGGGCTCCGAGGAACGTTTCCAACTCCGTGACTTTGGAGCGGATCTCGTCCTCGCCCAGCTCGGGCCGATGAATGGTCATCAGCTCGTAGTTGCGCATCAGGTTGTTGCCTCCTCTGGACATCCGTGTCGAACGGACGGCCCCGCAAGCACTGCGGAGCAGGTGGATGGCGGACATCGGACGATGTCTGCGTGAAGACGAGAGTGTATCCGCCCCGAGGGCCTGCAGCCAAGCCGGACCCCGCGACTCAGCCCCCGACGACGAGCACCGACCCCGATCCGATGCCGGTGAGCGACCCTGCCGGCGATTCCAACGCGTACGCATACGGGCCCGCCGCGGCATACGAAGGACACGGCGTCTCGTCACACGGGATCATCGTGAAGCCATCGACGAACCCGCCATCAGGATCGAAGAAGGCGATGTCGAGGGAGATCACGGTGTCAGCCATCGTGAAGCGACTCGATACCGTCTCTCCTCCCCATGTGAACAGCATCCCTTGCAGCTCGCCGAGGTCGGCGACGCCACGAAGGCCCTGGGATCGGTCGTCTGGGGTGGAGACGACGGCGACGTCGAGTTCACGTCCGTCGACAACGACGGTCCCGACCGAGACCGGCCCCAGCTCGCCCGTGTCGGACGGGGCCATCGGGCTGGTCATCGTCGTCGGAGCCGGTGCGGACGACGAACAGCCCGCAACCAGCAAGCACAGCAGCACGAGGCGAGTCACGCTTTCATTGTGCCCGCAGCGCAGCGAGGAGGATCAAGTGGGCCGCACCGACATCTCTATGTCCGAAGACGAGATCGCCGAGCTGCTCCACGACGGGCGGGATCTGCAGGTCGCGACGAACGGTCGCGACGGATACCCGCATCTCACGACACTCTGGTACGCCGTCATCGACGGCGCCGTCACGTTTCGATCATTCACGAAGAGCCAGCGAATCGTCAACCTCCGACGCGACCCCCGCGTCACGGTGCTCGTCGAGGCGGGGGACGACTACGGCGAACTTCGCGGTGTGATGATGCAAGGACGGGCAGAACTCGACGCCGACCCCGACCGGGTCATGTCGACCTATCTGGCCGTGACCCGCAGGATGCAGGGCCCCGACGTCACAGTCGAGGCCGTCGAGGCGATGTTCGGACGGTTCCGGGACAAGAACACGGTGGTACGCGTGCATCCCGAACGGATCATCTCCTGGGACCACCGCAAAGGTGGCTGACTTCACGTGTGCTGCAACGGGTTCTCGACGGAATTTCCCGGCGCTGTCCCGGTGAAGGGCGCGACCCGCAGGGGAGCTCACTGTTCGATGCACGAGACCTCGGCCCGGGGCCAGCGTTCGACCTGTCCGCTGGGGAGCCGAATGTAGAGATGGTCGGCTCGGTCGTCCGCGATGAAGATCTCTCGGCCGGCATGGGTGATTCCGGTCGCAGACGCGCTGTCGGGGAGGATGGAACCAACCGCGAAGGTGAGGGGATCGCCGTCCACCTCGGAGACCAGCGGACCCAGTCGGCCGAGGTCGTCTCTGGCATAGGTGTCCCCGAAGAAGAACAAGAACACCACACGCTCCTGATCACAAGAGGCGAAACCGTCGTACTCGATCACCTCGTTGCCGTGCAGTTGGCGACCGTCGTCGTCGACCCACGGACCGCGGCTGTTCAACCCGCACGCCGTCACGAAGACCAGGATGAGTGCGAGCCCACGGGTCACAAGGGGCGGCCCCGACCGCTGCGCCCGATCACACAGCCTCGACCCGGGCACGGATCCACTCGAAGTCGGCCACATGCCGGACCGCATCCCCCGGCGTTTCGACGACGACCGGAGCACCGGCGGCGGCAACCACTGCTGCCAACTCGGCGGCCGGAATCTCGCCGTCACCGAGGTTGGCGTGACGGTCCCGACGGGAATCGAACGGGTCGCGCGAGTCGTTCAGGTGAACGAGATCGATCCGACCCACGATCGCAACAGTGCGTTCCACCAGTTCGTTCAGTGGCTCTCCCCCTGCCCAGGCGTGGCAGGTGTCGAGCACATACCCCGGACCGAGGTCTCCGATCTCGTCCCACAGTTTGCGGATGGTGTCGAGGCGGCGAACAACGGCATTGTCGCCACCTGCGGTGTTCTCGATGAGCACCGGGACCTCAGAGTCCAGTTGTTCGAGAGCTTTTCGCCAGCGGGGGAATGCTTCCGCCATGTCAGCGTCATCGCCGGTCACGTGCCCACCATGAACCACGACGCCGGCGGCACCGATGTCGGCTGCCGCGTCACACGTCTCCTGCAGGATCCGTCGGCTCGGGATGCGGACACGGGTGTTCTCGGCCACCGGGTTGATGAGATAGGGGGCGTGGACGTAGATCGGCACCGTCGCCAATCGCAAAGCGGCGGCGTCGGATCGGGGGTTCGGCTTCTTCCACGATTGCGGATTCGACAAGAACACCTGGATCACGTCTGCAGACCGCGCTTCGGCCTCTGCGAGTGGGTCGGCTGCCGGGACGTGCGCTCCCAGCATCATCGAACTGCGTCCTCGGAATCGTCGAAGCTCGCCTCCGCCCGTGCCGCTTCGAGCGCCATCAGGGTGATCTCCTCGGCGGCTCGCACGGCGGTGCGGTCCCAATCCGACGCCAGTACCGCGATCGTCGACTCGTCGATCCAGCGCGCACCCCACGGTTGATCAGGGAGGTCCTCGGGGTCGAAGACCCTCACCCACATGACCGGGAGCCGGTCGCCTTCATCAGCCACCGAACCGGAGCCGATGTCGTCGATCTGTTCCCAGGTGAGTGACGTCGGAGGGCGGAACGGCCCCAGGAGTTTGAGTCGTACGCCCCCGGCATCCGCCTCGACCATGGCCGTCGGGAACATCAGTTCCTTCAGCCCGACCCCCACGAGAACCAGTCCGCACGCCAGCATGACCCACGCCCAGATCACATCCCGCGGTTCGAAGATCTGGGTGTCCTCCGGTCGAAAGAGGACGTCTCGGAGTGCGTTGGTGAGACGGCGTCGAGTGAGGACGTCGACAGCAATGACGACAAGGGGGACTCCCACCAGCGACCACTTCCACATCTTCATCGCCGATCGGCGAATCACCAGAGGGCTCACGGACCGACCCCCAACTCGGACACGTCGACGAGCGCTGCGAATGTGAGGCCCGCAGCTGCCATTCGCTCGGCGACCGCTCCGTCGGATCGATCGACGATGGCGAGTACCTGGGCGATCACCAATCCCGCCTCCTGACACACTTCGAGCGATTCCACCAGTGCACCGCCCGTGGTCACCGTGTCATCGACCAGGGCAACCACATCACCGGGGGCCACCGGACCGACGAGGCGCCCTCCGGTGCCATGGTCCTTTTCTGCCTTGCGGATCGAGAACGCCCGGATGTCACGGCCGGCGGCGGCACCGCACACTGCGGTGGCCAGCGCGATCGGGTCGGCACCCATGGTCATCCCGCCGACGGCGACCACCGAGGGGTCGAGCACGGCAACGAGCGCCTCGCCGACCGCGGTCGCTCCCTTCCCGTCGAACGTCGTCTGACGGGCATCGATGTACCAGTCGCTCACCGCGCCCGACCGCAGGGTGAAAGGCCCATCCGTCCGAATCGCATGCGTCCGAAGATGATCGACGAGTCGGTCGTGTGCCAGGTGGTCCTTCGCCATTGGCCCGAACGTTACCGAGGGGCAGTGCGGTCCTGTCAGTTTCCCACCGTGACCGGGACGAGCCGTTCGGAGATGACCGACCCGTCCTCGGCGCTGTTCTCCCACACCCGGATGGTCAGATTCGCTCCGGGGGCGGCACCGGTCACCGCCTCGACCGTGAATGAGCCGAAACCGATCCCCGATCCCGTGCTGACGAAGTCGGGGGCGAAGAGGACCGTGTTGCCTTCGAGGACCTCGAGTCCGAAGACCCCTTCGAACGCGGCCGCCACGCCGGAAATGTCGAAGGTGGCCGGCACCGTGGCCCCTGCGGCGGGCGAATCCACGAGGATGCCGGGGACGAGGTCCTCGAAGTCCTCGCGCACCATCGGTCCGTCGAGGACGATGCCCTCGGATGAGAACACGGCGACGGGATCTCCGCCTTCGACCAGGAGAACCTCGTCGATGCCGTCGATCCGGGTGAGCGTGAAAGTCAATTGGGCGAGACGGGCGAACATGGACGCGCTACCGCCTCCGCTCTCGAACTCAGCCGAGAGATCCACGACCGCGGTCGAGCCATCCACCGTCACGTCGTCCACTTCGGTGTCCTCCGGAATCTCTGTCGCATTGTCGAAGCCGCTGAGCCCGACCAGCGTTTCGAGGGCGGCCGCGGCCTCGTCGACACCGCCGAGCGGCGCCACCGAGATGGGATACAGGAACGGACCTTGTCGGAATCCGTTGCTCCCGGAAGGGTCGAGGATATAGATCACCACCGAGTCTCCGAATGTCGGCTCGGTGGTGGTGGTCGTCGCCTCGGTCGTGGTCGTGGTCGCCTCGGTCGTCGTTGTCGACGCCGGCGCCGTGGTCGAGGTCGTCGTCGATGATTCCGCCGACGAGCCGTTGCAGGCTGCGACCGTCAGCACGAGCGCGACAAGTGCGATGTGTTCTTTCATTGGTACTCCCTGTCGGGGCGTGGGAACGTCATGGAGATGAAGCCGGTTCCGGGTCTACCGTTGGGTCTCCGATGGAAATCATTCTGGTACGTCACGGCGAGCCCGCGTGGACACCCGCCAACAAGGTCGAGAACAACCCCGAACTGACGGATCGCGGGGTCCGCCAGGCCGAGGCCCTCGCCCGCCGGGAGTGGGGCGAGATCGACGAGTTGTGGGTGTCGCCTCTCATCCGCGCGAGACAGACGATGCAGCCGCTCGAGCGAGTGCTCGGCCGGAGCGCCCAGGTCGTGGACTGGCTCCAGGAGATTCGGAACCCCGACGACTGGCAGGGGATCGCAGCTGACTCGTTCTATGACCTGTTCACCGAACACAACCTCTCGCCGCGTGAACGGCTGTGGGAGGGGCTCCCTGGTGGCGAATCGGTCATCGACTTCCACACTCGGGTAGTCGGGGGACTCCAGGACACCCTCGCCTCCCACGGACTCGCCCGAGTCGACCCCCAGGACCCGCACCTGTGGGACCAGGCCGCCGGCAAACGCATCCTCTGGGTAGCCCACGGCGGCACCAACGCCGTGTCGATCGGGCACCTCCTCGGAGCAGATCCGACGCCGTGGGAGTGGTCGAGATTCGATTCCGCCCACACCTCGGTCGCGGTCCTGAGAACCGCCCGGATCTCCACCGCGTACGCGTTCGGATTGCATGCCTTCGGCGACGTCTCGCATCTCCCCGCCGATCACGTCACCCGCTGAATCACTTGCCGAAGCGACGCTCCCGCAACGTGAAGTTGCGGAGTGCGCGGAGGTAGTCGACGCGGCGAAACGCCGGCCAGAACACGTCGACGAACACGAACTCCGAGTACGCCGACTGCCACAGCAGGAAGCCGGACAGTCGCGACTCCCCGGAGGTGCGAATCAGGAGATCGGGGTCGGGGACGTGGGCGGAGTACATTCGCCCGGCCAGGCTCTCGGCTGTGATGCGATCCGGGATCTCCTCAGGGGGAACGCCCTCGGAGACGAACGAAGCCACCAGGTCCCGCGCCGCATCCACGATCTCCTGGCGCCCGCCGTAGCCCAGAGCAATGGTCAGCCAGCGCGACCCGGTGGGCCGGGCCTGCTCTGCCCGCTTCGCTGCTTCGACCACTGAGTCGGGGAGGAGATCGAGGCTCCCGATGAAGCGAATCGCCATGTCACCGGTCTCACAGCGGGCGGGGAGGCGTTCGAACAGCTCGACCAGCACCTCGAAGTAGGGATCGAGTTCGGCCTCGGGCCGATCGAGGTTCTCTCTCGAAAGGAGCCAGCCGGTGACCGCCTCGATTCCCAGTTCCGCATTCCAGTCGAGAAAATCTTCAAACCGGTGCATGCCCGCGCGATAGCTGTCGGTGTAGCTGGCCAGGCCCTCCGATCTCGCATACCGCCTGTGCCCGTCCAGAATGACTGCCACGTGTTTGGGAAACCGTGTCCGCTCGAGACCCGAGAGGAGGCGGTCTTCGTAGATCTTGTAGAGCAGATCCGAAGGTCTCGGAAAGGTCCCTGCCATGTTTGGCAGACTACAGAGCGGGAAAGACACCGCCGATGCCGAGATGACGCCCGAACGAGATTTGGAACCATGAAACCTTCCCAGGACACAGTCGAACGGGTGACGGAGATGCTGACGCTCGGACGCATGCATCATCCGTTCCGCGGTTTCGTGAACGGTGCGGCGGCACTCGCCTCGATTGTCGGTCTCGCGGTTCTGCTCGCTGCGAATCCCGGCGAAGTCTCGCTGGCGGTGGCCTTGTCGGTGTACGCAGGGAGCCTGGTGGCCATGTTCACCGTGTCGTGCCTGTATCACTCGGTGCCGTGGAGCGAGCCTGCGAAAGCCCGGATGCGGAGACTCGACCATGCGGCGATCTTCCTCGTCGTGGCGGGCACCTACACCCCGGTCGCCATGGTCGCCCTCGAACCTGCCTGGCGCAATGCCAGCCTCATTGCGGTCTGGACAGCGGCGATCGTCGGAATCGTGCTCAAGTTCGTCGAGAGTGAGATCAGTCTCACGAGGTCCTTGACGATCCAGTCGATCATGGGGTGGGCAGCGGTGATCCCGATGTTCCAGATCGCCGACCGGATCGGCGGCAACGTGATTGTCATGCTGGGCATCTCCGGAGTTCTCTACACGGTGGGGATGGTCTTCATGCTGACAGGGCGGCCTCGTCTCTTCCCGAAGTTCTTTTCCCACCACGAGCTCTTCCACGTGCTTGTCATTGCCGCCAGCGCCGTCAACTTCGCCGCCATCGCCAATTACGTGCTCCCCGCGGCCGCCTGAGTCCTACCGTCGGGCGGATGTCCGTCGGTGTTCGCTACGTCCTCGCCGCCGCGGTCCTGTTCGGAACCACCGGCACCGCCCAGGCCCTCGGCCCAGAAGACGCCCACCCCCTCACCGTGGGGGCGATGCGGTTGGTCATCGGATCGGTCGGGCTTCTCCTCGTCGCCGCACCGGGCGGGCACCTCCGGTCGGCCCTCGCCGCCCGACGCCTGTGGCTGTTCCTCGGGATCGTCGGTGTCGCCGGATATCAGGTCACGTTCTTCGGTGGCGTCCGACTCGCCGGTGTCGGAGTCGGCACGCTGCTGACGATCGGCTCGGCACCCGTCTTCACCGGCATCGCCGCCCGCCTCATCACCGGAGAACGCCCGATTCGCGCCTGGTACCCGGCCACGGGTCTCGCACTCGTCGGGCTCCTCCTGATCGCCCAGCCCGGCGGGACCGCAGACCCGCTCGGCGTCGTTCTCGCCCTCACAGCAGGTGCCTCCTATGCCCTCTTCTCCGTCGGATCCGAACGCGTGATCGCCGCGTCGAGTCCCGTCGCGGCAATGGCCGTCGTCTTCGGTGGAGGCGCCGCGCTCCTCACGCCGCTGCTCGTCGTCGGCGAGGTCGGGTGGGTCGCTTCGGGTCCCGGCCTCGGATCGGTGTTGTGGCTGGGCCTCCTCGCCACCACCTTGGCGTACGTGCTGTACGCCAAGGGTTTGGCTGTGACGCCCGTCACCACGGTGGCCACCCTCGTGCTGGCCGAACCGATCACGGCGCTGCTGGCCGCCACAGTCGTCCTGTCCGAACCGCTCGCCCCGAGTTCGGTCGTCGGCGCAGCCATTGTGGGAGTGGGACTCCTGATCCTGTCCCGCCGTTCATCTGCGGGTCACCAGGCGGTCAATCCCACGCCGTAGCTTGCGTGATGTCGGCGACTTCCCTCCGCCGGGGGAACCACGAGAAGAGCCCCGGGTCCTTCCTCCCCCAGGGCTCTTCTCCGCGTTCCGTGGGCCCAGGACCACACTGGTTGTAGTCCCGAACCCAGGGTTTGCGACCACACTGAGTGTGGTCTGGGGCCCGGGGTTCGGAGCTAGGTGCGGTGGAGCCAGGACTCCTCGGCGCAGAGAGCCTCGATGCGGTCGGGATCGGTGGGGACCGAGGCGGTGAGGTTCTCGTGGCCGTCGGGGGTGACGAGGATGTCGTCCTCGATACGGATCCCGAGTCCGAGAAACTCTTCGGGCAGTCGGTGGGTCACGGTCCCGGCAGCCTCTCGCTCGGCGCTCTCTGCCTCCCTCGCGGCGGCAGCACCCTGCAGGATCCGGCGCTCGGTCCAGGAGTCGAGGTCATGGGCGAGCAAGGTGAACTCCACTTCGGGCCGGTCCGACGCGATGTAGAGGCCGGGCTCCACGGTGAACGACATCCCCGCCTCGAGTCTGCGATGGGCGCCCGCCACCCGATACGTGCCGGCGTCGTGGACATCGAGTCCCAGCCAATGGCTCGTTCCGTGCATGAAGAACTGGCGATAGAGATGCATCGCCAAGATGTCGTCAGCCGTGCGGGGGATGAGTCCCAGCTCGGAGAGGCCTTCGGCCAGGACCCGCGTGGAAACATCGTGGACCTCCCGCAGCGTCGCTCCGGGGCAGACGGCGGCGATACCGGCCCGCTCGGCGGACAGCACGACGTCATACAGCGCACGCTGCGCCGGCGTGAACCTGCCGTTGGCAGGGAACGTCCGGGTGATGTCTGAGCTGTACATGTCGACTTCGGCGGCGGCGTCGATGAGGACGAGGTCGCCGTCCTCGATCAGCCGGTCGTTCTCGGTGTAGTGCAGAACGATGGCGTTGGGACCAGACGCCACGATCGAGGGGTAGCCGTTGCGCGGCGACCCGCCCTCCCGCCAGACGAATTCCATCGCGGCCTGCACCTGGTACTCGTACAAGTCCGGTCTCGCGAATCGCATTGCCTCGCGGTGGCCGTCCGCGGAGAGCTCACAGCCGGCACGGAGGCTCTCGATCTCGGAGACGGACTTGCGGAGCCGCGATTCTGCGAGCACGGCGCTCACGTCGTGGATGGCGAGGGGCACGGGACTGCCGAACCGGGCGTGGTGCGATCTCGCCGTGTCCAGCAACCGACCCATGGCGGAGTCGTGCGTCTCGTTGCCCAAGCGATAGAACAACGCCTCGCGACCTTGCATCAAGCGAGGAAGAACCTCGTCGAGTTCGGACAGTTCGTACGCCGCATCCGCGGAGAAGCGCTCACGGGCACCGTCGACGCCCACCCGGTACCCCGTCCATATCTCCATTTCGGGGTCGCTGGGCCGCACGAACAGATGAAAGGGACCGTCGGGGTGGCCGGGGACGAGCACGCAGACGGCGTCCGGCTCGTGGAATCCGGTCAGGTAGTGGAAGTCGGAGTCCTGGCGGAACGGGTGTGTGACGTCGTCGTTGCGGACGGTCTCTGCAGCCGCGGGAACCACCGCGAGCGAGCCTTCGCCAATCGATTCGACGAGGGCGGAGCGATGATCGTTGAAGCGGTCTGACATGGGTCCCTTCCGTGTGAAGCGAGTGTGCCAGATCAACTCGCCAGTGCCAGCCGGACGATGACCGGCGCATGATCGGATCCGAGCCGGGGACCGAGGTCACGGTCCAGTGTCACGAGGTCGTTGCTGTGCAGGAGATGATCGATCTGGACCCGGACGAGCGGATTCCCATCCATCGGGAACGAAGGCTGCAAACCGAATCCGCGCGTGGAGTCCCGGAGCCCGGTCTCGGCCACGAGAGACCGCCAGGCATGTGACCACTGCGTGGCGTTCAAATCGCCGGTGACGACCACAGGGCCGCTCTGGGCTGCCGCCCACTCCGCCACCCACGCCAGCTGGGCGTCGCGCAAGGCCGCGCGTTCGGCGGTGATCGGCGAGAGCGGATGAGACCCGAGGACCCGAATCTCAGATTCCCCGGAGGCGAACACCACCTCCACCGCCCGCGGCTCGGCAGTGGCGAACCCGAACGACTCGAACTCCGCTCCGGCCGGCGCAAGGACCATCGTCGAGAAGATCAGTCCGGGTTGGCCCACCGTGTAGATCTCGTAGCCGAGGTCTGCCGCGGTCGCGGCGTCCTCCCAGAGTCGTGTGGTCTCATGGAGAAACACCACGTCGGGGCCGGTCCGCCCGATGTAGTCGAAGACCCCGGCCATCGCCTCGTTGGCCGCTCTGACGTTGAACGACATCACGGTGAACTCCTCTCCGGACCGGTCGCCGACACCAGAGGGCGCCAGCCAGAGCAACGCGACGAGGGCACCGTTGAGCAACCCGATCGCCAATACGACACCACCCGTCTTTCGCCACCTCCCGGCCACGAGCGCAAACCCCAACGCGATCCCGGCCGCCGCATACTGCGGACGGAAGTTCGAGAGGAGGTCGAACCCCCACCATGCTCTGCCGGCAAAACCGGCCACGGCCGCGACCGACACCATCAGGGCCGGCACCACGAGGAGGATCACGTCAGGCGAGCGTCCCGAGAAACGAGGCGATCGCCAGGCCGATCTCCGCCCCCGAGTCCTCTTGAATGAAATGTGACCCCGCCACCGTGACCTCCCGCTGATTCGGCCACGAGCGACAGAACTCGCGCTGGCGACCCACGAGGATGGAACCGGGTTCGGCATCGACGAACAACTTCGGTACCGGCGAGGAGGCCAGCCATTCGGCATACTCGCCGACGATGGCTGCGACGTCGGCGGGCTCTCCCCCGATCGGGATCTCGCGGGGCCAGGTCAGAGTGGGCCGTCGGGTCTCTCCCCCTGCGAGGTACGGGCGGCGGTACTCGTCAAGCTCGGTGTCGCTCAATGGTTGCAGGACGGACGCGGGAAGGATGCGGTCGACGAAGACGTTCTTGTCGAGCACGATCGTCTCCCCCGCCTCACTTCGCATCGCCTCGAAGATCCGGCGCGAGCCGTCCGGCCAGTCGGACCATTCGACCGGCATGACGATGGTCTCCATGTAGACGAGCGCCCGAACGGCGTCGCGATTTCGGTTCGCCCAGTCGAATCCCAACCCGCCGCCCCAGTCATGAACCACCAGTGTGACCCGTTCGGACACTCCGATCGCCTCCAGGAACCCGTCGAGATAACGGCGATGGTCGACGAATCGGTACTCGCCGCCGACCTTCTCCGAGTCGCCCATGCCGATGAGGTCCGGGGCGATGCAGCGTCCGACGCCTTCGACGTGGGGGATCACGTTCCGCCAGAGATATGACGAAGTGGGGTTCCCGTGCAGGAAGACGATCGGATCGCCCTGCCCGCGTTCGACGAATGCCATCTGCGCGCCCAACACGTTCACGAACTGCTTGTCGAACATCACGCGGACGGTACCCGAGCCGGCGAGTTTGGCTATCGCACCGAACGTCTACGGTACGCCGCCGTGGATCTGTCCCTCGTTGCCGTTGGCCAGGTCGTCGGTGGACTGATCCTGTTGACGTTCGCCGCCGATCGCCTGGTCCTCGCCGCCGCCCGACTCTCGCGTCGCTCGGGCCTTTCGCCCGTACTGATCGGCGCCGTGGTCGTCGGGCTGGGCACGTCATTGCCGGAAATGCTCGTGTCGGGTCTCGCCGCAGCAGAGCCGAACGGCATGGACCTCGCACTCGGCAACATCGTTGGATCCAACATCGCCAACATCGCTCTCGTGCTGGGCCTCAGCGTCATGCTCAGGCCGATCGCCGGGCAGGGCGCGATCCTGCGGCGCGAAGGCGGGCTGATGATGGTGGGGATGGCCGCCCTCGGCCTGCTCTCCTGGGACGGTGTCCTCTCCCTCATTGATGGCGTGGTCCTGGGGGTGGGCCTCCTGGTCACCCTCGGGCTGTTGGTCAGGTGGTCCCGGCGTCACGGGGCCGGCATCGACCTCGAGGAGATCGGGCGGGACGAGGACATCCGGCCGGGCGTCGAAGCGCTGTTTGGGGTCGGGTCACTCGGCCTGACCCTGTTGGGGGCCCAGCTCCTCGTGACCGGAGCCGAGGAAGTCGCAGCCGGTCTGGGCGTGTCACAGGCGGTCATCGGTCTGACACTCGTTGCGGTCGGCACCTCACTGCCGGAGCTCGCCACTGCGCTGGCGGCCGCGCGACGAGGAGAGACCGACCTGGTGCTCGGCAACGTGCTCGGTTCCAACCTCTTCAACGCGCTCGGCGTCGGCGGTGTCGCAGGAATCGTCGGAAGCGGCGCCCTTCAATCCGACTTTCGACCGAGCCTGCTCCTCATGCTCGGAGTCGCAGTGCTCGCAGGAGTCCTCGCCGCGGTCGGCGACAGGCTGGACCGCTGGCAGGGTGCCGTGCTCCTCGCCTCGTACCCGGCCGTGCTCTTCGTGATCTGATCACACACAGTCAGCGGATCGGCAGGTCGGCTTCGCCGACTGTTTCTCTGTTCCGCCCGAAAAAGCTTCGCTTTCGGGCGGGAAGCCAACGGATGGGGGCTCGCAGCTCGCCCAATCCGCAGGC
>JBBDHV010000014.1:0-38207 GCA_040880725.1 Acidimicrobiia bacterium
TCGGCGATGGTGGGGAAGAGGTGGTCGGCGAGGCGAATGGCGCCGTCGGTGGTGAAGTGGACGCCGTCGTCCAGGCGCATGTCCGCCAGGTCGCCCTCGGAGTTCGTGAGGTACTCGCTGTACCCGCCGTCGGGACCGGTGAAGACGGGGGCGGTCGGAACGAACGTCACGTTGGGGTGGGAGGCCGCGGTCTCTTCGTAGATGCGGTTCATCAGATCGACGCGCGGCTGGAAGGTCTCTGACTGCACCACCGGCATGCCCATCCAGTACACCCAATGCCCGTTCTCCTCCAACGCTGTCATCACCCCGTCGACCCTCGCCCGGTACTCGGCTTCCCATTCGGGGGTGCCGAAGTCGATCCAGGTCCCGTCTGGCATGTAGATCCCCTGGGCGTCGTTGCCTCCGAAGAACAACACGAACACGTCGGGATCCAGCTCAGCGCTCACTTGGCTGAGGCGAGCGGGCCAGTCGATGAAATCGGGCCGGCTGAGCCCTGACTCGAACTCGTAGACGAACTCCGAGGTCACCATCCCCGAGCGGTTGGCCCGGTTCTGCAGCATCGGACCGAACTGGCCGACCATCGAGTCGCCGCCGATGTACATCACGAGAGGCTCGGCAGCTGTGATCACTCGCCGGGTGGGTTGGGTCGTAGTGGTGGTGGTGGGAGAAGTCGTCGATGTCGTCTGCGGCGACGCCAAGACGGCCGGCTCGGGCTCGGGCTCCGGCTCGCCTGCCAGGGTCTCCCTCCCGAGCATGGCGTCGAGGGCGGCCCTGGGGCGGTCGAGCCACAGGGTGTGGCTCAAGTCGTACACCGGTTCGATCATGGCGATCGAGACGGTGCGCATCCAGCCCTGTTCCTGACGGTTGGCCGTGCGGCGGATGTCGGCGGCGTTGAGCAGCAGCCCGAGTGTCAGCGCCCCGACGATGATCGCCAGCACGTAGCCGGCAGGCATCGTGCGGCGCGGTGTCGCTGCTGCGTCTGGCGGTCCGGCGTCGGTCGTCATCGATGCCATGATCTCAGAATTGGAAGTAGATGAACGGGGCCACGCCTTCGGGTCCGAATCCGTCGAGCGCCAGGAGGAAGAGGCCCAGACCCAGCGCGATTGCCACCGGCCGGAGCTGGGATGCCCCGGTCTGGAACTTCAGTCTCAGGTTCGGCGGCACGTATTGCACGGCGATTCCACCGGCCACCAGGGCCAGCACCACGGGGGTGACGGCCGGCGCCGCTCCCGGCTCGGCCAGCCTGCCGAGCAGTTCCCCCGCCTGGGTCAGGGAGTTCGATCGGAACAACACCCAGCCCAGACAGACGAGGTGGAACGTGGTGAATCGGGCGGCCGCTCTGCCCAGTGGGGTCGAGAGGGCGGGCGCCGGCCCTCCCCGGGTCTCGTCGCGCCATCGCTCCCAGGCCAGCAGCCCGCCGTGGAACGCCCCCCAGAGCACGAAGGTCCATGCCGCTCCGTGCCACAGGCCACCGAGCAGCATCGTCAGGAACAGGTTCCGGTAGGTGAGGATTCGGCCGTAGCGGCTCCCGCCCAATGGGATGTAGAGGTAGTCGCGCAGCCACCGGCTGAGCGTGATGTGCCAGCGGCGCCAGAAGTCCCGGATCGACACCGCCGCGTACGGCGAGACGAAGTTGTCGGGGAAACGAAAGCCCATCAGCAGCGCCACTCCGATGGCGATGTCGGTGTACCCGGAGAAGTCGGCGTAGATCTGCACTGCGTACCCGTAGATCGCGAACAGGACTTCGAGCGCGCTGAACTGGGACGGACTGGCGAAGACCGGGTCGACAATGGCGCCGGCCAGCGTGTTGGCGAAGACGACCTTTTTGAACAGACCACCGGCGATCAGCCCGAACGCCTTCGTCGCATCGACATGGCGGGGATCCTTGCGGCCTTCGAGTTGTGGCAGGAACTCGGAGCTGCGGACGATCGGCCCGGCCACCAACTGGGGGAAGAACGCCAGATAGACGGCGAAGTCCAGGAGGGGGGCGGGATGCTGTTGGCCCCGGTAGACATCGAGGACATAGGACAGCGCCTGGAAGGTGAAGAACGAGATCCCGACCGGCAGCGTGATCTGGAGCAGGGGGAGGGACAGGTCGATGTCGATGCGACCGAAGAGATTGATGAGCGAACTGGCGAAGAACCCGTAGTACTTGAACCATCCGAGAATGCCGAGGTTGGCGATCACCGCGGCAGTGATTGCCTGTTTGCGTCGCTCGGGGGCATCGGAGCGGGTCATCGCCTTCGCCGCCGCCTGGTTGACGAGCGTCGACAGGATGATCAACCCCACGAAGCGCCAGTCCCACGCTCCGTAGAACACATAGCTGGCCAGCAGCATGAACTTCTTCCATGCCTGACGGTGGGGCAGCAGCAGCCAGTTCGCCGTCAGCACAACCACAAAGAACAGCGCGAATTGAATGGTCGGAAACAGCAACGGGAACCCAGGGAGCGACGACTCCGGAATCGTACTGAATCCACGAGCCCCGACTGACTCCCACAACCGGGATTGGCTACGCTCTGCGGGACCCGAGGAGCACGCATTGGAACCCGCCGATGATGAGACTCCCGAGCTGCCGATGTCATCGCACACCCCCCTCTCCGAGGCGCCGAGACGCGCTCCCCAATCGCCTGGCGTCCGCCCGACCCGTCGGGTAACGCGCAGGGGCTGGGTGGTGTTCACGATGCTGGCGCTCCTGGCTGGGGCCGGCACGTATCTCGGGCTGACCGGTGGCGGGGAACTCGGCGTGTTCGGAATCGTCGACGGTGCAGTGCTGGGTGCGGGCGAGGCCGAACCGACCCTCGAGATCTCCACCGGTCGATCACTCGACGACCTGGCAGTCACGCTCGATGGCCGACCGCTCACTGTCACCCCGGGCGATGCGGGCGAAGCGTCGGTGACATTGACCGATCTCTCCGACGGCCATCACACAGTCGACGTGGTCGTCTCGCGCCCGTTCCCGCATGGTCCGCTCGAATCCTCGGTCGGATTCTCAGTCGACACGACGCCCCCCACGATTCGGCTACTCGGGCCGTTGGAGCCGGTGCCGGTGGGCTCGGAGGTGACCATCCAGGTCGAGGTCGACGATCCCGGGGCGACGGTGACCATTGACGGCGAGCAAATCGAGCCAGGACCGACCGGCGTGGTCGATCGCACCTATCCGGAGCCGCCCGACGGAGAGATCCTGGTGTCGGCCCGCGACTCGATGGGAAACCTGAGCGAGCTCTCGGTGTCCGTGGAGTTGGCGCTCCCCGGCATGCCAGGAGGTCCGCCCATGATCGGCGTCCACGCCACCGGATACACCTGGGCAACTGCGGAGTTGCGGGACCCGATCATCGAGATGATCGGCGTGGGGCTGATCAACACCGTCCAGCTGGACCTCAAGGACGAGGCAGGCGACATCTGGTACGACACCGATGTTCAGCTCGCTCACGACATCGGGGCAGTCACCGTCCTCTGGGACCTCGAAGAAGTTGTCGACGAGCTGCACGCCCGGGGCGTCCGGGTGGTGGCCCGGATCGTCAACTTCCGGGACCCCCGCCTCGCCGACCACGCGATCGAGACCGGCAACATGGATTGGGTGATTCAGAACCCCGACGGGACGGCCTACGGCCAGTACGGGGGCTTCGCCAACCCGTTCGATCCGACAGTGCGCGAGTACAACATCGCCCTCGCCGAGGAGGCGGCACGGCTGGGAGTCGACGACGTGCTATTCGACTACGTGCGCCGGCCGGACACGCTCTCAGAGCTCGTCTATCCCGGGCAGTACGGGGCTCCCGAGGATGCCATTGTCGACTTCCTCGCCGAGACCCTGCCCCGGGTCCGGGATGCGGGCGCCAGGCTGGGCGCATCGGTGTTCGGTATCGCCGCCACCCGCCCCGAGGAGGTGGCCCAGGACATCCCCCGCATGGCGGAGCACCTCGACTACGTGGCGCCGATGACGTACCCGTCGCACTGGGGTCCGGGAGAGTACGGCGTTGCCGACCCCCACTCCCAGCCCTACGACATCACGTATCGGTCACTGCTGGACTTCGTCGAACTCACCGAGGGAACCGGTGCCCACGTCGTCGCCTGGCTCCAGGACTTCAGCCTCGGGGTCACGTACGGACCCGCCGAGGTACGCGCCCAGATCGAGGCGGCCCGTGACGCAGGCGTGGACCATTTCCTGCTGTGGGACGCCGCCACCACCTATACCCGAGCCGCACTCGATCCCATCGGCGGCTGATCCGGGGGTGGCCTGGACGCCGAACCCGGCCGGAATCCCTGCCCGATGCTTGCCCCGCCGTCAGCAGTGATTGTGAGGTCGTATCTTCGCAATTCTCCGGCGGTCGGTGGATTCCCGGCCCCAGACCGTCACGGCTCACGATCATCTGCCGCTGGCCGTCGAGATCCCCACGTTGATCGTCTGGGGCACTCGTGACCGGATGATCCCGACATGTCATGCGGCGACAGCTCAACAGTCTTTCCCCGGCAGCAGGGTGGAGTTGTTCGAGGGCGCCGGCCACTTTCCCCATCTCGACGAGCCGGAGCGCTTCGCCGATCTGTTGAAGGATTTCATCGGGGACTGAGCTGAGGCCAACTCGAGACCTTTCGAGCGGGCGGGGTTTACGCTGCGGGATGCCTCCATCCTGGACTGCGCCCACCAAACGCCTGGCGGTGGTCGGAATGCTGCTCGTCGGGCTGTTCGTGGTCTACCTCGCACGCGGGATTCTCACCCCGGTCGTCTTGGCGGCGCTGCTCGCGTTGATCCTCAGCCCGATCATCGGCTCGCTCCGGCGTCGCCTGCGCCTCCCACGTGGAGCGGCCGTGGCCGTGGTCTATCTCGTGTTCGTTGGGGCGATGGTGGCGATTCCGATCTTGTTCGTTCCGGCATTGGGTAGGTCGGCGGCGGCTCTCGACCTGCCCGCCATCATCGACGAGCTGAGCGCCTGGGCGGTGGGGACGCTCGAATCGCTGCGGGCGTTCAGCCTCTTCGGGTACGAAGTAGACCTCAGGTCCTCGGTCGACCCACTCATCGAGACACTGACCAGTGGCGGTGAAGGCATGGAAGTCGACCTCGGTCGGGTTTTTGGAGGCGCCTGGGCAGTCACAGCGGCTGTGTTCAGCGGGGCGGTGGCGTTCGTGACGTCGACAATCCTCGCATTGGTCCTCTCGATCTACATCGCCTCCGCCATGGGACGCGAGCGATCAAGCGGTTGGTACGAGCTCGTGCCCGCGCCGTTCGTCCCCGAGGCGCGCATCCTGGGGGCTCGGGTCTCCCGGGTGTGGACCGCCTATCTCAGGGGACAGCTCACGGTTGCGGTGGTGGTCGGGATCTTGACCACGATTGTCCTCTACGCGCTCGGCACACCAGGCGCTCTCGTCCTGGGCGTCATCGGTGGTGTCTTCAACATCATCCCCACCTTCGGCCCGATCTTTGCCGGTGTCGTTGCGGCGTTGGTGGCCCTGGTGCAGGGCTCGGACCGATTCGACGTCAGCAACGTGGTCTTCGCCCTGATCGTGCTGGGGGCATACGTCGTCCTTCAACAGCTCGAGAGCAACCTCATCGCGCCGCGGATCCTGGGTGACGCCATGGCAGTGTCTCCCCTCGCCATTCTGATCGGGATCCTGGTCGGTTTCAGTGGGGCGGGGGTGCTGGGCGCCGTCGTCGCTGTGCCAGTCGTGGCAACCGCCCGGGAGATCTTCCTGTACGTGCGTTCGAAACTCGTCGAGGAAGATCCGTACCCCGACGGGCCGCCCCAACCCCGTCGCACCTTCAAGGACCGCTGGGAGGAGATCAGCCCTTCTTCGCCAGATCCCGAAGAGGACTCCGAAGGCGACGCCGACGGGGAAGAGTGAAATGGCTGCGACCTCGCCGGGTGTGCCGGTCGTCGCGGGCGATAGCGCCTGAGGACCAAGAGCCATCGGGTGCCCACGACGGGTCAGTCGAGAGGCACCCTCAGTCACCAGATGGTTGTTCGGAGCAGGCGAACCCCAATCGCATGTGCGGCGACGGTCTTCGCCGTCTCGGCTTCGATCAGGCCGCGACGGGGCGGAGAACGCCCTTGCGGCTTGGCGGTGCAGCGCCGACCGGTGGAGCGCGCCGTGGCGACCTTGCGCCAAAAGGCTTTCCGTTTACCGGCGCGACTCCGAGGGTAAGGGCATCCGCAAGCGGGGTGTCTTGGGGAATTCTGGTCGGCTGGGAACTCGAGGTTCGAGGGGGAAACAAGCATGGAACAGGACCACGGCCACAGTGAGAAAGCGGAACGACTTCACGATGAGGCGGTCTCAGCTGACCAATATCTGACCACGAATCACGGGGCCCCGATCTCGGACAACCACAACACGCTGACGGCCGGCAGTCGCGGACCCCAGCTTCTCGAGGACCAGGTGTTCCGCGAGAAGATGACCCACTTCGACCACGAGCGCATCCCCGAACGGGTCGTGCATCCCAGGGGATCAGGCGCCCACGGCATCTTCGAAGTCTACGAACCTCTCTCGGACCTGACGACGGCGGCCTTCTTGCAGGATCCCGGCACCCCGACACCGGTTTTCGTGCGTTTCTCGACGGTCGTCGGCTTTCGAGGTTCCCTCGACACTGCTCGCGATGTGAGGGGCTTCGCCACCAAGTTCTACACACCCGAGGGGAACTTCGATCTGGTCGGCAACAACATTCCGGTGTTCTTCATCCAGGATGCGATCAAGTTCCCGGACCTGGTGCACGCCATCAAACCGGAACCACATCACGAGATGCCGCAGGCAACCGCAGCACACGACAACTTCTGGGATTTCGCCTCACTCATGCCCGAGACCGCGCACATGCTCATGTGGGTGCTGTCGGACCGGGGCATCCCCCGCAGCTACCGGATGATGGAGGGCTTCGGGGTGCACACCTTCAAGCTGGTCGACTCCGCAGGTCGGGCGCGGCTGGTGAAGTTTCATTGGAAGCCGGTACTGGGCACTCACGCTCTCGTCTGGGACGAGTCACAGAAGCTCGGTGGGAAGGACCCCGATTATCACCGGCGGGACCTGTGGGAGGCGATCGAGGCGGGCGATCACCCCGAGTACGAGCTCGGGATCCAGGTGGTGGAGGAAGAAGATGCCGACTCGTTCGACTTCGACCTGCTCGACGCGACCAAGCTCATCCCCGAGGAACTGGTACCGGTCCGCACAATCGGGAAGATGACCCTGAACCGGAACCCCGAGAACTTCTTCGCCGAGACCGAGCAGGTGGCCTTTCATCCCGGCCATCTCGTGCCTGGCATCGACGTCACCGAAGACCCCCTGTTGCAGGGACGTCTGTTCTCCTATCTGGACACCCAACTCATCCGTCTCGGTGGTCCCAACTTCAACGAGATACCGATCAACCGCCCCCTGAACCAGGTGAACAACAACCAGCGGGACGGGTTCATGCGCCAGACCGTCAACAAAGGATCGGTCAACTACGAGCCGAACTCGCTGGGGGGCGGCTGCCCCATGCAGCTCGACGACCCCGAACGCGCCCTCACCACACATCCGAGTGCTGCGACGGGTCCCAAGGTTCGGGAGCGCAGCGACAGCTTCCGTGACCATTTCACCCAGGCGTCCCTGTTCTGGAACAGCCAGTCCGAGACCGAGAAGGACCACCTCGTTTCGGCGATCCACTTCGAGTTGGGGAAGGTCGAGCCCAAGCATGTGCGACAACGCATGTGCGACCTCTTCCACAACGTGGACCCGGAACTGGCGGAGCGGGCGGCCGCCGGCATCGGAGTGGAGGAGGTGACCGGCGATCTGAGCTATCTCGAAGAGACGACTGCTCCTCTGCCCGACGACCGGCGGGGCGCGGCTGCTCCGGGACGGTCGGCCGCGCTGAGCATGGAGAACACCACGTTCTCGGCCGCCACCAGGAAGGTGGCCATCCTGGTTGCCGACGGGGTGGACCATTCGAGCTATCAGACCGTTCGGCAGGCTCTGGAAGACGCCGGTGCCCGTGTTCTCGTGGTCGCCGCCGCGCTGGGGACGGTGACGGCGGCCGGCGGTGAGGAGATCCAGGTCGACAAGAGCCACGTCACTTTCGGATCGGTCATGGTCGACGCAGTCTTCGTTCCCGACGGGGCTGACGCTGCTGCCATCCTCACGGCGCAAGGAGACTCGGTGCTGTTCGTGCAGGAAGCGTTCAAGCACTGCAAGGCGATCGGGGCCGTCGGCGCGGGGGTACAGCTTCTCGAGACCGCCCAGCTCACCGATGTGACGCTCGCCGAGAGGGAAGGCAGAGTCGTCGCCGACAAGGGGATGGTCACCGCCGGAGATGACGCCGACGCCGGCGAAGTGGCGGCCCGCTTCGTCGACGCCGTCGCCGCTCACCGCCATTGGGAACGAGAGTTTTCTCGGGTACCGGCCTGACACCTGACGAGGATTGGGACGGCATCCGGGCCCTCCCAATCCTCGTCGAAAGCCTGGCGCCAGCCCCAGAACACTTGTTCTCCCACGGAGCCATTGGGTCGAGTTCGCATGTTTCCGAACTCCGACGCGGCTCCTCACGTTGCAGGGCGCCGGTTGGATCGCCTCGGTGGCAGTGGTGCTTCTGTGCCTTGTTGGCCCTCCGTGAATCCGACATGGGAACGTCTCGTTCAGTCACCCAACAGCGCCGTCGCAACGTCGCTGCGCATTCGGGATTCGCTCCTGTGTGCTTGACTAGACACATGCGTTTACACATAACTCTCGACAAGGAGCTCGTCGACGAGTTGGACCGACGCGCCGGGAAGCGCCGGCGGAGCACGTTCATTGCTCAGCTGATCCGTCGTGCCCTGGATGAAGAGCAACGCTGGGACGAGATCGAATCGGTGCTCGGTTCCATTGCCGATACCGGACACGCCTGGGACGACGATCCGGCGACCTGGGTGCGATCTCAGCGGGAGAGCGACGGACGGCGAGTCGGCTAGGCGAGATGGCCCGGATTCTGCTCGACTCCACTGTCCTCATCGACGCGCTCCGCGGTCGCTCTGCCTCTGAGCGGATTCGGTTGCTGCGGAGGCAAGGCGACGAGCCCTGGGTCTGTGCGATATCGGTCGAAGAGATATGGCGCGGGATCCTCACCCATGAGGAGCAGGTGGCCGGCCGGCTCTTGCGGGCCTTGCGGATGGCACCGTTGGGTCTCGCCGAGGGCGAACTGGCGGGTCGGTGGCGGCGGCGGTATGCCGAATCGGGGGTGACGCTGCATCAAGCCGACTGCCTGATCGCGGCGGCCGCCGTCGGTGTCGGTGCGACTCTGGCGACCGGGAACCCTCGGCACTTCCCGATGCCGGAGGTGAGTGTCGAGGATTGGCCCACGGGGGTGTAGCGGGACAGGCGCCAGCCCTTCGTCGGTCATGATGCCGGCAGGAGCCGGCTTCGGTAGGGTCGCCCAATGACGTCTCACTCCTCAATCATCAGCGCGGCGCTGGCTGCGGTCTCCTCGGGGATCGACCACTACCTCGAGCTCTTCGACCATCTCCTGGAGCACTCCGATCTCGAAGCCCAAGCCCTGGAAGCGGAAGAAAAGCCCGACGACTATCTGTTCTATCTCCTCGAAGACGACGGTCGGATTCTCGTCACCGACGAAGACGAACTGATCCGACTCGACGAGTTGGCCGAGGGCCTGGTGTTCACGCATCGCGTCACGTCCGAAGAGGTGGCCGGTGACATGGTTGACTTGGTTCCCGACCTTTCGCTCCTCGACCTCGGAGCAAAAGAGCTGTCGACTCCGGACGGGCCCCTGCGACTCGAATTCGGCCGGGTGGACGACGCCCCGTACTCGCCCCACGGCTCGTGGGTGGGGCCGAGTGGCTGGCTGGCCGGATTCACGCCAAGCGACATCGTCACATTCCGTCGCATCGGCGACCAGGTGGTCGCGGAGGCGGCGACAGAGGTTGGCGAAGGGGACACGGAGGTTGCCGCCCTCCGCGACGCGTTCGAGATCTGGGTGGGATACGACGAGGGTTTGGGCGACGAGCCCCAGAACCTCCTCACGCGCGTCGTCTTCGCCGACCGCTTGCTCTTCCGATCTCCAGTGCGTCCAGTCGTGGAGTTGTTGGCCGACGCCGGCCTGTCCGTCGAGGGAGCGTTCGTAGGCCCCACCGATTCCGAGTGGAAGCCACAGGGAGTGGCAGCCGCCGACGAGTTCCGTTCGCAGCTTCGACGGCGGTACGGGTTCAACGACTGCTGCGACGACGCCTACGACCTGGTGATGGATGCCTGGATCGCCCATCGCTCGGGACTGGACGTGCCTGCCAAAGTTGTCAACCGGGCTCTGGGCCACGGATCCGTCGTCGAGGCGTTCACCGATTGGGCAAACCAGTTCGGCATTCTGGGATCGGTGTCTGTCGGTGACTTCGCAACCGCGCTGGCGTCCTCCGGTCGTCGCGAGTCTGCTGCTGCCCTCATGTTGCGGGCCCGTCACAACGAGGTGGTAGGTGAGACCCTGGCTGCCGAGCTCGACCTGGAGGAAGCGATCGCGGCAGATTCCGACTTTGGCCCGGCCCTGGTGGAGTTGGCCTGGTACGCCGCCGACCGCGGCGACGCGCCGCGAGTCATCACCCTGTTGCGCAAGGCTGGAATGGGCCAGGACCACCCGTGGCTTTCGTTCCATGAATCGTTGGGCTCTCAGCTGCCGAAAGTCGGACGCAACGAACCGTGCCCCTGCGGCTCCGGCCGCAAGTACAAGCAGTGTCACCTGGGACGATCCGAGATCTCGACGAGGGACCGGGCCACGTGGCTCCTCTCCAAGCTGACGGTGTTCGCCACCCGGGATGAATTCGGGAGCGCGCTGGTCGGCCTGGCCTCGAGCGCCATGTGGAACGACTTCGAGATCGATGACCTGGTTCGGATGTGTCGCGACGAGTTCATCGTCGAGCTGGCCGTGTTCGAAGGCGGCCTTGCGTCCGAGTTCCGCGAACGAAGGGGGATGCTGGTCCCCGATGACGAAGCAGAGATTCTGGAGTCCTGGGAGGAGAGTTCCCTCGCATTGTGGGAGGTGGAGTCCACCGACGGCGTCGCCACAGTGACCTTGCGTGACACGAAGACGGGTGATGTCGAGACAGTGACCGACCGTGCGACCGCGAGTCGGTTCCTCCCCGGCGACCAGGTCCTCGCCCGGCTCCTACCCGGGTGGGGCGAGATGTGGCTCTCGGGAGTGATGGTGCCGGTAGTGCCCCAGCGCCGCGCGTCGCTACTGGAGATCCTCGACCACCACCACGACGCCGACACCCTCGCCGAGTGGTACGGAGCCCTCCACGCCCCACCCCGGATGTCCAACCGGGAAGGCGAGCCGCTCGTCCTGTGCGAGGCCCGTCTCTGCCCGACGGACGGATGGAACGCCCTGGAGGCTGCACTGGACGAACACTACGAACGGGACGACACCGACGAGGACGTCTGGCGCGAGTTCGTCGAAATCGACGAAGAGGAGCGCCTGATTCGTGCGGTGCTTCGTCGTCGCGACGACGAGTTGGAGGTCGAGGTCAACTCCGAGGAACGCTTGGCGCGGGTGGCCGACCAGCTCTTCGACGTCGCCGAAGTCGTCTCCGAGACCATCCGACCCGCCAGGACGCTCAAGGAGGTGCAAGCGATGCAGGCTGACTCGCCACCACTGCCAGCGCCGCCTCCTGTCGATCCGGAGGTCGTCGCCGAGCTCCGTGACCGGTACGAGCGTCGCTGGCTCGACGATGAGATCCCCGCGCTCTCCGGGATGACGCCACGCCAGGCGGCCGCCGATCCCACGCGAAGAGGAGATCTGATCGCCCTACTGCGCTCCTTTGAGAAGTACCCCAGCCACGAACTGTCGATGCGTCCCGAGGTGATGCGGAAGCATCTCGGCCTGGAGGATTGACCCGAGGGTGGATCTACCCCAAGGCGGTTGTCTCGTCGCGCAGGATTCCCGAGCCTGGCAAGGCGGCGACCTGGGGCGGGCAGTGGGGGATACCCAGCCGGGTCCAAGCTCGAGTCACCGGGCTCGACCGCATCGGCAGCGGTAGTAAGGGGGGTCGTACCATTGGTAGCATCAGAGTATGAAGCTGAGTGTGAGCCTTCCCAAAGAAGACGTCGAGTTCCTCGATCAGTTTGCCCGGACCCAAGGGTATGACTCACGGTCCGCGGTGGTCCACAAGGCCGTTCGCTTGCTGCGCTCGACCGAACTGGGAGATGCGTACGCCGATGCGTGGAGCGAATGGCACGAGTCCGGCGAGGCCGACGTGTGGGATGCCGCATTCGGTGACGGACTGGCGATTGGCTGATGCTGCGCGGTGAGATACGGCTCGTGGATCTCGATCCGGGACAGGTCGGCGAAGCCAACAAGCGTCGCCCCGCCGTGCTGGTCTCCAACGATGGGGCGAACACCACGGCCGCGAGGCTGGGACGGGGCGTGGTGACCGTCGTCCCCCTCACCACCAACGTTGCTCGGGTCCATCCGTTCCAAGTTCTGATTCCAGCGCATGGGTGTGGTCTCGAACGCGACTCAAAGGCTCAGGCGGAACAGGTTCGATCGGTCTCCGTTGAACGTGTGACAGATCGGATCGGGAGGGTTCCGCCGGCGCTGATGGACGATGTCGACGAAGCCCTCCGTCTTCACCTCGCGGTCTGACAACGAGTCGTCTGGATCTCGTCTGCTGGGGATGGCATGGTCCTTCCTTGCACACCGATGACATGGTCAGGCGGTCCCCTCTTCGCGGTCGGTCAGGACGAGTTCGATCGTCCGGGCTGCATCCACCAGGGCGGTGACCCGGTCGGCGATTTGGTCGCGGAGTTCATACGCGAACGAACCCGGACAGGTGGTGGCCGCATGGTCCCGATGTCCCGTCAGGGTGTCGGGTCCGATCTCGAAGGTCTGTGCTGCCCAGGCGAGGATCAACACCAGCGCGTCGATGGACTCATCTGACGGTGGTGCGAGGTCGAAGTCGCCGTCGAGGCAGGGGAGAAAGTGGCCGGTGGGGTCGTATTCGGTGAACGTGTCACCGGGAGCGTCGACCGGGCGACCCTCATAGACCAGGCCGGCCTGATCGATCAGATAGTGATAGGCCACATCCGGCCATCCTTGATCCTGGTGGTACCGCTGGTAGCCACGGATCCGGTCCGGAGCCCCCGCAGGGTCGGAGGCGGTGTGGTGGTACGTGAGGCGGACCAACTCGTGGGTGCCGAACTCGCCGGTTCCGCGAGCGCCCCAGCCTGCCTTCGAGATGACATCCACGATGATCGGTTCGGGAACCGTCGTAGTGGTGGTCGATGACGTCGTGGTCGGCGGGGTGGTGGTGGGAGCCGTTGTCGTGGTCGTCGAGGTCGTGGTGGAAGTCGTGAGCGGCGACTGGGCGGTTGCGACGTCTGCCGGGCCTGATCCTCCGAAGAGGATCCGAGCGCCGATCGATGAAACGGCGGCGACGCCCAACACTGCGAGTGTGCGGAGGAGGGCGCGGCGCGGCGGGTCGTCTGGATCCCCGGCCGTCAACCTGCACCTCCCGCTGCCGTGGCTGCGTTGCGGCGGTCGACACTACGTAACTTTGCGGGTGGCTCGTGTGCCGGCACCGATGGCGATCCCGTCGCCTGAGCGGCCGGATCAGTCGTCGATTGCGACGATGCCGGGTTGCTCGAGTACACATTCGCGCTCAACCATCCGGCACCGTTTCTGCTCACGAGGCTGCCGCTCGATCGTCTCGTCGGAGGCAGACCGGCGCGAGTGGTGACGGTGTCGTCCGCCGCCCACACCATTACGCGAGGTTATCGATGACTGCGCGGACAGGCTTGGACGAAGCGTCGGGCGAATCGAGCCGGATGCGCACAGGTTTTTTCGGTCCGGCGACCAAACGAGCCGCCGAGGCAGAGGAGGGCGGGGCGAGAGTGATCGACCCGGTGTTCCGTTGGGCCCCTCTCGTGTACATCGCCCTGTTTGGGTTCACGATCTGGTCGATGGTGACCAAGCTGGGTGTGTAGTCGGGGACATGGGACCGGCAGACTCGCATCCGGCGGCGACGGCAGGAGTGCTGTTCGCGTCGCCTCGCTCGTGAAGACGGACGAACGCGTCCCGCTTCACCTCTCGTCATAACGGGCGAGCGGGGGAAGGCATTGGGTCAACCAGCGAGAAGGACCGCCCGTCTCGCGGTGAGCCGCTGGGCTTTGGCCCGGTTCGGAAAGCGAGAGAAGACAGGCGTGTCGAGAGCGGCGCTGATCGCGGTGGCGACCCTCGGGACGAGAGTGTCAAGAGTGCGTGCTACCGCCTTTTCGGGGATCTCGAGTTCGGCGGCGGCGTCGAGGAGTTTGCTACGACCCATCTCCCGCACATTCGCCTTGCCGTTGAAAGGCGACGCCAGAGTCATGTCGCCATAGACAGCGGTACAGACCACGTCGTATACGGGCGCCGGCTCCCACAGCCCCGCTGCAGTCTCGATGATTGCCAGGTTCTTGGCATGGAAGTCTCCGTCGGCGGCCAGGTAGGAGAACAAGAACCTCGCCAGCAGCTGCAGGCGAGCAACGACCGGCGCGGTGCACTGGTCTGCCAGAGATCTGATCACCGCAACGGTGTCCAAGCGGTATTTGTCGGCGGGATATCTCCCCATCGCCTGACACCCGTCTTCGACTGGCAAACGACCCACCGACTCGTCGACTCTTGTTCGGTCGAATCGCTCGACGATGAGACCGACCTGACCGTGCCTGTCCGTGACCAGCCGGTGGCCGGGAACCTTGTAGGGCTTGATCGTGGCGGCGGCATCGAGCATCGCTGCTTCCACCTCGACGAGATGGGAGTACTCCGGTGGGTTGAGTTTTGCGATCACGTGGCCGCTTGCCGCTGCGATCGGGAAGCTGATCATCTGCCCAGAAACCTTCGGTTGTGCTCCGGGAATCGCTGTGCGGTCGAAGTCGTCGTCGATCGATCGCATGAAGAGTTCGTCGAAGTCGACCTTCTCCCAGTCATTCTGGGTGACATACGGGGCCAGTTCGGTCGGTTCCTCGCCCGAAGGAATCACACGTACGTCTCCCACCGTGTCGCCGCCAACAGCCAGAAGGAGTGAGAGTTCGTCGTCGGCGGAAACCTTGAGAGCTCGAACCAGCGCGGAGAGGCGCCGGCCCTCCGGAAGCAAACCGACGAAGTACGGCGGAAGTTGCCCGGCCGGTGAAACGAACGGTCGTGGCGACACCGGGAGCGTGGATGCGACGGGTTCCCCCGTGTATCCGGGGAGGTATCGAAACTCGACCCTGTCGGGGTGTCGTTCGAATGATCCGACATGGCGGGAGCCCTTGTAGACATCCGCGGAGACGCTCACGAAATCTCCATGCGGAGACCGAGCACGTCGACGACACGCATCAGAACGTCCAGTCTCACGGTGCGCTTGCCTCGTTCGATCTCGGATACGGACTTGCGCGACACGCCCGCCAATTGCGCGGTCGTCTCCTGGTCGATGCCGAGCTCTCGTCGACGCCGACGAATCACGACGGCTATCTCATCCATGTAACCGTTCGGTGTCATGGCTAGATGATACGGCTACTGGTCGCTGACCACAACCAAATTGACACCGATCGGTGTCAATCGTTGCCCCAGCCCCAGTAGAGCGGGTCGAATTGCCTTGGATGCGTGGGATCGGTTGCACCGCCGGTCGGGTGATGGGCCCCGGGACTCCGGTGGACGAACGTGGAGTCCATCTCTCTCCGCGGTCTTCCCGCTCGCGTTTCTGACTCTCGTGTGGCAGCTGAGCCACTGGAACCTCCTGGGTGCCGGCGGTTCGGGGTTTGTCGCCATGAACGGGCGGATCTATGAGGCAATCCGGGCTCGGGTGGAGCGCAGGCAACCCCTGGACCTCTATCACGCCGCCCTCGAAGTCCGCCGTGCCCGGAGGTCGGTTCGTTCTGGAGACCACCTGGCCGAGCCCGGACGGAGACACGAGATCCCACGGCGGCGTCGTCGAGGGTCCGGTCTTTGCGCGGTGGATGGCGTCTACACGGATCTTTCGATACGAAATCCGCTGCTGGAGGACGGAGTGCTTCCCGACGTCGACTGTGCGGGCGGGGGAGCGCACACCGTGAGTGATGATGTCGAGATCGCGCGGAGACTCCTGCGAGTGGGGCGCGGTGCCGTCGCTCACCTGGGGACGAGACAGGGCCGCGGCGGGCGACATGTGGAATTCGAATTCGGTCATCTACTGGGCGTTGACCAGGAGTGGGGTGCCGATCGAGCACCTCCAATCGCCGGATGGGGGGCGCGCCCCCGGATGGCAGGCGGCATCCGCATGGCCCTGCGCAGTCCCGAAGGAGGTCCGCGCCAGGGAGGCGATCTCGAGGTCGGTTGCTGAAGAGGATCGCGGGCAGAGACGCGCCCGACGTCGGCTCCCCGCGCCGATGTTCCGGTGTCGGCTGTAGGTGCACTGGTCAGGACGGCCTGGCCCCGTCTTGCGGCGGTCTGGTCCGAGAAGCTAGGTTCTCGTGGTCTTCTGGGACTGTGCGCCCGGGTCCGGTGACCGACGAGGTGAGTCGTGAGTGTGTCAAGAAACCCGGTGGCTCGTAGGCAGTTCCTACGGATGCTGACCCTCTCCGCAGCTGCCGCCGTCCTGCCAGTCCCCATCACCGCCCTCGGTGCGACGCGCAGATCCGGCTTCGATGTCGTCTTTCCGCAAGACCCGTTTGAGACCTGGTTCGACCCGACCTTCGGTGCGGCCAAACCGGACGGGCGAACGCACATGGGTATCGATCTGATGGCACCGAAGCATTCGCCGGTCTATGCCGTGGCTGACGGCGTCATCAGTCGGGTCGCCGAGTCGCCGAGGGCGGGCCGGTACATGGTCATCGACCACGCCGACGGTTGGCAGAGTTGGTACCTGCACCTCAACAACGACGATCCCGGTAGCAACCGAGGCCGGTCGTCGTGGGGGTTGACGGTGACCGACGGCCTGGACGAGGGCACTCCCGTCGCGGCGGGCCGCCACGTCGCATTCGTTGGCAACTCCGGCAATGCCAAAGGCGGGATGGCCCACACCCACTTCGAACTCCACGTCGGCTCCAGAATCATCAATCCGTATCCGTCTCTGGTCGCGGGACACGCAGCCGCGATCGAAGCTGCACACCAAGAAGAGCTGGCAGAGACGATCCAGGCGATGTGCCAACCCGACGTGGATCGACCGTCGATCGACTCCCAGCTGTGTGCCCCGGATGAACAGAACGCGCCGATGAGTCGTCGGTGGGTGATCCGACCCAACTGATCCTCAACTCGTTCATCGAGGAGTGGCTCCGGGTTCCGAGATGGCCCGTCATGGGCGGTCCGGTGAGCCCCGTCTGTGGATCTCGGTTGCGAGCACCTCGTCGGGAACGGTGTCGGCCATTCGTGGCGGACTCGTCCGATCTGGGTTCGGCTCAGATGTGATCGCCAGGTCGTGGTACTTGAAATACCAGGATCGGAGAGCCTGCGGTCCGTCGGCGACATACACTCGTCGGCAGGCACGAGAGGGAGCCGACCCATTGTGGCGCCTACGCAAGGAGCTGGATTGGCACAGTCGGATGACCAAGATCTGTTGGATCTGCTCGCACGTCATGCAGAGGCGTGGAATCGTCATGACCTCGATGCCCTGATGAGTCTGTTCGCCGATGACTGCGTGTTCGAAGCCTCGGGCGGCGGAGAGGTCTGTGGCACGCGGTACCAGGGCAGGAACGAGGTGCGGCGCGCGTTCGCCGAGGTCTTCGAGGCGATGCCCGACGCCGAATGGAGCAATGGGCGCCACTACCGGCTTGGCGCTGGGTACGGAGTCTCGCAATGGACGTTCACAGGGACCCTGTCCGATGGGCGGCGCCTCGAAGTCAATGGGTGTGACTTCCTGACCGTGCAGGAAGGCCAGATCGTCACCAAGAACTCCTATCGCAAACAGCGTCCCCCTCTCGAGGGTCTCGCAGATTGACGCGCCTCCGCTGATGGAAGCGCTCCTGCGCACTGTTCACATCTTCGCCGCCGCCATCTGGGTTGGAGCGGGATCTATGCGGGATTTGCGTATCCGAGACACGCAGCAAATGGAACGCTGTGTCATGGCAGTGGATCAGAAGCTGGGTTCGATCGTGTTCGGGAGCGCGACCCTTCTCGTGTTCCTAGCCGGCATCGGCCTGGAGGCAGGTGAGTGACGACAGCGCGGGTCGTTGCTCTCTCGGGGATCTCCAGCTTGGAATGAACGGGGGTCAGGTTGGCGTGGCGGCCACGTGACGGATGACGAGGAGATCGCCACCCGATGCCCGTCCCAGTCCCTCTCCGAAGTCGGACATGAGTTTGTGGTGATTCCAGGTGAAGACCGATTTGGCCAGCGGTGCGAGGAGGTTCATCCATCGCTTGTGGGTTTCCACCGACCATTCGAACGACAGCAACGAGCCACCGGGGGCGGTTGGCCGGAACCGAAACACGCCGGTTCCTGCGAGGTCTCCACTCACTTCCAGCCGGATGAGCTCGTCGGAGACCTCGACGACTTCGGTGTCATAGGTGAAGCTGTAGAGCAGTGGAGTGGCGATCCGGTTGCGGTAGCGGGCCCCCACCACGCCATGATCCGACGTCAGTGACTCGACCCGGCGTGCCCACCGCCACCACGTGTTCCACTGGCCCACATCGCGCAGCGTTTCCTCGACCGCAGCCGGTGACGAGCTGAGCTCGAACTCGGTCAGGAATCGGTACTGGGCGGCCATCCCAGCAAGCTACCGGTGAGCCGGACGTACCGCCTGAGCACTCGTGGGCTGAAGGCGCTCGCCCTGGAAGCGCCGGCAGCAACGATGAGACTCGGGAGCCTTCGGGTGAGGACAGCGACGCCAGTCCACGCGCCCCGAACGGTCCGGTGTTTGGAGAACGGCACTTTCAGGTATGGACCGTCCGCTGCCTCGACGCCAATCGAACGAAGGAGCTCGGATGAAGACCACGCTGTTGCACGAAGCGAACGGCCAGCGGACTTTCGCCCTCGTGTTTGCCATCGATGAGAACCCCGTCACGGGGATCGTCGACTTCGCAGCCGAGGCGGACCTGACCGGAAGTGAAGTGACCGGGATCGGTGCGTTCTCCAAAGTGACCTTGGCGTACTTCGATTGGGAGACCAAGGACTACCAGCCGATCGAGGTCGACCGCCAGGTGGAGGTGGCCTCGTTCCTGGGAAACATCGCTCGGGACGGCGAAGGTGAACCGAAGCTGCACGCCCACTTGGTGGTGGCGGGAGAGGACGGGGACGCGATGGGCGGACACCTTCTCGCTGCCACGGTGCGTCCGACCCTGGAGGTCATTGTCACCGAATCGCCGACCCATCTGCAGCGGCGTCACGATCCGCAGACCGGTCTTCCGCTGTTGCCGTCCTGAGTGCGGCAACCGGCTGCCGACGCCACCCATCCTGGCGGCGGGAATGGGTGGAACGTCTGGGTCGCTCCCTCGTCGACATCGCCAAGCGACCACGCGTGCTCGGGAGGCTCGCTTCCGGACGGACACCGTCGGGGACTCAGAACCAACGGGTCTTGTCGACGACGTTGATCAGGGGCCGGCCAGAAAGGAAGCGCCGCAAGTTCTCGGAAAGCACCCGGTAGCGGCGATCGTCGAGGTACGGCCCGGTCGCGGCAACATGCGGAGTCACAATTGCTCCCGGGGTGCGCCACAGCGGATGATCCGCGGGAAGCGGTTCCGTCTCGAAGACGTCGAGGCCGGCCCCGGCGATCTCGCCGGTGTTCAATGCATGCACGAGGTCGTCGAGTCGCAGCGTCGGTCCCCGCCCGATGTTCACCAGCACAGCAGTCTTCTTCATCAGCCTGAATCGACGAAAATCCATCAGGCCCTCCGTCTGCGGCGTGTGCGGGACGGTCAGGATGACGACGTCGGCCTGAGGGAGCAGCCGGTCGAGGGCGTCGGGACTGTGGATCTCAGCGTGGGCATGTTCGGTGATTCGGGCGTCGGTCCCCAGTACCCGCATGCCAAACGCCTGGCAGTGGTCCGCCAGCGCGGACCCGATTGCACCGACTCCCACGATGAGGGCTGTCGCCTCGGGGAGGTGGATGACCGACGATTCATCCGGAATTGGATCCCAGGATCCTTGCTGTTGCTGCGTGAAGTAGTGCGGGAGATTGCGGGCCATCGCCAAGACCAGTGCCATGGCGTGGATGGGGACGTGATCGCTGTAGATCCCGCGAAAGTTGGTGACGACGACGGGATGCTCCGCCAACTGCGGGTAGAAGAATCCGGGAGGTGGGGCGGCGGCCGGCGCCTGCAGCCACCGCAAGGAACCGGCGTGACTCAGCAGGTCGATTGGCACCGACCCGAACGCGGCGTCCGCGTCGGCGATGACGTCCGCTGCTCGGTCGGGATCGGCGACTTGCACGATCTCCACGTCGTCGAAGCCCTCGGATCGCAGTTGTTCCGCCCAACGGCGGATGGCGTCGCTCAGTGGTGGCAGGAACACGAACTTCGGCATCGGAGACCCTTCCTGATTTGCGGGATCCGCCTCATCCTCGTCGGCCCGGGGGTGCTCGCTGATGCCGGACGCGGAACCGAATGCGGGGTTCGAGAACCTTGCTCCTGAGCTCACCCTTCGTGGGGGGACGGAGCAGGCAGCGACAGCTGCAACCGAAAAGTGGGCAGAGGGTTCTTCAGCCCCTTGAGCGAGACGACGCCCGCGTCGGTGAAGTCGAAACCCTTGCCCATCGTCAGGCCCGCCACCGCAGCCGAGGCGAGGATCTCGCCGGCGCGAGCGTGGCCGCACAATCGGGCCGCCACGTTGACCGCCAGCCCGAACAGGTCACCCTCCTCGGACACCGGTTCGCCGGCGTTCATTCCGATTCGGACGTGGATCTGGCGTTCGGGATGCTGGTGGGAATACTCCGAGAGGGCACCCTGCAGTTCGATCGCAAACCGCACGGCGTCCGATGTGGAGTCGAACGACAGCAGGAATCCATCGCCGGTGTTCTTGACCTCCCGACCGCGGTGGTTCCCGAGTATCCGGCGGACGATCCGGTTGTGCTCGCGCAGAGTCTCCATTCCGGCCACGTCCCCGAACTCGTCGAGTTGGGCCGTGGAGTCGACCATGTCGGTGAAGACGATTGTCCGGGTGGCGGGTTCGACGATCACGCCGGGCGGATCTCCCACACGTCCCAGGAAGGCCAGCACCTCGCTTTCGTCGACCGGGACGATTCGACCCGCCAACTGACCGTGGGCCGCAGCGTGGGCCCTGTTCACCGCCGCGGGATCGGGCGCGTCGACGAGGCAGTTGGCGCTCCCGCCCTGGTAGTCCAGCCAGTAGGTCAGGAACTTGACACCATGGTCGGCCTGGACCTGGAGATCGGCCACGTGTGCTCGAGCCAGGTCCTCGGGCGAGGCCCCTTCGGTGTCGTGCTGATCCATGAAGAGCGGCATCTGTTCGTGGAGAATAGGAGCGCGGGTCCGATGTCACGGCCGGCGCACCCGCGGGCGTTTCCATCGCTGCCTCGACATGTGCCCGTTGCTGCTCGTCGGTGTTCCTCGGCGCCACTCCCGAGACAAAAAAGACGACGCCGCACGATGTGTGTGATTCGCCTTACCGACGACCCGTGGTAGACACGGGACATGCGCTTTGGTCTTGATGTCGCCCAGCAACGTATGCCCTGGGATGAGAACGTGTCCCGTGTCCGCTTCGCCGAGGAGCTCGGGTTCGACGGGGTATGGGGGTTCGATCACTTCCAGCCGATGTATGGCGACGGCCCTGGCGAGTGCTTCGAGGGGAGCACCACGCTGGCCGCCTGGAGTGGGGTCACGTCCGACATTCGCCTTGGGCTACTCGTGGCTGGGATGACCTATCGCCATCCCGCCGTTTACGCGGCGGAGGCGATCACCATCGACCACGCCTCGCACGGGAGGCTCGAACTGAGCTACGGCGCGGCGTGGTTCGAAAAGGAGCATCGGGAGATGGGGATCCCGTTCCCCGACCTCGGCGACCGTGTCGATGCCTTCGAGGAGGCCGTCCAGATCCTCCGGGGGTTACTGACCATCGATGGATTCACCTTCGATGGCAAGCATTTTCAGATCGAAGACGCCACCCTCAACCCCAAGCCGGTCCAGCAGCCGCATCCCCCCATCTGGATCGGCGCCAAAGGTGAGAAGCGCATGATGCCGATCGCCGCCCGGTATGCCGACGTCTGGCACTCCGGCGGCGCACCCGAGGTACTGCGAGCGAAGTCACAGCGCATGAGCGACCACGCCGAGCGTTTTGGCCGGGATCCCGCTGAGTTGAAGAGGGCGGCGTCGCTGTCTTTGGAGAAGGAACACGACGAAATGGCCCGGGTCATCGAGGAATTCGAGGCCATGGGTTACGACTATCTCGTGTGCGGCTGGCCGTCCGAAGGTCGTGCCGTCATCGAGGCATTCGCCGAGCGGTTCCTCACCTCCTGACACCCTCGCCGAGGGCTGAGTCGCCCCGCGAACCCTGGGTTCCGGAGGCGCTCCTGGCGCCCCGGGAGCCCAGGGTTACGCGTGTCCGGCCGCTCGGCGGTCAGGATCCGAAGATCGGAACTCCCTCGGGACACATCGCCACTCGGGGATTCCAATCCGCGAACATCCCCAGCGGGTTCGGCTGCCAGATCCAGGCGTGCAGCACATAGAGCGGCAGCACCGGGTGAGCGTGGAACTCGTGGCCGAACAACGTCGGCGGATTCGTCGAGTCAGCGACGTCGGACGCGAGCACGATGTACTCCAGGCCGACCAGCTTCAGATCGCCGTCCGACTGCATCTCGTAGACCAGCGCCTCGGGCGTCGCCGCGTCAACGGAGGGGTCGGTCAGAAGTGCGCCGTTGAGATAATGGAGTCCCATCCCGCCGACACCGGGCTTCTCGAAGCAACCGAGGACGTCGAGGGTGCTCCCGTATCCGGCCGCCTCCGCATGGCTGACCTTGTGGAAGCCCGCAGTGCCTTGACGGGCCTCGCTCAGTCCTGCCTGTCCTCCTGCCGACGCGACAGGCATGATCAGCATCACGCCGAGCACGAGGCTGGCCATCGTTGTGTTCTTCTTGTTCATCGTCCACTCCCTTCCTAGCTGTGCTCTGTCACCGCATAGATCTCGGCGGCGACCAGACCGTGTGCTTCGCGGTGAACGGCGTTGGCGTCTTCTGAGCTTTCTGCCTCTACGAGACAGAAGATCTTTCCGGCCGCTTCGTCGACCCAGTACTTGAGGTAGGACACCCCGTAGCCGCCCTGCGTTTCCAGATCCTTCATGTGGGCGTCTGCCACATCTGCGGCCGCGACCCCTCCCTCCAGGGTGTGGACATCCAAGAACAAAGCCATTCGCTGCTCCTCTCGCCGGGTACCGCCTGTCTGGCGACGTCGGGTCACCGTATGGAATGGGTGGAGTCCCCACATCGGGGGAATTCCCTAATTCGGGCGGACCGATCAACTGACGTGGTAGGCGTACGGGTCCAGCACCGAGATCTCGGTGATGCGGTCGACGGGGAGGTTGTTGCTGGCGGCCGCACGCCGGATCGCTTCGGGGCTCGGTGCCTCGTAGATGCAGAAGGTCTTCGCGGCGTCGACGGCGACATAGGAGAGGATCCACGTGACATTCCTGTCCGAGTTGCATGCGATAATCGATCCGAGGAGTTTCCGTCCTGGTGGGCCGGGCGGAACGAGAAGACCGTCGGGGAAGGTTCGTTCAACCAGATAGCGCGGCATCGACCCTCCGGTGGCCAGGTCGCAACGTACCGCGCACGCCGCATCGACCGCATCGGGCGGATTGCCTAGTTCGGGATCACCTGGCCTGGCCGGGTCCATCCGTTGGCTGTGGCTGTGGCGACGGCCTGGAGCCGGCTGGACGCGTTCAGCTTGGAGAGCACCGCCGAGACGTGATGGCTGGCGGTCTTCGGAGTGATGAACAGCGCATCGGCGATGGCGACATTCGAGCACCCGGCGGCCATGAGTGAGAGCACCTCGGCCTGACGCCGGGTGAGGCCGGCAGGGTTCTCCCGGGTTGACGCATTCTCGCCTCTGGGGATGTGCCTCACGCCTCGGCGCTGGAGTTCACGGCGCAGGCCCCTGAGGGTCCCTTCAGCGCCCATTCCGGTCAACTCCGAAAGGACCGCTTCGAGCCGGCCATTCGGAAGGCACGCCCGGGTGATTGCCGCGTGCAGGCGATATCCGCTCGCCTCCCAGGAACTCACGGCACCGGCAACGTCGCCGCTCCACTCGAACCCGGCTGGGCCGACGATTCGACCCTCGGCTGGCTCGAGATCCAGTCGGCGCGCCCAGAACGCCAGCATTGCCCGGCCGGAGTGGTCCTGCAGCAACGTCGCGGATCCCATGAGAGCGGAGTACCGGTCGGCTGCTTCGGCGACAGGGACGATTCCGACCCAGGCTCCCTCCATGGCCAAGGCGCACCCGATGATCAACAACTCCTGGTCGGTGCTTCCCTCGATGCGTTCCAGGGCATCATTGATGAGATCGGCGGAGCCGGGATCGCCACGACGAACCCGCAGCATGGCGGCCGCCACCAACGATTCGACCTCGGTCTGCACGCAGGTCCGTTGGCCGAGGGCAGCTTCGAGGTCACGATCGGCGTCGTTCCATCTTCCCGCCGCGACGTTGATCCAAGCTCGGGTAGCGATCCCCGCGATGTACCAGGCGTCGAGTTCGTTGGTCAACGCATATTCGATCAGCCGATCGAAGCAGTCCCGTGCTTCGTCGAGGCGTCCTCGCCTGAGCGAGATCAATCCGACGTTGTTGAGGGCACGCGCCGCGAACTCACCGACCTGCTCGGCGATACCGAGAGCGACCGCGTGCTCCAGCTGCGCGAGCCCCGTCGGATCCCCGACCATCGTCCGGGCCGTCCCGGCGGTGGTCGCGGCGTGGACCTCGACGCCGGTCGCCGCGACCGCGTGGGCGAGGGTCGCGGCCTCGTCGCCATTGGCCATCGCGGCGGCCCAGTCACCTTCCACCAGATCCACCCAGGCTGTGACGCTCAATGCGAGGGCGAGTTCTTCTGAGGCCGGTTCGTGCCGAAGGACCTCGATCGCGAGGCAGGCCTCCCGACGGCAGGCGATCAAGTCGTTCTCCCGTGACTGGAAATATGCCAGCCATGCCCGAGCTCTTGCCGCTTCGACGGAGTTGGCGGTCCATTCGAGCCGGAGGCGGGCGAGGTCGCTCGCCGCTTGAAAGTCGTTGATGAGACAGTGCTCGGTGGCTGCTTCGAGCAAAGCTTCACGAAGCGTGTCGGGACTGATCGAGCCTCTGAACTCGAGGGCATGCGAATAGTGGAATGCAGCCTGACGATGCGCCCCCACCCGGGCCGACTGGCGAGCCGCCTGGAGGGAGTAGCGGGCCGCTTTCTCGTCCTCGCCGGCTCCGATGCTGTGGAACGCGAGCTTGGCGATGTCCGCAGCCACACCCGCCTCCGACTCGAGGTGAGCCAGAAGAGTCCGGTGGAGGCGGCGACTGCGGACGGGAGTGAGGGCGTGGATGAGGCTTTCTCTGATGATGTCGTGTCGACATCTGACGTGCCCGCGCTCGGCGACCAGCAAACGTCGCTGTATCGCGAGATCGAGGCATTCACCCGCCCCGGGTGCTTGGGAGATGAGGAAATCGAGCGTCACCCCGTCCGGACTCAACGCCACGAGCTGGAGCATTTCCATTCCTGGTTCGGGAAGCTGTGCGGCGCCGGCCAGCACCGCGTTACCGATCGTCGGAGGCAGATCCGAATCAGGATGACGGAGGAGTTCTTCGACGAAGAACGGGTTTCCGAGAGTTGCCGCATGGACTTGCACAGGGTCGATGTCGATGCCTTCGGCCAGTTGGGTGACCCCGGCGGGTGTCAACGGAGGCAGCTCGATTCGTTTGGCCGACCTTCCCAGATCGGCGATCACCAACCGGAGGGGGTGGGTCAGGTCGACCTCTTCGGATCGGTACGTGACGATGAGGACACTGTTGGTGGCACTGATCCGCCGACCCAGGTATCTGATGAGGCCCATCGTCGCCTCATCGCCCCAGTGCATGTCCTCGAAGACGATGACCAAGCGATCGTTCTTGACGAGATCCAGCATGCCGGCGTTCACCGCGGGGCGACCCGCTCCGCTCCTGAGGTCGCGGCGCACATCGTCGGGAAGCTCGTCCAGCAGGTCGTAGAGCGGAGCGAAGGCGACGGGGATACCGATCGGTTCACACGCTGTGATCAGCACACGAAACCGGTGGTCCAGGATTTCGAGCGCGGTGTCGAGGAGCGATGTCTTGCCGAAACCGGCTTCGCCCGAGACGAGGACGACGCATCCGGCATCGCTCGACTCCGAGATTGCATCACCGAGCGCTTGGAGATGCTCGTCTCGCTCGATCAGGGATGCACGCGGCTTCACTACTCGTTGAAGATACCCCTCCCTCCGCGCAGGGGAGGGGTAGGTGTGCGCAAGGCAGTCACGACGACGATGCACTCATCGGAACTGCCGGAGGCAGTGACCACCCGTAGCCCGAGAGTGAGAGGCGCGTCAGTGGCGCAGCCGCTCGTCGAGTTCGCGGAGGCGGTCGGTGATGATGTCGGGCAGGCTCTCGGCGACTTGGACGTCCGCCTGGACGAGTCGGCGGAAGGACGTGGCGTTGATACCGAGGACGCGGAGGTCCGTTGTTGCAGTCACCGTGGCGGTTCTCTTCCCACCGTCGAGCAATGCGATCTCGCCGAAGTAATCCCCCGGCCCGAGGTCCGCGATGTGACTGTCGTCGGCGGACACTGTCGCGTTCCCCGTGACGATGATGTGGAGGAAGTGCGCGCCCGCACCCTGTTTGACCACATCGTGGCCAGCCTCGTGGGTCACGTCGGTCGTCATCTGTGCGACTTTCCTGAGGGTGCGTGTCGGGACGTGGGCGAACAGCGGAACGGTCCGCAGAATGTCGACGTGTTCGGACGGTGCCATGTCGCCTCCGAGGATGGTGGCATCTCCGATCATACGGATCGGGCGGACGCCGGTGGGATCCAACGACGGCATTCCCGGGAGCTGTCGAAGCTGTGTCGGCATTCGCCTCCCCAGCCCGGCCGGGAGTCGCGCATACGCTGGTGGCTGTGAGAACTCACCAACTTCCCAAGACGGTATGAGAGCTGTCGTCTACGACCGGTACGGCCCGCCCGAGGTGCTCCGGGTCGAGGAGGTGGCCAACCCGACCCCGGGCCCTACCCAGGTGCTCGTGAAGGTCCGTGCGGCCTCGGTGAACCTGTCGGACTGGGAGTGCCTGCAGGGGACGCCGATGTACGCTCGAATCGGCGGTTTGCGGGCGCCGGCCCGGCCCACACTCGGATCTGACGTGGCGGGCACGGTGCAAGCCGTCGGATCCAAGGTCACCCGGTTCGCTCCCGGTGACGACGTCTACGGCAAGATACCGATGGGTGGATTCGCCGAATATGCCGTGGGATCGGAGGCATTCCTCGCCTCCAAGCCGGACTCGCTGTCCTTCTCCCAAGCGTCAACCCTCCCGGAAGCGGGCGCGATCGCCTTCCAGGGGACCGCCGCGCTCGCAGCCGGCCAACGCATCATCATCAATGGGGCCGGCGGCGGAACAGGCTCGTTCGCCATCCAGTTGGCGAAGCGTGCCGGCGCGCATGTCGTCGGCGTGGACAACGCCGCCAAGCTGACGTTCATGGCATCGGTGGGCGCGGACGAAGTGATCGACTACCGCACCCAGGACTTCACCACGCTTCCGCCCGCGGATCGCGTGCTCGATCTGGTCGCTCGTCGGTCCGTGTTCGCCTATCGGCGGATGCTGGTTCCGGCCGGCCGCTACTTGTGCGTGGGCGGTTCCACTCGAGCACTTCTGCGGGTCGTCACCGTCGGGACGATCCTCGGTCGACTCACGGGCCGTCGCCTCGGAGTGCTCATGGTTCGACAAGGCCCGACGCACTACGCCGACCTCGCACAACTCTGCGCGACCGGCGAGGTCGACACCCACATCGATCGGACCTTCCCGCTCGAGCGAGTGCCCGAAGCACTCGCGCATGTCGGCGAAGGCCGCGCACTCGGCAAGGTGGTCATCGAAGTCGGCTGACCGGGCAGCATCGGACCGGAGGTCGCGGACTGAGCGACGATCGCCGAGAGCTACATTGCCGCCCAAGCCGGGTGGATCCCAGAAGTCGTGAGGAACGTGAGCGAATGGCTGGTGACATGACGCGTCCGATTGCTGGTCCCTGCCAGGGCGAGCGGCGATGACCTGGGAACTGGCGTTTCTCGTCGTGGGTGGGTTCGTTGCAGGCATCGTGAACACGATGGCCGGAGGCGGATCGATGCTCACCGTGCCGCTCCTCGTGCTCGCCGGTGTGCCCGGCAACCAGGCGAACGGGTCGAACCGCATCGGAATCCTCACCTCGAACGCGGCTGCAGTCGTGGCTTTCAGGCGGTCCGGAATTCACGTCACCCGGGTGATGGCGGTCCTCGCTCCCGTCGTCGTCGGGTCACTGATCGGCGCGTTCCTGATCAGTCAGGTCGCCGACGAGACCTTCGAACGGATCTTCGGACTGCTGATGATCCCGCTCGTCATTCTCACGGTGCTGAAACCGCGGGTGCGGACCGACGTCGAGCCGTGGCCCACGTGGGTGACGGTCCTGGTCTTCGGCGGGGTGGGCTTGTACGGCGGGGCGTTCCAGGCCGGGGTGGGTCTGGTGCTGCTGGCGGCTCTCGTACGTGCGGGCTATGACCTCGTGACCGCCAACAGCATCAAGGTGCTGATCAACACCGTGGTCACCATGGTCGCCCTCCCGGTGTTCATCGCCAGGGGAGACGTCGTCTGGTTGCCGGCGTTCGTGCTGGCAGCCGGCTTCACGGCGGGCGGTTGGTTCGGCGCCAAGCTCGCCGTCAGAGGCGGGGAGCGTCTGGTCCGGGCGTTCATGGTGGTGGCCGCCCTCGCCCTGGCCGGCCGCCTCCTCAACCTCTACTGACGGCCAAAGCACAGAGGGGGTCCCGGCGTACCCTGGGTTCGCCAGGCACCTGAGGTGCCCCCAGAGCCCACGGTTCGTCAGGCTGGGGCGTCGTCGGGAGTCCATGGGCCGGAACAGGACGCGACATCCCGCCGAACCCTGGGCTCTCAAGGCGCTCTGAGTGCCCCGGGAACCCAGGGTACGCGGGGTTGTAACGTCGGGCGACGGCTGACCAATGGAGGGACATGACCGACGAACTCGCGCCGCCCGAGGCCTATCAACGGTTCCTCAGCGGCGATCTCGAACGCGAGCTCCCATGGGACGAGGTGGAACGCGCCGGGTTCACGGGGGCACCCGAAGCGGTGCGCTCGGGGATCGCCGACCGGGTGACGTCGCACACCGAGGCACTTCTGGAACTGTCCCATGCCATCCATGCCAATCCCGAGCTGAATTTCGAGGAGCACTACGCGGTGGCGACCGTCGCCGACCTCGTCCGAGAACACGGCCACGAGATCGAAGTCGGACTTTGGAAACTGGACACAGCCTTCCGTGCCACCGTCGGGACCGGGCATCCGCATGTGGCGATCCTCGCCGAATACGACGCGCTGCCCGACGTCGGGCACGGTTGCGGGCACAACGTGATCTGTGCGGCGGCGGTGGGCGCGTTCCTGGCGGTCGCCCCGTTCGTCGAAGAACTCGGAGGTCGGGTGTCGCTGATTGGCACTCCCGCCGAGGAAGGTGGTTGCGGAAAGGAGTACATCGCCCGAGAAGGCGGATTCGACGACGTCGACGCCGCGATCATGGTGCACCCCGGCAAGGGAGACCACACCGAAGCTCGGCGGGTCGCCCTCCGCCAGGTGGAAGTGACCTACCACGGTCTCTCCGCCCACGCCGCGTCCGCCCCGTTCATGGCCCGCAACCCGCTCGATGCCGCAGTGACGGCCTATCAGTCGATCGCCCAACTCCGCCAGCACATCCTTCCCGAGGAGCGGATCCACGGCATCTTCACCGAGGCGGGGAAACGTCCGAGCGTCATTCCGTCGCGGGCGTCCTCGTGGTACTTCCTGCGGTCGCCGACCATTCCCACGATGGATCACCTCACCGATCGGGTCGAACAGATCCTGGTGTCGGCTGCCGACATGACGGGTACGCGGGCCGAACTCAGGTGGGATCCGTACCCGATGTACATGCCGGTGCGCTCCAACCGGACCCTCGCCAGTCGATACATCGCCGCCATGTCCGATCGAGGGCGTGACGTGCAGCAGGTGGGCACCCGCCAGGCCGGATCCACCGACCTCGGGAACGTCAGCGTGCGGGTCCCCTCGATCCATCCAACGATCGCCATCACCGACCGTTCCATCGGTGGCCACAGCCTGGCGATGGCCGAGGCATCGATCTCGCCCGAAGCGGACCGCGCCGCCCTCGACGCCGCCGTCGCGTTGGCGAGAACGGCGGCGGATGTGCTCGCAGACGACGGTTTGGTTGCCGCGATGCGAGCGGAGTTCGATGCGAGCGGCGGCGTCGTCGACGTGACGAGTTTCGATCGCTGACAAGGTAAAAATCCTGCGTCCATCGGAGGAGTCCGGCGTCTGTAACGGAGACAGAGTCGACAAGGAGTCCCGCCATGACTGAACCCAGGAACGAGGTGCCCGCCTCCGCTCCCAGCCCGTGCTGTGCCCCGACGGTGCAGGCCGCATGCTGTGACCCGTCCGAGAAGGACGCCTGCTGTGGACCCTCACAGAAGACCGGGGGATGCGGCTGTCGCTGACCGTGGTGTCTGGCGCCTGGCATCATTGGTGCCGCATGGAATCGCGGCCTCCAGCCGCATCGGCCCTCCGAGGAAGAAGATGACACCGGCACAGGCTGTGAGACCGAACGTCGAGGACCTGTGGCGCCAGTTCGAGGTGTCTCTTCGGACCTTTGTCCGGCGACGCATCGCGGATCCACACCGGGCCGATGACGTGGTGAGCGAGGTCTTTCTCCGCATCCAGAAGAGCGTGCACACCGTCGAGGACGACGAACGCCTCGCCAGTTGGGTGTTCACCGTCGCCCGCAACGCGGTCACCGACGAGTACCGGCGGGCCGGACGCCGTCGGGAGGTCCTCGTCGCCGAGCCGATCGATGAGTTGAACGATGTCCGAGCATCCGGCGCCGACGACGGAGACGCGTTGGCCGAACTCGCTTCGTGTATCCGGCCGTTGCTCCAATACCTGCCGGAGCGTCACCGGCGGGCCGTCGACCTCGCCGATCTGCAGGGGGTGTCCCAGAAGGAGGCGGCAGTGCAGGAAGGCATTTCGGTCTCAGGGATGAAATCACGCGTGCAGCGCGGACGTCGAGAGCTGCGTGCGCTGCTCGAAGAGTGCTGTTCGTTCACCCTCGACGCCCGTGGGCTGCCGGTCGAGTACACGCCCGATGAGCACTGCGGGTGTGGATCGAACGTCTCCGCCGACGGTTCCGGCGGGTCAACGAGTTGAGGCGTCTCGTCGTGCGTCCTTTCTCACGCGGCAGCGTCTCCATCCGAAGACGCACAGAAGGAGACATGTCATGACCACTGGAATTCCGGTCGCGGTCATCGGCGGTGGGCCGGTCGGCCTCGCCGCCGCCGCGCACCTGGTCGAGCGAGCCATCCCGTTCGTCCTGTTCGAAGCCGGAGCCGATGTCGGAGCCAGCGTCTCCGAATGGGGTCACGTCCAGTTCTTCTCCCCGTGGCGGTACAGCATCGATCCGGCCGCGGCAGGGCTCCTCGCCGGCACCGGTTGGAATCCGCCTGAAGACGACGTCCATCCCACCGGCGGTGAGATCATCGATCGCTACTTGCGACCACTCGCCGGGACTCCGGCCATTCGCGACCACATTCGCCTGCACCATCGAGTGGTCGCGGTCGGCCGGCTCGGGATGGACAAGTTGGAGCACGGTGAGCGGCACGAACGTCCCTTCGCGGTGACAGTCGACGGCCCGGATGGGCGAAGCCGCTACCTCGCGCGGGCGGTCATCGACGCCACCGGAACGTGGGACCAGCCCAATCCGCTCGGGGCGGACGGTTTCGAGGCGTTGGGCGAGGACCGGTTCGGTGAACGGATCACCTACGGGATACCGGACGTGAGGGACGCCGAGCGGAGCCGCTACGCCGGACGTCGGGTCGCGGTGGTCGGAAGTGGGCACTCGGCGCAGAACGTCGTGCGCGATCTCGCCATGCTGGCGGTGTCCGAACCGAACACCGAGATCACGTGGGTGCTTCGCAGGTCTGCGCCAGGTCAGATGTTCGGTGGTGGAGGCGATGATCAGCTGCCGGAGCGGGGAAGGCTCGGGTCCGACGCCCGCCGCCTGGTCGACAGCGGTCAGGTTTCTTTGGTGCCCGGCTTTCGCGTGGATGCGATCGACTCGGCTGAAGGTGACGGAGTCGTCCTCCGATCCGTCGAGGGATCGGTGCTCGGGCCCTTCGACGAGGTGGTGGCGGCCACCGGGTTCCGTCCGGACCTCTCCTTTCTCCGCGAGTTGCGGCTCGACCTCGATCCGGCGCTGGAGAGCACCAAGACCCTGGCGCCGCTGATCGACCCGAACGTTCACTCGTGCGGGACGGTGCCTCCCCACGGCGAGTCCGAGCTTCGGCATCCCGAGACCGGCGTATACCTCGTGGGCATGAAGAGCTACGGGAGGGCACCTTCGTTCCTGCTCGCCACCGGGTACGAGCAGGTGCGTTCGGTGGCGGCGCATCTCGCCGGGGATGTGGAGTCTGCCCGCAGGGTCGAACTGGTCCTGCCGGAAACGGGAGTGTGTTCGACCGACGACGTTCAGGATCCCGCGTCGGCGTGCTGTGGTTCCCCGCTCGAGGTCGTACCGGCTCCCGGTGGGCAGGCGAGTTGCTGTGGCTGAGCGCCCATCGGATCCGTACGTGAGAGGAACCAACAGATGAGCGATCACCACGCGCCCGTCTTCACCGAGGCGCGCCTGGAAGCGTTCTTCGATGCTTGCAAGGATCACGACGTTCCGCGGATCCGCGGGCCAGTCAAACAGTTGCCGCTCTATCTCTAGCCTGGGTCTCTGACACCGATCACGAAGGAGGGTCCGCGATGCGCCGAACAGACCTGTGGGGTTGGATCCTCTTTCTGCTGTGTGCGGTGGTGTACACCGCCGCCGGGGTGCGCGACGGCGATCTGCTCATCACCGGTGGGAGCATCATGTTCGGGGCCGCGTGCGTGCTCTTTCTCGTGCCTCACCTGCGGCGCTAGGTCCTCCCTTGGACGTCCGCCGAGGCGGAGTCGGGACCGCAACAGCACTGTGAACTCCTGAATCGGAGCTCCGGTCACTGCGTATCCTCGCAATCCCGAACACCGTGAGGAACGTGTCCCGTCGCAATTCGAGTCTCGTCGCCGGTGTGACAGCTGTGTTGCTGCTGGCTGCGCTGGGTTCCGCGGTCGCGGGGCCGTGGGAGATGGAAGAGCGAGACTTGAGCTGGCTCACGGACTGGCTCGAAGGTGACGGGACCGTGTCCACTTTCGACCTGGACACTTTGCCCGAATTCGAGTTCGAGCCGGCGTCGCCGTCCGGTCCGGGCCCTGATCTCAGCTGGATACGCGGCGTTGCCATCGGATTGGCGGTGGTCGCGGCGGCGGTCCTTCTCGTGTGGTTGGTTCGGAGGTATCGACGCACCCGCCTGCCCGAACCCGTTGCGGTCCAGCGCATGGATGGTGCCGCCGGCTCGGAGGCGACACCGGACATTCCGGTGCTCCAGAAGGGGGTGCGCAAGGCTCGGCGGATGCTCGACGAAGGGACGGAACCCGACGATGCGATCATCTCCGCCTGGATGACACTGGAGGCGGCAGCAGCCGACGCGGGGGTGAGGCGGCGTCCCTCGCAGACACCGACCGAGTTCGCGGTCGCGATCCTTGAACGCACCCCGGTCGACTCCGCGGCAACCCAGCGCTTGCTCGGTCTGTACCGGCGGGCGCGTTTCTCGCGGCACCGTTCCACCCGCGACGATGTGGCCGAGGCGGTTCGATGTCTCGCAGTGCTGGCGGACAGCTGGGATACGGTCGCCACGGAGTCCGACCGATGACAGCTTCCCGCCGACAGGTCGCTGGTGCGCTCGCAGCCTCGGTGGTGATCGGGTGTCTCGCATGGCTCGTGGGCGTCACCGTGATGGGATCGGTGCTGATCGGCCTCATGGTCGCCGCCCTGATACCTCTGCTCGTCTACCCGGTCGAATCGACCATGGTGCTCCCGCCGCTTCCGCCGCGTCTGCGTCATGGCGCTCGGGTCGAGGTCTCCCGGCTGTCCTGGGCGATGGCGGGACGCCGCGGCCGCGTGGACACCCGCGTCATGCGCCGATTGCGAGCGACCGCGTATCGACGGCTGGCTGATCTGCACCTCGATCCGGAGCGTCCGGAACACGCTGCGGCAGCCGAAAGAGCCCTTGGTTCGTGGGCCTACAGTGTCGTCGTCGGGGACCGAACCGAGCTGGCCCGCGGGGAAGTCATAGGCCTCGTCGATGCCATCGAAGGACTCGGTGCGGCGAGACGGACCGGGGCCGTGCACCTGCGGCGGGATGCGGCGGGAACCGAACAGTGAGGAGATCCAGGTCGTGACAGTTGTTCCGCTTGCAGTCGAAGACGTGGCTCGCTTCGCCGAGTCGGTTCTCGAGGAGGTCCGGACCGTCATCGTGGGAATGGACCTTCCCGTTCGGACTGCGCTGGCAACGATCCTCGCCGGCGGCCATGTCCTGTTCGAAGACGTGCCGGGACTTGGCAAGACCCTGGCGGCCCGGAGCCTCGCTACCGCGTTGGGCCTCGAGTTCGGGCGACTGCAATGCACGCCCGACCTCCTGCCCTCGGACATCACAGGGTCGTCGGTGTATGACCCTGCCGGGTCGCAATTCGTGTTCCGGCCAGGCCCGATCTTCACGGGGCTCTTCCTCGCAGACGAGATCAACCGCACGGCACCGAAGACCCAGTCCGCGCTTCTCGAAGCGATGGCCGAACGACAGGTCACCGTCGAAGGAACCACGTATCCGCTGCCCGCCCCGTTCCACGTGATGGCCACCTCGAACCCGGTCGAATACGAAGGGACGTATCCACTGCCGGAAGCACAACTCGACAGGTTCATGGTGCGCCTGGCGGTGGGATATCTCGACCGCGACGCCGAGGTCGACGTGCTCAGCCGACGGGTCGGTCGCCGAGCCGAAGAAGCACTCGTGCGTTCGGTAGTCGACTCCGACACGGTCCTGCGGATGCAGGCGGGGGTGGAGGCGGTCGACATCGACCGCGACATCATGGGCTACTGCGTCGACCTGGCATCCGGCACCCGTACCCATCCCGCAGTCGAAGTCGGCGTGTCGCCGCGAGGAGCGCAGTCGCTCATGCTGGTGTCACGCGGCATGGCCGTACTGGCGGGTCGGGACTTCGTCACTCCTGAGGATGTCAAGGACGTGGCGGTGAGCGCCCTCGCACACCGTCTCACGCTCACCCCGCAGAGTTGGGCGAGCGGCGTCGACCCGCGCACGGTCATCGAGACCCTTCTCGGTCAAGTGCCGGGTCCGACCGCGGCGCCTTCCCGGACCCGGTGACTGACACCAGTCGGGAACCAGAACCGTGGCGGCCGGGAAGTGTCGCACTGTCCTGGGGAGCGACGGGTCTGGCGTTGGTGCTCCTGGGTCTCGTCGCCGGACGTCCCCTCGTCGTCGCGCTTGGCATGCCGTTGGCGATCGGAACGGCCTGGTCGTGGAGTCTGCGACCCGGCGGCGTCGGCGAGGTGGCGATCCACGACAGCAGGTATCGGGGCAAAAGCGGCTGTGTGGAAGGCGACCTGCAGATCGTTTCTGTCCCCGGTGTTGCCACCACGTATCTCCGAGTGGGGTCGAGCGCGCATCGGCCTGTCGACGTCGTCGTGGACTCCACCGCACGGCGCTCGCTGCGACTTTCGGTGAGCGGCACCCGTACGGGTCGCCGTTCGGTGTTCACCGCGGCGTATCTCCAGGCGGGGCCGGATCAGATCACCCGGGTCGACCCCGACTCGCTCGGGCCGATCCATGTGACGGTGCTGCCGCGAACGGTCCCACTGGGTCGGCTCCCGCTGCCCTCCCGCCTACAAGGGCTCACCGGCGCGCACGACTCCCGACGTATCGGCGACGGCGGCGAGTTCCACGACATTTCGCCGTTCGCCCCGGGTGATCGGCTGCGGCGAATCGACTGGCGGGTGACGGCCCGCCGGGTCGGACAGGACCGGGGTGCCGTGCCGGGCATCACCCAGCTGTATGTCAGGCGCAGTCACGCCACCGCCGATGCGGTCGTGATACTCGTCATCGACAGCCGCGACGAGATCGGTCCGGACGTGGCGACGTGGGCGAGCGGACGCCCCGTCCACCCCGAGGACCCGACCTCCCTCGACATTGCCAGAGAATCGGCCGGTTCGCTGGCGCGGACGTACCTCGAGGCGGGCGACCGTGTCGGCGTGATCGATCTGGCTCGGACGACCCGAGCGTTGCGCCCGGCGGGTGGGCGGCGTCATCTCCAGCGCGTGCTTCATCAGCTCGCGGCTGCGAACCCGGAAGGTGAACCGGCTCGCCGAGTCAGGGCGCCCCAGGTGCCGTCCGGCGCGATGATCGTCATGTTCTCGACCTTCCTCGATGATGAACCAGTGAAGCTGGGAGAGATGTGGCGGGCGGGAGGACACCGGGTGCTGGCGATCGACGTCATTCCGCGCCCGGAACTGGATCGTCTCCGGCCGCGGGAGCAGCTGGCATACCGGATCATCGAACTCGAGCGGCAGGATCGGTTCTGGCAGCTGGCTGGTGGGGGAGTCGAAGTGGTGCCGTGGTCGGTCGGTGAGGGCCCTGGGGCGTCGTCCCTCGCCCACGGATTGGCGACCGCGGCACGCAGGCGGGATGGTCGGCGATGACGGCCACCGATCCGAGGATCGCCCGACGCACGCCGGCTGGCCGGGTCATGGAGGCGGGGAGCCGTGTTGTCCGGACACTCGACTTTCGGGAGCCGTCGTGGGTGAGGCCCCTTCCCCGAGTCAAAATCCAGATCGGCCGATGGGTTCCTGGGTGGGCGGTGCGTGTCTGTGCGGCATCGATCGCGGTCGGATGCATCGCGATGGTGGCGACCTCCCGACCTGAGTGGGTCCTTGCCTTGGTCCTCGTCGGCCTCATGCTGCTGCGGCCCTCCGGTGCGTCGCCAGCCCTGTTCGGGCTCTGGCTCGGACTCCAGGTCGCCACCGCCCCGGACCTCTCGTACGGCTTCGACGCGTCGGGGCTCGTATTCGGACTCCATCTCCTGGCCGTGCTCTTCGCGGCTGCTGCCGATCTCCACCCGCTGGCGCGAATCGAGCTTCGAGTGTTTGTCGCGCCGTTGCGGCGGGTGACGGTCATCCAAGCCGTGGTGCAACCGATCACGTGGGCGACGATGAGTCTTGCCGCAGGCGACGTCACCGTGCGCTGGCTCCCGCTCGTCGCCGCGGTCGGTGTGGCGGTGTCGTCCTGGGTGTTGGTGCGGCGAATCGCTCGGCAGGGCTGAAAGGTCAGGACCGCCGGAGCGACGGCGGCCCGGGTGTGCTGAGACCGCATCGCAGCGCCTCGGTCTCCCAGACCGCGTCCGGCATCACGTTGGCCAGGTTCACGTCCGGGCCGAACGTGTCCACCAGGAACACCTTCAGGGCGTAGACGTCGGACCACGACGTCCCCCGGATCCACGGTCCGACGAGTTCGTACATCACCTTTTCGGGGTCGAGCGAGTTCTGCAGTTCTTCGATCAGCGCCATGTGAGGCTGGTGATCAAACAGCAGTTCGGCACCTTCGACCAGCACGATCGACGCCCCGGCCTCGAGGCACAGTTCGGCCTGGGCGATGAGGTCGGCTCCGTCGGTTCCAGTCGTCTTCGAGCCCACCTCGCCGTGAACTTCGAGCCCGGCGTCGGCGACCATCGAGATCAGGCGGCGGCGTTCGTCGTCGGAGAGCGGCACGACGTTGTCGGACACCTCGACGGCGACGACCCCGACCCTGACCGCCTCATCGCAGAACGGACCGACCCCGTCGAAGCCCTGGGTGGCGAACACGTACTCGAGGAACTGTCCGCCAAGGAAGGGGCTGACGTCGTAGGACTTGTAGAGGTCGATCTTGCGGCGGAGGTAGTCGTCGTCGTAGAGGCGGGCGGTGCCGACCACGAGCTTGGCGAGGTCGGCATACCGCCCGATCAGACCGAGCCAGTCGTCGAGGGCTCCGATCGGGATGCCCCAGTCCATCATCATCGTCTGCCCGGTCCGCCGGGGCTTGGCGGAGGACCGCTCGGCAGGAATCGGAATCATCCCAAAAGGCGTTGTCGTCATCATTCACTCTCCGTGGCTTGGGGGCTTTTTAGGGCTCAACTGACGCTTTCGTGGGTGGGTGAGGGGTAAATCCGTAGGGGCACGTCG
>JBBDHV010000015.1:0-37037 GCA_040880725.1 Acidimicrobiia bacterium
TGTCGGATAGCGATGTGGTGCGTCGCTGTCGCTGACGATCACCGGTCGCCCGGAGCGGATCGCGTCGGACTCCGGTCGGGCATCATCGAACGCCACCACATCGCCCAGTGGGTTGGAACCGGGCATCGCCGACCGGAGGACCCGGGTGCCGGGCTCGGCGAGCATCACTGCGGTGGTCGCGCCCGTGGCCAGCCCCGCGATTTCGGCGAGTGCGGCGACGACTGCCGTTTCCGACGTGACCGTGCCGAGTGCGACTGACGCGTGCTGCAGCAGCCGGACCTGCGCTTCGGATCGCTCGGCGATTCTCCGAGCGACGAGAAGTTCGCGTTCGTAATCCTGTCGCCGGCGCGCGTCGAATATTGCGAACTGCATCGACTCTGGCCGTCCATCGACGGAGCATTGCAGCGTGGAATTGACGAGTATCGGCAGGGTGGTCCCGTCTGCGCGTTGGAGGTGGAGCGCCACCTCTCGCATCTCACCGTCCAGGTGCAGCACGGGCACACAACGCGTCTCGTAGTAGGCGCGGTTCCTGACGTCGAGCAGGTCGGCGAAGAGCCTCCCATTGACTTGGTCCCAGTCGTATCCGGACCAATCGAGAAAGGTCTGGTTGACCCCGACGACCCGTCCGGACACGTTGGTGGACAGAAGCCCGCACGGTGCGTGCTCGTACAGCTCCTCGACCTGCTCGCCGAGAAGGTGGAGGGTCATCGGAGCGACGCCCCGCGGCCGCGGGTGAGGACGTTCTGCAGTGCCGTGGTGGTCATCCGGCGGACTCCATCGTTGGTCGTGCGTCTTACCCTTTCGGCAACTGCCCTAAACCCGATGTCCGAGGTGTGTACCGGAGTCGACGAATGATCGAGGTGAATCTTTCTCGGGCGCGGCGAGACGAATCAGTCCCGGGAGACCTTCCCTCATGTCATGACCGTTCGCGGAGATATTGGGAGAGCCGGTCGGCCTCGCGGTCACGCAGGAGGACGTTCGACCTGAGCTTTTCCAGGTTCTGGGAGGTCGCCTTCTCAGCGTGGGGAACCTTCGTCTCTGCCAGGAAACCCTGCACGTCGTTGGCGACGTCCGGTCGCGACAGCGCCGGGATGCCCTCGACGAGACGTCGAAGGGTCAGCGGTGGCATCAGCCCGATGAACGACGTCCACTCCTCGCGCAAACGCTGCCATGCATGGTTACCGCTGTTGCGGCCGCCCAACAGGCGGGCCGCCACCCAGGACCCGTCCTGGTTGCGGATCGATCCGTCGCGGATGGCGTCGAGCGTGCGGTCGGTGTACGACGGCGCATCGAAGAACGTCACCGCCTGCAGCAGCCGCAGTTCGGTCTGCGGCGTCTTGGCCTTGCGGTACGCGGCGAAGACCTCGGAGTAGTCGTCGCCGTCGCCCGTCGCGGCCAACGTGAACAGCGACGTCTGGCCGACGTCGGGGTCGGTCGACTTGGGATCCGTCATCCATGCCCGCCCCACTTCGCGTGACCGCTCGACGGTCGTTTCATCTCGCGCCGTGCGACCCAGTGTGCCGATCACCAGCCCGCGCAGGCTCCGGGTCAGATCCGACTCGTCGTCCCGTGCTTCCCAGCCGAGCCGGTCAGCGGTGGGCCGGACGATTTCGGCAACCAGCGTCTGGAATGCAGGAAGGTCCTCGTCGGCCACCACATGGTGCTTCAGTGACGCCAACCCGCCGATCACGGCCTGCCAGATGGCGTACTCGGTTTCCTCCCGATATGCCGTGGCGAGTTCGAGAAAGGCGGCGGCACCGACCTGACCGGACTCGACCATCGCCCAGGTGTCCGAAATGAGCACATAACGCTCGTTGTCGTCCAACTGCTCGACGTTCGCACGCAGCGCCTTGGCGAGGGACTCGGAGTAGGTGACCCGGTAGAAGCCGTGCCCGCCGGCATTGACGATCGCCCAATCGATGGGACCGTCGACGTCGACCACGGCCGAGGCGGAGTCGAGCAGGACCTTGCGGGAGAACGGGCGCCCGTCTGACTGACCACGTATCTGGATGGGGATCTTCCACGACGTCTGGTCGGTCTCGTCAGGGATGAACAAGAACCGGCGCTGGTCGAGGCGCAATCCACCGTCGGTGGCGGCGACGTCGACCTGGGGGAAGCCTTCCTGCAGGATCCACGTGTCCATGATCGAACCCACGTCGACACCGGACGCACGGTCGAGGCCGGCCCACAGGTCACGGGTCACCGTGTTGCCGTGCGCATGGGTCCGCAGATAGTCGCCGACGCCCTGGCGGAAGACTTCCTCGCCCAGGTACTGCTCGATTTGGCGGAGCACCGACGACCCCTTGCCGTAGGTGAGGGCGTCGAACATCTCGTTGGCTTCTTCCGGAGACGTGACCTCGAACTCGACGGGCCGCGAGGTCTGGAGCCCGTCGGTGTCGTACGCCCACGGCCGCTCCACCGCGCTGAAGGACAGCCAACGTTTCCACTCGGGCTTCATTGCGTCGGTGGCCTTCATCTCCATGAAGCTGGCGAACGCTTCGTTCAGCCAGATGCCATCCCACCACTTCATCGTGACGAGGTCGCCGAACCACATGTGGGCCAGTTCGTGCGCGACCACATCCAAGATACGGACGAGTTCGGCCTGGGTGGCGGTTTCGGGATCGACGAGGAGGGCGGTTTCCCGGAAGGTGATGCACCCGAGGTTCTCCATCGCACCGAAGGCGAAGTCGGGAATGGCCACCATGTCGACCTTGTCGCCCGGGTACGGGATGTCGTAGTACGACGACAGGTAACGCAGGCAGAAGGCTCCGCACTCGAGGGCGAACTCGGAGAGATGTTCCTTGCCTTTCGGCGCGATCACTCGCAGCGGCACCCCGTCGACGTCGACCGGGTCGGTCGCTTCGAAGGGTCCGACGATGAATGCGACGAGGTAGGTCGACATCTTCATCGTCTCGGAGAACGTGACGGCGACCTTGCCATCTTCCAGCGGGAGGCGGGAAAGCTCCGCGCCGTTGGACACGGCCAGGAGATCGTCGGGGACCACGAGGGTCACCGCGAACTTCGCCTTCATGTCCGGCTCGTCGAAGCACGGGAGCGCCCTGCGGGCGTCGGTCGCCTCGAACTGGGTGGTTGCGATGACCTGCTCATTGCCGTCGACATCGGTGAACTTGGAGCGGTAGAAGCCCACCAGTTGGTCGTTGAGGATGCCTCGGAAACGGAGCGTCAGCTCGGCCCCACCCTTCACCAGCGGACGTTCGAACGCGATGATCGCCCGTTGCATCGGTTCGTCGTAGGACACCGTGCCGACGAGAGCCCCGTCTTCGTCTGTGACCACGCCTTCGTCGATCTCGATTTCCAGGACGTTCAGAACGATCTCATCTGTGGCTTCCGCGACATCGAGTTCGATCGTCGCGTCCCCGACGAAGGTGAAGGCCGCCAGGTCCGGTTCCAGTCGCAACTCGTAGCGCAGGGGGAGCGCGGTGCGCGGAAGTCGGTACGGATTGTCGCTCACTGAGTTCTCCTCCTCGATACGTCCTCCTCGACGCGACCCGGAATCGTACCGAGGTCGGGGACGCTCTGGGCGAGGGTTAGCCTCCCGCCGGTGTCATCCACCGTCCTCGTTCGGGTCTCTGCCCTCGACCGGCCAGGCATCACGGCCGGTCTCATGGGCGTGCTGCAAGCGGGCGGTGCGGTCCTCCTCGACGTCGAACAGATCGTGGTGCGCGGTCGCCTCACCCTCGACATCCTCATCGACGTTCCGGCGGGCAACACGCTCATCAAGGACCTCTTGTTCTACGGGTGGGAGAAGGATCTCCGTCTCGACTTCGAGGTCGTCGAGGACGCGCCCAGCGAATATCGGACCCGGTCGGCGGTGACGGTCATCGGGAGCGATGTCGGACCGGGCGTTTTCGGTGCGGTGGCCAGCGCGATCGCGTCCGGCAACGGAAACATCGACCGCATCGTTCGCTTGTCGAGGTACCCGGTGATCGCCTACGAGCTCGCGATCACAGACGGCGACATCGACATCATGCGCCGGGCGCTAGTCGACGTTGCGGCTGCCAACCCGGTGGATATCGCCATCCAGGCCGAAGGTCTCCATCGCCGGGCGCGTCGTCTGATCGTTCTGGACGTCGACTCGACCCTGATTCAGAACGAGATGATCGACCTGCTTGCCGAGGAGGCCGGCGTCGCAGAGGAGGTGGCCGCCCTCACGCTCCAGGCGATGGAAGGCGACCTCGACTTCGAGCGTTCTCTTCGCGAACGCGTTCGGCTCCTGGCCGGTCTGTCGGAGGAGGCGATCGAGCGTGTGGCGGAGCGGATCGTCCTCACGCCGGGGGCGCGGACGTTCGTCGCCACCCTGAAGAAGCTCGGCATGACGGTGGGGGTGGTCTCGGGTGGCTTCACCGTGTTCACCGATCGGCTGAAGGAGCGACTGGACCTCGATCATGCCGAGGCCAACGAGTTGGAGATCGTCGACGGAGCGCTGACAGGCGAGATCGTCGGACGAGTCGTCGACCGCAAGCGCAAAGCAGAGGTGCTGCGTGAGCTCGCCGCGGCTCACGGGGTCCCTGTCGAGCAGTCGGTCGCCCTCGGCGACGGTGCCAACGACCTCGACCTGCTGGCAGCCGCTGGACTGGGCATCGCCTTCAACGCCAAACCCGTCGTGCGCACCGCCGCCGACACCACCCTGAACGTTCCCTACCTCGACGCCGCCCTCTTCCTCCTCGGCATCCCCCGCGAAGACATCTCCGGCACCGACGACACGTAGTCGCAAACCCTGGGTTCCTGACCACACTGGGCGTAGTCCCCAGCCCGCAGTTCGCAGGTTCTGTCTGACCCGCGCGCGATGCTCGGCCGATGAATGCGAATCAACCGAACGTCGTCGACCTTGCTCTCGCCCAGGGCGGCGTCGCCACTCGTCGACAACTGCTCGAACTCGGACTCACCAAGCGGCAGATCGACTACCGGGTTAATGCCGGCGACTGGACCCTTGTGAAACGGGGGGTCTATCAGATCGCACAGCCTCGCGATCGCCGGGACCTCCTCCGACGTGTCATCGCGGTGTGGGAACGCTCAGTGCTCTCGCACGAGACGGCCGCCGAGTTGCACGATTTCCCATATGTCGATCGTGGCCGGATCGTCGTCTCGCACCACTCGCGCACGACGCATGACTTCCCGGATGTCGAGGTTCATCGAACGCATGACCTCGACGAATGGCACATCACCCGCATCGAAGCCATGCCGGTGACCACGATCGCCCGAACCGTCGTCGACTTGTCCGCTACGAGGAGCGCGCGACACGTCGGCGCGATCACGGACCGACTCGTGTCCGATGGACGGCTCGAGTTGGTTGAGTTGGCGGCTGTCCACGGAGCGGTCGCTCGCCGCGGCAAGGGCGGGACGCAAGTACTTCGGGAGGTGCTCGAAGCGCGATTCGACGGAATGCTCCGAGACGAATCCGAACTCGAGCGACGCGGCCGTCGCGTGATTACCGATGGCGGGCTCCCTCTCCCTGTGAGCGAGTTCCCGATTCCCTGGAACCCGTCCCGGAGGTTCGACGAGGCGTACCCCGACCTCAAAATCGCGATCGAATGGGACTCGCGCCGGTACCACGGTCAGTTGGCCGCGTTTGAATCGGATCGGGCACGGGACCGGGACGCCGCGCTCGAGGGATGGCGGGTGCTGCGGTTCACGTGGAACGACGTCCACAATCACCCTCATCGCGTCGTTGAGACCATTCGCGGTCTGCTCGCGGCTTGAACTGCGGGCCGGGGACTACACCCAGTGTGGTCAGGAACCCAGGGTACGCGACTACGCCTCGTAGGAGCGGGAGGTGGTTTTGCCGCCGTGGCCGGTCCAGTCCGTGTGGAAGTGTTCGCCGCGGGGGCGGTCGACCCGTTCGTAGGTGTGGGCGCCGAAATAGTCGCGTTGGGCTTGGATCAGGTTGGCGGAGACCTGTTCGGAGAAGAAGGCGTCGTAGAACGCCAGGGCCGACGAGTACGCCGGGACCGGGACGCCGGCTGTCACCGCCGCGGCGACCACTCGTCGCCAGCCCGCCTCGGCGTCGCGAACACGCGCGGCGAACCGTGGATCGAGGAGCAGGTGATCCACACCATCGACGAAGGAGGCCATCACGTCGTCGAGGAACGCGGCCCGGATGATGCAGCCCGCCCTCCAAAGCGACGCCACCTTTGCCAGGTCCAGGTCCCAGCCGTGCTCGTCGGACGCCGCCCGCAGCAGCATGAAACCCTGGGCGTAGGACACGATCTTGGACGCGTACAGGGCGTCAGCCAGGTCGTCGGGCGTCACGTCGACAGTGACCGGACGTCCCTCCCGGCTGGCCGCGGCACGCACCCGCAGTTCCTTGAAACTCGACACGATGCGGGCGTACACGGCCTCGGCGACCAGCGACACGGGCTGGCCGAGTTCCATCGACGAGATGACCGTCCACTTGCCCGTGCCCTTCTGGCCGGCGGCGTCGAGAATGTTCTCGACGAGGGGTGAGCCGTCGTCGTCGACGGTGGCGAGGATCTCGGCGGTGATGTCGATGAGAAACGAGTCGAGCACCCCCTCACCCCATGTTCGGAACGTGGCGCTCATCTCGGGATGGCTCATGCCGGAGGCCTTCATCAGCGAATAGGCCTCGGCGATGACCTGCATGTCCCCGTATTCGATGCCGTTGTGCACCATCTTCACGTAGTGGCCGGCCCCACCCGCGCCCAACCAGTCACAGCACGGTTCCCCGTCGTCGGCCTTCGCGGCGATCGAACGCAGCATCTCCCGTATGGGGGGCCACGCCCCGGCGTCGCCACCCGGCATGATCGAGGGTCCGTTGCGGGCGCCCTCTTCCCCGCCGGAAACTCCCGCCCCGACGTACAGAACCCCTGCAGCGGCAGTCTCTTTCACCCGTCGCTCGGTGTCGCTGTAGAGCGAGTTTCCCCCGTCGATCACGATGTCGCCGGCGTCGAGCAGCGGGACGAGGTCCGAAAGCACCGCGTCGACCGGCGTTCCTGCTTTGACGAGGAGGATGATCCGACGCGGAGAGCTCAGGCCTGCCACGAAGTCCGTGAGTTGGGCGTGTCCGGTGATCGCCTTGTCGGTTGCCTCGCCGGCGAGGAACTCGTCTGTCACCGACGTGGTCCGGTTGTAGACCGCCACCGAGTGCCCGTGATCGGCGAGGTTGAGGACGAGATTCTGGCCCATCACGGCCAATCCGATGAGTCCGACGTCTGCAGGTGTGCTCATGGGCCCCACCCTATTGTTCCAGCGATGGCTTCACTCTCGGCACGCGGCACGCGGTTGGCGGATCGCAGTCCCCTCTCGGAGTACATGCGAGTCTCGAGGGACTACGCCGATCAGCGTTGGACGCCGGATCGCGTCGACGGATTCGTGGACATGAGCACCGCCGAGAACGCACTTGTGTGGGATCTTCTCGAGCCGCAGGTCTCGAAGGCAAGGTCTGTTCCTGCGAGTGCCGCCCGCTATGGCGACACCCGAGGTTCGGCGCTCTTCCGTGCGGCGGTGGCCGATCTGGTGGCCAGGACGTTTGTGAATCGTCCCGTGGACCCAGACTCCATTTGCGCGCTGGCCGGTGCCGGCGCGGTGCTGGAGGCAGTGTTTCATGCCTTGTGTGACCCGGGCGACGGGGTGCTCGTGGCGACGCCGGGCTATGCGGGGTTCTGGATGGACCTCGAGACGCGCGACGAGGCGGTGATCGTCCCGGTTCCGACGCAGTGGGAGGACGGTTTCCGCATCACTCCAGACGCCCTCGACCGTGCGTGCGCGGCGTCGACTCGTCCGATCAGGGCACTGCTGCTGTGTTCGCCCGACAATCCCACCGGGAGAGTCCTCGATGCCTCCGAGCTCGCCGATCTCGTGGAGTGGTGCCGGAGTCGGGGTGTCCACCTCGTCAGCGACGAGGTCTATGCGCTGTCGGTCCACGACGGTTCGCCGTTCACGAGTGTCGCCAATGTGACCGAACTGGGCGACGACGTCCACATCGTGTGGGCGATCTCGAAAGACTTCGCCGTCAGCGGGTTCCGCTGTGGCGTGCTCGTCACCGAGAACGACCGGTTGCAGCGCGTCGTCGCCGGACAGGCGATCTGGTCGGGTGTCTCCGGCCGCACGCAGCATCTCTTCGCCGAACTGCTCAGCGATCGGGACTGGACAGACCGGTATCTCACGGAGATGCGACGTCGCCTCGCTGACGCCCATGCCGTCGCCACGACGGCGCTCACCGCCCGGGACATCCGCCACCTATCGGGACAGGCTGGGTTCTTCGTCATGGTGGACCTGACCGCCCACCTCGAAGCACCGACGTTCACCGCCGAGAGGGACTTGTGGCGGCGGATGGTTGATGAGGGCGTGAATCTGACGCCGGGCGCAGACTGTCGGTCGTCGGTCCCCGGATGGTTCCGAATGTGCTTCGCGGCCACGCCGGTGGAGTCGTTGGCGGTCGGGGTGGATCGCATCGCAGCGGCGGTGCGCTGACTCGCGTCGGCCTATTCTCGTCTCATGTCCGTACTCGGAATCGACATCGGCGGATCGGGGATCAAAGGCAATCTGGTCGACGTCGAGACCGGTGCCCTCCTGGCCGAACGCCACCGAATCGACACCCCGGAACCGTCCACCCCGGACATGGTGGCCGACGTCGTCGCCGAGATGGTGCGCCATTTCGACGCTTCCGGAACGGTCGGGTGCACGTTCCCGGCGATCGTGCGGCGCGGCGTTGCGCTGAGTGCCGCCAACGTCGACAAGTCGTGGATCGGAACTGATGCTGACGCGCTCTTCGAGGAGCGAACCGGGTTGTCGTTCCACATGTACAACGACGCCGACGCCGCTGCGGTCGCCGAGATGAAGTTCGGGGCCGGGAACGGTGGAAGCGGTGTCGTCATCGTCATCACTCTCGGCACGGGCATCGGGTCAGGCATGTTCGTCGACGGCGTGCTCGTTCCCAACACCGAATTCGGCCACCTGCATTTCGAGGGCCATGCGCCCGTGGAGCGCTGGGCGTCGGCAAAGGTGCGGCGTGCGGAGGGTCTCAGCTGGGAGGAGTGGGCCGACCGAGTCGATCGTTTTCTCATCCACCTCGACCGAGTTCTCACACCGGATTTGTTCATCATGGGTGGCGGTGTCAGCAGACTGTGGGGCGACTGGGGGCACTTTCTGACAACCACGGTCGAGACGGTTCCCGCCGAACTGGAGAACGAAGCCGGGATTGTGGGGGCGGCGCTGTCTGCCAGCCTTGCGGAACCGCGGTGATCCGCTGAGGCGGCCTCACAATCTCTTCCATCCGGCTGATCCTCTGCTGATCAGTCGAGCGGATGCTGTACCTACCCGATGACAGGAGGTGCGCATGCGCATCGCTTTCGTAGCACTGACCGCGGCCGCCGCGCTGGCGTTCGCCCCGACGCCGGCTTTGGCCCAGACACAGGACGCCCCGACCGCTCGGACCATCGAACGGCTGTAGTCCGGCGACGTCGAGTCGGTGAAGGCCCGCGCCAACGGGGCGATCGATCGAAGGCTGGTGACGATCGAACGCCTGCAGGCTCGAGTCACCGATCACCCACACGTGACGGACCCACACCAACGCGAGCTCCTGGAAGAACTCGGCCGCGCGGTAGCCGGCCTCCGGGCGCTGTCGGCGGACATCGCCCAGGCGACAACCATCGAGGAGCTCAGAGACCTCGTGCCGAAGATCGCCACCGACTTCCGGGTGTACCTCGTCGTCGCCCGCAAGGTTCACCAAGTGCTCGGCTCGGATTCGGTCGTGGCTGTGGGGACCCGGCTCGAAAAGATGTCCGAGTCGCTGGCCGGCCGGATCGACCGTGCCGTTGAGAACGGCGTGGATGCGTCCGAGGCGGCCGCCCACCTCGCGGACATGACCGCGGAGATCGGGCAGGCTCTTGCGGTGGGGGAGCCGGATGCTGGGACGGTGTTGCCGCTCACGGCCGCAGACTGGCCAGACCCCGCCGCCGCCGTGTTGGCCCAAGGACGTGCCGATCTCGGTGACGCGCGCCGGTTCTTGCGGGAGGCTCGGATTTCCTTTTCCGAGGCGGTCGCCCCGCTGCGGGAAGCGCTCGGTTCCTGAGAGGGGGTTGGCGCGCTCTCGGCCTCAGGCGGGGAGCGCGAACTCCGCGAACGAGTCGCTATCGGCGGACGGCACCCGCACTTCCATCACCGCACCGGTGTCCTCGTGCTTTTCGGCGAGTACCTCACCGAGGCGATGCGCCGATGCGATCAGATCAGAACGGCTGTACGGGATCTGCAGGCGCAACACGACCGTCCCTTCGGCAAGGCGCTCGGACACCATGCGAAGGAGATCCTCGATGCCTTCTCCTGTGCGAGCCGAGATGAACGCCGCCTCAGGGTGCAGGTTGCGGAGTCGTCCCAAGGAGGCGGCATCGGCGGAGTCGATCTTGTTGAACACGACCAGTTCCGGCATGTCGTCTGCTCCGATCTCCTGGAGAACGATGTGCACCGCTTCGATCTGTCCGTCCGGGTCAGGGTCCGAGGCGTCCACCACGTGCAGCAGGAGGTTGGCTTCCAACGTGTCGTCGAGGGTCGAGCGGAACGCCTCGACGAGATTGTGGGGGAGTCGCCGGATGAACCCGACCGTGTCGGAGAGCAAGATCTTGCGCCCGTCGAGCAGCTCGCTCTTGCGCACCGTGGAGTCGAGGGTTGCGAACAGCCTGTCTTCGGTGAGCACGTCGGCGGCCGTCAGCCGATTGAGGAGCGTCGACTTCCCGGCGTTCGTGTACCCCACGACCGCCACCTGGGGGATGTCGGCGCGCTGGCGGGCCTTGCGCTGGGTCGCCCTCGTCTTGGACAGTGCTGCGAGCTGGCGTTCCAGCTTCGAGATCCGCATCTCGATGCGACGACGATCCGTTTCGAGCTTGGTCTCGCCGGGCCCGCGGTTGGCGATCCCGGATCCGGCACCCTGGCGGGAGAGTTGCTTGCCGAGTCCCCGGAGCCGCGGCAGTCGATAGCGCAGCAGGGCGAGTTCGACCTGGATCGCCCCTTCGCGACTGGAGGCGTGCTGGGCGAAGATGTCGAGAATCAGGGCCTCGCGGTCGACGACGTCGCACTCGAATCGCTTCTGCAGGTTGCGTTGCTGGGCGGGGGTGAGCGGATTGTCGAAGACGACCACGTCGACGTCGAGAGCCTGGGTGAGCCCGGCAAGCTCGTCGGCTTTGCCCGATCCGATGTACCACGCGGCGTCGGGGGCGTCGCGCTTGACGAGTTCCATGCCGACGGGGTCGGAACCGGCGGTGTCGGTGAGAAGCGCGAGTTCGTCGAGGGAGCGCTCGGATTCGAGCGTGTCGTGTTCTGGGAGTTGGACACCGATCAGAAACGCCTTCTGGACCGAGACGTCGAGGTCGGTGACGGTGGCGGTCAGGCGCCTGCCTGTCCGCCCCTGATGGTCATACGTCACAGGTCCACGGTATCGGTCTCCGCCAGTTGTGCACGTCGATTATCGCCCGAATCCCGGATACGGAATGGGGCCAGACGATGACGGTCTTGGTCCCGCGGGCCGGCGGTGGCCGGATGCAGGATCAGAGATACTGTCCTTCGTCGCCGACGTGTCCTGGCTCCTCCTCGGCGATGATCTGTGATTCTCGGACGGCAACGACCGGTGTCCCCGTCGGGGGCCACATGAAGCGCCATGCTCCGCTCGGAACCGCCCAGAAACGCTGGCCGGTCTTGACATCGATGAGGGCGAGGGCGTCGTTGCCTTCCTTCGTGCCGACCGGGACGAGGAGGCCCGAGCGCGTCGTGTTCTCGTCGGGAGGTGCTCCGACTCTCCATCCCGACAGAATTCGGTACCCGTTTTCGTAGCGTTCGTCAGCCATTTGCGACGCGAGTCTGCCAGCTTCCCCGCCGGATACGAATCCGCCCATCCGCCGCCCGGCCTCAGAGCGACGCACCCACAAAGGCGACGAAGGCGACGTACACGACACCGACGACAGCGAGGACGCCTGCCCAGGCGAGAACCTTGGTGAGGGGTGAGAGTGGACGCAGAGCCATGACACAAGCAACCGTATCGGGCCTCGGCAGCAGCCGGCCCGGTAGGGTCTTTGCTTCGCGATTCCACGCCGAGGAGACATGTCCGAGTCCACGTTCAGCGAAGCACTCGACTATCACCAGCGGGGGAGGCCGGGCAAGCTCGAGATCCGGCCCACCAAACCGACGGCGACGCAGGCGGACCTCAGCCTCGCCTACTCGCCGGGAGTTGCCGAGCCGTGCCTGGCCATCGCGGCAGACCCGCTCGATGCCTTCAAGTACACCAACCGGGGCAACCTCGTGGCGGTCGTTTCGAACGGGACTGCGGTTCTCGGTCTCGGCAACATCGGGGCGCTCGCCGGCAAGCCTGTGATGGAAGGCAAGGCGGTGCTTTTCAAGCGCTTCTCCGATATCGATGTCTATGACCTCGAGGTCGGTTCGGAAGATCCTGAGGATGTGATCCGGTTCTGCGAGCTGCTCGAACCGACGGTGGGCGGCATCAACCTCGAGGACATCCGGGCCCCTGACTGTTTCCACATCGAAGCCACTCTGCGCGAGCGTCTCGACATTCCGGTGTTCCACGACGATCAGCACGGCACCGCCATCATCGGCGGGGCGGCTTTCATCAACGCGGTCGAGCTGATCGGCAAGGAGCTCTCGACGGTGAAGGTGGTGTTCAGTGGGGCGGGCGCCGCCGGTATCGCCACTGCCAGGTTCTTCCGCGAGCTCGGCGTCGGTGCCGACAACATGCTCATGCTCGACAGCCGGGGTGTGATCCATTCCGGTCGCGACGACCTGTCCGACATCAAGCGTGAGTTCGTCCGGGTCACCGATGCGCGCACTCTCGAGGATGCCCTGGTGGGCGCCGATGCCTTCGTGGGCGTGTCTGTGGCGGGGACCGTGACCAAGGAGATGGTCGCTTCGATGGCAGAGGACCCCATCGTGTTCGCGCTCGCAAATCCCGATCCGGAGATCACCTACGACGATGCCAAGGAGGCACGGCCCGACGCCATCGTCGCGACCGGCCGTTCGGACTTTCCCAATCAGGTGAACAACGTCCTCGGGTTTCCCTTCATTTTCCGTGGAGCCCTCGACGTCCGCGCCAAGGGAGTCAGCGAGGGGATGAAGATCGCTGCGGCCCGGGCACTGGCGGCTCTGGCCCGCGAGCCCGTTCCCGAGTCGGTTCTGAAAGCGTACGACCTCGACCAGCTGTCGTTCGGTCGTGACTATCTCATTCCCAAGCCATTCGACCCCCGCGTCCTGTGGACCGTGGCGCCGGCCGTCGCGGTCACCGCCACGGCGGAAGGTCTCGCCCGAGAGCCCCTGGAAGACGTCGAGGCGTACCGGGATGCGCTCCGGGCGCGTTTCCAGGCCAGCTACGGGCTGATCCAGTCGATCACGGTCCGGGCGAAGCGGACCCCCAAGAAGGTGGTCTATCCGTACGGCGACGACTTGCGAATCATCCGGGCCGCCCGCCGCGTGTTCGACGAAGGCATCGGCAGCCCCGTGCTCCTCGGCGACACCGGGGTCATCAAGGAACTCTCGACTGAGCTGCGAATCCCGCTGGACGGGATCACCGTGCTCGACCCTGTCACCGAGTCCGAGCTGCGCAAGCGATACGCGACGCGCCTCGAACAGCTGCGACGTCACAAGGGGATGTCGCTGGCGACTGCAGAGCGTGCGGTGTTCGACACCAACGTCTTCGCGTCTCTGATGGTCGAACAGGGAGACGCCGACGCGGTCATCGGTGGCCTCACGACCTTCTACCCCGAAACGATCCGGCCCGCGCTGCAGATCATCAAGCTCGAGGAGGGGCGGACGATCGCCTCGGCCCTGTACGTCGTGTTCGCCAAGGGCACGCCCTACTTCTTCACCGACTGCGCGGTGAACATCGAGCCCACTGCCGAGCAGCTCGCGGAGATCGCGGCGGGAGCCGTGGAGATCGCCGAGCAGCAGTTCGATCGGGAGGCTCGTGTGGCGTTCCTCAGCTACTCGGACTTCGGTTCCGCGCTCGGCGAGGAGCCCGCACGGGTGCGGATGGCCGTTGAACGTTTCCGTCAGATGCGACCTGACGTCGCGGTGGACGGGGAGATGCAGGCCGACACCGCCGTGGTGGGGGACTTGATCCGCGCCCGACGACCGCATGGTCCGCTGCAACGCGCTGCCAACGTGCTGGTCTTTCCGAATCTCACCGCGGGGAACGCCGCCTACAAGCTGCTCCATCACCTCGGAGACGCCGAAGTGATCGGGCCGATTCTCAGCGGACTCGCCAAGCCGGTGCACGTGCTCCAACGAGACGCCGAGGTGGGGGACGTCGTCAATCTGACTGCCTACGCGGTCGCCGACGCCCAGCGGAAACAGCCCTCGGCCTGATACACGGTCAGCGGATAGGCAGGCCGGCTTCGCCGGATTGGGCGAGCTCGCGAGCCCCATCCATGCTCGCCGCGTGCATTTCCGGTCGTTCGAAATGTCATGAAACAGGTACACCGGATGAGCCGGTGTGCCGAAGAACACATCGTGGACGTGATCGAAATGTCCGTACAGGCTGACGCTGTGCGCCGTGCCGATGAGCCGGTGTCTGCGCCAAATGAGGACCGTGACCTGCGACGCTTCGACGCGCTCATCGAAGCCGAGCCTTTTTGGTCATCTTTCGGCCGGGTGCGTCGCCGTCCGCCCGTGTATGCGGCGAGCGCGGCCGTGATGGCCGTCGCCGCACTCGGCTGGTCCAACTCGCGGGCGTGGTGGATCGCCGTCGGGTTGGCGTTGATGGCCGCCGCAGCGATCTTTCGGAGGCCCGCGCCGGAGACCGTCATCACCTATTCGAGCGACATCGTGGTGCTTGCCGCCAGCGTTGTCTTCATCGGCCTCGACCCGCTCGCCGGAATGGCGTTGTGGTCGGCGATCGTCGTGGTTGCCTTCTTCGGGCTTCCCCGTCACCAGGCGCGATTCGTCGTGGTGGCTGCAGCCTTTGCGGTGGCGTTGACCCTCTTGGTGGACGGCGCCTGGGCGATTTTGGACATTTCGGATGGGGGACGGCTTGTCGTGAGCATCGCCCTCACCGCGATCGGCTTCACGTACTTGGCGACCGCGATTCCCTCCCTCGCAGAAACGACCAGAACCGTGCTCCGCGCTGCAGACGAGTCGACCGAGGTCCAACGACGTCAAGCCGAGTTCCGGGCGCAACTGGCGTCGATGGTCGCCCACGAGCTGCGCAATCCGCTGGCGGGCATTCGCGGCTTCGTCGATGTCCTCGCGACCGAGGGCGACGAGTTGTCGCCTTCGGAACGTGACGAGTACCTGGCCATCGTTGCCTCGCAGACGGCGTCTTTGGAAGGCATCGTCGAAGACCTGCTGGTGGCAGTCCAGGAGGAACACGACCGCGTCTCGGTGGACGAGAAGCCGTTCGATGCTTCCGAACTGGTGACGAGGGTGGTCACCGAACTCGGTCCGGGTGCGAGCGAGGCGATCGAAGTCGATGTGACCCCGGACGTGACTGCTCTCGGGGACCCCCAGCGTGTTGCTCAGATCGTGCGAAACATGCTCTCCAACGCCCGGAAGTACGGAGGCCCGAACGTCACGATCTCCTGTGAGGCCGCCTCGACGGGAGTGCGAATCGCGGTGGTCGACGACGGTGTCGGCATTCCTGCTGAAGATGTTGCCCGAATGTTCCAGCGCTTCGAGGGCACCGCCCGCGGCTCCGGCGGATACGGCCTCGGACTGCCGATCTCCCGCCATCTCGCCCAGGCGATGGGCGGCGACCTGGTCTACGAGGCAGGGGACGGAGCAACGTTCGCGCTGACCCTCCGCCACGCCTGACGCCCCCTCGCCCACACGATCTAGCGTGTGCTCCGGCGGGATAGGTTCCGACACCAGGAGATCAGATGAAGGTTGGAGTGGTCGTTCCCCTTGGTCAGTCGGGTGAGTACGCTGGCTGGGATCCGGTCACCGCTTGGGGGCGCACGATGCAAGTCGCCCGACAGGCCGAGGATCTCGGATTCGAGTCGGTGTGGGTCTACGACCACGTCCAGACACTCCCCGAGCCGCGCGACGAGATCACGTTCGAGTCGTTCATGTCGTTGGCGCACCTCGGGGCGGTGACGACGCGGGTCCGTCTGGGGCACCTCGTCATGTCCGCAGGGTTCCGCAACCCGGCGCTCACGGCGAAGATGATCTCGACGCTGGACGTCCACACCGGCGGCCGGATGGAGCTGGGGATCGGTACCGGGTGGAATCGTTTCGAGTGGGAGGCGTACGGCTACGGGTTTCCGAGTGCCCGCGATCGGCTGGGTGCGCTCCGAGATCAACTCGAGGTGTTGACGGCGATGATGGCTCCGGGGCGGGCTTCTTATTCCGGCCAGTACGCATCGGTGGCCGATGCAGTCAACCTTCCCGGACCGGTCCAGGTGCCCCGGGTTCCGATCATGGTGGGTGGGAATGGCCCCAAGGTCACCTGGCGACTGGCCGCCCGCTTCGCAGACGAACTGAACATCGATGGACTGATGCCCGAGGACGTCGCCGAGGCGCTGCCGGTCGTGCGGGACCGATGCGAGGAGATTGGACGCGACCCCGACTCGCTGCGAGTTTCTGCCCACGTGTACGGGAGCAATTCGCGAGACGAGGGGCGCCCTCGGGTCGAGCTCCTCACTGCCCTACGCGAGCTCGGCATCTGCAGGGTGATGACTCCGATCAGGGCAGCGTCGGAATCCGACGAAGCGCTCGTCTCGTTCGCCGAAGACTGCCGGGCGGCCGGAGCAGAACTGGCATCCCCCATGACTGGCCCCTGAATTCCGAGCAGGAAGGTGCTCAAGAAGTTGTACGCGGATCAAACCCGTTCGGGTGCCGAATGGCATGCTCGTCTCGTGTTGGAATCCGGGTCCGTCTCATGCGAGCAAGCAACTCGATGTTGATCTGACGAGGATGCAACCGGCTCGCGACGAGGTCCGGGTGAGCGGTCAAGGAGTGTCGAATGACGAAGCGGCTCGCAATTGAGAATGTGCTCTCGCCGGAAGCGGTAGCGGTCCGTCGTAGGTTCGAGGTTCCGGTTCTTGTCGCCGCACTCGCCGTGGTTCCGGTCATGTTCATCGAGGCAACCACCGGCTCTGCTGCCTTGCTGCAAACGGCGTACTGGGCCAACTGGGCGATCTGGGCCGCGTTCCTTGTCGAGTATGTCGCAGTGATGGCGGTTACCGAACAGCGTTGGATGTACACCAAGAAGGCGTGGCTCGACGTTCTCGTGATCGTCGTCTCGTTCCCTGCTCTTCCGGCGCTTCTCGCATCGACTCGCCTCATTCGTCTCACACGACTCACACGAGTCCTGCGATTGCTTCGGCTGTTGCGGCTTGCCGCAGTGATGACTCGTGGTGCGAGGGCCGCGGGAGCGATCTTCAGGACGAGGGGCATCGGCTACGTGGCTGTGATCACGCTCCTCGTCGCATTGGGGATCGGCGGCACCTTTTCGATCCTCGAGAAGACGCCCATGGTTGATGGTCTGTGGTGGTCGCTGGTCACGGTCACCACGGTCGGCTACGGCGACATGTTTCCCGTGACCCCCGGCGGGAGGATCGCAGCGTCACTACTCATGATCCTTGGGATCGGTCTCGTGGCGTACATCACTGCGGCGGTCGCTGCCCACTTCGTTGAAAGTGAGGATTCGGATCTGGCAAGGGAGTTACGACTCCTCCACGAACGACTCGATCGGATCGAGAGGGCGATGGGCACCGCCGTACAGCCGAGATCGGAAGCAGCGGCCGACTCGTCCGATTGACAAGTCCAACGACTGCAGCCCCGATTCGGTGGTCGCCTTTGCTGAGCTGCTGAGAGTTTCTTCAGGCTGACGACGCATCGGGAGTCGGTGTGTTCGGCGTTCGTCTCACGCCGCATCGCGGTGAGTGCCAGCACCGCCCGGTCTTACGGCTCAGACCAAGGGGGCGGTGGCTGCTGGGCGATCAGGGGCTTGCCCTCCTCCGAGTCCTCCTCGTGTTCGGCTGGCGTCGTCAACTGCGTTGGCTTCTTGAGCTTCGGGGCTGGTGCTTGCCAGGGGGTGATGTTCTGGATGACGGTGCCGTAGAAGTCGTCGATCAGGTTCAGCACCGACGAGATGAAGTCGGTGTTCTTTGTGCCGGTCTTCCGGCCTTTGCCCATTTCGGCATGCATGACGATTCTGAACTTGTGGGCTTCCTTGCGATCCTCTCCAATGAGGCGACTGCGGTCTTCATTGAGGTCGCCGAGGGTTGCGCTCGTCGGTGTCCGGGCGTTCTTTGGGTACGCCTCGATGACCAGGTTCCTCGGGGCATCCTTCAACTGGCCGAGCAGCCATGAGATCCTCCCCTTCGCACCCTTGTCCTGTGGAGCGTTCACCTCTACGGCTGCGGTGAGATGCTGCGCTCTCAGGTCCGCCGTGACTTCGAGATCCCCAGCTGTGTTCGGGATGCGGAGTGCGCCGTCCACGACTCCGCTCGTGGTCAGAGCTCCGACGAGATGTGCGAGGCGTTGCTTCGGGTCTCGGTGAGCACGGCTGAGGATCTCGGCGACATCCTCACCTATTTCCGAACCGAGCTTGAGGGCGGCGAACCGGATGAGCTGATCCCAGCGGCCGCAAACATCCTCGACACCATCGGTCCGCTTCGTGAGGGTCCCGGAGCGTGTTGTGTCCCTGATGGTCACCCATTCGGGTCCCATGTCCTCGAAAGAAAGTGCGCCAGATCGAGGATGTTCCAGGTATCGGATCAATTCGCCGAGGATCCATGCCTGTTCGGGGTCGCTAACTCCGGCATGCTGCTTGAGGCGAACCGCACTGGTCAGGATGGCGGTCCAGGAGAGGTGGGTGACGTCGACCTTGGAGTTGGATCGAACCTTCAATCCGGGGGTCGGGTGGATGTCCTCGTTGGGGGCGATCTCGTTGGAGATGGTGAGGACGTGGTCGATGCCGTTCTCTCTCGCCACATCCCAGTACTGGTTGATCTGATCAGCCGAGAGCGTGTGATCGCCGGTCTTCACCTCGACGAGAGCGGACCACGACGACTTCCCGAAGCTGATTCGGATCAGACCGTCGGGGCGGATCTTCTGCTTGCCGTACTCAAAGCCGACCTCGGTATACGCCTCGATGTCCGCCTTTTGGGCACGTGACGCACCGAGCGGCGAGAGGAGATCGATCGACAGATCCCTGACGATGCTCAGAACGGCGAGCAGGGCGGAGCTGGCCCGCTGTTCTGCCTCCGCAACCGACCCGATACCGGATACGGGAATAAGGCGGGCCTGTTGCATCCGTCCTCCAGTCGTGGAACGTCGAGTCACCGTACCGGGTTGATATTCGGTCGTCTCGCATGAACCTGCGAGAGGACCTGGGTTTGGCCTTCACCTCTGCACTTCCAGGCATGTAGGCACGAGAGCCTCGGATGGCTCGCGAGTTGGGCGGCCTGTCTCGTCGTCTCGGCATCTTCTGCGCACCTCGTCGCGTCCCCGGGGGGCTCGGCCCGAGGGGTGTGGTGACAGGTCCGCATAGGACCGAGATCAAGAGCGGAGGAGCGGACGTACCCAGTCGCAGTTGGTCGACGCGGGTGTGGTGGCGGAGGCGGACGGGAATCGAACCCGCCAGGGATCTTGCGACCCCTCAACGGTTTTGAAGACCGCGGAGCCCACCAGGCGCTCGTTCGCCTCCGAGGCGAGGGTAGCGGTGGACGCTTGGGCTAGCGCAGAGGCACCCTATCCTGGCGACATGTCCGAATTTGGGGGACTCATTCGGGACGCCCGGGAGAAGCTCGGGATGTCCCCACACCGTGTCGCCGAGCTCATCGGCCGTGCTTCGGGAACCGTCAGGGCCTGGGAGCGCGGGCGTACCGTGCCGAGCGATCCTGTCGTCGTGTCGTCTCTGGCGGCAGTTCTCGCCATCAAAGAGGAGACGCTCTTCCGAGCCGCCAACCTCAATCCGCCGGATCGTCACCAGCCGCTGACGATCGAACAGGAGCTTGCGACCATCGCCCCATCCCGACCCGCCGCGCCGACGCCGACCTCCGAACGGCCGGCCATCGTCGCGGACGTCCCCGAACCCGCCCCGCCTCCTGAGGCGGTGGGGGATCCGAATGAATCGGCGTCTCCCGTTTCCAGTCCTTCGGAATTCTTCCAGAGGGGCATCGACTCGCTCGCCGAGGCTGGTGCTCCCCTGATCGAGAAGCTGCGAACACGCCGAGAGTCGCTTCTCGAGAAGCTGCGCGAACGTCGCCGGCGCGCGCCCCGTCCGACTCCGGCCCCTGTGGGTCGGACACCCGTGCCGACGGCTGCTCCCGTGGCGCCGACGGGCTCGTACATGGACGATCCCGATGAGCGGTGGTCGTATCGGCTGCGGGCCGTGTGGACGGCAGCGGGAGTAGCGGGCCTCGGTGTCCTGTTGCTCTGGGCGGGCTCGCGGGCGCTCGACGCCTTCGGTGATACGTGGGACGCCCTCCTGGCCGGCCTGTGAGTCGACCCCGGGTCGTTCTGCACCCTCAGCATCTCAAGAGCGTCGCCGAAGCGCTTCCGCGGCTCGACATCGACCTCGTCATCCCCGACGCAGACGATCTTCCCGCTGCGATCGGAGAGAGCGGGATTCTCGTCACGTTCGTCTGGGACGACACGTACCTTCCGGGCCTGCGGTGGGTGCAGTCCATTTCGGCGGGACATGAGCACTATCCGGTGGATGTCTTCGCCGAGCGCGGCGTGGTCCTCACTTCCGCCTCGGGGGTGCACGGCCCCCAGATCGCCGAACACGCCTTCGCACTGCTCCTCGGCCTGACACGGGGTGTGGGTGTTGCGTCTCGTAACGCCGAACACACCGAGTGGAAGCGCATGGTCCTGCACGAGATCTCGGACCTCACCATGGGAGTGCTCGGGCTGGGGGCGATTGGAGAGGCGGTGGCTCGGAAGGCCCGAGCGTGGGGAATGCGGGTCATCGGCACGAAGCGATCCACATCTGACTACGCCGGCGCCGCCGACGAGGTGTTCGGACCGGAGCAGACCGCCGAGGTCTTTCGGGCGGCCGACGTCGTCGTCTCGGTGCTGCCCGGCGGGTCCGAGACCGATGGCATCGTGACCCGCGACATGCTCGAGTCCCTTGGTGGGTGGTTCGTGAATGTGGGACGAGGCAACGTGGTCGCCGAAGACGACATCGTGGCGGCGCTCGAATCCGGGGGGCTGCTCGGGGCTGGACTCGACGTGTTCGAGACCGAACCGCTCCCCGAGACGTCGCCGCTGTGGAGTCAACCACGGGTCGTGATCACCCCGCATGTCGCTGGGCTGTCCCCGCACTACGGCCGGCGACTCGCCGAGATCTTCGAACACAACCTGCGCGCGCACGCCGGGGACGACGAATGGCGCAACCGGATCGTCTGATCAGCCGAACGACGCCCTTGCCAGGAGCGCAATCGCGGATACCGCCGCCACGACGAGGATGCCTCGCCGCAGGATGTTGCCTTCGACGCGCTTGTGGAGCAGCGAACTCCCCGCAAAGCCCAGGGTGGTGGCAGGTGCGAGCATCGCCGCCGTGATGATGTCGTCGCGGTCGAGGATGCCGGTGGCGGTGAGGACGATGAGGTTGATGACGATTCCGACCGAGAAGATGACACCGAGCGTGGCTCGGACGGTTGGACCCGTCTGATCTCGGTAGAGCAGAGCAATTGGGGGGCCGCCGATCGACGACGCAGTTCCTGAGAATCCTGAGAACGCGCCTGCGACGATCCGCGTGCCGGTGGTCAGTGGAACGCGAACGCCGCTCATGAGAACCAGGACGGCGATCAGCACGATGCCCCCAATCAGGAAGTCGAGGGTGCGCGCGACCGCATAGGTGAGAACTGCCGCGGCCGCGAGCGATCCCGGTATCCGTCCGACGATGACCCAGCCGACACCCGCCATGTCCAGGCCGCCGCGCTCTCGTACCAGTGACGACACGGCGACGATCAGCGCCAGGAACTGCGGTGCGATCGGCACGAAGTCCGGATCGAGCAGCGCCAGGATCGGCGCGGAGACCACGGAGAAGCCCGTGCCGACCGAGCCCTGGACTGCCGCTCCGAGGAACACGACGACCATGGCAACCGCGAGGATCCAGGGCTCGTACATCGGCCGGGAGCGTTGCATGCGACGGGGCGCGACAGAAATCCTCTCCGTTTGGGTGCCAGTCGTGGCAGAATGTCGCCACCAGAGAAAGGAGGTGGTCCTACTTGGGATGTAGTTTTGATGGGACTCTGGAGGTGGCCGAGCGCTGAGTGGCGCTCCCACCGTGACGCCACTCCAAGGTGGCGACTCCAACTCGGACCACCGACCTCTGAGATCTCAGGCATTGGTCCCCCCTGAGCGGAACCGGGTCACCGACCCGACCGTCACTTTCTCGAGGATGTGAGCAGGAGCCCGGCGCATGGGTGCCGGGCTCCTGCGCGTTTTCCTGCGCGTCTGGGGCTTGTTGCTCTTCGGCTTGGTAGTCGGCGCGCATCTCGTCGGAGGAGGCACAATGGGGTCATGGGATTCCGTACCACTCAGATACATGCCGGCGTCGAACCCGATCCGATCACCGGGGCGATCCTCACGCCGATCCACCAGTCGACGACGTTCGTGCAGGAAGGCGTCGACGAGTACCTCGCCAAGGGGTATTCGTACTCACGGGCGGGCAACCCGACGGTGGCGGTGTTCGAAGACAAGGTGAACATTCTCGAAGGCGGGGCCGGCGCAACCGCGTATGGAACCGGAATGGCTGCCACGACCGCCGTGATGCTCAGCCAACTGGATGCGGGCGACCACGTGATCTTCTCCGATGTCGTCTACGGCGGGACGCACCGCTTCGCCACGAAGGTGATGGCGCGCTTCGGCGTTGACAGCGAGTTCGTCGACACCGCAGACCCGGCCAATGTCCGCGACGCCCTGCGGGACACCACGAAAATGGTGTTCACCGAGACACCGGCGAATCCCACCCTGAAACTCACCGACCTCGCAGCCGTCAGCGAGATCACCCGGCCGGCCGGGGTGCTGCACGTCGTCGACAACACCTTCCTGACGCCGTACTACCAGCGTCCCCTCGAACTGGGGGCAGACCTGGTGATCCACTCGACGACCAAGTACATGGACGGTCACAACGCCACGCTCGGCGGTGCCGTGGTCGCCGGGACCGAAGAGCTGCAGGAGTCGCTCAAGTTCATGCAGACGGCGGGAGGGTTCATCATGTCGCCGATGGTGGCCTGGCTCACCCTGCAGGGAACCAAGACGCTCGCCAACCGCATGGACGCCCAGTCGGCGAACGCGATGGCCGTTGCCGAATTCCTGGAAGGTCACCCCAAGGTCGAGCAGGTCTCCTATCCGGGACTGGAGTCGTTTCCGCAGCACGAACTCGCCCGTCGGCAGGCGTCGGGTTTCGGGGCGATGGTGTGGTTCGAAGTGGTGGGCGGCCTCGACGCCGGGAAAATCCTCATGAAGGCCGTCGAGTTGTGGTCGCTGGCCGAGAACCTCGGTTCGGTCGAGTCGCTGATCACGCACTCTCCGACGATGACCCATGGCGGGATGACACCCGAAGAGCGGCACAAGGTGGGCATCGTCGACGGACTGGTCCGGCTGTCGGTTGGTCTCGAAGATGCCGACGATCTGATCGCCGACCTCGATCAGGCCCTCGCCCAGGTCTGAGGCGGTCAGCCTCGGCGGGCGCGTTCTGGTCTGCGTTGCGGTGCGTCTTACAGGGTCAGCGGATAGGCAGGCCGGCTTCTATGTACCGCTGGCCCGCTAAAAACGCGGATCAGATCAGGTCGGCGAAGCCGTTGTCGCGCATCCAGTCGTCGTTGAAGACCTTCGAGAGGTAGCCGCGACCGGAGTCGGGGAGGATCACGACCACGAGTTTGTCGGGGTCTTCTCCGGCCACCTGGATCGCTGCTTCGGCAGCCATCCCGCAGGATCCGCCGACGAGGAGCCCTTCTTGGCGGGCCAGCCTCCTGGTCATCGCGAAGGACTCCCGGTCCGAGACCATGATGAAACGGTCGATGAGGTCGAGGTCGACGGTGTCCGGATAGAAGTCCTCACCGACGCCTTCCACCTTGTACTGGTGGATGTCGCCGTCCGGTCCGGCCGAGTAGATCGAACCCTCCGGGTCGGCGCCGACGATCTCGACCTCGGGCTTGAGGGCGCGGAGGTGGCGGGCGATGCCGGTGATGGTCCCGCCGGTGCCCACCCCGGCGACGAGTACGTCGATCGATCCGTCGGTCTGGGACCAGATCTCCGGTCCGGTCGTCGCCTCGTGCGCGGCGGGATTCGCAGGATTGAAATACTGGTTGGGATGAAACGCGCCCTCGATCTCGGATGCGAGTCGACGCGCCACCCCGTAATAGCTGTCGTCGTCCTCCGGCAGCAGATTCGTCGGCGTCACGATCACTTCGACGCCGTACGCCTCGAGTTGGCGGATCTTCTCGGGTGCGACCTTGTCAGGCACGGTGCAGATCACCCGGTACCCACGGACGGCTCCCACGAGAGCCAAACCGACCCCCGTGTTTCCCGATGTGGGTTCGATGATCGTCCCGCCCGGCTCGAGGAGGCCGTCGCGTTCGGCGGCGTCGATCATCGACACGGCGATCCGCTCTTTGACCGAACCGCCCGGGTTCATGTGTTCCACCTTGGCGACGAGGTTCCCGGGAGGGTGCAGGCGGGAGAGGCGTACGAGGGGAGTGTCGCCGATCGCGTCGATGACGCTGTCGTGGATCTGCATTCGGTGGAGCGTACCGGTCGTCGGTACGCTCCAGAACGTGGACGAACAGCGCGCATCCGGTCAACTCGTCGTTGTCGCGAACCGCCTCCCGGTGCGATGGAACGACGACAGCGGAGAGTGGGAGACCAGCCCCGGCGGACTCGTGAGCGCCCTGGCACCGGTGCTGCGGGAGCGGCGGGGAACCTGGATCGGGTGGCCGGGAGTACCTGATCGGCACCTGGAACCGTTCACAGTCGACGAGATCGACCAGATTCCGGTGGCGTTGAGCGAAGCCGAGATCGCCGACTACTACGAAGGGTTCTGCAACGGCACCATTTGGCCCCTGTATCACGACGCCATTCGGCCGGTCGAGATGCATCGGCACTGGTGGCGGCCCTACCAGGAGGTCAACCGGCGTTTCGCCGAAACGGTCGCCGAGCATGCGACGGAAGGTGCCTCCGTCTGGGTCCAGGACTACCAGCTGCAGCTCGTGCCCGAGATGCTGCATCTCGCCAGGCCGGACCTGCGCATCGGGTTCTTCCTGCACATCCCGTTCCCACCAGTCGAGATCTTCGGGCGGCTCCCGTGGCGGCGCGAGCTCGTTCGCGGGCTGCTCGGAGCCGATGTCGTCGGGTTCCACACCCGACAGTCGATGACGAACTTTGCACGGGCCGCCCGGACGTATGGCGACGCATCCGGGCCGGCGGAGGCGCTGTCCTTTGCCGAGCACACGAGCCGGGCCGAGGTGCTGCCCATCTCCATCGACTTCGAGGATTTCGCGTCGGTGGCGGCCTCCGAGGAGACGCGGATGGCGGCACAGGAGCTGCGAGCAGAGCTCGGTGACCCCGACCACGTCCTGCTCGGAGTCGACCGACTGGACTACACCAAGGGCATCGATCTGCGGCTGCGGGCCTTCGAGTCGCTCCTCGACGCACGGCCGGACCTCCTTGGTCGGATCGTGCTGGTGCAGGTGGCGGTTCCCAGCCGCGAAGCGGTCGGCGAGTATCAGACGATCCGGCGAAACGTCGAGGAGTACGTCGGCCGCATCAACGGCGAGTTCGGGCGGTCCGACTGGACGCCGGTCCGGTACTACTACCGGGGTCTCGCCAGGAACGAGCTGATCGCCCACTATCGCGCCGCGGACGTCCTGCTCGTCACCCCGTTGCGCGACGGCATGAACCTGGTGGCGAAGGAGTACGTGGCCTGCAAGACAGACGACACCGGTGTACTGATCCTCAGCGAGTTCGCCGGCGCGGCCGAGCAGCTGAATCGGGCTGTCATCGTCAACCCATACGACCTCGACGGATTGGCCGCGGCTCTGGGCCGAGCAGTGGACATGTCAGTCGAGGAGCAGCAGAGCCGGATGGGGTCGCTGCGCAAGCACGTGCGTCGTTGGGATGTGCACACCTGGGCAGCCCACGGCCTGGCCGGCATCACGTGATGGCCATCGAGGCGGCGCTGGATCGTCTGTCTCGGACGGGTCGGCTGCTCGTCGGATTGGATTTCGACGGCGTCCTCGCCGAGATCGTCGCTCGTCCGCAAGACGCCGCCCCCGTACCCGGGGTGATTTCGGTGCTCACGCGACTCGTCGACCTCGATGGTGTGAGAGTGGCCGCGGTGTCGGGGCGAATGCGCGACGATCTGGCCGAACGTCTCGCTCCGCCGGCCGGTGTTCTCCTCATCGGCGAGCACGGCGCCGACGCCGGTGGCGCCGAGCTCCCCAGCCCGGCGGGCTATGAGGTCGTCCGGGCCGCTCTCGAGGACGTCGCGGCACGGTACGACGGGGCGTGGGTCGAACCGAAGAGAACGGGACTGACGATCCACGGCCGGGTTCTGGAAGCCGATGTGGCTCTGCGCATGGCCGAGGACGCGGAACGAGCCCTGGAACCGCTCGTCCCGGGACGCTTCGAGCGGGGAAATCGGATCGTCGACGTTCGGCTGACCGGTTCCACGAAGGGAGCGGCGGTGCTCGCCCTGCGGGAGCCGGAGGAGGTCGTGGTCTTCGTCGGGGACGACACCACTGACGAGACCGTCTTCGCGGTGCTGGGCACCCACGACGTCGGAATCAAGGTCGGACCGGGCGAGACCGCTGCCTCCTGTCGTCTCGCCGATCCGCGAGCGGTCGTGACGTTTCTCGAGGATCTCGTGGCGGCACGGTCTCGGTAGCCTTTCGCTGATGCCCCTCAAACGGCTGGTCGACGGCACGATCGTCCTGAATCTCATCGTCATCCTTCTCGGGGCGACGGTCCGCGCCACCGGGTCGGGCGCGGGATGCGGACGATCATGGCCGTCGTGTCAGGGACAGCTGGTTCCCGCCTTGGAGGGGGCGACCGCGATCGAGTTCGCCCATCGGGCGGTGTCAGGACTGGCACTCGTCGTCGTTGCGTGGATGGTCGTGCGCGTCTTCGGGGATTCGAGCCCCGGTGCCCTCGTACGCCGGGGAGCCGTGGCTGTCGGCATCTCGATAGTCGTCGAAGCGCTCATCGGGATGGTGATCGTGCTGGCCGAATGGGTCGCAGACGATGCGTCGATCGCCAGGGCCATCTCGGTCCCGATCCACCTCGTCAGCACCTTCGTGCTGCTCGCGGGACTTGTCATGACGCGCTACTGGCTCGTCTCAGGTGTCACCTCCCACCGCCGGCTGCGGGGTCAGCGTGGCCTCCTCCTGATCGGCGTGGGGATGCTCGTGATCGCTGCGACCGGAGCGGTGACCGCGCTCGCTGACACCTTGTTCCCGAAGGAGTTCGACGCCCGCACCGCCATGACCGCCGGCGAGCACTTCCTCACCCGGCTGCGGGTCGCCCACCCGGTGGTCGCAGTCGCCGTCGGGGCCGTCGCGGCATGGTTCGCGGCCCGCCGGTTCGACGGTCCCGGCTCGGCACCGGCGAAGATCGTCGTCGGGGCAGTCCTCATCCAGATCGTCCTCGGCGCCGCGAATGTCGCACTTCTCACCCCGCTGGGGTTGTCCCTGCTTCACCTCCTCGTCGCTGACATCCTGTGGATGGCTTGGGTGTGGCTCGGGCTCGAACTGACCGCAGTGCCTGCCGGGAATACAACTCGTTCGTTGGACGTTTCCCCCAATTCCTAGTTGCATTGATCTTCTCACCGACCCTTCCCCCCCGAAGCACATGGCGCTGACCTACTCCGAACTCATCGCACAAGCCAAAAAAGAGATCGCCGAGATCGATCCCGCAGGGCTTGCGGGCCGCCTCGGGGGCGACTTCGTGCTGGTGGACGTGCGAGAAGGCGACGAGTACGCCCAGGGCACGATTCCAGGGTCCAAACACATCCCGCGTGGCCTCCTCGAGGCCAACATCGCAATGCAGGTGCCGGACCCGTCCACTCCCGTCGTCCTGTACTGCGCCGGGGGTGCCCGGTCCGCGCTGGCTGCGAAGTCTCTCAAGGACATGGGCTACACCGATGTCACCTCGGTGAGTGGCGGATTCGGGCGGTGGAAGAACGAAGGGCGGCCGTGGGCGGAACCGGTCACGCTGAGCCAGGACCAAAAGGCCCGTTACAGCCGCCACACCCTTCTTCCCGAGGTCGGTGAAGAAGGACAGACGAAGCTTCTCGACTCCAAGGTGCTCCTCATCGGTGCCGGGGGACTGGGATCTCCCGCCGCCATGTACCTCGCGGCGGCGGGCGTGGGAACGCTCGGGATCGTCGACTTCGACGTCGTGGATGCATCCAACCTCCAGCGCCAGATCCTGCACAACATGGATCGGCTGGGTGAGTTCAAAGTCGAATCGGCCCGCCAGACCCTCCAGGCGCTGAATCCCGACGTGAAGATCGAGCCCTATCGGGAGCGGCTGTCGGCGGACAACGTGTTGGACATCATGGCGGGGTATGACGTGGTGGTCGACGGCGGCGACAACTTCCCCACCAGGTACCTCATCAACGATGCGTCGCTGCACCTGAAGATCCCGGTGGTCCATGGGGCCATCTTCCGATTCGAAGGCCAAGCGAGCGTCTTCCATCCGTACGAGGGTCCCTGCTACCGGTGCCTCTTCCCGCAGCCGCCGCCGCCCGAACTCGCGCCGTCGTGCGCCGAGGCGGGAGTGCTCGGGGTCCTGCCGGGAATCATCGGGTCGATCGAAGCGATGGAAGCGATCAAGCTGCTGCTCGGCATCGGCGAACCGCTGACCGGTCGACTGCTCACCTACGACGCGCTCACCCAGGACTTCCGGACGCTGAAGCTGCGGCGTAACCCTTCGTGTCCGGCCTGTGCCGACGAGTCGATGCCGCCGGCCATCGTCGAGTACGACGACCTGTGTATGCCGGCCGGTTCGGTCGCTCGCACCGCCTGACCGCCCGGCCTTCGCTTCCCCCCTTCCCCGGTGCCTCGGCGTCTGCCGCGGTCGCCCTTCGCACAGGAGTTCTCCAGTGTCCACCTCCACCACACAGATGGTCGATGTCAATGTTCCGAGATTCAATCAGACCCTCGTCGCCATCCTGACGGCCGCGGCCTTCCTCGCCGACGTGCCGTGGCTCGTCGGGATCACGTTCCTGGTGCTCCTCGTGTCGTGGCTCGGTGGCCCGTCGGTTGCGCCGTTCACGCGCCTGTATGTCGGCGTCGTACGGCCGCGGGTCCAACCGCAGGGTCCCACGGAGTTCGAACCGGCGGCGCCGCCCCGATTCGCCCAGATGCTCGGCACCATCTTCCTGGGCGCGGCCACCTGGGCGCTCTACGCGGGCCAGGACGCCCTCGGCTGGGGCCTGGCACTCGTTGTCACCGCACTCGCCACGCTGGCTGCGGCCGCTCGGATCTGTGTCGGATGCATTCTCTACGAGCGGACGGTCCGACGATGATCGAGCGCCTCGTGATACTGCTCGCCGTCGTCGGACTCGCCCTGGCGTTGGTGTGGGCGTGGGAGCGGACGAAGCCCCGTCGGGCACGGATCGACCCCGGAATCACCGTCATCACCGGGCCGGACTGTCGGCTGTGCCCTGCGCTGATCCTGGCGCTCGACGTCGCAGGGGTCGAATACCGGCGGGTGGATGTCTCCGTGGAGGCGGCGCCCGCCGGCGTCCGCTCCCTCCCGACGATTCTCGTCGCCGACAGTGCCGGGGCGGTGGCGATCCGCCGGAGCGGGCGATCCGCAATTGCCGATCTCGACACGGTACTCGGCATGGCTGCTGCCAACGGCTCGATCCGGGAGTCGGCGTGACCGCGCTCCACCCCGAGATCGTCGAGGCGATGCTGACTCACGCCGAGAACTGTCATCCCGAGGAGTCGTGCGGCCTGCTGGCGTCGGATGCCTCCGGCCGCATACGGATGGCGTATCCCCTGACGAACAACCTCCGGTCCTCGACGAACTACACGATCGAACCTCGCGAGCACTTCAAAGCGCTGCGGCACGCCGAGCGCCAGGGCTGGGACATCAGTGGCGTGTTCCACAGTCATCCACACACCCGGGCCTTTCCGTCCGCCACTGACGTCGGACTCGCGGCGGACCCCACCTGGCTCTACATCGTCATCGGAATGGAGGACCGCGAGCACCCCGATGTCCGCGCATTCCGCATCGTCGAGGGAAACGTCCACGAAGAAGCATTGACCAACGAGATGAGGTACTGACAGTGAGCGCAACGATCAACCTGCCGACGATCCTCCGGACCCATGCCGGGGGAAGTCGGACGATTCAGGGAACCGGCACGACCGTGGCAGAGGTGTTCAGCGACCTCTCGCGGACATATCCGAAGCTCGGCGAACAGTTGGCGTCCCCCGACGGCGGCCTGCCGGTTTTCATGAACGTGTTCGTGGACGACGAGGACATTCGGTACCTCGACGGGCTCGACACGGCCGTCGACGACCGGTCCGAGATCACGATCCTCCCCGCGGTAGCCGGCGGATGACGCCGGCGGGGTCGCGGATCGACGCGGCGAGGATGCGCGAGCTGGGTGTCGTCGAGACGCCTCTCCTCCGCCTCGACCACATCGCGCCCCAGGGCCGACGGATCTACGCCAAGGCCGAATGGCACCAGCCGACAGGTTCGGTGAAGGACCGGGTGGCTGCTGCCATGGTCGCCTCTGCGGAAGCCGACGGCACGCTCGACGGGCCGTCCGACCTCGTCGAACCGTCTTCGGGCAACACGGGGATCGCCCTCGCCAGAATCTCCATGCTCCTCGGGCATCGTCTCACGGTGCTCGTACCGGACAACGTCTCCCAGGAGCGACTCGACCTTCTTGCCCTGTTTGGTGCGTCGATCGTGTTCACGCCGGGGGAAGAGGGGTCGAATGGTGCGGTGCGCCGCGCCGAACAGCGAGCGTCGGAAACCGGAGAGACGTTCCTTCATCAATACGAGAACCTCGCCAACCCCCGAGCCCATGAAGCGACCACCGGACCGGAGATCGAGTGGCAGCTCGAAGAGCTCGGTGAGCAAGCCCCTGCCGCGTTCGTTGCGACCCTCGGGACCGGTGGAACGGTGACCGGCGCCGGACGGGCGCTGCGCCGCGCCTTTCCCGACATCGCGGTCGTCGCCGTCGAGCCGCCCGTCGGTGAGTCCATCTCGGGCCTGCGGTCGATGGCGGACGGCTATGTCCCGCCCGTCTTCGACCCCGCAATGCTGGATGGTCGCATGCTCGTTCGAACCGGACCGTCGCTGGTGATGATGCGGAGACTCGCTGAGGAAGAGGGGCTTTTCGTCGGGCCGTCATCGGGTACTGCGGTTCACGCCGCGGTGCGCAGAGCAGCAGCCTTGCCGAGCGGATCAGTCGTCGTGACGGTACTTCCCGACGCCGGATGGAAGTACCTGTCGACCGGTGTGTTCTCGGGAACCATCGAAGGCGCCGAGGAAGCGGTCGCAGCCTCCACGTTGTGGTGAGTTCTACCCTGCGGGCGCGATGGTGCGATACGGAGGGATCGAGGCAGGCGGAACCAAGTTTGTGTGCGCCGTCGGGACCGGCCCTGACGACATCGGGGACCGGGTGCGGATACCGACCACCACGCCGCAGGACACGCTGAGCGAGGTCAAGGCGTACTTCGCCGAACGGCCGGTGGATGCCGTCGGAATTGCGACGTTCGGACCGGTCGAGACACGCCCCGGCCACGACGGCTTCGGGACGATCACCACGACCCCGAAGCCCGGTTGGGCAGGAGCCGACCTGGTCGGTGCGGTGCGTGAGATCGTGGATGTCCCCGTGACGATCGACACCGATGTCAACGGTGCGGCCCTCGCCGAGGCACGGTGGGGGGCGGGGACAGGGCATTCGTCCGTCCTGTACGTCACGGTCGGAACCGGAGTGGGTGGTGGCGTGGCGATCGACGGCCGGCCCATTCGGGGCTTGGTTCATCCCGAAATGGGACATGTGAGCGTCGCGCGACGTCCCGGGGACACCTTCGCCGGGGTGTGCCCGTTCCACGGCGACTGCTTCGAAGGGATGGCCTCAGGTACCTCGATGCGGGCGCGGTGGGGTCGCGGCCCTGACGACCTGGGTTCTGACCTCGACCAGGCTCTCGCGATCGAGACCCACTATCTGGCGGCGGGATTTCGCCAGTTCGTGTACACCCTGGCGCCGGACGTGATCGTCATGGGGGGAGGGGTGTCCCAGCTTCGGGGCATCCACGCCGACACCAACCGGAAACTGGTCGACTCGATGGCGGACTACGCCGTCCAACCCGAGCATCGGGAGGGTTTCGTGGTACCGCCGGGACTCGGAGAAGACGCAGGAATCGTCGGGGCGTTGGCGCTGGCGGAATCGGGGGCGTGACGGGAACTCCACGCGATTCAGGGGCGTTGTGTTCCCAGGAGCCCGGGGCACATATCACGAGCTTGCCGTGTGACACCCGCCCTCCCCTTCAGGCACCGTGCCCCGGGCTCCTCGAGTTTCTCAGTTCCCCGTCACCGAGGTGAGCTGGTCTGCGAGCCGGGCGCGGTCTTCGACAGGCGCCTGGCAGACGAAATCCTCACACACGTACGCCAGCGTGCGGTCCGGTGCATGACGTTCGGCGAGCAGCGGGACGGACGCGGCCCCCTCCCCGGTTCGATCCACCGCCAGCACGAGGTTCGGTCGATACCGCTCCCACACGACCCGGGCCAATGCGTCTGCGTCGTCGCCGGTGATGGCGACCTCGACCGCGCCGGTGACGTCGAAGTCCACGACTCCGAGCAGGTGTCCCGCTGCGGAAGGCGACCGCTCGACGACCAGCGCAGCCGCGCGCATCGCTCCTTCTGCAAGCGCCACCAAATCCTGTTCGCCGGTGTACGCGGCCAGCCGGAGGAGGGCGTCTGCTGCCATCGAGTTTCCGGAAGGAGATGGATTGTCCATCAGGTCCTTCTGGCGTACGAGCAGCTGCTCGGCATCGATGCCGCTCGTGTGAAAACCGCCGTCCTCGGCTGCGAAGAGGGCAGGAATCGTCCGGGTCAGTCGTTCGGCCTCGTCGAACCACCGGAGCTCGCCGGTCGCCTCGTACAGCGTGAAACACGCCAGCGCCATCGCGGAGTGATCCTCGACGAATGCGGGAATCTTGGCCTCGCCCTCGGCCCACACCCGCAGCAGGCGGCCGTTGTCGTCGGTGAGGTGGTCGAGAACGAACTCGGCACCGCGGGTGGCTCGAGCCAGTAGGTCGGGGCGGTCGAGCACGGCGCCGGCTTCGGCGAATGCCCGGATGGCGAGCCCGTTCCAGGCGGCGACGACCTTGTGGTCGAGGCCGGGGCGGACGCGGCCCGAGCGGGTTTCGAAGAGTCGACTCCGGACCTCGGCGTCGACGCCGCGAGCAGCATCGAGGTCGATCCCCTGCATCTCTGCGACCTCGGTCAGGAGTCGGGCGTGGTGGAGGATGTTGGACCCTTCGAAGTTGCCTTCGGGGGTGATTCCGTATCGGGCGACGGCAAAGTCCGCCAAGTCGCCGAGGACCTCGCGGATCTCGGAGTCGGACCAGACGTAGAACGTCCCTTCAGCACCCTCGGAGTCGGCGTCTTCGGCGGAGGTGAATCCGCCGGCGTCGTTGCTGAGATCTCGCGCCATGTAGTCCAGTGTTCGGACGGCGACCTCGGTGAACCACTCGGAGTTGAAGACCTGGCCCGCCCGCAGATACAGCCGGGCGAGTTGGGCGTTGTCGTACAGCATCTTCTCGAAATGCGGCACGAGCCACTCGGCGTCCACGGAGTATCGGGCGAAGCCGCCCCCCACGTGGTCGTGGATTCCTCCCGCAGCCATCCGTTCGAGCGTTTGTCGCACCATTGCCCCGGCCTTCGGAGCCCACTCCCGTCCGGTGAGGCGGAGGAGGAATTCGATGGCCGGCTGCTGGGGGAACTTGGGCGCTCCCCCGAGCCCTCCGTGGACGGGATCGAAGAGCTGCTCCAGATTCCGGTAGGCGGCGCGGAGTTCAGGCTCGCCGGGCGGGTCGTCGCCCGTTGGAATCGGACGGCTGATCGCTTCGGTGAGCCGTTGTGCCTGTTCGGCCAACTCGCCTCGTCGCTGCGTCCACGCTTCGGTGATCGCCCCGAGTAGCTGTGGAAACGAGGGCATTCCCTGCCGCGGCTCGGATGGGAAGTACGTTCCCGCGTAGAACGGTCGGCGGTCGAGATCGAGGAACACCGTCATGGGCCAGCCGCCCCGTCCGGTCAGCGCCTGGGTGGCGTTCATGTACACGGCGTCGACATCGGGCCGTTCCTCCCGGTCGACTTTGATGTTGACGAATCGCTCGTTCATCACACCGGCGATGGCAGGATCCTCGAACGATTCATGTGCCATGACGTGGCACCAATGGCACGCCGAGTAGCCGATCGAGAGAAGCACCGGGACGTCGCGCTGCCGGGCGGTGTCGAACGCCTCATCGCCCCACTCGTACCAGTCGACCGGGTTGTCGGCATGTTGGCGGAGGTATGGTGACGTGGACTGGCTGAGGCGGTTCGGCACGCGGGACTTTCGGTCGCGGGAACCCGAGGGTATCGACCCGGCTCGAGTACCACACAGCACCGATCGGTGGTTCCGCGTCCTGGGCGCCCGCCCGGTGGCCCGGTGCCCTGGATCTGTCCGCGGGAACAATTTCCCACAGCCGGGCGTTGATGTGGATAAGTCTGTGGAATTCCTGGGGACCCCGTTGGGGATCACCTGGGGATGGCCTGGGGAAACCCGATGTTTCGCTGGTACGAGCAACGGGTAGACCCAGAAACATTGCGGCAGGGGTTCACAAACGGCCACCCATCTGTCATATTGAGTCCCCGTGTCCTCTCGGTCCGCGAAACCCATGCGAGGCCCGAGCGACGATCGAGATCTCTCGGACCGAGGCAACGTTCACGGTCGGTGGGGCGCCGAAAGGTCGACCGTTGTTCGACGAGAAGTCCCGACCCAGGTTGGCGGGAGCAACCTGTCCAAACCACCACATCCCGCATCACAACTCATCGCCCCCCCGGAGGTTCGATTCCCGTGGCAACTGCTGAAACGCGTAACAAGACGGAGAAAGACAAGGCTGCCCGCAAGTCCGTCGTGAGCAAGCTCACCGACGAGCGCGGCCGCTTGACCACGGATCTTGTGTCGCAGTACCTCACCGCGATCGGCGAATACGACCTGCTCACCGCCGAGCAGGAAGTCGAACTCGCCCAGCGGATCGAGGCCGGGGAGGAGGCGGCCGAGCGCCTCGAGAAGGGCGACTTCTCCGGGAAGAAGGAAGAGATCGAACTGCGTCGGCACGATCGCAAGGGCCGGGAGGCCAAGGATGCGTTCCTCACCGCCAACCTCCGTCTCGTCGTCGCCAACGCCCGTCGCTATGCGAACACCTCCGGCATCGACTTCCTCGACCTGATCCAGGAAGGCAACCTCGGACTGATCCGCGCGGTCGAGAAGTTCGACTGGCGCAAGGGTTTCAAGTTCTCGACGTACGCCACCTGGTGGATTCGCCAGGCCATCACGCGTGCCATCGCCGACAAGTCCCGCACGGTTCGCATCCCGGTCCATCTGCACGACACCCTGGCGGCAGTCCGTGCCGCCCAGGCCAGCTTGAAAGCTGAACTCGGCCGCGATCCCCGTCCCGAAGAGATCGCCGAAGAGGCCGGCGTGACGGTCGACAAGGTCGAACTCGCCCTCGGCGTCGCGGACACGGTCTCGCTCGAACAGCCCGTCGGTGAAGACGGTGCGCAACTCGGCGACTTCATCGAAGACGCGGATGCCGCCGACCCGGTGCAGATCACCGAGGAAATGGATGTCGCCAATTCACTTCGCAAGTCGATCGAGCGTCTTCCCCAGCGGGAGGGTCGCATCCTGGCTTTGCGTTACGGCTTCTACGACGGTGTGCCCCGCACCCTCGAGGAGATCGGCGAGGAGTTCAATCTCACCCGCGAACGCATTCGCCAGCTCGAGAAGCTGGCCCTGTGCCGCCTTCGCCACCCGTCGTTCGGGATTCGCGAACAAGACCTGATCTGACCGCGCCTTCCGGGCTCGTCCGGAACTCTCGACGGCCTGATCTTCGGTTGTCCCCCAGGGACGTCACTCGCGGCTCTTCATCGAATGTCGTAGACCACTCGTCGTCCTCCCCGACCGCGTAATGTCTCTTGACGGCGGCGACCGTCGATCGCCGGAGGAGCGTATGGGCGAAGGCGGTGGACCAGCAGGTGAGACGACGCCCCCGGCGGCATCGCCGAACGCCGACAATGGAGCCGGGTCCGGACCGGCGTGGCCCACCCTGGGCTACTGGGTCCTTACTTCGCGCATGCCCTCCCGCGGATGCGCCAGTGGGTGCTCCGGCTCACGCACCGTGACGACCGCCCCGACTTGTTGCGGCTCCTCAACGACGCCAGTGAACGGATCTCGGGCTACATACTCGGGAACCTGACGGTGTCGGTCATTGCCGGCGTCGTGACGTTCTTCGGATTCTGGTTCCTCGGGCTGGACTACCCCCTCGTACTCGCGTTGTGGATCGCACTCACCGACCTCGTGCCGATCGTGGGAGCCTTCATTGGCGCGGTGCCCGCGGTGCTCCTCGCCGCCAGGCAAGGACTCGGCTTCGCCATCACGGTGGCGGGATTCCTCACGCTGTACCAGTTGTTCGAGAACTACCTCGTGTCGCCCCGGGTGATGACTCGGGCGATCGACCTGGGGCCGGCTTCGGTGATCGTCGCAGTGATGGTGGGCGGAACCCTCACCGGGGTCACCGGAGCGCTGCTCGCCCTGCCGGTGGCAGCGATGATCAAAGTCGCCCTCGATCAATACGTGATCAGTACCCGGCTCGAAAGAGTTCAGGCAGACACGGCAAACCCTGCCGCCCGAACGCGAAGGCGAAGAGCGCAACGAGTTCTTCCCTGAGAAGCCGGGCGAACACCCCAGGGGTTTAACTGTCAAGCGGCTGTGGTGAGGGTGTCGGATCGGCGGTGTCCCCAGGCGATGTGTTCGTCGTAGTGGGTTCGGGTTCGGAGGCATCCGTGGAGGATGCCGACAAGCCGGTTGCCGAGTGCAC
>JBBDHV010000016.1:0-36494 GCA_040880725.1 Acidimicrobiia bacterium
CGGTGGATGACACGACCACGACGACGGTGGATGACACGACCACGACGACGGTGGACGACACGACCACGACGACGGTGGATGACACGACCACGACGACGGTGGATGACACGACTACGACGACCGCCTCCACCACGTTCGACTCGCTCCCTGAGGCCGAAGTCCTCGGTACGACGATCACGACGGCCCCGGCCGAAGTGAGTGCGGACACGCTGCCGTTCACGGGGTTCGAGTCCGAAGACACACTGAAGCTCGGCGCATTGGCTCTGCTGGCTGGGTTGCTGATGCTGTTTGCAGTTCGTGGTCCGAAGGAAGAAGAGGCCGCTCCTGCCGATCTCGGAGGGTGGTCGAGTCTCTGAGGACCCACTGAGCCAGCCCGCTCAAAGGGGAATCGAGGGCCCCGGGACCATGTCCCGGGGCCCTCTTCTTTTCTCTGACTTCCCGCCCTGCCCTGGCGTCCTATGGAGCCCACATCGGGGACTAGTCATGGACTAGTCACGTCTACGTGGAGATGGATGGTCATGGGCTCTCACGAGAACACGACTACACAGAGTGAGTGAATGGCCACTGACAGTGGCATGACGGGCACAGGGAGGCTGTGACCCACGATCCGAATTCGGTCACCTAAGGATCGTGGTGAGCCAGTGGTGAGACCGGCCCTCCCCAACCGAGCGGGTTATAGCCAGGGGAGGCAATCCAAATGACATCGATCGCACAGAGGCGAGTGGCGGGGGCCACCGCGCTCATGGTTCTGCTGTATCTGCTGCAGGCCGCACTCCTCGCAACGCCGTCACGGGCTGATACGAACTCGCCGAATGACGCCGCCTACTGGCTAGCCCTTGTATCCGGACGCGATCAGCTGCCACAGGCACACCGGCGACTCTGTCCACGGTCTGCTGGTCGACGGCGGCGAGGCGGTGGAGTTGGCGGTTTACCAAGACCATTGGAGCGGTGACCATTGGGAAGTGCTCGTCGTCAACGGGGGCGCCGAGGATGGCGGTGATGGAAATGGCAACGCGGTCTACGAGCACCCGGACGCCGGCGTGGCCTATTACCCGCCCCTCAACGCCGGGGACCAGAAACCGACCGTCGGTCACTGGATCGTGTGCAAAGGCTACGACTACGAGATCGATGGGACACCCTCGTTCCACATCGGCGCCTGTGACGAGCAGGGGCTCACATCGGTGAAGTTCACGGTGATGGAGACGACCGAGGTCACGATCGGTGGTGTGCCGGCATCCGAGTCGGATCCGGCGTTCCAACCCGGTGATCACGAGCTCGACCTTGCCCCGGGAACGTATTCCTGGATTCTGTTCTCGCCGCTCAACAGCGGCATCGAGCGGGAGAGGGGAACCTTCACGGTCGACGAATGCGACACGACTACGACGACGTCAACGACGACAACGTCTACGACGTTGCCTCCGACTACCACGACATCCACGACATCCACGACCACGACGTTGCCTCCGACCACGACACTGCCCCCGCCGCCCCCCGGCGAGGCGTCAGTTCAGGTGACCGCCATCTGCTTGCCTGACCCGGTGAGCGGACCCGGCACCGGCCAGTTTGACATCGTGATCGATCCGACCAACGGCGCAACAGTCACGATCAACGGGCTCGGCTCGTTCACTCAGTCGACGACGATCACCGACCTCGACGATGCGACGGCGTGGATTGTGACGGTCAGTGCCAACGGCGGTTGGGTGCTCGCCGCAGACAGCGACACGAGCGGGACCTATGAGATCGAGGATTGCTCGGTCGACGTTCTCGGTACCACGGTCACCGGCGCTCCCGAGGAAGTCTCGGCGGACACGCTCCCGTTCACCGGGTTCGAGTCCGAGGACACGCTGAAGCTGGGCGTGCTGGCACTGCTGGCTGGGTTGCTGTTGCTGGTTGCGGTACGTGGGCCGAAGGAAGAGGAGACTGCCGCTGTGATCGGATCCAGCTGGTCGGACCTCTGAGATCCACTGAGCTCGCCCGCTCAAGGGAACTGAAGGCCCCGGGTATCCTCCCGGGGCCTTCAGTCATTTTCTGGGACATCCGTGGAACCAATGCATCCGACATACGAGCCCGCCGAGGTCGAGCGCCACTGGTACGACCGCTGGGAGAACGCGGGGATCTTCCGACCCGAATACCGCCCGGAAGGCGAACCCTTCGCGGTGGTGATCCCACCCCCCAACGTGACGGGTTCGCTGCACATCGGCCACGGGCTGAACCACACGATCCATGACGTGGTCATCCGTCGCAAGCGGATGCAGGGCTACGCCGCCCTCTGGCTACCGGGGACCGACCACGCCGGGATCGCCACCCAGAACGTGGTCGAGCGCGACCTCGCCAGCGAAGGGCTCACCCGCCACGACCTCGGGCGCGAGGCGTTCATCGAGCAGGTATGGGAATGGAAACGGAAATACGGCGAGCGCATCACTCGGCAGATCCGGCGGATGGGATCGTCCTGTGACTGGACACGCGAACGTTTCACGATGGACGAGGGCCTTTCCAAGGCGGTGCGTGAAGTCTTCGTGTCGCTCTACGACGAGGGCCTGATCTACCGCGGGAACCGCATCATCAACTGGTGCCCGCGCTGTGAGACCGCGCTGTCGGATATCGAAGTCGAGCACACCGAAGAGATGGGGACGCTGACCCACATCCGCTATCCGCTCACCGACGGTTCCGGCGAGATCGTCGTCGCCACGACGCGGCCCGAGACCATGTTGGGCGACACCGGTGTGGCAGTCCATCCCGAGGATGAGCGATACCGAGCCATGATCGGCAAGACCGTCACGCTTCCCCTCGTGGGCAGAGAGATCCCCATCGTCGCCGACGACTGGGCCGATCCCGAGTTCGGCTCGGGGGCAGTGAAGGTGACCCCCGCGCACGATCCCAACGACTTCGAGGTCGGTCAGCGGCACGGACTGGAAACCGTCGTGGTTCTCGATCCCCGTGCGGTGGTCAATGAGAACGGGGGCCGCTTCGCCGGCCTCGACCGTTTCGAAGCTCGTACGGCGATCACCGAAGCGCTCGACGACGAGGGCTATCTCGTCCGTGTCGAGGCACATCGTCATTCCGTCGGGCACTGCTATCGCTGCGATGCCGTCGTCGAGCCGTACCTCTCAGACCAGTGGTTCGTGGCTGTGGCCGAACTCGCCAAGCCCGCGATCGAAGCGGTGAAGGACGGCACCACCACGTTCGTGCCCAAGCGCTGGGAGAACACCTATTTCCACTGGATGGAGAACCTGCGGGACTGGACGATCAGCCGACAGATCTGGTGGGGGCATCGCATCCCCGCGTGGTATTGCCCGGACGGTCACATCACTGTTGCCAGAACCGACCCCGACGCATGCGGCACCTGTCAGTCGCCTCGGATCTCCCAGGATCCCGACGTACTCGACACGTGGTTCTCCTCGGCGCTGTTTCCGTTCTCGACGCTCGGCTGGCCGGACCGGACCCCCGACCTCGAACGCTTCTACCCGAATGCGGTGTTGATCACCGGCTTCGACATCATCTTCTTCTGGGTGGCCCGCATGATGAAGATGGGCATCCACTTCATGGGTGAGGTCCCGTTTCGCGAGACGATCATCCATGGACTGGTGCGTGCCGCAGACGGCGAAAAGATGTCCAAATCGAAGGGCAACACCATCGACCCGCTCGATGTGGCCGAGGAGTACGGGGCGGATCCGCTCCGACTCGCGCTGATTCAGGCCGCCAATCCTGGCCAGGACGTGCCTCTCGACATGGAATGGGTCTCGGGGGCGCGACGGTTCGGCAACAAGCTGTGGAACGCCACCCGTTTCGTCCTCCGACATGTCGAGCCCGGGTCCGTGCCGGCGAACGGTGGGTACCCGACGGAACCGGGACCCGCCGACGCCTGGGTGTTGCAGCGCCTGGGGGAGGTGTCCCGCGAGTTCGATGCCCTGTGCGACGAATACCGCTTCTCGGACGCCTTCGGCAAGCTCTACTCGTTCGCCTGGAGCGAAGTCTTCGACTGGTACCTGGAGATCGCCAAGTCGACCCTGGACGATGAACGCACTTCGGGACCCACCGTGACGACGCTCGGGGTGGTGCTCCGAGACCTCCTCAAGCTCTTCCATCCCGCGATTCCCTATCTCACCGAAGAGCTGTGGCAGCATGTCGTCGGCGAGGGACTGCTGGCCGGAGCCGACTGGCCCGTGGTGCCGGAGATCTCCGGTCCGGTCGACATGGTCGAGATCCAAGAGCTCATTTCCGGTGTTCGTCGCTTCCGCGCCGATCAGGGCATCTCCCCGCGTCAGACCTTGGATTTCAAAGTGATACCTGCTGTGGAGGACTGGGCGGCCAGAGTCATCACCGACCTCGCCACAGTGGACCTGTCGACCGCAGACGCCGTCCCGGAGACCGGTCACACCCGAGTGGTGACCAGGGGGCGACAGGGTTTCATCGCCCTCGAAGGTGTGATCGACCTCGACGCCGAGCGGGCCCGCATCGGCAAGGCCATCGCATCGGCAGAGGCCGACCTGGCCAAAGTCGCGGCCAAACTCAATAACGCCGGCTTCGTCGACAAGGCGCCGGATGAGATCGTCGCCAAGGAACGCTCCAAACAGGCGGAGTTCGAAAGCCTGCTGGACAAGCTGCGATCCCAGCGCGACGCCCTGTGAACTACGCCGACGCCGTCGCGTACCTCGACAGCCACATCGGGCGTGGCGTGGTGCCCGGACTGGAGCGGATCACCGCCCTGCTCGAACTGATGGGGCACCCCGAGGAGGCCTACCCGATCATTCACGTCGCAGGGACGAACGGCAAGACATCGGTCAGCCGGATGGCCAGCCTGCTGTGCGTCGCCCACGGGCTCAGCACAGGGACTTTCACCTCGCCGCATCTCGAACGGGTGGAGGAGCGCTTTGCAGTCAACGGAGCGCACCCGGACGAGACCGCATTCGTCCAGGCCGTGACGGATATCAGGGCATTCGCCGACATCTTCGAACAACGGATCGGAGAGACGCTGACCTATTTCGAGTTGACGGCTGCCCTGGCGGTGTCCTGGTTCGCTGATCAGGCCGTCGACACCGCTGTGATCGAAGTGGGTCTCGGCGGCAGACTCGACGCCACGAACGCCGTCCACGGTCGCGTCGCCGTGCTCACGAGTGTCGGGCTCGAGCACACCGAGTATCTCGGTGACACAGTCGAGAAGATCGCCGAGGAGAAGCTGGCAATCGTCGAAGAAGGAGCGACGCTCGTCACGGGTCCGCTGCCGCAGCCGATCGAACGGCTCGCACGCCGCACCGCCGCCCGGCTGGGAATCAACGCCCACGTCTACGGATCAGACTTCGTCATCGAAGGGGCGAGCCCCGCGCTCGGAGGCTGGAATCTCGACATCCAGGGGATTCACGGCCTCTACGAGGACATCTACCTGCCGGTCCACGGGCGATTCCAAACCGTCAACCTCGCAGTCGCGCTCGCCGCCACAGAGGCGCTCCTCGGACGTGAACTCGACCACGAAGGCGTCATCGATGGCGTGGCCGCCTTCAGCGCCCCCGGCCGAATGGAATCCGTCGCGACCGGCCCGCTCGTGATGATCGACGCCGCCCACAACGCGCCCGGGTTCGAGATTCTCGCTCAGGCACTCTCCGAGGAGTTCGCCAACACCAGATGGGTGCTCGTCCTCGGTGCCATGGAGGACAAGGATGTGGCCGCGATGATGACATCCCTGAAAGACCGGGTGAGTCGAGTCGTGACGACCGCAGTTGACGCTCCGCGTGCCATCGGTGCCACGGAACTCGCAGCGCTTGTCGCTCCGCACGTCGACGTCGAGGTCGGAGCGGTCGACGATCCCACCGAGGCGGTCGAGGTGGCTCGCGTGCTGGCAGGCGCGGATGGCGCCGTTCTGGTTGCCGGGTCGATCTACCTCGGCGGCACGATCCGCGCCCATCTCGCCGGCCGCACCGACGTCCACCGGGGCGAACGCTGACAGCTTGATTGTGCGGGGGGACGAACCCCCCTGCACCCCCCGACTGGCGCGGCTGCCTTTGCAAGTTCGGCGGGGGGTCCACTCGATGGCCCATGACGGGAACTGTTCGCGGAGGACAGAGACGCGTAGGAGGTGACTCTTCGGAGCGTTGTTTGTTCCCCTCGGGGGAACCGGACGGGACACGGAGTGGACCGTTCGAAGGGGGCGAGCGAGTCTGCGAGTGAGGTGAGGCCCCGCACCCCCGGATGGCGCGGCCGCCTCTTCGGGTTGGGCCGGGTCTCACCCGATGCCCCATGATGGGAACTGGTCGACGCGGTTTGGAACGCGCCCAAGCGTGGATGACTCGGGATGGCTCGTGCCGGATCTGCCTGGAAGGTCGGGACTTCCTGCCGCTACCGTCGGGGGAATGGCAGTTGAAAACACGTTCATCATGATCAAGCCCGACGGTGTCGCCCGCGGATTGGTGGGAGAGGTCATCGCTCGCTTCGAGGCGAAAGGGATGCGCCTCGAACGGATGCGCATGCTGGAAGTCACCGAGGACATCGCCCGTCGGCACTACGCCGAGCACGTCGAAAAGCCGTTCTTCGGTGACTTGCTCTCGTTCATCACTTCGGGACGGGTTGTCGCCATGGAATGGTCCGGAGAGTCCGTGATCGCGGCCGCCCGCACCATGATGGGTCCGACCAATCCCGTCGAAGCGGCGCCCGGATCGATCAGGGGTGATCACGCTCTGGAGATCACCGAGAACATCGTGCACGGGTCGGACTCCGTCGAGAGCGCCGAGCGCGAGCTGGCCATCTGGTTCTGAGCGACCACGGAGAGTCGCCGCAATGATGCGTTTGATCTAGACTCGCGCGCACTCGCTCCGGGAGATCAACCGCTCCAATGGCGGACTCACTTCTCGCTTTCGCAGGCCAGGACATGGCCATCGATCTTGGTACCGCGAACACACTCGTGTTCGTTCGTGGACAGGGCATCGTGCTCAATGAGCCTTCTGTCGTCGCGATCAATTCGCAGAACGGCAGAGCGCTCGCGGTCGGCATGGAGGCCAAACGGATGATCGGCCGCACGCCGGCCAACATCACCGCGATCCGGCCTCTGCGCGACGGTGTGATTGCCGACTTCGACATCACCGAGAAGATGCTCCGGTACTTCATCCAGAAGGTGCATCGTCGCCGTTGGGCACGTCCCCGAATCGTGGTGTGCGTGCCGTCGGGCATCACGCCGGTCGAGCGGCGGGCCGTCGAGGAGGCGGCGTACCACGCGGGAGCTCGTCGGGCGTACACGATCGAAGAGCCCATGGCTGCGGCGATCGGATGTGGACTTCCGATTGCAGAACCCAGCGGATCCATGGTGGTGGACATCGGAGGCGGAACGACCGAGGTGGCGGTGATCTCGCTCGGGGGGATCGTGGTGTCGAGGTCGATTCGAGTGGGTGGTGACGAACTCGATGAGGCGGTCATCGACTGGGTCAAAAAGGAGCACAACGTCCTCCTCGGCGAACGCACCGCCGAACAGTTGAAGATGGCGGTTGGCTCGGCCTGGCCGCAAACCGACGAGCCCGCCGCCGAGGTGCGGGGACGGGACCTCGTCACGGGCCTTCCGAAGACGATTCTCCTGACCGCGCCGGAGATTCGCGAGGCCATCGAGGAACCCACCCAGGCTGTTGTGGACGCGGTCAAGTACACACTCGACAAGACACCGCCTGAGCTGGCGGCGGACATCATGGAACGTGGCATCTGGTTGACCGGCGGTGGTGCACTCCTCCTCGGCCTCGATCAGCGGCTGGCGAACGAGACGGGCATGCCGATTGTCACCGCCAGCAAGCCTCTCCAGTCCGTTGTGATCGGCTCAGGCAAGTGTCTCGAGGAGTTCGAGACGCTCCACACCGTCCTCGTCTCTTCGTCCAGACCCTGAGCCGGCCTCGCCATGCGCGAGTTCCGAGATGACCGATCCGTTCCGCTCTTCGTCACCCTGCTGGTGATCGCGTTCGTGATCATGACTATCGATGTGCGTTCGAGCGGGGAGGGGTCGCTGGACACGGTCCGGAACGGGGCGAGCCGACTCATCGCTCCCGTCCAGACGGTGGGGGCCGCGATCGTCGACCCGGTGGCCCGCCTCGTCGAGAACCTTTCGGACATCGCAGGGCTCAGGAATGAGAACGCCGCGCTGCGGGCGGAATTGGCCAGAGCACAGGCCGAACTTGCCGCCGTCGACCAGGACCGGGCGCGACTCGAGGTTCTCGAGGAGATGTTGGGTCTCGAATTGGCGGCCGGGGAACTCGTCCGGACCAACGCCAACATCATCGGTCGATCCGATTCCCTCGACGAGCTGCTCACGATCGACCGGGGGGAGGAGTCGGGAATCCTCCCGGGACACCCGGTGCTGGATCAGAACGGCTACGTCGTGGGGCGGATCCTGGACTCGTGGAACGGCGGTGCTCAGGTCGTCTCGTTGATACGCGACGTCGAAGGCATCACCGTCACCGTGGGTGACCAGTTCGGATCGCTGCAGCCGGTCATCGGCTCGTCGCAAATGGTTCTGAGCGTCCTCGAATCCGCCCGCGCCGTGGAGGTGGGAGATCAGGTCGTGACCTCGCAGCTGTCGTTGTCGTTCCCGCGCGGGCTCCCGGTCGGCGAGATCGTCGAGGCGTCGAGACCGCAGGGCCAGACACTCACGGCCGCGGTCCGTCCGTTCACCGACACGAACCGCCTCGAAGCGGTGGTGGTGATCGCCTGGCCGCCAGATCCGGCAGCGGCCGCAGCCGATGACACATCGGATCCCACCGTCACCACCCAGCCGACCACCGAGGGCGACGACGAATGATGGATCTTCGCCGCACCGTGTTCGTCGTGCTCGGAATGGTGGGTGCGCTCGTGATGCAGACCACCTTGTTCGGTCGGGTCCGTGTCGGGGGTATCGCACCGGACGTGGTCATTCTCGCTGTCGTGCTGTTCTCTCTACGCGCACGGGCCGAGATGGCGATGCTCGCCGCGTTCTCGATCGGTTTCCTCTTCGATGCGGTCGCATCGACGAGCGCCCTCGGACTGCGGGCGATGGCCTACACCACGGTGGCTTTCGTCGCGGTCAAGACGCGCGAACGCGCTGACCTCGGTCCCGTTGCGGTCGCCGTCTGGGCGGGGCTGATGACCCTCGTCGGGCTCGTCGCGATACTCGTGGTCGGGACGTTGTTCGGTCAGGTCACGATGGGTTTCGGGCAGGCGAGCCGTCGCCTCTTCCTGGTCCCCTTGTTCAACACCGGTATCGCCCTGCTTCTGTCACCATTCACGTCCCGATTGTTGGACGGCCGCCGGGGGGTGATCGGACTGTGAGGACAACCGCGCGAATCACCGTGCTTCTCGGTGTCTTCATCGGCCTCTTCGGCATGCTTGGCATGCGGTTGTGGTTCGTCCAGATCGCCGAGGGAGCCGTCGCCGCCGAGGTCACCGACACTCAGGCCTGGATCACGATCTCGACGCCGGCACCGCGCGGGGACATCTACGACGGTCGGGGAAATCTGCTCGCCACCTCCCGTTTCGTGCCCGTGGTCGAGGTCGATCGCCACCTCGTCGAACGCGACCAGGCGGAGAATCTGCTGCGTCGGCTGTCGAGCCTTCTCGCGATCCCCGAGGCCGAGATCGCCGAGCTCTACGAAGACGCCGGTGTGAACGGTGTCTTCGAGATCGCGGCCGTGGATTCGGTCGACGCCTATCAGATCAACGAGCAGCTTCGAGACTTCCCGGGGGTGCGCATCAAACGGGTTCCGCAGCGCATCAATCTCGTCGGCGGGTCGATGGCTCACGTACTCGGCCATCTCGGGCTGCCGACCGAGTTGGATCTCGAGGAACGGCCCGACCTGGACCCCAACACCCGTGTCGGCAAGCTCGGTGTGGAGCGGATCTACGACGAGTGGCTCCAGGGCACACCCGGCGAGCTCGCTTACAGGGTCCAGCGAGCGCAGATCACCGAGCAACGTCCCGAGGTTTCCCCTGTCCCGGGCAACTCGGTCCATCTGACACTCGACCTGCCGGTACAGGAGGTCGTCGAGCGTGCGCTCGCCGAAGGCATCGAGCTGTCGAACGAGTGGAAGGCAGAACAACGCCGGCAGGGCCGAGAAGGAGCCCAGAATGTCACCGAACGTGGCGCGGTCGTGGTGCTCGACGTTCGGACCGGTGCGATCTCGGCGATGTCCTCGTACCCGAGCTTCGATCCCGGCGTGTTCGTCGGTGGCCTCGACGCGGGGACGTTCTCGGCTCTCAACGAATCGGGGGCACTGCGAAACCTGGCCGTGTCGGGCCTGTACCCGCCGGCGTCGACCTTCAAGGCGGTGACCTACATGACGATCCTCGAAGAGGACGTCCCGCTGCCCGCGAGCGTCGAAGGGGTCGACGCCGCGTCCCGAGTCGTCAACTGCGACGGTCGCCTCGAGTTGGCCGGCCTCTCGGACGGTTCGCCCCAGGTCTTCACCGATTGGTACTACCCGAACATCAAGGGTTGGCTGGACCTGGGCGGGGCATTCGAGCAGTCCTGCAACATCTATTTCTGGTCAGCGGCCCTGGGCATGTATCAGGCCTGGGACGAAACGCCGCGCGAGACCGCATTGCAGGACATGGCACGGGACCTGGGATACGGGAGCCAGACGGGGATCGACCTCACGGGAGATGCCGCGGGAATCGTGCCTGACCGGGAGCTGTTCGTTCAATGGCAACAGCAGCAACTCGAGGACCCCGATGCTCCTCGGCTGCTCGACGCGGCGCGGCTCGAGACGTCCGACCCCTGGTTTGGGGGAGACCTGATGAACGCGGCGATCGGTCAGGGCTCGTTGGTTGCGACGCCGTTGCAGGTGGCGGTCTCCTACGCGGCCATGGTCAATGGCGGGACCGTCTGGGAGCCGTACGTCGTCGACCAGATCCGCGACTCCGACGACCAACTCGTCTTCGGCAATTCGCCCACTGTCGCCAACCGGGTCGGCCTCGATCCGGAGCATGTCCGGTCATTCCTGACCGATCTGAATCGTGTGGTGACCCGCGGGACTGCGGCGAGTTCGTTCAGCGACTTCGGTGCGTCCCTCTCCGAGGTGGGTGGGAAGACCGGGACGGGACAGTCCATCGCCACCGCCGACAACCACGCCTGGTTCGTCGGTGTGGTGGGGATCTCCGACCCGCGCTATGTGGTGGCGGTTCTCATCGACGAGGGCGGATCCGGTGGAGCGGTGGCGGCACCCGTCGCCCGCCAGATCATGCAGTACCTGCAAGGCGAGGAACTCACTCCCATCACGGCCGGCGCGGCGGCACAATGAGGGGAAGCTGATGGCCACTCTCACGTCGCCGGGTTCGATCGCAGTCGACGATCGCCGGGCAAACCGTCCCGATCTCACCCTCGTCGGTCTCCAGGTGCTGCTGAGCGCGCTCGGTCTCATGATGATCTATTCGGCGACGCGGTTCGCGCTCGAACGCGCCGAGGAGTTCCCGACGTTCACCGTCGAACGCCAGGCCATCTTCGTCACCGCCGGTCTGATCGCCCTGTACCTGGTGTCCCTGATCGACTATCGCGAGTACGAGACGATGATCCCGATCTTGTACGGGGTAACGCTGTTGGGTCTCGCCGCGGTGTTTCTCTTTGATCCGGTGAACGGGGCCCAGCGCTGGATTCCCCTCCAATGGTTCAACCTGCAACCCGCAGAGTTCGCCAAGGTGACGGTGATCCTGACGGTCGGCTACGTGCTGGCATTGGGGACGAGAGAAGACGAGCCACTCCGGTGGAAGAAGGTCATTCAGTCGGGCGGACTGATGCTCGTGCCGTTCGTGATGGTCCTGATCGAGCCGGATCTGGGCACTGCGATGGTCTTCCCGTTCCTCTGGATCGTCATGCTCTTCGCAGCAGGCGCCACGTGGAAGCAGCTATCGACGATTCTCGTCAGCGCCTTCGCCGCACTCGCCGCGGTGTGGCGCGCCGGTTTGCTCGAAGAACACCAGCTCGACCGCATCACCGTGTTCATCGACCCGACGATCGATCCCCAGGGAATCGGCTTCCAACTCCGCCAATCGAAGCTGGCGATCGGATCCGGCCAGCTGTTCGGGAAGGGACTCTTCGAGGGGACCCAGACCAACTTCTCGTATGTGCCGGATCAGGAGACCGACTTCATCTTCACCGCGGTCGGCGAGCAACTCGGGTTCGTGGGCGGCATCGTCGTCCTGGCCCTCTTCTCACTGATCGTCTGGCGGCTGATCATGATCGCGCTGTCGGCACGTGACCGCTTCGGAAGCTTGCTGGCCGCCGGAACTGCGGCGATGATCGTCTTTCATGTGTTCGTGAACATCGGGATGACCATCGGGATCGCACCGGTGACAGGGCTCCCGTTGCCGTTCCTGTCGATGGGCGGATCGTTCTACCTGGCGACGTCGATCGCCTTCGGGATCTGCAACAGCGTCTACCTGCGTCGAACACCCGTGCCGGGTGAGCGGTACCGAAACCGCACCCGCTAGTGACACACCACTAGCGTCCGATCCATGTATCGCCGACCCCAGTCGGGCTGGCTCGAGGTCATCTGCGGCCCAATGTTCTCCGGCAAGAGCGAAGAGCTCATCCGTCGGGTGACCCGATCCCGCATCGCCCGCCTGCCCGTCCAGACCTTCAAACCTGCCGTCGACACCCGCTACGCCGAGCATCATGTCGTCTCCCACTCCGCGATGCGGGCGGAGGCGACCCCGGTGTCGTCGTCCTCGGAGCTGTTGCGCACAGTCGAAGACTCGACGGTGGTGGTCGGAATCGATGAAGGCCAGTTCTTCGACATCGGACTCGTCGATGCCTGCGAAGCGCTGGCAGCCACCGGCAAGCAGGTCGTGGTCGCGGGACTCGACCTCGATTACATGCGTCGTCCGTTCGAGCCGATACCCACGTTGTGCGGACGAGCAGAGTATGTGACGAAGACTCTCGCCGTCTGTCACCGTTGCGGGGGCCCGGCGCTGTACACGCAACGGACCGTGCGATCCGACGATTTGGTGGTTCTCGGCGCACAGGACGCCTACGAAGCGCGATGCAGGTTCTGTTACGACCCGAACGAACCGGAGCAACCCGCGCTGGCGCTCGAAGACGAGACCGCCTGAGTGGGTTTCGCGAGGAGCGGCCGCCGCCTGTTACCGTATGGTCGCCATCCAGCGATGGCTGCGCCAACGGCTGGCGGCTTCGCAATCCGACGCCACGGCCCGCGTATTTCCACCGGTTTCGGAGTCGTTCGTGTACCTGACAGTTTCACCGTCGAAGCACCTCGCCAGGGGGATGCTCCGTGGAACGTCTGTCGCTCTCGCCTTCCCGCGACCGGTGTCCCGGCCCACTGACGGGCCGCATTCACCGACAGGAGTATTCATCGATGGCATTCTTCCGCAAGCGCGACGCGCAAGTGATCAAGAAGGGCTCGTCAGACCAGGTCGAGGTTCGTAAGACTCGCCGGATCGGCGGTCAGAAGGTCGAAGTTCGTCGGGTCACCGAGACGCCGGCACCCCCGGAGAACGGCAAGCGGCAGCAGTCGAAGAAGCAGGGGGGTGGCCAGCGCCAGCGCCAGGACCAGTCTTCCAAGACCGGTGTCGACACCACCCGCCGCCGGCGTCCTCCGCGTGAAGACGAGATCATCATCCCCCCGGAGTCGCTCCGCAAGCAGATGCTCGTGCGGGTGCGACCGCACCAGACCCAAGTCGTGGTGCTCGAAGGTCCGCAACTCGTGGAGCATTACGTCGCCACCGCCGAATCCGAATCCCTGGTGGGCAACATCTATCTCGGCCGCGTCCGCAACGTGCTGCCAGGCATGGAGGCGGCTTTCGTCGATTTCGGCGCCGCCAAGAACGGTGTCGTCTATGCCTCCGACGTTCGGATCGAAGACGGGGCTCGCGGGAAGAAGAAGCCCCGGATCGAGGAAGTGCTCAGCGAAGGTGACGAGATCCTCGTGCAGGTGGTCAAAGACGCCATGGGCGCCAAGGGTGCTCGTCTCACCGGCCAACCGTCGCTTCCGGGGCGCTATCTCGTCCTGGTGCCGGACTCGGACGCGCAGGGAATCTCACGCCGACTCCCAGAAGAAGAGCGTCAGCGACTGCGTGAGGTGATCAGCAAGGTCAAGCCGAAAGGCTTTGGCGTGATCGTTCGCACTGCTGCGCTTCACGCCTCCGACGAGGAGATTGCCGCCGACATCAGCCGCCTGCACAAGACCTGGGAGCAGATCGCCAACAGCAACGACGGTGGTGCGGCTCCGAGGCTCGTGTACGCCGAACCCGACATGTTGATCCGGGTGATCCGAGAGCATTTCACCGGCGACTTCAAGCGCATGTTGATCGACGACCGCACCGCACTCGAACAGGTGAACTCCTATCTCCGCAGCACCGCGCCCGACCTGGTGTCGAAGGTGTCGATGTACGAAGACGAGATGGCGCTCTTCGAGCGTTATCACGTCGAGGATCAACTGCGAAAGGCGCTCGACCGCCGCGTGTACCTGTCGTCGGGCGGGCACCTCGTCATCGACCGGACCGAGGCTCTGACGGTCATCGATGTCAACACCGGGAAGTTCGTCGGGTCGTCGAGCCTCGAAGAGACCGTCCTGCAGAACAACCTGGAAGCAGCGGAGGAGATCGGGCGCCAACTGCGGTTGCGCGACATCGGCGGAATCATCGTCATCGATTTCATCGACATGGAGACCGAGAAGAACCAACAACAGGTGATCCGGCGGCTGCGGGAAACGCTCGCTCGTGACCGCACCCGCACCCAGGTCTTCGAGGTTTCGCATCTCGGGCTCGTCGAGATGACCCGCAAGAACGTGTCGGCGGGGCTTCTCGAGACGTTTTCGCACAAGTGCGAAGCGTGCGAGGGTCGGGGAATCATCCTCCACGAAGAAGCCGCAGCCCTGGCAGTGCCGCTCGGGTTCGAAGACGACGTCGACTGAGCCGAAATGCTCCAACCCGGCTTTGCCAGGTTCCGCGGCCTGCCGATATACTGATCTGCTGATCCCCCCTCTCAGAGGTTTGTCCATGTACGCCATCATCCGCACCGGCGGCAAGCAAACGAAGGTGCGTCCCGGCGACGTCATCGACGTCGAACTGCTCAAGACTGACGACGAGAACGTGACGTTCACGCCGCTACTCGTCGTCGACGATTCCGGCGCTGCGATCAGTGACCGCAAGGTGCTCGCCGACGCCACTGTGAGCGCCAAAGTGCTCGGAGAGGTGAAGGGCGAGAAGATCGACATCTTCAAGTACAAGAACAAGACCGGCTATCGCCGCCGGCAGGGTCATCGCCAGCGGTACACCAGCCTCGAGGTGACCGACATCACGCTGCCGAAAGGCGCCGCCAAGAAGGCAGCCCCCGCGAAGAAGGCTGCGGCCGCCGCAGCCGAGGAGGAGTAACCATGTCAAAGACCAAAGCCGGCGGCTCCAGTAAGAACGGCCGCGACTCAAATGCCCAGCGCCTCGGTGCCAAGGTGTTCGACGGCCAGGCCGTCGACGCCGGTGCTGTCATCGTGCGTCAGCGCGGGACGCGTATCCATCCTGGCGAGAACGTGGGTCGCGGGAGCGACGACACGCTCTTTGCGATGAAGCCTGGGACCGTCAAGTACGGCACCCGGCACAATCGCCGTCTGGTGGACGTCCTCTCCGACTGATACCGGTCCGGTCGCATGTTCGTCGACCGGGTTCGCATCCATGTTCGCGCCGGAGACGGCGGAGCGGGTGTCGTGTCCTTCGTCCGTTCCAAGGGTCGTCCCCAGGGAAAGCCCGTCGGTGGCTCGGGGGGTGACGGGGGCTCGGTGATCGTCGAAGTCGACGAAGGCATGGCCTCCCTGCTGCGGTACCGCCGCAACCCACATCATGCCGCGCACAAGGGTCTTCACGGCAGCGGTGAACTGCAGCATGGCAAGCGTGGTGAAGACCTCGTGCTCCCGGTGCCTGCGGGAACCGTCATCTGGGACGAGTCGGGCCGCATCGTGGCGGACCTGGTGCGGCACGGTCAGCGGGCGACGATCCTCGAGGGCGGGCGCGGCGGTCGCGGCAACGCCGCCTTCGTCTCACCGAAGCTCCGTGCCCCATCGGTTGCCGAACAGGGCGAGTACGGCGCCGAGGGCACCTTCGAACTCGAACTGAAGTTGATGGCCGATGCTGCCCTCGTCGGCTTCCCGAATGCCGGCAAGAGCACCTTCATCTCCCGAGTGTCGGCAGCGAAGCCCAAAGTGGCCGACTACCCGTTCACCACGCTCGAGCCCCACCTTGGTGTCGTCGCGATCGATGATCACGAATTCGTCATCGCCGATGTCCCCGGACTCATCGAAGGTGCCGCCGCTGGAAAGGGACTCGGCCACGAGTTTCTTCGGCATGTGGAACGGGCGCGGGCGTTGATCATCCTCCTCGACCCGTCCCCGATTGCCGAGCACACGCCTTCCGCGCAGTTGCGGATCCTTCTCGCGGAGTTGGAGGCCTTCAATCCGGAGTTGGTGTCCCGGCCCCGCGTGATCCTCGTGGGCAAGGCCGATCTCGAGGAAGCCGCAGCCGCTGCGGCGGAGATCGAAGGCGCGACGCTCGTGTCGCCGATCACTGGCGACGGTCTACGAGAGGCGCTGTACCGGGTCGCAGGGGCCGTCCAGCAGGCACGGAGGGAGGCGCCGGACCGGGAAGGCTACGTGCTGCATCGTCCCGTCGTTCCGCCGTTCAAACTGCGGCGCGAGGCCAGCGCCTGGATTGTCGACGGCGTCGGCGCACAGCGGGCGGTGCGGTTTTCGGACCTCACGAATCCCCAGGCTGCCGACCTCGCATCCGATCGGCTGACCCGACTCGGGATCGACGAAGCCCTCGCCGCCGCGGGTGCGCATGAGGGGGACACCGTTCGTATCGGCGACCTCGAGTTCGAATACTCGAGACGTCACGATGACGACTGGGATGAGGGCGAGGAAGAGTGAGGAGAGCGACTCCGAGCCGGGCGACCGTGGTGGTCAAGATCGGGTCGTCGTCCCTCACGCGGGGACGCCCCGGACTCGATGCGGATGCGTTGCGGTCGGTGGTGTCCCAGGTGGTCGCCCTGCGGGATCGGGGTCATCCCGTGGTCCTCGTCACGTCGGCTGCCGTTGCCGCCGGTCTCCCCGCACTCGGTGTCGAGGTGCGTCCCACGGACGTTCCGGGACTGCAGGCTGCAGCCGCGGTGGGCCAGAGCAGGCTGATGCAGGCGTACACCCAGGCGTTTGACACACACGGCGTGACCGTGGGTCAGGTGTTGCTGACGCGCAGCGTCCTTGCGGACCGGGACCAATACCTGCACGCTCGCCAGGCGTTCGAACGGCTGTTGTCGCTCGGCGTGGTTCCGGTGGTCAACGAGAACGACACCGTCGCCATCGAGGAACTCCGACTGGGAGACAACGACCGGCTGGCTGCCATGGTCGGCCACCTAGTCGGCGCAGGTTTGCTCCTGCTCTTGACGGACACATCAGGCGTGTTCTCCGCAGACCCTCGGTCTGACGGGAACGCCACGCTTCTGAGCGCCGTGGAGCACACGGACTCGGTCCTTGACGGCCTCGTGACCGGCACAAGCGGTCCGCTCGGCTCAGGCGGAATCAGCACGAAGATCGCCGCTGCTCGCATGGCGGCCTGGTCGGGAATCCCGACCGTGATCGCTCCCGCCGATGCACCGAATGTGGCGAGCCTCGCCGCCGGTGGCCAGGACATCGGTACGTGGATCGAACCTCGATCCCAGCGGCTCCCGGCACGCAAGCTCTGGATCGCGTTCGGTCAGCCGTCGGAGGGCCGAGTCATCGTCGATGCCGGAGCCCGCACCGCCATCACCCGCGGCGGGTCGTCCCTGCTTCCGGTGGGGGTCACGGCGGTGGAAGGCGAGTTCGCCGCCGGCGCAGCCACTGAGGTCGCCGGACCGGACGGTCATCTCGTCGCCAAGGGAGTCAGTCGCTTCGACGCCTCGGAACTGCGGCGTCGCGCGGGCCACCGGTCCGAGCACGGAGAAGTCGCGATTCACCGCGACGACATGATCGTCCTCGCGCCGTAGGACGCGAGCGCGTTCTTAGCGAACCAGCGCGTCAGGAATGACGCGTTTCGCGTGGCGAAAAGTCCGTCCGCGTTTCTGCCACGCGAAACGTCTCATTTCTAAGGCGCTGATCCGGAACAGAGAAACAGTCGGCGTAGCCGGCCTGCCTATCCGCTGACCCTGTAAGAACGCGTCAGTCTTCGGAGGAGGTCGCGGCGATGGGCCATGGCGAGGAGGGCGATGGCGGTGAGGGTGGCGCCGGTCACGGCTGCGGCGGTGTCCGGACCGGGCTCTGCGAAGGCCTCGGCCGGAGAGACCAGCGCAACCGCCGTGGCTTCGACGAAGGTGAGTCCGCCCAGTTCGGGATCGAGATCGCGGAACACGCCGGTGACTTCGATGATCGGTCCGCGAATACCGTATCCACCCGGAGGCCCGAACTCCGCTGGGACGCCACCGTTGAGCCGCACCGAGATCCCCGTGTTCGTCCCGGCCAGACGGCCTTCTTCTGCGAACGGCTGGTCGACGTACGGATCGTCGTTCAGCTGGACCCACACGACGTCACCGCGATCGCCGTAGTCGCCGACGATCTCTCCCCGGATCGTCACGATCTGCTGGTTGTACACATCGGGTTGCGCCAGCAGCGTCGATACCGCCAACTCCTCCTGCGCGTGCGCGGCAGCGGCCGGAAGCAAGAAGCACATGAGAGCGACCGCGAAACGCTTCATTTTCCGAACACCGTCGAGGCCGTGAACCCGAGCAGGGCGGCGATTGCGATGAATTCGAGCCTTCCCACCCACATCTGGGCGATATAGGTCAGTTCGAGGAGCAGGGGCATGTCAGGGCTGACGATGCCTACCGACAGCCCCACGGCCGCGGAGGCGCTGATTGACTCGAAGAGTGCAGGACCGAGGTCGTAGCCGAACCCGAGTGCGACGGCAGCGCCGAGCAAGTACAAGGCGACGTAGAGCAGCGAGATCGAGAACACGGACCGCACGAGGTTCGGGCCGATGCGCTGGGTGCCGTACTGGCGATAGGTCTGAGGAACGACGGCGCCGTCCGGAAGGAGGGCCTCCCGCACGGTGTCACGCATCGCACGCATCGCCAGCCCGATACGTAACGACTTCACCCCGCCCGCCGTCGATGAGCTCATCCCTCCCAACGCCATGGCGACGGCGATGCCGGCGAAGGCCAGGCCTGACCAACTCGCCATCTCGGCGACCGAGACGGTCGTGAACCCGGTGCCGGTGTGCGCAGAGATCACGTGGAAGAGCCCGACCCGAACGAGCGGGTACAGCTCGCCGACGGCACCGATGAGCGCAAGTCCGAGGATGGTCACGGCGAGGGTCACGGACACCGTCAGTGCGAACGTGCGAACCTCGATGTTGTCCAGCACCTTCCGCCGATTCCAGATCGCATGGTGGAGTCCGAAGCTCATCGCCCCGGCAACCATGAGGACGGCGACGATGGCTTCGAAGATCGGGGAGTTGTAATACGCGATGCTGGTGCTCATCGGCGAGAACCCGCCGGTATCGAATGCTGCCATGAAGATCGTGGCGCCATGGAAGAACGCTCGCACCGCATCGAAGCCCTGCACGAAGATTCCGTCGAGCGTGAGGACGGTGATTCCGATCGCGGCATGGGTGGCGCTCACCAGCCAGATGAAGCGGGCCGTGGTGCGGACGTTGGGGAACATCCGGTGCTCCCGGCCTTCGCCCTCGAAGAGCGACAGCGCACCGCTCCCGGCGAGGAACAGGAGTGCAGCGAGCACGATGCCCTGGCCGCCCAGGAACTGGAGAATGTGCCGCCACAGGTTCACCGACTCCGACAGGTGGTCGAGGTCCTGGATGACGGCCAGCCCGGTGGTGGTCAGACCGCTCATCGCGTCGAAGTACGAGTCGATCCAGCGGGAGTAGTGACCCGAGCCCCAGAGCGGGATCGTGGCGAACAAGGGAACCACCAGCCAGGTCAATGCCGCCACGACCATGCCGTGGCTCCAGTCCACTGCGCGGCCGGGCTTGGGGCGCAGCCGATCCGCGGCAGCCGAGACCGCGGTGGTCACGCCGATGAGGAGGATGAAGTGGCTGGCGGAGCGCCACTCTCCGCGGGCGAGCGCCCAGGCGAGCGGGACGAGCGCCGCCATGGCCACCACGCCGATGATGCGTCCGAGATCGTGGGCGATGGAACGGTGATCGTCCAACGACGGGCGCAGCAGCATCCGTCAGACCACGGCCAAGACGACCGCTGCGGTGATCATCGCGAGCAAAGCGGCCGCTGCGACGACGAGTGCCTCGATCCCGACGCCACGGAGACCAGCGCGCAACTCGTGCAGCAGCGACTTCACTCGGCTTCGGCTCCCGATCTCACGTGGAAGATCCGGTCGAGTGCATCAGTCGACGCGCTCTGAGTGACGAACAGCAACTGGTCGCCCGGTTCGATGACGGTTCCGCCGTCAGGGACGGCGACGGAGTCACTCCTCGTGATGCTGACCACGATCGTCGACGGGGGGAGATGCAGATCCGTCACTGTCTTCGGAGCGAAACCATCAGGGACCGTGACACCCGCCGTGACGAGCTCTCCGCGATCGGGAAGGGCCCGAGCGATGTGGTCGGCCAGCTCGAGATTTCGCTCGATCATGTCTGTCATCTCGTCAGTGACGTTCACCGTTGGGACGCCCAGGGCCCGGAAGGCGGCGCGGTTCCGGGGGTCATTCATTCGAGCGAGCACCCGGCGAACGCCAAACGCCGCTGATGCCAGTTGACACGCAACCAGATTGTCCTCGTCGATCCCTGTCACTGCCACGAATACGTCGCTCGTTCGCAGGTCGAGGCTTTGCAGTCGCCGCATGTCGGTGCCGTCGCCGGTGAGGATGAGCGCCTTGTCCATCTCTGAGAGACGACGAGCACGATCTTCGTTCTCCTCTATGAGGATGACTGCGGATCCCTTCTCGAGAAGACGGCCGGCGAGCTCCGCCCCCAGCTTGCCGCCTCCCACGATGACGACCCTCACGAGTAGTCCTTCACGAAGACATCGATCCTCTTGCGGACACCCTCTCGGGCGGACGCCACCACGAGATCACCTTCTTCGAGGATGAACCGTGTGCCCGGGATGAAGACGTCATTGCCCCGTTTGACGGCTGCGATCCGGAGACGGTCCTTGACCTCGAACCGGCCCACCGTGCGCCCTGCTGCCTCGTGGTTGATCACGAACTCGACCATTTCGACGTCGCTTCCCATCTCGAAGGAGAGGTGATGCTGGAATTCGACGTTCACGATGTCCTGATAGACGACGTTGGCGATGAGTGTGGTGCCGGCCACGTACTCGATGCCGAGTGCGGTGTACGCCGCTTCGCGAGCCGGGTCGGACAGGCGAGCGATGCTGCGGGTCACGCCAAACGTGGCTTTGACGACCTCGACAGAAACAAGGTTGGCGTTGTCAGAACTCGTGACTGCGAGGAACACGTCGGCTCGGGCCGCTCCCGCCCGGGTGAGGGTCCCCACGTCGAACGCCTGCCCGAGTTCGGTCCCGCCGTTGAACCCTCGGCCGAGGGCCGCCAGTGCGTCCTCGTCATTGTCGATTACCACGACGTCGTTGCCATCCGCTGCGAACTTCTGCGCGAGCGCCGTTCCCACCCGACCGGCACCGGCAATGACGATGTGCATTGCGCCGAGGTTATCTGTTTGCAGTGGCGGCGTCAGCGCCGCCAGAGGTCCCTGGTGAAGAGCAGGAGCACCGGAAAGATCTCGAGTCTCCCAACGATCATGAGTCCGGCGAGGAGCCACTTGCCGGTGCCTGGGAGACCCGCGTAGTCGGCGGTCGGACCCACCTCGCCGAGTCCCGGCCCGATGTTGCCCAACGACGCAGCCACGGCACTTGCGGTCGTGATCAGATCGAGTCGCTCGCTGGCGTTCGCGTCGAGGAACGAGAGCAGGAACGTTCCCGTCATGAACAAGAACATGTAGAACAGGAAGAACGACTGGACACTCTCCACAATCTCGTCGCGCACCCGATCTCGCCCGAAGCGGGTGATGAATACGCCGCGGGGGTGGACGAGGCGTCGAAGGTCGGCGGCGGCTGCCTTCGAGAGGATGCCGACGCGGTAGGTCTTCACACCGCCTGCCGTCGACCCCGCCATGCCGCCGAGAAACATGAGACCGACGACAAGGATCTGCAGTGCGGGACGCCACGCCCCGAAGTCGGCGGTGGCGAACCCCGTCGTCGTGATGATGCTGACGGCGGTGAAGGTCGCGTCGCGGATCGCGTTCGCGACCTGCACTCCTGGTTCGATCAGACCCCCGGTGATGATGACGATCGCCGCGAACACGATGAAGGAGTAGAGGCCGAACTCCACACTCCGCAAGTACTCACCGGGGCGCCGCAACGCCCGGTAGTGCAGGGCGAAACTTGCCCCCGCCAGGAACATGAAGCCGATGATCACCCACTGGGTGTACGCGCTGAACTCGGTGATCGACGTGTGCTCGGTGCCGAACCCGCCGGTCGACATCGTCGTGAAGGCATGGTTGACGGCCTGAAAGAGGCTCATGTCGCCGACCCAGAGCAGGATCACCTCGATCGCGGTGAGCCCGACGTAGACGAACCAGAGTCGCTTGGCGGTCTCTTGGAACCGGGGTGTGAGCCGGTCCGGAGTCGGTCCGGGCGATTCTGCTCGGGCCAACTGCACACCGCCCACGCCCAACAACGGCAACACCGCGATGGACAGAATGATGATGCCCATACCTCCCACCCACTGGGTCGTGGAACGCCATATCAGGATCCCGTGAGGAAGCGCCTGGGGCTCAGGCAGGATCGACGCGCCCGTGGTGGTGAAGCCCGACGCCGTCTCGAAGAAGGCGTTGGTGAGGTCGGGGATTGCTCCGGAGAGCAGGTACGGGAGTGTTCCGAACGCCGACATCACGAACCACGCAAGACCGACCGCGCCGAACCCCTCCTTGGTCGTCAGCACGCCCTGGGTTCCGACCAGGCGCCAGCCGACCGTGCCGGCTACGACGGTGACCAAAGAGGCAGTCCCGATCGCCAGAGCCGTCGACATCTCCCCGTACAGGAGCGAGACGACGGCGGCGGGCAGCATCGCGAGTCCTGAGCCCGCCACAACCCTGCCGCCGATGAACGACAGCCGGCGAGCCATCGCCAGGGCTCCCATGTCTCGGCGCCGACGGATGGGGCGCGTTGACGTCATCCGCGTCCGAAGAGGTGCTCGACTTCGTCGATGCACTTCGGCATCGAGAAAACGATGACATGATCGTGCGGCTGGATCTCGGTGGTCCCTGTGGGGACGAAGGCCACATCTCTCCGCAAAATTCCACCGACTACTGCTCCACGAGGGAGCCCTACATCGCCGAGTGGCCGGCCAACTGCCTCGCTGCGTGGGTCCACTTCCAGCTCGATCGCCTCGGCATCCGTGTCGTTGAACGTGACCACCGAGTGGATACGCCCGCGGCGCACGAACCGTAGGATTGCTCCGGCAGCGATCAGTCGGCTGGACACGGCGGCGTCGATGCCCGTTCCGGCGAGAAGATTGACGTATGCAATTCGATTGAATCGGGCGACAGCGGTGGCTGCTCCGAGCGCCTTGGCGACGAGGCATCCGAGGACGTTCACGTGATCCCAGCCGGTCAGGGCGAGCACCGTGTCGCGGTCGTCGAGATTCAGCGACGCAAGGGTGTCGGGATCGGTTGGGTCGGCGTTGATCACCAGTGCTTTGGCGAGTCGCTCCGCGATCTTGCGGCAACGGGCCGGTTCCTCGTCGACGAGGATCACCTCGTAGCCGTCGTCGAGCATCAGTTTGGCAGTCAGCTCGGCAAGCCGTGTCGAGCCGAGGATCACGACCCGGCGAACTGGCCGGTGGCGTACTCCGAGCAACTCTGTGGCTCGTTCGACGTCGTCGGATCTCACCATCACGAGTACGTGGTCTTCCGGCTCGATCACAGTCTCACCATGCGCGACCGTCGTCTCCCCGTGGCGGACGAGCGCGGCAACCACCCAGTCCCAATCGTCACGGTTGGCGCGGAGTTCGGAAAGTGGCCATCCGATCAGGCGGGACGTGCGGGGGATGGTGGCGCCAACCAGGACGAGTTCCCCGTCCCCAAACTCGACGACCTCGGACACACCAGACTGGTGGACGAGGGCAAGGAGCTCCTTGGCTGCTGCCTCGCCCGGGTCGATGACGAAATCCACTTCCAGGCCCACGAGTGCTTCCCGCATGTCCGGGTCCTCGACACGCGCCACAGTCCTCTTGACCCCAAGCTCCGCCGCCACGTGGCATGCCAGCACATTGGCGCCGTCGGAGTTGGAGACTGCGATCAGGAGATCGGATCTATCGACGCCCGCCTCCTGGAGAACTGCGGGGCTGGCGCCGTTTCCGTTGATCACCAGCGCGTCGATTCGATCCTGGAGTTCTGCGGCCCGGTCTTCGTCATCCTCGATGACGACCACGTCCTGGCCTTCGATGGAAAGCCGCTCGGCCAGGTATGACCCGACCGCTCCTGCGCCGACGATGACGATTCGCATTGCCGGAGAACGCTAGTCCTCAGGGCGGCCCGGTCGTACACGGGGGCGGGGGAAGGGGGCCGATTGGCTAGCCTGCGGTGCTTCATGACTTCTGCGCTCACATCTCCCCAGGCGTTCGCCGACGCGCTGCGATCGGTCGACTACCTGCCCGACGAACGGATCGCCCAGGTGGCGTTTCTGGCACACACCCTCGGCAAGCCGGTTCTTGTCGAAGGGCCGGCCGGGGTGGGCAAGACCGAGCTCGCCAAGTCGTTGGCCAAGGTGACTGGTCGTCGCCTGATCCGCTTGCAGTGTTACGAGGGTCTCGACGAGTCACGTGCGTTGTACGAGTGGAACTACAAAAAGCAGCTTCTTCGGATCCAGGCGGACTCGGGCCACGATTGGAACGAGATCGAAGGGGACATCTTTTCGGAGGACTTTCTGCTCGCCCGTCCCCTGCTCGAGGCCATTCGCTCCGAGGAGCCGGTGGTACTGCTGATCGACGAGATCGACCGGGTCGAGATGGAGACCGAGGCCCTGCTCCTCGAGGTGCTGTCCGACTTCCAGGTCTCGATCCCCGAACTCGGGACGGTGACGGCGTCCACCCAGCCGATGGTCCTGCTCACATCCAACAACACTCGCGAGCTGTCCGAGGCGCTCAAACGCCGCTGCCTCTTCCTGTATGTGGCGTATCCGACGCCGGAGCGGGAAGCCGAGATCCTGCGCGCCCGGGTCCCGGGCCTGGCCGAGCATCTCGCCTCGGAGATCGCCCGAGTCGCCCGCTCGATCAGGCAGATGGACCTGAAGAAGGCCCCTTCCGTCTCCGAGACGATCGACTGGGCAATGACCCTCCTGGCGCTCGGCATCGATCACATCGACCGCGATGTCATCGGCGACACCGTGCACGTCCTGTTGAAGTACCAGAACGACATCGAGCGGGCGATGAAGGAGCTCTCGGACTGAATGCTCGGGCTGCTGTCTGCGTTTGTCGAAGAGCTGCGACAGGTCGGCATCCCCGTGTCGATGGTCGAATCGATCGACGCCATGAAAGCCGTCGAACACATCGATCTCGGTGATCGGACGTCCCTGAAGGAGACCCTCCGCGCGACCCTGATCAAGAACGCCAGACACGAGCCGGCTTTCGACACCGCGTTCGAGGTGTTCTTCGCCGAGCGGCGTCCCCGACTCGAGACGACGGATCCTTCCCAGCCGGAGTCGGCCGGCCGTACGCCCGATGGCGGTCGACAGGGCAGCGGAGGCGGGATGGACCTCGACGAGCTCATCGACGCGCTGTACGAGGCGATGCGTGCCCAGGACTTCTCGGCGATGCGTTCGGCCGCCCAGCAGGCCGTCGACGATCTGGCGGGCATCGAGCCGGGTCGGCCGGTCGGTGGCACCTACTACCTGTATCGGACGCTGCGCCAACTCGACGTCGACACGCTGACCGAACGGCTCATCGAGGCGATGCTCGCCGAGGAGGGCGAGGCCGACGAGCTCAGGCGTCGACTCGTCACCGAGGAGGCCGGGCTGCGGATCGAGCAGCTGCGTGAGGAGATCAAGGAGGAGATCCGCAGACGACTGGTCGAGGATCGGGGGCATGAGGCGGTCGCCCGGACGCTGCGCCAACCCTTGGTCGAAGAGATCGACCTCATGCATGCCACCCGAACGGACCTGCGGAACCTCGAGCAGGTCATTGAACCGCTCACACGCAAACTGGCCGCCCGACTGGCGCAACGACGCCGCATGGCGTCGCGGGGCAGACTCGACTTCCGACGGACGATGCGGGCGTCACTGGCGACCGGGGGTGTGCCGATCGAGCCGAAGTTCCGTCACATCCGACCGCATCGGCCCGAGCTCTTCCTGCTGTGTGACATCTCCGGGTCGATGGCGACGTTCGCCCGCTTCACGCTGCAGTTCACCTACGCGATGGGAACCCAGTTCTCGAAGCTGCGGGCGTTCGTCTTCGTCGACGCGGTCGACGAAGTGACGGATCACCTGAAACCCGGCATCGACTTCAAGGACGCGCTCGTACGGATCACCACCGAGGCCGACGTCGTGTGGCTCGATGGTCATTCGGACTACGGGCACGCCCTCGAACAGTTCTCCGCCAAGTACGGACGGGAGATCACGTCGCGGTCGACGGTCATCATCGCCGGGGACGCCAGGAACAACTATCGGGACGCACGAGCCCGTTACCTTGCGGAGATCGCCGACAACTGCCAGGCGCTGTATTGGCTCAATCCCGAGCCGAAGGCGTATTGGGACTCCGGAGATTCGGTGATGTCGCGGTACGCTGCTTTTTGCGACGAGGTGTTCGAGGTACGAAATCTCCGACAGTTGGAGACGTTCGTCGAGCGGGTGGCGACCCAGCCGAAGAAGGCGAGAAGGGCGAGGAGATATTCCTCAACCGATCGCGGATCGCTGCCGATGTTCTCGCCGTAGCCGGACTTCGTGTGCGGTGGATCGAGCATTGGACGAGAGGAACAGTCAGTGGGTCAGCGAATCCTGGTCATCGAAGACTCGGCTGTCATTCGCCGTTTGATCGAGGTGTGCCTTCGCGCCGCTGACCTCGACATCCATATGAGCGAGGACGGTCCAAGCGGCCTCGAGGCCGTCCGCAGCGAGTCGCCCGATCTCCTCGTGCTCGACATCGGCCTGCCCGGCATGGACGGATGGCAGGTTCTGGACCACATCCGGAACGATCCTGCCACACGGTCGCTTCCCGTTGTCGTGTTGACTGCCCACGCGGAGGAAGAGTCCCGGCGCCGGGCGGATGAAGGTGGCGCCGACGCCTTCGTGACGAAGCCGTTCCAGCCGAACGACTTCAGGCAGACGGTTCTCGACCTGCTGGCCTGACCAGCTTCTTCTCCAAGATCGTCGGGTTGGACGGGAGCGGCTGTCGCAGCCCCGTGTCTTCGAACCCGAGTCGTTCGTACAACGCCACGGCCGGCGTGTTGGTCTCAGTAACCCAGAGATCACACCGCGCGGCGCCCGATCCGTCCGCCCACTCGAGGAGCGTGTCGACGAGCCGCTCCCCGAGCCCCTGTTTTCTCAGCGCTCGCTCCACCCACACGCCGTAGATGCGCCGGGTCTCGGTGTAGTCGTCGGGCTCGTACGCACCTGCGATTCCCACGGGACCATCCGGCGCATGGGCGAGGTAGATGGCCACCGAGCCGCCGACAGAGCCTGCGGCCGCACGATCGGCCCAGTGATCGGCGGGCTGCTGCACCGAGTCGAAGTATGTTCCCGCGAACGCGTATGGGGCGTCCAGGAGGGAGAAGAGACGCACCTGCATCAGGACGGGCCCTTCGTGGGGCCGGATACGCCGGATCTCGATCTTCATCGGGTTGTCAGGCGGGAAGCAGTTCCCCGAGCCGGTCGATGAGGTCGACCACCCGGTTGGAGTAGCCCCACTCGTTGTCGTACCAACTCAGCACCTTGACGAGGTTTCCTCCCAGTACCTGGGTGGACTCGGCGTCGAAGATGGACGAATGGGGGTTTCCGATGATGTCCGTCGAGACGAGCGGATCCTCGGAGTATTGGATGATCCCTTTGAGGGGCCCTTCCGCCGCCGCCTTCACCGCCGCGTTCACGTCGTCGACGGTGACGTCCTTTGAGAGTTCGACGACGAGGTCGACGGTGGAGCCGTCGGGAACCGGAACCCGCATTGCCATTCCGTCCAGCTTTCCGTTCAGGTTGGGAAGCACCTTGCCCACTGCCTTGGCGGCCCCGGTCGTGGTCGGGATGATGTTCTCCGTGGCAGCCCTGCTCCGGCGGAGGTCGGCGTGAGGGACGTCTGCGAGCCGCTGATCATTCGTATACGCGTGCACGGTCGTCATGATGCCGCGCTCGATCCCGAAGGCGTCGTCGAGCACCTTCGCGATCGGTGCGAGGCAGTTGGTCGTGCACGAGGCGTTGGAGACGATGACGTCGGAGGTATCGAGGACATCGTCGTTCACGCCCAGCACCACCATCTCGTCGATCTCGTCCTTGGCGGGCACGGTCAAGATGACCCGCTTGGCGCCGGCGTCCACGTGGAGTTGTAGTTTGTCCCTGCTCCGGAAGATGCCGGTCGCCTCGACGACGACGTCGACACCCAGGTTCGCCCAGGGCAGATCCGCCGGATTGCGTTCCATGAGCATCTTGACTGAATGCCGACCGACGTTCATCACTCCGTCGACGACTTCGACCTTCTGTCCGAGTGGCCCCATGACGGAGTCGTACTCGAGGAGGTAGGCAAGGACGTCGTCGTCGGCGAGGTCGTTGATGGCGACCACCTCGATGTTCGGATCGTCACGTTGCAGGATGACGCGAAAGACATTGCGGCCGATTCGGCCGAAACCGTTGATGGCGACCTTGACGCTCATGCCGGGACCCCCAGGGTGTGTTCAGCCATTCGTTCGGCGGCCTCCACCACGCGCGCGCTGTATCCCCAGCCGTTGTTGTACCAGGTGATCGTCTTGACGAGGGTGCCGCCCATCACCATCGCCGCCAAGCTGTCGTAGATCCCCGAGAACGTCGACTGGCGCACATCGGAGGACACGATGGGATCAGCCGAGTACTCCGTCACCGAGGAGTACTTCGACTCCACCGCGGTGCGGACCGCGGCATTCAGTGTGGTGATGTCGGTCGTGTCGCGGACTTCGGCGACGAGGTCGACTGTCGATCCGTCGGCGACGGGCACGTTCAGCGCCGTCCCGGAGAGCTTGCCGCGCATGTCCGGCATGACACTCATGAGAATCTCCGGCGAATTCGAACTCTGGGGAATGATGTTCTCCCCGGCTGCCCTGCTCTGTCGGAATCCGGCTGTCGGCACGTCGGCGAGCCGCTGGGAATTGGTCATGGCGTGGACCGACGTGAAGAACGCGCGCTCGAGTCCGAAGGCGTCATCGAGGATCCTGAGGATCGGGGCGAGCGCGTTGGAGGTGTTCGACCCCATCGCCACCATGTCGGTCGACTCCGACAACACGTCGTCGTTGATGCCCGTGATCAACATCGGGATGTCGTCGGAGAGGTCCTCCGGAGTCGACGCGAGAATCACCCGTTTGGCTCCGACGTCCAGATGTTTGCGGCACCACCCCGCCGAGCGGTAGCTCCCCGTGGCCTGGACCACGATGTCCACGCCCAAGTCGCCCCAGTGGGCGTCTCCCGGCTCGCGGGCGTCCAGATAGGGGATGACCCGTCCATCCATGACGAGGCCGTTGGACGTCTCCTCGAGGCGCTTGTGGAAGCGACCGTGGATCGAGTCGTACTTGAGCAGATATGTGAGGCCTTCGGGGTCGGCGATGTCCGCGATCGCTGCCACCTCCAGGGTGGGATGATCGGCGACCATTCGGAACACGTTGCGGCCGATTCGGCCGAACCCCATTAGGCCGATTCGTGCGGCGGTCATGTGAAACCCTCTCCTCGCAGTTCGGCACACCCCAAGGTAGCCGAAGACTGGAAGCGTTTTCACTTCCGGCCCGGCCGGGGCGCGAATTGCGGGGACGGGTCTTCCCGACGGCGGCACCGGGGCGTACGGTCGATCGGGCGGGTGGGGAAAGGTGCACCGCCGTGCTGGCCATGATCGCTGCCTGCCTCATCACGCTTCCCGGGCCCGTGACCGAGCCCTTCGGTCCGCAGGGTCAGTATTCGGGCCATTGGGGCATCGACGTGGAGGTCCCTGCAGACGCAGCCGTGGTCTCCCCTCTCGACGGTGTCGTCACGTTCGCCGGAGAGGTTGCAGGCGTGAAGTCCGTCACCGTCCGCAAAGGGCACTTCCGGGTGAGCTTGTCCTATTTGAGCCGAGTCGACATCACGGTGGGTGACTCCGTCCGCCGCGGGGACCGGGTGGGACGCGCCGGCACTCCACACGGCGTACCCGGACTCCACATCGGGCTGCGGGCCGGAAACGACTACATCGACCCGGTTCCTCACGCCCGCTGTGCAGTGCGGGGGACCCTCCGACTCCTCCCACCGCCTATGCTCTCCGGACTCGCCTCGAAGGACTGACTCTGCGGCGCGCTCTGCTCGGGGGTACATTCGATCCTCCCCATCTCGGCCATCTCGCGGTCGCCCAGGCCGCCTGGGAACAGCTCGACGTCGACGTCGTCACCTTCCTGCCGGCGGGCGACCCGTGGCAAAAGACCGACGATCGTCATGTTTCGCCTGCGTCCGTTCGCTGCGAGATGATCGCGGCTGCCGCGGCGGGCGTGCCTCACTTCGAGGTCGACTCCCGCGAGGCAGATCGCAGTGGACCCACCTACACCTGGGACACCATCGAGTCGTTCGGGGACGAGGCCGCAGTGCTCGTGCTCGGAGCGGATGCCGCGGCTGGCATCGTCTCCTGGTATCGGGGTTCGGAACTCATACATCGCATCGAAATCGCGGTGGTCGGGCGTCCCGGGACGGAGCGTGAAGACGTCGAATCGGCCATCCCGGCGGTCCGTTGGTTGGAGATGCCGGAACTGGATTTGTCCAGCACTGCCCTGCGCGCCTGGATCGGGCGGGGGTTCAGTGCCCGGTTTCTCGTCCCCGACCCGGTTCTCGAGGTCGTCCGTAGCCATTCGTTGTATTCGGATCAGGCGCAGTCCTGAGGGCCCGGTAGACTGAAGCTGTCACAGGAACCAGGAGGTTGTCCCGTCGAGGAAACACTTGAAATGGCCCGGGTCGCCGCCGACGCCCTGGCCGACAAGAAGGGCATCGACATCACGATGCTCGAGGTCGGCGATCTTCTCGCCATCACCGAGTATTTCCTCATCGCGACGGGTACCTCACGACCGCATGCACAGGCGTTGATCGAGGCCGTCGAAGAGACGCTTCGTCAGCACGACCGCAAGCCGCTGCGACGCGAAGGCGTGGCCGAAGCCGAATGGGTGTTGCTGGACTTCGGTGATTTCGTCGTCCACGTCTTCCAGGAAGCTCCCCGCGCGTACTACGGCCTCGAGCGTCTCTGGGGTGATGCACCTCGTGTGCCACTCGAAGTCGGCGCGAATCAGGGGTGAGGTTTTCCGGCCCGTCGGTGGTTGATACACTCACCGCTCCCCACACGGGGCTGTAGCTCAGCCTGGCAGAGCACTTGCATGGCATGCAAGGGGTCAGGGGTTCAAATCCCCTCAGCTCCACATCACGAAATCCCCTGTGTTTTGCAGGGGATTTCGCTGTTTCACAGGCCGAGCGAGGGACCTTCGGATCGGGTCCGAGTCCGCGGAAAGTCCGCGAGAGATCGGGCCCGGGCGGCTTCAAGGGCATCTGCGGCCTGCCGGTCCCTGCCTTCGAACAGGTGCCCGTAGATGTCGTAGGTGGTGCGGATCGAGGCGTGCCCAAGCCGCTGGGAGATGAAATCGCCAAGGGCCGGCGGATCATCCTGTTGACAGAATTCCACAAGCAGCGACGAAGTGACCGAGCCGTCCGAGCGATGGAGACGTGCATCGCCGAAGGACATATTGCGGAGGACGAAGATGAGTAAGAAAACCACTTGGACCGACTTGAAGGATCGGCGTGGCGACACCGAAGCCAGACGCCGCGGCTATCAGGAGTCCAAAGACGCATTCCAGGTCGGAGCAAGAGTCCGAGCCGAGCGAGAACGACTTGGACTCACCCAAACCGAGCTCGCTGAACGGATGGACACCACCCAGCCGACCATCGCACGTCTCGAAGCGGGTGGGGTCACCCCAAGTCTCGACACGCTCCACCGGGCCGCAAACGCTCTCGGTCTCGAGTTGATCGTCGAGTTCCACCAACGGGCCTCAGCCTGAGTCGACAGCCGCCCCGATCAACCGATCCGAGCGGAACCGCGCCTCTCGTTCACCCGCTCGACACCGGCACGTCGGCGCTAGCTGTTCCGGAGCAGATGAGAGCCTTGTCAGGTGGATCATAGACGATACGCTATAGACGTGAAGGATTTGGAAGACCGGGTTGCCAGCTCGCTGTTGCAGCTGGCTCGAACACGGCGCGGGTTGTCTCAGACGGCCTTCGCCGACCTACTGGAGATTGCCCAGCCGACGTTGTCCGCGTACGAGTCGGGTCGTCGTCAGCCGACGTTGCCAACCCTGTTGAGGTTGTTGGCACGAGCAGGGCTGGAATTGCGCTTTGAGCTGGCCGACCTCGACAACCACGACACGGTGCTCGCCGAGTGGGAGCGGACGCTTGATGAAGCGACGAAGGAGCGGCTGAGATCCCAGGGCTACCGGTTGGCAGGCGATGCCGCCTGAGCTCAGCGACCAGCACGTGGCAGCCATCTGTCTTGTGCTCATCGACCACGGCGTGCCGTTCGGGGGCGTAGAAGGCCGTCTCGTGCGCCGCTTCTGTCGTGGCGTCATAACCACCAGGTCCAGGAGTCGCCGCTGATCGGCGGATCGTTGAGGAAGTGGCGGAGACCGTTGATGAGGTTCCCGGGGTAGGCGAGTGTTGCCCGGTTGAACTGCTTCGGGTTGGTGAAGATCAAGCCGGGGTGCGCTCTGTTTGCTCCGGCCCAGTGCATGACCAGAGGCATGAAGTCCGCCACGTTCTCGGTGACGAGAGCACGTTCACCAGTGGTGGCGTAGACGAGGAGATCCTCGTCCGAGATGCCGCGCAGTCCGGGCTGGGCTGGCACCGCGACGACATCGAAGGTCTCGCCGCCGAGGGTCTCTGCGATGGTCGGAGCGTGCATCTCATCGAGCAGCAGCTTCACCTCTCGAGCAGCTCGCGTTGGCGGTGCCACGACGCTTGGGCTTCGTCCGCGATGCGGGTCCGTGCGGCGATCAGCTCGTCGATCTCATCGGTGTAGTCGGCGTAGTAGGCCAATGCCGCGTCCACCAGCGGCTCGGGGATGTCCAGCAGGTTGGCAGCACGGGACCGACGCCGTGCCGCTGGGACGTTTCCACCGACGATGGCTCCGATCACGTCGGCGACCTCTGGCCCGCCGGCGAGGACAGGTCGTCGTCCCGAGGGGCCCTCGCGGAACACGACCATGGGGTGGGCCTCCATTCGGAGGCCCTCATCGATGAGACGCTCAGCCAACGTGGAGACCCCGACGTCGCGCCGGTGGGCGCTGGCCTTGAGTCGTCTGTGGAGCGGCTCGTCTGAGAAACGGATGGAAACAACAGGCATGGCGACAATGTAGTCAACTGTCGCCGTCCTGCCTCAAGGGTGATTTGGCAGCCGAGGTGGTCCGGATCGAGGCATGCCCGCACGAACGCCCATTCCGCCGAGTGTCCGAGATCGGTAGCTACGAGTGCGCCTACAGGTCCCTCATCCGGAGACTGCGCACCGGTTCGAAGTCGGAACGGTTCCTGGTGGCGAGACCCAGAGAGTGTTCGATCGCCGTGGCCGCGATGAGGGCGTCGGGGAGACGAGTGCCGCTCTCTCGACGGATCCGTCCGGCACGTTCCGCCACCGTGCGGTCCACCGGGATCTCCCGGAACGGCGCGAGGAGGGTGCTGACCAGATTGGAGGCGGTGTTTCCGGCGAAGAGTTCGGCTCGGGTGATGACCGAGTAGTGCAGCCGGTGGCGACCGGGAACGAGCTGTCGGGCGCCTCGGAGGTGGTCGATGAAGACGTCGGTGTCGACGAGGATGTCAGCCACGATCCCATTCGTCCCGGCTCGGCACGGTGGCATCCGGAGTTACGCCGAAAGTAACCGCCAGCGCCAGCTCGGGATCGGGTGTCTCGTCCACGAGATACGAATCGAGCGCTCGCCGAATGATCTCCGCCATGGTCACGCCTTTCGCTTCGGCGAGGACGTCGATGCGTTGGCGCTGCTCCTCGGTGAGGTACACCTGTGTACGCGTCGCTGACATACAGCACAATATACAGCACGATCTGGCTCAGATCAACCGTTCCGAACGAACCTCGACCCGTTTCAGAGTGTTGCCAACCACCTCTCGGTCTCGGCAGGCGATCGGAGGCGTAGGACGTGTGGTGCGCACGTGTCTGCTTCCCATGCGGCAATTTGGCTTCGCTTCCGGCGGAAGCTGCGGAAGTGCCACACGAGGATGGAGTCCGAGGAGAGGACTTTGCGCCACGTCTCGACGTTGCCGTTGCACACCGTCTCCCCCGTGAGCACGCGTCGTGTCGTCCGTCGGGTCAGTCGTGTCAGGGAAACCCAACGGGGATAGTCGAGTGCGACGATGAGGTTCGTACGAGCCAGCACGACGTCAAGCCAACGTGCGTAGGCAGTGTCCATGACCCATGAGTCCGACGAAACGAGTTGCAAAACCATCTGGACCTGCTCATCCAATGGGCGCTCGATCCAGTCGGGCAGCCATCCGACTTCGTCGTCCATCGAGTGCCAGGGCAGGCCCGTGGTCACACCGATCTGCCGGGCCAGAGTCGACTTTCCTGAGCCCGTCACGCCGTAGACGAGGATACGACGAGGGCTCTCCATCAGGCGCAGACTATTCGCGAGACGAGTCTCTCCGGCCGCCATTGCGATCGGTTCGGGTGTGTGTGCGGCGGCATTACGGTAGGAGCAGGGCAGAGGTTCACATCCCTCTCAGCTTCACCATCCACAGACCGTGGCCACTCGCCTCCGATGGACGATTCACGGCGCAGCCACACCGAGGACGCATCGTGACCACCGAGAGAGACGGCGACCAGACGACGGGCGTGTATTCACGCCAAACACTCTCGGGGGCAGGCCCCGCGGTCCTTCTGGTTCGATGAGCCGATCAAAGGCCCTGTTCGGGCGCACGTTCGCTGCGCTCGCGATACGAAACTTCCGGCTGTATTTCACCGGTCAGGTCGTCTCGGTTTCCGGCACCTGGATGCAGCGCGTCGCCCAGTCGTGGCTGGTGCTCGAACTGACAGGAAGCGGTGCCGCCGTCGGCGGCGTCACCGCGTTTCAATTCCTCCCGATCCTGTTCTTGGCGCCGATGGGTGGCCTCGTTGCCGATCGGATGGACAAGCGCAAGGTGATGTTCGTCACCCAGACATTGGCGGGGAGCATCGCCGCGACGCTCGGTGTGCTCGTCCTCACCGATCTCGTGCAGCTCTGGATGGTGTACGGGCTTGCGCTCCTGTTGGGCTTGGTCGGGAGCTTCGACAACCCGGTTCGCTCCGCATTCGTGATGGAGATGGTCGGCCGTTCCAATCTGACGAACGCGATCGGACTCAATTCGGCGCTCGTCAATATCGCCCGAATCATCGGTCCAGCGGTCGGCGGCATACTCATCGTCACCGTCGGCATCGGGGCGTGTTTCCTCATCAACGCCGCCTCGTACAGCGCCCTCATCACCGCCCTGCTGCTGATGCGTACCCACGAGAACGAGAACCCCGTGCGCGAACCGCGTCGTCGCGGCCAACTCCGTGAGGCATGGCGCTACATCCGCTCCGAACCGGTCCTCCGGGTCCCCCTCGTGATGATGGGCGTCGTGGGACTTCTGGCGTACGAGTTCGAGGTCATCCTTCCCTTGTTCGCCCGGTTCACCTTCGGTGGGGACGCGGACTTGTTCGGCACGATGTTCGCCGCGATGGGCATCGGAGCAGTTGGCGGCGGTCTGTACACCGCCAGTCGCGGTGAACGTCGGCCACGCACCCTGATCGCGATGACCTATGTGCTCGGGGCGGCCATCGGGATCGCAGCGGTCATGCCCGAGCTCTGGATGGCCCTCGTCGCCCTCGTCTTCGTCGGGGCCACCACCACGACATTCCTCACCTTCGGAAGCTCCGTCCTGCAACTCCACTCGGTCCCCGAGATGCGGGGCCGGGTGCTCGCCGTGCGCGCGGTCGCGGTGCTCGGTGCCCGACCGATCGGCGCCCCGATCGTCGGATGGATCGGCGAACACTTCGGGCCTCGGTACGGACTTGGGATCGGGGCGGTCGCAGCCATCGCCGTTGCCGGATGGGCACATCGTTGGGTGATTCGCTCCGACCGGGAGTCGTGACCCGTACCCGCTCTCGGGTCGAGCCTGGCGAGTCGGCAGTGGTTGGATCTGGTCGGTGCGCTACGCACTCGATGCGTAGCCTGATTTGTTCGAAAATCGCCGGGTGTGGTTGCACCGCGAATGCAAGTAATGCCGATATCGGCATTACTTGCATTATGTGGATCAGCGGATTATGTCGGCTTCGGTTCGGAGGTGGTGTAACCGTG
>JBBDHV010000017.1:0-36211 GCA_040880725.1 Acidimicrobiia bacterium
ACGGGGCTGAACGTGTTCGACTCCTGGCTGAACCGGCCGACTGCGATCCTCATGGATGACTCACTCCTGTGTTCGGAACCTCTTACCACCGTATACCGATCCACGAACCCCTCGGCCGCAGCGCGTACCCTGGGTTGTACCCCGCGCATACGCGGGAATTACGCGTCGAGAATGCGGTCACTTCTCGCCGAGATTGGACCTGCGGAACGTTCGGGACATGACCTTGCGCGAGATGCGTGCGTCCAGCACATACGGACCGGTCCCATCGAGAAACTCCTTGGTGAACGAGCGCACCTGATCCATCGACGTCGCCGTGATGGATCGACATCCGAGGGCTTTGGCGACGCCCGCCAGGTCGAGGCCGGGAGCGTTGCTCAGCTCGGCGTTCAGGCCCTTGAGTTGCATCTTGTACAACTCGGCGCCGAGAGACTCGTTGTTCATCACGACGACCAGCACCCGGACTCCGTGACGTGCCGCCGTCTCGAGGGCGTGGATGTTCTGCATGATGCTGCCGTCGCCTTCGAAGACGACCATCGGACGATCCGGGTTCGCCAGTGCCGCGCCGATGCCGACAGGGACCCCGTACCCGATGGCGCCGACATAGGTGCCGTTGACCACCGGGGTGCGTCGCCGCGTCATGTGCAGGGCGGTGAACGACCAGAAGTGTCCGGAGAGTCCCGTTGCGAAACCGACGGTGTCCGGCAGCAGCGCGTCGACTTCGGCGCACACGCGGCGGGGGTCGAGTTCGTCGGGACCGATTTCGATCTCGACGGGATCGATCTCGACATTCTCGAGCGTGGCGGCGACTTCGGGGGTGCGATAGCCGTGGCCTTCGACACCTCCCGCTTCGGCGAGACCCCGACGGATCGCCTTCGCCGTGGCGAGCGCGTCCCCCTGGATGTAGCACTCGGCGTCCTGTCCGCTCTTCATCGGCCGGGGCGACAGCACGTCGACCTGGATGAACGAGGCGGTCGGAAGCAGATAACCCTTGGCCATGGTGTACGCGTTGAGACTGGCACCGAACGACACGACGCAGTCCGCCTCCGTGAAGAGCGCCATCACCGGATCAGAGGAGTACAGGCCGGCAATCCCGGCGTTGTACGAGTCGCCGTCGAAGAGACCCTTGGAGTCGAGGGTGCTCGCGACCAATGCGCCGGTGTCCTCGGCGAGAGCCGTCAGTTCGTCCCGGGCGCCGGAATGGACCGCCCCGATTCCGGCGATGATGACGGGCCTCTTCGCCGCCCGCAGCATCCGGACGGCGTCATCGACCATCGCCGGATCGGGATGCATCCGCTGGGGGCGACGCCATGCAGGCTCCGGACGATCCTCGACTCCCCACGGGTAGTCCTGGACCTGGATCTCCTCGGCGACGTCGAGCACCACCGGCTTGCCTTCGTATCGGGCGAGGTCGACGGTCTCCCGCACTCGATCGACGGCGTTGTCAGGGTCCATCAGTGGGCGATAGGCCACTCCGGCCATCCGGGCGATCCCCTGGTGATCCATCCGCTGGCGATCTCCCAGATCGTCGAGATTTCGCAGGCCGGTCAGAACGATCACTTGCGAACGGGTCCGGGACGCCGACGTGAGAGGGACCAGCGTGTGTGCGAACGCCGGACCCGTGGTCACTGCGCACAGGGTCGGCTTTCCGCTCGCGCGGCTGTAGCCGTCGGCCATCGCCATCGCCGCGCCCTCGTGACGGCAGTCGACCACCTTCACGCCGAGGGCATCCAAATGCGACACCACATGCATCGTCGCTTCGCCGAGCAGCGAGAACACCGTGTCGATGCCCTCGGCCACCAGGGTCTTGGCGATCGCTTCTGCAACCTTCATCGAGACCTCCTACGGGTCAATCTGGCGAACAGCCTTCCGATCACGTCGCGCAGCGTCCGTGCCAACAGCCCGAACAATCCGAGACGGGCGGGTTCTGCCGGGCCGGGCAACGAGGACGCATTGGCCGATGACCCGGCGGGCTCGGCGAGCCGTGCCAGGTTCTCGGCGAAGTCCTCGAGCAGGCGGCGTGCCACGACCTGTCCGCCGGTCGCGGCGAATCCCGCCAAGGCCCCACTCACTGCAATGGACGAATCGAGCACGAGGTCGGTGTGTGCATCGTCGATCGGCTGCAGTTCGAACGCCGTGGTGATGGCTGCACGGGTGCGACCACGACCGTCGGAACCCTGACCTTTGAGCTCCCCGCGACGGGCCTCATGGTCGAACGCGGGTGTGATGGTGCCCTGGAACCGGGTCTCGGTCGGGCCGAGGCTCAGCGTGAGGGCTCCGTGGATCGTGCCGTCGGCATCGGTCGATTCGATCTCCGCACCGGGGACACAAGCGACGACCACCGCCGGGTCGGTCACGAGTTCCCACGCCCGTTCGACATCCATTCCGAGACTCACCCGGTCCTGGACCTCGATGGTCGGCTTCACTCGACACCTTCGTCCGGCAGTGCCGGCTCGACACGCCCGGCCAGCAACTCGGCCAGTTCGCGCACGTCCGTTCCCGGACCACCCTGGAGGACGAGCGTCTCGATTCGACGCACCCGGTCGGCGTCGACCAGGCGTTCCAGCAGTCCCCGAAACTTGGCCACCACATCGGTCCCGGCGAACTCCCGATCTTGCGGTGGCGGACCGACCAGCCGCTGCGTCGAGCCATCGCGTAGTGCGACCTCGAGATGGGTCACGAAACGACGATCCCGGCCGAGTGCGTCGATCTCGTCGGAGTGCCGCACCTCGATCTTGTCCATCAGGTCCCAGACCTCGGGACGGGCGAGAGAGTCGGGGGTGAACTGCTCGACGTAGGCCGCTCCGTCCAAGAGCGCCACGGCGGCGGCGTAACGCAAGTTCATCTGCGAACCGAGCGAGGAGCCCGGCGGCTCCAGCAGCCAGGCGGCCCGCTTGTACACGCTCTCGCTCACATCGATGACGACTCTCTCGATGTCACCGAGGTCGACGGATTCCCGGAAGTCCACCAGGGCGTCGATCGACGAGTGGAGCATGATGAGACAGGCGTGACGCTTGATCCCGATGTCGAGCATCGTCCATTCCTCGCCGAGGGCTCGCGACAGGCGGTCGAGGTCGTCGGATCCTCCCTCGCCCAACAATGTGGTCGCCAGCCCTCCGTACTCGTGCTCGATCACCCGCTCGATCCCGAGGAACCCGGCCTTGGCGAGGGCGGCGCCGTGCAGTCCGGCCTGGGCAGCCATACCGTGATGCATCCGCTTGACCATGGACTTGTATTGCGCGGACATGAGTGCTCCCGCCCGGGTTCCGGCATTGCCGAGGGCGCTCTCGAACCCGGCGGCGTCGAGCCCATAGACCTTTCCTGCTGCCGCGGCCGCCGCGAACGGCCCGAAGACCGCGCCGGTGTGCCACCCGCGCACGGTGACCTTGGCCCCGCCCATCGCAATGCCGACCCGCGGTCCGACTTCGTAGCCGAGCGCCAGCGCCCCCAGGAACGTTCGGAAGTCCATCCCGCCCTCGGCCTCGGCGGCGGCCAGTGCGGCGGTGACCACCACCGATGACGAGTGGAGCGCACCGTGGGGATGAAAGTCGTCGAGTTCGAACCCCTGGACGAACGTTCCGTTGAGAAGCGCGGCACTGAGTGGCGAAACCTGCCGATCCCAGCCCCACAGGGTTGCGCCCGAACCCCGGTCCACCCCCAGCGTCCCTTCCACCGCTCGCCGCGCCCACGGCAGATGGGCGCCGACCAGTCCGCAGGCGATGCCGTCCAACAGGAGGTGCCGGGTTCGTTCCAGGATGTGTTCCGGCAGATCGTCGACATCGGTCGAGGCGAGGAACCGGCACAGCTGCGGGGTGAGCGAGTCCTCGGTCATGGGTTCTCCGTCCTCAGTCGCTCCAGTTCGGCGAGCACCGAGAGCCAGTCCGGGTCGTCTCCCCCCTGGAACTGCGCCTGCAGATCGCGGTCGACGTCCCATGACATCCGACGGTGGGCGGCCTCGGCCATGATCGGCTCGACTCCGACCTCCCGCAGCGACTCCGCCACTTCCTCCAACTCGTCGGCGCGGCGTCTGCCGTGCACGGCATGGCGTTCGATCAGGTGCTTGACCAGTCCCGGGAAGCTGTACTTGCCGAACGTCCCCTCGAGGGTGGCGAGGACCTTTTCGTGCACTCCGCTCGAGTAGCACGCCATCATCGACTCCAGGGCAAGGGCCTCCAGGCCTTTCACGAAAAGGCTCCGGAACATCTTGATCCGGGCAGCATCTCCGGGAGTGTCTGAGACGACCTCGTAGTTCAGGTCCACACCGAGCAGACCCGGAAGTCCGTCAGCGTGCGGTCCCGCGCCGAGCAGCGGGAGCCGGGCCAAGTCGCTGCTGACATTCGACATGACAGCCACATCGACGTACCGCACTCCGCGCGGAGCGAGCACCTCGGCGATCGATGCCTTGACACCTGGCGACACCGAATTGATGTCGAGATACCAGTGCGAATCGCCGAGTCCCGTCGCGACCGACAGCGCCGCCGCGTGGGCTTCGGTGCACACGACGGCGGAGATGAGCACGTCGGCCGACGATGCCAGCGCTCCCGGATCAGAGACCAGCGTCACGTCGTTCTCGGACGCCCGCCGACGAACGAGGTCGGAGGTCTGCCAGGCAATGTCGTAGGCCACGATGTCCTGGGAGCCGCCTGCTCGCAGCCCGGCCGAAATCGCAGCCCCGGCTTCGCCATATCCGAGAAAGCCGATCGTGGTCACATCGTCTCCTGAGTGTTCGGTGTCAGACGGTATCGGTCAGGTGATCCCTGCGGCAGCCGCTCCGGCGCGACCGCCGAACACCACGTTCCTCGTCATCCCGGACGACGACGGGTAGTTGTGATAGAACATCCCGACGATGTCGCCGTTGGCGAAGAGCCCCTTCATCGGAACCCCTCCGGTGTTCAGCACCTGCGAGTTCCGGTTCACCCGTACGCCGCCGAAGCTGAAGGTGATTCCGCCTGTCACGCCGTAGGCGAGGAACGGGCCCTCGCTCAGGGCACGGGCCCAGTTCGTCTTCTTCGGAGTCAGTCCCTTGGTGCCGCGGCCGTCTTCGCGCGTCGGGTCGAAGACCGTCTCGTCATCGACCGAAGCGTTGAACTCCTGGACGGTGGCTTCCAGCCGGTCGGGATCGATCCCGATCTTTCCGGCGAGCTCGCGGATCGTCGGCGCCTCGACCGGTGTCGCCGTTGCGTACTGGCTGGGAAAGTACTCGCGGCTCGCCTGGTCGTAGATCTGATAGGCGACTCCGCCTTCCTGGCCGAGCACCGCCCATCCCGTCTTGGCGTAGGTGTAGGTGCGATGACGTTCGCCCTCGTCGAAGAACCGACGCCCGTTCCGATCGACGGTGATCCCGTAGGGATAGGCGTAGCGGTTGACTTGATTGTCCATCTCCATGTCCGGAGCATCGATTGCCACGGGACTGGCGTGGGCACCCTGCCACTGCCCGGAGGTGGCGGCACCGAGACCGATGGCCATGTCCAGCACTTCACCGGTGTTGTGTCGGCTGCCGCGGACCTTCATGAGGTCGGCGTTGGGTGGGAGGTAGCGCCCCCGCCGTTCCGGGCTCGCCTGAAAGCCTCCGCTTGCCAGGATCACCGACTCCGCCTCGATCTCGTAGCGGCCTTCGGGGCCATCCACCTGCACGCCTGCCACGCCGCGGTGGTCGCCCAAGATGGCACTGACGCGGGAATCGGTGCGGAGTTCGATCCCGAGGTCATTGCCGATCGAGATCCAGTGCTCGACCAGTCCGAGGCCACCACCGGCAGGACACAGGACCACTCCGGGGTTGTAGTGCACCTCGCCGTCGATCTCGACGCGGCCGTGAAAGAACTGCCACTTGTGGCCGAGTTCGGTCATCCAACCGATCGCCTCGCGGGAGTCATCGACGAGGATGTCGGCCAACTCGGGATCGATCCGGCCCTGGGTGACCTGCTGAAGATCCCCGCGGAAGTCCTCCCGGGCGTACGGGCGGATTCGGGTCTGGAGGTTGGCCTGTCGCAGGTCGTCGGGAAGGAGGGTGAGGATGTCCGCTGCGCCGCCGTGCGCGAACCGAAACCCCATCAACGAGAACCTGCAGTTTCCGCCGACCTCGTCCCGCGGGGCCTTTTCGAGAACGATGATTCGCTCGACACCGGCGTGACTGGCCGCCACGGCCGCCGCGTATCCGGCGCTCGCACCGCCGACCACCACCAAATCGACCTTCTCGCTCACGCTGGCCTCCACAACTGTTCATTCATATCGCCACCTGGCGCCGCGAGCAGCAGTCAGCGATCTGGAACTTCGATCTCAAGAGCCCCGAATCCACGAGATCCGGACTGGTCGGGGACACTATCATATCTTATATAGGTTCCTGCCAGGCCAGGCCCGGGGCAATGCCAGCAGCAGCCATGAGACCCGACACCGGCTGGGCGAGCCGAGGAAATCCGGCGCGCCGGCGAAAGGACACGAGCCGGGATCCGAGGGACGCCCATAGTATATTGACCGAGGCCCAGGCCAGGGCCCGACTTCGCAAAGACAGGGCGGTACCACCGGATGGCCGAGTCCAACACCCCTCCCCGGCTGGAACAGCCGATGAGCAAGACGGCATACGTGCTGGCACGACTTCGGCAGGAACTCGCCAACGGCGACATCCATCCCGGCCAGCAGTTGCGGCAGGTCGAGATCGCCGAACGCTACGGCGTGAGCCCCACTCCCGTACGCGAGGCGTTGCGGCTGCTCGAAGCCGACGGAGCCATCCGCTACTCACCGCACCGGGGAGCCACGGTCACCGAGCTGTCGCCGCAGGAACTGAGCGATCTGTACCTCATGCGCTCGGCCATGGAAGCCATGCTCACCCGGCTGGCCGCCGAGCGTGCCACCCCCGAAGAAATCCGCGACGTTCGGACCTTGCATGAGGATCTCGCCGGCCGTGGGGGGGATACGCCGGCCGACGAACTCTCCCGTCTCAACCGGGAATTCCACCTGTCGGTGCTCCGACTGGGATCGGAGCTCATCACCCAGCATGTGGTGACCCCGTTGTGGCACGGCTTCCTGCCGCCGAGCAAGTCGCAGTGGCGTTCTGCTGACAGCAACACCCGCTTCGTCGCCGAACACGAGCGGATCGTGGCGGCGTTGGAGAAGGGTGATGCAGACGAAGCCGAGGTCGCGATGACCGATCATCTCCGCACCGCGATGAAGATGCGCGAGGCAGACGGAGACTTCGGCCCCGCCTCCACCGGCTGACGATCCCCGCCGTTACGCCAGCACGCCCTCGGCCGTCAAACGCGCGATCTCGGCCTCGTCCATGCCGAGCACCTCCCGACACACTTCGACTGTGTGCTCGCCCAAGAGCGGAGCGGCCACCTCGAGCTCGGAAGCTGTCCGGGAGAAGCGAAAAGGCGGAGCGTTGTACAGCGACTCACCCATCTCGGCGTGCGGCAACCTGACCCAATGATCCCGCGCCGCCAACTGCGGGTCGTGGTCGACGACACCGGCGGCGTCGTGCACCGGAGCGGCGGGAACCCCGAGCTTCTGCAACCGGGTCGCCAGCTCGACCGAATCGAAGCAGGCCGTGGCACCTGCGATCACGTCGTCGATGTGAGCACGACGCTCACGCCGGGTGGCTTCGTCGAGACCCCTCGACATCGACTCCGGAAGGCCGAGGGTGTCGGCCAGGGCGGCGAACTGCTCGTCGGAAGTGACCGCGATGGCGATCCAACGGTCCTCGCCCGCCGCGGGGTACACACCGTGCGGTGCGTATCTGTCGTGGGCATTGCCGATCGGGTCACGGTCGCGTCCGTTGACACTGAACTCGAGCATCGCGGGGCCGAGCACCGAAATCGTGGCCTCGGTCTGCGCCAGGTCGATGTACTGACCTTCGCCGGTGCGCCGGACGTGCCGGAGCGCCGCGAGTACTGCGAACGCGGCATGGCACGGGTTCGGGATGTGGTCCGGATAGTTGGTCCCGGTTCCCACGGGGAGGCGACCGGGGATTGCGGTCAGCCCGTGCAAGCCGACCAACGCGCTGATGGTCAGGCCGTAACCGAGATAGTCACGCTCCGGACCGCCGTCGCCCTGCATCGACATGGCCAGATAGACGATTCTCGGGTTGAGTCGCTGGACGTCGTCCCACCCCAGTCCGAAGCGCTCCATGACACCCGGAGTGAAGCTGTTGGCGATGACATCGGCCCCGGCGACGAGGTCGCGGGCGATCCGTTGACCCTCTTCGGTCTTCATATTGATCGTGCAACTTCGCTTGCTGGTGTTGCGATCCGCGAAGTAGCCGCTCTTGTTGACGCCCTGCACCCCGCCGGGGAAGGGCCCGCTCAGCCGGATCCCGTCCAGACGAGCGCGACTCTCGATCTTGATCACATCCGCGCCCTGATCGGCCAGCAACTTCGTCGCGTAGGATCCGGCGCCCACCCAGCAGAAGTCGACGATGCGTACGCCCTCCAGCGGTCGTCGGGTCATCGGATCACTCCCTCCCGCCGGAGCTCAGCGATCTCCGCAGCCCCGAACCCCGCCTCGGACAGGACCTCATCGGAATGCTCCCCCAGCTTCGGGGCGGCCCCGCCCAGTTGCCACGGAGTTTCCGACAGCTTGTAGGGAGCACCGGGAACGGCGATCGTGCGTCCGAACGCCTCGACATCGACGAAATACCCACGGTCCTGCAGTTGGGCCGAGGCCAGCACGTCGGACGGCTTGTTCACGGGGCCGAGCGGCACCCGCCACTTCTGCGAGTCGTGGTACAGGTCCTTCTTCGTCCGATCAGCGGCAAAGGCCGTGAAGATATCCCAGAACACCGCCTTGGCGTGATCGGTAGCCATGAAATCGCTCTCACCCCACCCCTCGCGCTCCAGGATCTCGGCGCCACGAACTCCCTCGTGAAGCAGCCACGACACCATGTTCGCCCAGAACCGGTTTCCGCCGATCCCGCTCGCCAGCAAGAACACATGGCCGTCCGCGCACGGGAACACACCGAACCCCGCCTCCCGCTGTGTCCCCCCGAATCGGCGACGAATGCGGCACTCGAGGTCGTAGTACTGGGCGGCATTCTCCAGCCCCAGTGCAACCGCTTCCTGGACCGACACGTCGACGTGCTGGCCCTCACCGCGGATCTCGGCGTGGGTCAGCGCCACCATCGCCGATACGGCCCCAAACAAGCTTCCGGCCATGTATGCCTGGTCGCCGACGGCTCGCACCGGGGGGCCGTCGTCGTATCCACCCATCCACAGCATCCCTCCCAAGGCCATGCACACGATGTCGGCGTGTGCGAACTGGGCGTATGGCCCCTCCTGGCCGAAAGGCGTGATGCTCGTGACCACGAGTGCCGGGTTCTCCTCGATGAGCCGGGCGGGATCGAGACCGACGGAAGCCAGGTAGCCCGGAGGACGATCCTCGAGGACCATGTCGGCTGTTGCCGCCAGTTTCCGCACCACCTCCGCACCGGAAGGTGACTCGATGTCGATGACCGCGCTGCGCTTGGAGGTGTTGCGATAGAAGAACCCGAGGCTCTGCTCCACCCCCTCCTCGTCGTCGGCGTACGGCGGTTGAGACCGGAGATCGCTGCCACCGGGAGGTTCGATCAGGATCACGTCCGCACCGAGTTCGGCAAAGAGCTTGCCGCAATAGTTGGTGAGGGCGCCGCCCAACTCGACGACCCGGATTCCCTCGAGCGCTCGCGCGCAGGAACTCATCGGCCGTGCTCCGCAGCTGCCGGCACCTGGGCGGTGGCGAGGACGCGCACTCACCGCCCCCGATAGTCAGGGGGTCGCTTCTCCTGGAACGCCGCGCGACCCTCTCGTCGGTCGTCGGTGTCCCGCAACAACCCCCAGGCGTAGCGTTCCATCGACAGCCCCGTCGGGAGCGGCACGTCTTCTCCCTGGCGCGCCAGACGCTTGACCGCCCGCACTGCCAACGGTGCATTCCTTGCGATCAACCCTGCCACCTCGGCCGCGCGCTCTCGGACAGCGGACGGCTCGACGACTTCGCTCACCAGACCCCAAGCCAGCGCTCGTTCTGCGTCGATCAGTTCCCCGGTGAGAAGCATGTGCATTGCCGCGGACCGCCCGATGGTGCGTGGAAGGAGTTGTGTGCCGCCCGACCCGGGAATGGTGCCGACGCGCACTTCCGGCAGGCCGAACCGAGCGGAGGAGGAGGCGATGCGAATGTCACAGGCGAGGGCGAGTTCGAGACCGCCACCGACCGCATGTCCATTGACGGCGCACACGAGCGGCTTGTCTGTATCGAGGCCGTGCAGCAGTGAATCCGACGCATCGCGCCCGAACTCGCGCCCCGCGGGGCTGTCAGTTTCCGGGAGTGGTTTCTTCAGATCGGCTCCGGCACAGAAGGCCCGGTCGCCGGCACCGGTGAGGACGGCCACGAGTATCTCGTCGTCGTCCGAGACCCGCTGCCACGTCTCGTGAAGCACAGCCCGCATCTCGGGGTCGATGGCGTTGCGCGCCTCCGGACGGTTCAACGTGATGGTGGCGATTCGATCACGAACGCTCACTTCTACGGTCATCGACCTACTCCTGGGCACATCTGGTTCGACCCGACAGGTGGCCTCGACCGGCCGTCCTGTTGTTTGCCGGCGACCGCCACCCGGTCACCGTCGAGACCGGCATCGGACCGAAAACATAGCATATAGAGTATCGATTGTTCAGGGGAGTGCGGAGCCTGCTGCCACGAGTGGCAAGCGGTCGATCGCGAGCCATAGAATATAGGGTCACATTCTCCCTCCCAAGGCGCCCGTGTCCCCCATCCCCAACACCCCTGCGACCAACGACCAGCTGACACTGCGAATGGCCGAATGGGCTGCTTCCACCCATCCGGCGGATCTCCCCGACGACGTCACTCATCAGGTCCGCCGGTCACTCATCGACTACCTGGCAGCAACCATCGTCGGCGCGGCCGCCGAGCCTGCGGCCATCGTACGCGGCTACCTGGCCGATCACGACACCTCCCGCACATCGACGGTGATCGCAACCGACGTGCGGCTCAGCCCACCGGGTACCGCGCTCGTCAACGGCACCGCAGCCCACGCCTACGAACTCGACGACGGCTACACGCCCGGCGGAGGACACCCCGGCTGCACAGTCATCTCCGCAGCCCTGGCCGCCGCCGAGAGCGTCCCCACCGACCCCGATCAACTCGTCCGGGCCATCGCCTTGGGCTATGAAGTCGCCTGCCGACTCGGCGGAGCCACCCATCCGGCGCAATGGCGACGCGGGTTTCACAACACACCGCTGTTCGGGACGTTCGGCGCCGCGACCGCGGTCGCAACGATTCTCGACCTCGACAGCACCGGGTATGCCAACGCCTTCGGCCTCGCAGGCTCACATGCCGGCGGGCTGCTGTCGTATCACGACCAAGGCTCCGATGTGAAGCGCTACCACGCCGGGAAGGCCGCACGCGACGGCGTCGTCTGCGCCGAACTCGCCGACCGTGGCCTCACCGCTCCGACCAACGTGCTGGAGGGTGCCCACGGGTACCTCAATGCCTTCGCAGGGGGAGAATTCGACCGTGACCATCTCGTGGGCGAACTCGGGACGACGTGGAGAATGACCCGCACCTACCACAAGCCACACGCCTGCTGCAGGCACGTGCATGCCGCCGTCGACGCCGCCCTCAGAATTCGCGATCGCGAGTCGCTGGACCCTGCGACGATCGAATCCATCACCGTCGAGACATTCTCCATCGCGGCGAGCTACGGGAACAAGGACATTCGCACGGCGCTCGACGCCCAGATGAGCCTTCCCTATTCGGTGGCCGCGGCACTGGTCGAAGGCGAGGTCGGCATGGAGCAGTTCACCGACAGCGCCAGGTCGAATGAGCTGCTGGGATCACTGTGTGAACTGACCGAAATCGTCGTCGCCGACGACCTCGAGCAGGACTACCCGGCCAACCGCCCAGCCCGGGTGCGCATTCGTGCCGGTGGCCACGAATTCACCGACGCCGTCGCCCAGCCCTACGGCGAACCCGACAATCCCATGACAGACCAGGATCTCGACGCCAAGTTCCGACGCCTCGTCACCCCGATCCTCGGATCCGAACGCACCGAAGCGATCGACCGAGCCGCCTGGGCCCTCAACGACATCGGTGAGCTGTTCGCGCTGATCGGAGGCGCACCATGACCGACAATGCCGCGACATTCTTCGATCAGATCGCCACTTGGGTCGAAGCGCTCTCCCACGACGCCATCCCGGTCGACGCACGAAGGAACGCCGAGCGGGCGATCCTCGACCTGCTCGGTGTCTCGATCGCCGGAACCACCCACGAACTCGCCGCACACCTGGGCCAGTACCTGGAGACGTCCGGCCTCACGGCCGACCCGGCTTGCGGGCTGATCGGAAGGTCCGAGCGAGCCAGCGCGGAAGGCGCCACGCTCTACAACGCCGCCATCGGACACGTCCTCGATTTCGACGACAGTTCCGACACACTGGGCGGGCACCCCACCGTGGTCATGCTTCCTGCCCTCCTCGCCATCAGCGAGACCCGCACGGTGACCGGCGCGGAGATGGTCACCGCCTATGTCGCCGGTGTCGAGGTCGCCGCCCACATCGCCAACCAGGTGAACATCGCCCACTACGAGCGGGGCTGGCACCCGACCGCCACCCTGGGCATCTTCGGCTGTGCCGCGGCGTGCGCGAAGCTCCTGGGGTTGGATGCGCCCGGCATCGCGCGGGCCCTGTCCATCGCCAGCGCATCCCCCTCAGGGCTGCGGGCGCACTTCGGTAGCCACATGAAATCGGTCCAGGTGGGCGAAGCCGCCCGCAGCGGACTGCGGAGTGCGCTGCTGGCTGGCGCCGGCATCGCCGGTCACCCGGCTGCGTTCGAGCACGAACAGGGCTTCGGAGCCGTGTACAACGGCGAGGACGGCTTTCGGTCCGAGCCCTTCGATTCCTCACCGACCCGGCGTTGGGACATCATCGAGCCGGGACTCGTGGTCAAGCAATACCCGTGCTGCGCGAGCGCACACCCGGCGATCGACGCCGCCTTGGACCTCCGGGACCAGATCAGCGATGTCAGCGACATCGACCAGATACGGATCCGCCTCCACCCGCGTCGACTGCGCCACACGAACAATCCACAACCGAGCACCGCCTTGCAGGGCAAATTCAGCGTGCAGTACCTCGTCGCCACCGCGCTCTGCACTGGCGGGATCACGCTGGGAGACTTCACCCCCGAGGCGATGGGGAGACGAGATGTCGGCCAGTTGCTGGACCGACTGCACGCAGAACCCTTCCCCCCCGAGGAGTACGGCCCCGACCACTACGCGGGTGAGGTGATGCTCACACTTGCCGACGGTTCCACTCTGCGCCGTCGAGTCGAAAAGGCGCGGGGGCGGGGCACGGAGTTCGCTCTCAGCGACCGCGAAGTCATCGGGAAGTTCCGGGCGTGTGCCGAGCCCGTCTTGGGCGACGCCAGAATCGATGCAATCCTCGATGCAGTGAACTCTCTCGCCACCATGAACGATGTTCGGGAACTCGTCGACTTGGCGACGGGAACCCCGACATGAGCTGTGCCGCCAACATCGCCAGGTGCTCGCGGTGGTGAAGGACCGTGACAACACCGGGGTGAGCGGACCGAAATGCGCATTCCTGCCGGCAGGGCACCGACCCGATCTCGAGCAGGCAGCCCGCGAGGCAGGGGCAGTGATCGTCGAGCCTGGAGAGGCAGAGGCACTGATATGGACGCACTCATCGGGCGACCCCGCCGACATGCGGGCCGCAGTCGATGAGAATCCCCATCTGCGTTGGGTGCACCTTGGTCCCGCCGGAATCGAGAAGTACGTGCCCTACCTGGACGCTGATCGCATGTGGACCTGCGGCAAGGGGGTCTTTGCCCGACCCGTGGCCGAGCTCGCACTGACGCTGATGCTCGCCGGGTTCCGGCGCATCCACCGGTACGCCCGGGCCTCGTCGTGGGGTGACCTCGACGGCATCACCCTGTTCGGATCGCACGTCACCATCCTCGGCGGCGGCGGCATCGCCGAGACCCTGGCGGACCTGCTCGTCCTCTTCGAAGCCGAGGTCACGGTGGTACGCAACCGGATCCAGCCGATACCGAACGTGGCTCACGTCGTCGGAGCCGACGGACTCGATGCAGAGCTGGAGCGGGCCGACGTGGTGGTGGTAGCCCTCGCCCTGACCCCCGCCACCGAACGAATCATCGACGCCGACGCGCTCGGCCGGATGCAGGAACACGCATGGCTGGTCAACGTCGCCCGCGGTCGCCACGTCGACACCGATGCGCTCGTCGAGGCGCTCACAGCACGCTCGATCGGAGGCGCGGCCTTGGACGTCACCGATCCCGAGCCGCTGCCTGATGGGCATCCGTTGTGGACGATGCCGAATGCGCTGATCACCCCGCATACGGCGAACCCCCGATCGATTGGCGGAGCGCTGGTGGCACAACGACTCCGGGAGAACGTCCGACGCTTCGGAACCGGAGAGGCCCTGCTCGGACCGATCGACGTCACACTCGGCTACTGACCGCCTGCAGCAGTGATGCCGCCCGCTCCGGCGCATTGTATGTTGTATGGATTCTTCGGACAGGGAGCACCGACATGACCACGACCACCCACCAACTCGGCGATGTGCGCCCGATGTTCGTCGGCGGCGAGTGGCGCCAGGCGTCGAACGGCGGAGCGATGCCGACCTTCAACCCGGCGACTGAAGAACAGATGGCAGAAGTCGCCGCCGGAACCGCGGCCGACGTCGATCTGGCAGTCGCCGCTGCCAACGAGGCCGCACCTCATTGGGGTGGGCGACCCTGGACGGAACGGGCCAACATCCTCCGCCAGGTCGCCGCGCGGATCCGCGACAACGTCGAACAGGTGGCAATCGTCGACGTCGACAACGCCGGCCTGCCGATCACGACCGCCCGCGTCGATGCGCTCCGCGCCGCAGACGAGATCGACTACTACGCCGGGATCGCCGGCGAGACCAAAGGCACCACATCCCCGACGCAGTCCGATGTGGTCTCTTACACGCTGCGTGAGCCATACGGCATCGTCGGACGCATCATCCCGTTCAATCACCCGTTCAACTTCTCCGCCGCGAAGATCGCGGCACCGCTGGCCGCCGGCAACACCGTCATCCTGAAGGCGCCCGACCAGACACCGCTTCCCGCGCTGGCGTTCGCTGAACTCGTCGAGGATCTCCTGCCCCCAGGCGTGCTGTCGGTGCTGACAGGACATGGTGCCGAGGCGGGGGCAGCCATCGCCTCGCACCCGGAGATCCCCCGGGTGGCATTCATCGGAAGTGTCGAGACCGGCCGTGCGGTGATGCGCGCCGGAGCCGAGCACATCAAGCACGTCACGCTCGAACTCGGCGGCAAGAACCCGATGATCATCTGCGAGGACATGGACCCGAAGACAGCGGCAGTCGAAGCCGTGAACGGGATGAACATGCGCAAGACAATGGGCCAGTCGTGTCAGTCGAACTCGCGGGTGTTCGTGCACGAGTCCCTGGCAGACGAGTTCCTCGAGCACCTCGCGACGATCTGCAACAGCCTGATCGTCGACGACCCCCGCGCCGAGGACACCGAAATGGGCCCACTCGGGTATCCCGGCCATTACGAGCGAGTCCTCGGCCACATCGACAATGCCATCGAGGACGGCGCCCGGCTGATCTGTGGAGGATCCCGGCCGGCACATCTCGACCGGGGTTGCTACGTCGCCCCGACGGTCCTCGCCGACGTGAACCCCGGCATGCGGATCTTCGGCCAAGAGGTGTTCGGCCCCGTGATGGCCGTGATTCCCTGGTCGGACGAGGCGACGATGCTCGAACAGGTCAACAGCATCGACCTGGGCCTCACCGCCCGCATCTGGACGGGCGACGCGAAGCGCGCCAACCGCCTGGTGGCAGGCGTGCAGTCGGGCCTGATCTGGGTGAACGGCAACAAGGGGAAGTCCCGCGGTCTTCCGTTCGGCGGCTTCAAGCTGAGTGGCCTCGGCAAGGAAGGCTGTCTCGAAGAACTCGTCAGTTACACGAGGGAAAAGGCAGTGATGTCGTTCTTCTGAGCGACCACCACACATGAGAGAGAGCACATGCGAGGACTGATCTTCACCGGCAATCGCCAATCCGAGTTGCGCGAGTTCCCCGACCCGCACCCCGGTCCCGGGGAGGCCGTGATCCAAGTCCGCGCCTCTGGTGTGTGTGGGAGCGATCTGCACCGTTATCGCGGCACCGAGACGTGTCCCAACATCATCGGCCACGAGCCGTGTGGAGTCGTGGCCGAACTCGGACCGGGCGCACCAGCCGGTCTCGTCGTCGGCGACAGGGTGATGGTTCACCACTATGCAGGCTGCGGGATCTGTGAAGTGTGCGCCATGGGCTTCGAACAGGCATGCCCGAGCGGTCACATCACCTATGGCACGACCGGTCATGGTGCCCACGCCGATTTCATGTTGGTACCCACGCGGACACTCGCGCCGCTGCCCGAGGAGTTGTCGTTCGAAGAGGGAGCCGCGATCTCCTGTGGCACGGGAACCGCCTGGAACGGGTTGCGGAAGATGGCGGTGGCGGGAGGCGACACGGTCGCCGTGTTCGGACAGGGTCCGGTCGGCCTGAGCGGGACGCTGTGTGCCAAGGCGATGGGTGCGACGGTGATCGCGGTCGATGTCCTGGCTGAACGCCTGGAACTCGCACAACGACTCGGCGCTGATCACGTGATCGACGCCAGGGAAACCGACCCCGTCGAAGCGATCCGCGACCTCACCGGCGGCGCCGGCGCATCCGCCACCTTGGAGACCTCCGGGAACCCACAGGCCCGATCCCAGGTGCTGCAGGCCCTGCGACTGTTCGGCCGTGCCTGCTACGTGGGACGGGGCGAGCCGGCGACGATCGACATCACCTTCGACCTCATTCGCCGCTCGGTGACGGCCTACGGGTCGTGGACTTTCACCAAGGCCGAGATGATCGAGTGCGCCCGCTTCATGGTGGACACCGGTGTGCCTCTCGGTGACCTCATCACGACCAGGCACACCCTGGATCAGGCCCCGGAGGCCTACACGGACTTCGAGTCAGGAGCCCCCGGCAAGAGCGTGATCGTCATGGGTGCCTCGGGGTGAGATGACTGCGATGTGCCTGCCCGGGAGTCCCCCGGACAGACCCATCGCAGCGAAGCCGACGCAGCGGGTGGGAGGAAACAACCCTGATGCACCGGACTCTATAGTCTATCGTAAGTGGAGGAGGCGCCATGCCGACCGAGCCCGAGGCTGAGCCGGGTCCGCTGAGGATTCGCGGCGGCCGCGTCCTCGACCCGGGAGCTGGCGTCGACGCGGTGCAGGACGTCGTGATCGAAGGCGGGGTGATCCGGGAGTCCGCGCCCCCGCACTCGGTTTCCGAACGGGTCATCGACGCCACCGGATTGATCGTCGTTCCCGGTCTCGTCGACCACCACGTCCATGTCCACACGGGCATCTCGCCCTTCGGTGTCGACGCCGACCTCCACTGCCTCCACCGGGGGGTGACCACCGCCGTCGATGCGGGATCCGCCGGGGCACGCACCTACGACGACTTCGCACATCGGATCATCGAGACCTCCGAGACGGACCTGGTGGCATTCCTGAACATCTCGGCAGTGGGTCTGTCACGCGATGGCGGCGAGTTGACCGATCCACGTTGGCTGGAAGCCGACCGCGCCGTCGCCACCGCGACTGCACATCCCGATCGAATCATCGGAATCAAGATTCGAATGGGAGCACGCAGCGCGGGAGCACCTGACGAACCGCACGCCCTCCGCACTGCCAAAGCCGTGGCCCGTCAGGCCGGCATCCCCCTGATGGCCCACATCTCGGCACCCTCGCTCCCCCTCGAAGAGACCGTTGGGGTGCTCACCGAGCGCGACGTGATCACCCATTGCTATCACGGAAAGCAAGGAGGCATCCTCGATGAGCACGGCCGCGTACTCCCATTCGTCCGAGCGGCCGTCGAGCGTGGGGTTCGGCTCGACGTCGGTCACGGACGGAGCGGCTTCAGCTTCGAGGTCGCTCGCAGAGCAATCGCGGACGGGATCGTTCCCCACCACATCTCCAGCGACATCCACACGAAGAACGTCGAAGGCCCCGCCTACGACCTCATCACCACCGTGTCGAAGCTCATCCATGTCGGATTGCCGCTCGAAGAGGCCCTCCACGCGGCGACGCGCAATCCGGCGACGTCGATCGGTCGCGGCGACACCATCGGAACCCTGGCGGCTGGAACACCGGCGGACATCACGGTCCTCGAGAATGTCGCCGGGAAGTGGAATCTCGAAGCATCCTCAGGGGGACGCGAGACGCTCGAACATTTGCTCGTCCCGCGCTGGGTCGTCAAGGACGGCCGTCCGATTCGCCTGGAACCCTCCATTCACGAGCGCTGACGACAGGATGGACTTTCATTCGTTAGGCTAACGAATGAATGTCGCAGGACTCCTCCGCCCGCCCGACAGATCACGCCGGACTCGTCCCGATCCAGGCAGCACGAGCCGCGTCCCAGCTCGGACGCACGGTCAACGTGGCCCTGGCCGCATCGGAACTGACACCTGCCGGATACCGCATGCTCGCCTACCTCGCGACCGGCGAGACAGCCGCCAAGATCCTCGCTGCGAAACTGGCCATCTCCCGACCCACCGTCACGGCCACGCTCGACTGGCTCGAACCACGCGGCTACGTCCGCCGAATTCCCGCTCGGAGCGACCGGCGCAAGGTGGAGATCACCATCACCGCAGAAGGCCTGCGAGCCCTCGAGGCTGCGGACCGGCTCGTCGCCGACCGCCTGTCCGATGTCCTGTCGGTAGTGGACCCGGACCAGCTCTCAGTCATCATCGATTCGCTCGAAACGCTGTGGGAGGCCCTCAACTCGTTCCGTGCACGGGGCATCGATCCAACAGACGGCGCCTCGTGAGCAATGCAGCGTCCTCCGACGACGGCCTGATGCGCGTTGGGAAGTCACTCGGAAATCGGAATATTCGCCGGTACCTCATCGGAGTGAGCCTCTCGCACCTCGGGCTGTGGATGGAGACCACCGCCGTCCTGTGGCTCCTTCTCGAACTGACAGGGAGCGGCACTGCGCTTGGTATCCACTCAGTGGTGCGATTCGGGCCGATGCTGCTCTTCGGCGCCCACGGCGGCCTCCTGACCGACCGGATGGAGCGGCTCAAACTCCTGAAGATCACCCAGAGCCTCCACGCGGTGTCAGCCGTCGTCCTCCTCGTCGTTGTTCTCCAACCCGATCCGTCAGTGATCGTCATCTATCTCCTCGGCTTCGCCCACGGCTGCATAAACGCAGTCGACAATCCGCTCCGACGGGGATTCATCCGCGATCTCTCACGTGACGACGAACTCGCCAATGCCGTCGCCCTCAACTCGACTGTGGGAACGATCAACCGGACCGTGGGTCCTGCCCTGGGAGGCATGACCATCGCTACGTTCGGCCTCGTGTGGTGCTTCGCCGCCAACGCACTCAGCTATGCAGCCGTCCTCATCGCTCTCTCTCTGATCGACCGCAGCACGTTGCGCCCGCCCCACCTGGCGCCACCCGGCCGCGGTCAGGTACGCGCCGCCTACCGCTACGCCTGGGAGGACGAACACATCTGGAGAACGCTCGTCGTCGTTGCAGTGGTGGGCACTTTCGCCTGGAACTACGGCGTCCTCATGCCGGTCTACGCGACTGCCACCATGGGCGGCGACGCAGCTCTGTACGGCCTCATGCTCTCGACGGTTGGTGTGGGCTCATTCGTCGGAGCGCTCCTGACGGCTCGGTCGAGGGGCGCACATGACCTCCGCATGTACCGGGCACTCATCGTCATCGTCGGCGCGCTCTCGCTCATCGCAGTCGCGCCAGGGATTCTCGTTGCCTGCATCGCTCTCTTTCTTCTCGGAGGGGCTGGAACCTCTGTTGTCATCAGTTCCCAGACCTATCTCCAGCTACGCGTCCACGACCAGATGAGCGGTCGCGTCATGGCACTCTTCAGCGTCGCCTTTCTCGGGAGTAAGCCTCTCGGCGGCGCGTTGGGTGGATGGCTGATCGATGTCTCTGGACCGCGACTCGGATTCGGCGCCGGGGCGGCGATTGTGGCCGCAATCGGTGGTTGGGCAGCGTTCAGCGCACAGCGGTCGAATACCCGCCGCACCGCCGCAGCCGGCTCAGTCGTTCAGACCGAGAGAACAGCCTCCAACTCGGTCCGCGCCCGCGGCATCGATCGGACAACCGACGTGACAGACGGCGCCTCGTGAGTTCCACCGAGCCCCGAGTAGGCGGGTGGGCCCGGGTTGGGAGATCGCTCGAAAACCAGAACTACCGCCGATATCTCGTCGGAGTCACCCTCTCGCACATGGGCCTGTGGATGGAGATCACCGCAGTCATGTGGCTGCTCCTCGAACTCACCGGAAGCGGGACTGCACTCGGAATTCACTCGGTCGTGCGATTCGGACCGGTGCTGCTGTTCGGAGCCCACGGGGGCCTCCTCAGCGACCGAATGGAGCGACTCAAGCTACTGAAGATCACCCAGTCACTTCACGCCGTCTCCGCTGTCGCCCTCATCGTGGTGGTCATGGCTCCGGAACCATCGGTTCTCGCGATCTACCTCCTCGGATTCGCACATGGCCTGGTCAACGCCGTCGACAACCCGTTGCGGCGGGGTTTCATACGGGATCTCTCGAGTGACGACGAACTGGCCAACGCGGTCGCTCTCCACTCGACGGCCGCGACCATCAACCGGACCTTCGGCCCGGCCCTGGGAGGCATGACCATTGCCGCGTTCGGGATCATCTGGTGCTTCGTCATCAACGCCGTGAGCTACGCAGCCGTGCTGATCGCGCTCTTCCTCATCGACCGCACCGCGCTACGGCCGCCCCACTTCGCCCCCGCTGGTCGCGGCCAAGTGCGCGCGGCCTATCGGTATGCCTGGCAGGACCAGCACATCTGGAGGCCGCTTCTCATCATCACGGCGGTCGGCACCTTCGCATGGAACTACGACGTACTCATGCCCGTCTACGCATCGACGACGATGGGTGGAGACGCGTCGCTGTACGGCTTCATGCTCTCGGTCGTGGGTGCAGGATCGTTCGTGGGCGCGCTGCTGACCGCTCGTGCCACCGGTGCGCACGACCGACGCATGCTCATAGCCGTCGCGGTGATCGTGGCCGCCCTCACGCTCGCCGCGCTGGCTCCAGGGGTAGTGGTCGCGACGGTGGCCCTCTTCATCCTCGGAGCCGCCGGAACGTCCGTCATCATCAGTTCCCAGACACACCTCCAGTTGCGCGTCCACGACCAGATGAGCGGTCGCGTCATGGCACTCTTCAGCGTGGCCTTTCTGGGGAGCAAACCGCTGGGCGGGGCACTCGGAGGATGGCTCATCGACCTGTCGGGACCCAGACTCGGGTTCGGGATCGGTGCCGCGATTCTGGCGATGATCGGAACGTTCGCGTCGGTACACAGCTACCGATCGGACACCCCGTCCGCTCCTGCAACGCCCGCGAGGACGTCCTGACCTTCACCCAACGAGAGAATCGTTCTGATTGCATGACCCAAGGAGACGCAATGTCCGGAATCGACACGCCGCTCACGATGGAACTCGCAGAATGGGCTGCGTCGACCGGAACTGACGACATCCCCGAGCCTGTCGCGCATCAGGTGCGGCGGTCACTCGTCGACTACCTGACGGCAGCGATCCTCGGCGCGTCGGCAGAGCCTGCTGTCATCGTGCGCGACTACCTCGCTGCGCACGACTCGGACGGCTCCTCGACAGTCATCGGGGTTCCTCTCCGACTCAGTCCCGCCGGCGCAGCCGCTGCGAACGGAACCGCAGCCCACGCACTCGACCTCGATGACGGCTACACGCCGGGCGCCTGCCATCCCGGCGGTCCGATTCTCTCTGCCGCGTTGGCGGCCGGCGAAGCGATGCGGAGCGACGCACTGAGCCTCGTGCGGGCGATCGCGCTTGGATATGAGGTCGCCTGTCGTATCGCCGGCGCCAGCCACCCGGCCCAGCGTCGCCGCGGCTTCCACAACACCGCCCTGGTCGGTGTGTTCGGCGCAGCGACCGCGGTGGCGGCGCTCCGAGGCCTCGACGCCGTGGGATTCGCCAACGCGTACGGTCTCGCCGGCTCCCATGCCGGAGGATTGCTGTCGTTCCTCGACCAGGGCTCTGACGTCAAGCGATATCACACGGGAAAGGCAGCCCGCGACGGTCTTGTCTGTGCGGACCTCGCCGCTCGCGGGCTCACCGCACCCACCGTCGTCCTCGAAGGCGCCCACGGCTACTTCCATGCGTTCACCGGCGACCAGGTCGACGTCGACCACCTGACCGGAGATCTCGGCACCACGTGGCGAATGCTCAGGACGTACAACAAGCCGTACCCCTGCTGTCGTCACGTACACGGAGCGATCGACGCCGCACTACAGATCCGTGAGCGCGAGCACCTCGAGCCGGAGTCGATCGAGTCTGTCCGCGTCGAGACCTTCGCCATCGCCGCGAGCCACGACGGCAAGGACATCGACAACCTCCTCGACGCCCAGATGAGCCTCCCGTACTCCGTTGCCGCTGCCCTCGTTCACGGCGAGGTCGGGATGGAGCAGTTCGACGCCCCCACCAGGGCCGACGCTCGCATCCGCGCCATCATCGAGACCACCGAGGTCCTGACCGACGACGCCTACACCGCCGACTACCCCGCGTCGCGGGCCGCCCGGGTCCACATTCGCGCCAACGGCGGCGAACACGTCGCCGAGGTGATGCAGCCATACGGGGAACCGGACAACCCGATGTCTGACGACGCCATCGACCACAAGTTCCGGCGCCTCGCCGGCCCCATCCTGGGATCCCCGCACTCCGAGAGGATCCTCGAGGCGGCATGGAGTTTGGACGATTCTGCGCGACTCTTCGAGGCGTTGTCGGCCGCCGGGCGAGTTCCAACCGCCTGACGAACCCCAGTCACCACGTTGCCCCTCCTTCCTGGGCGGGGTGTTCATCTGTGCCCGCGCCCGGACCGACCCGCAGCGACTCCCCAGTCTGTTGACACTCCTCCATATAGTCTATATTCTCTCGTCTCTTGCCGATAGTCTCCATGGAAACCAGGTGTCGCGTGGTGCCCACCCAACCCGACAACACCGTCGAGCCGTTCGCGTGCCGACCCAGTGAGGTCGCACGGACGTGACCGAGGCGCCGCTCCTGGAAGTCGAGGACCTGTCCGTGCGTTTCGGTTCGGTCACGGCCGTCTCCTCGGTCTCCTTCTCGGTGGCCAAGGGAGAGGTGTTCGGAGTCGTCGGGGAATCCGGCGCTGGGAAATCCGCCACTGCCAAGGGTGTCATCGGCCTGCTGCCACCTCACGCCCGAATGACTGGAAGCGTTCGATTCAAGGGCGACGAGCTCGTCGGAGCGTCACGATCGCGGCTCCGCCGCGTGCGGGGGAGCGAGATCGGATATGTCTTCCAGGATGCTCTCACCGCGCTGGATCCCGTCCGCACAGTCGGTGCTCAGCTGGCCGAGGCCCTGCGAATCCATCGCCCCGTCACCAAACAGGTGGCGCTCAAGACCGCGGAGAACTTGCTGGCCGAAGTCCAGATCACTGACCCTGCTCGGACATTGCAGGCATACCCGCACCAGCTGTCGGGTGGCATGCGGCAACGGGTCGTGATCGCTGCCGCGCTCATTGCCGACCCAGAGCTGATCATCGCCGACGAGCTGACCTCGGCACTCGACGTGACCGTGCAACGCAAGGTGCTCGATCTTCTCCTGGACGTGTGCGCGGACCGAGGCGCCGGAGTCATCCTCATCACCCACGACCTCGGCGTCGTCGCCCAAACCTGCGATCGGGTCGCCGTGCTCTACGGCGGGGTGATTGCCGAGCAGGCGGACGTCTTCACACTCTTCGACGAACCGAGGCACCCCTACACCCAGGCACTTCTGCAGTCGATGCCGCGCATGGGCGACAACGCACCGTTCGTGCCGATCCCTGGTTCCTCGATCCAGATCATCGGCGATCTCACCTGGTGTCCCTTCGAGGATCGCTGCAGCCGGGTCTCCGCCGAGTGCCGGCAGGAGCTCCCCAAAGAACGCTTCGAAGGGGACCGAAAGTATCGATGCCTGCATCCGCTCGGCGGTGCGGCATGAGCGCAGCGGCTGCGATGGGAAGCGCCACGAACGCGGGTCGCGCCGGAGCACACCTCGAAGTCCAGAACCTGTCCAAGAGCTTCAAGGTCGGATCCGAGACGTTCGGTCGGTCGCCGAAGGTGACAGCCGTCGACGACGTCTCCTTCATCATCGAACCGGGCACGACCATGGGCCTGGTCGGCGAGTCCGGTTCCGGCAAGACCACGGTTGCCCGCATGATCACCCGGCTCGTGACGCCCGATGCCGGTCAGGTCCTCGTCGATGGCGAAGACGCGCTCGGTGGCGGGCTCATCGGCACGCGGCGCTTCTCCCGGCTCATCCAGATCGTATTTCAAGATCCGACGTCCTCACTCAATCCTCGATGGAAGGTCGGCCGACTGATCGGCGAGGGAATTCGCGTCCACAAGCTGCGACCGAAAGACCGGATCCGCGAGCGGGTCTCCGAGTTGGTGGACCGATGCGGGCTCCCAGCGAATGCGCTGGAGCGGTTCCCCCACGAGTTTTCGGGTGGGCAACGGCAACGTATCGCCATCGCCCGAGCGCTTGCCGTGGAACCGAGAGTGCTCGTGCTCGACGAGCCGGTGTCGGCCCTCGATGTGAGCGTCCAGGCCCAGATCCTCGTGCTCCTCCAGGAGCTGCAACGTGACTTCGACCTGACCTACCTGCTCATCGCCCACGACCTCGCGGTCGTCGAGCGCTTCTGCGACCACATCGCCGTCATGAAGACAGGACAGATCGTCGAGACCGGCGATCCCTCCGAGGTCCACCGCAATCCCCGCCATCCATACACGCGTGCTCTGGTCGAGGCCCATCCGGTCCCCGACCCGCACCGCCGCGCTCCCAGATCTACCGGCCCGGAAGACAGGCCGGCTTCACAGCCGGACACCACCACCCAAGGAGGGAATCGATGACGGAGACATCGACGAAACGACGGCGAGGATGGCGACTAGTCGCACTCCTCGCTGTCCTCAGCCTGATCGTCGCGGCGTGCGGCGGTGACTCAGGAGAGGAAGCGGAAGCCACCACTACGACCGCCGCGGCCGGTGAGACCACCACGACCGAAGCTGCGAGCGAAGAAACAACCACCACCGAGGCAACGACTGATGGGGAAGGCCCGTCGGGCACACTCACCATCGGTTGGAACTGGGATCCGGGAACGATGGATCCGCAGATGCACCGCCAGCGGTACACGCAGATCATCTCGCATGCCATGCGAGACAAGCTGTATTACCAAGAACCTCCTGGTCTGGGCCTCATTCCGCTCCTGGCCGAGTCGGTGACTCAGGTCGACGACACGAACTACGACGTCAAGATCAAAGAAGGCATCCTCTTCCACAACGGCGATGAGCTCACTGCCGAGGACGTGGTCTACACGTTCGAACGGCTGTGGGATCCGGCCACGGAGTCGCCCAGAGCGTCCATGGGCAACATGAGCGAGATCGCCGGTGTCGAGCAGATCGACACGTACACGGTCCGCTGGACGACGAGCATTCCGTTCGGACCTCCCGACCAGGCAATCCTCGGCTTCCACTTCAGTGGCCAGGAGATTCTGCACAAGGCCACGTACGAGAGTCTCAGCTTGGAGGAGGCGGCCTCCCAACCCGTGGTCGGTGTCGGTCCGTTCAAGTTCGTCGAGTGGATCCCCGACCAACGGGTCGTGATGGAGGCCAACCTGGACTACTGGCAAGGCGCGCCGGGGGTGGAGCAGATCGTCTGGCGGACGATTCCCGAAGAAGCGACCCGCGTCGCCGAGCTGCTGGCCGGTTCAGTGGACATGATCCATCCGGTCTCCCCGGACTTCGTGGCCCAGCTCGAGGATGCAGGAATGAAACTCGAAATCGTCCCCGGCACCGCCATGCGGATGCTGATGATGAACGTCCGCGACGGTTCGCCTTTCGCCGATGTCGAGGTGCGTCGCGCCATGAACATGGGGATCAACAAAGCGGCCATCGTCGACTCGATCTACTCCGGACTGGCGATCGCGCAGGGAAACGTCTCGGGTAGCGGCCAGGAAGGCCACAACGAAGACTACAACCCGTATCCGTACGATCCGGACGCAGCGGCCGCAATCCTCTCACAGGTGACCGAACCAATCGAGCTATTCGTCCAAGAGCAGTGGCAGTTGGCCGCCGAGGCAATCGCCGAGGAACTTCGTGGCTATGGCATGGACGTCACCGCAGTGGTGCTCGACAACGCCACGCACACTCAGATCAACGAGGAAGGCACCTTCGATCTGATGTTCGGTGGCGCTGGGTACGGATCCGGCGACTTCTCGGGTGCGTACTACAACAATCGCTTCGAGTGCGCTCGGCTCGAGACGAATCGTGTCCGAACCGGAATCTGCGACGAAGCACTCGACACCCTCATGAACGAAGGGGTCCGAGGCGAGGCCGACCCGGCGACACGTGCAGCGAATCTCGAAGAGGTGATCCGGCTCTTGACCGAGGAGCATGTGCCATGGGTTCCGATGTTCGTCGAAGCCGAGGTGTGGGCGATGGCTCCGCACGTCGAGGGCTTCCGCGGATCGGCGGCCGGTCAGATGTTCGACCTGTGGAAGGTCACGGTCGGAAACTGATCGAAGCCTGACGAGCGCCTAGTGCCGATCGGCCACTCTTCACTGCGGAGTGGCCGATCGGCTCGGCACCGGAACGGACTCGACTGGTAGTAGGAGGAATGTGGCGAAATACATCGTGCAACGGCTGGGGCAAACCCTCATCGTCGTTCTCGGGGTGACGGTGATCGTCTTCTTCATCCTGCGTGTGATGCCAGGCGATCCGGTTCAGCTCATGTTCGGTGACGGAGACGACGCCAACCTGGGCGAGGCTCGAGAACGGTACGAGCAACTACTCGGGCTCGATCAACCGCTTCCCGTCCAGTACGTGCGGTTTCTGGGGGAGATCACTACAGGAGACTTCGGGAACTCGATCGTTCGCGGCGGGGAACCGGTCTCCGCAATGATCGAGCGAGCACTGCCGCTCACGATCGAACTCGCGATCGTCGCCCTGTTGATAGCCCTCGCCATCGCAATTCCTGTGGCGATCCTGTCGGCGCTGAAGCAAAACACCATATGGGACCGTGGAGGGACTGCGATCGCCCTCGTTGGGGTCTCCCTGCCCAGCTTCTGGCAAGGGATCATGCTGATCCTGTTCTTTGCCGTCTATATCCCGATCCTCCCCGTCAGCGGGGTGATCGATTCCTCGATGAGTGTGGAGCGCATCACCGGGATGGCGTTCACCGACGCGGTGCTGACCGGAAACTGGGAGGCGGCGCGCTCCGTCGCCCGCCACCTCGTGCTCCCTGCCATCACCCTGGGGACCGCAGTCGCCGCACAGTTCGTGCGCGTGCTCCGATCGAGCCTCCTCGAGGTCAAGCATCAAGACTTCATCGATGCGTTCCGCGCCCGGGGCCTCAGAGAGCGCACCATCGTCCGGCACATGCTCCACAATGCCCTCCCCACCACGGCAGTCATCGTCGGACTGAGGATCGGAGCGCTCCTCAGCGGCACGATCGTCATCGAAACCGTCTTTGCCTACCCGGGCATGGGCAACCTGCTGATCCAGGCGATCAACGCCCGAGACTTCCCTGTCGTCCAAGGCGTCGTGGTCCTGTTGACCGTGATGGTGATCTTCTCCAACCTTGTCGCAGATGTGATCCACGGGTGGCTCGACCCGCGGATCAAGATCTCCACGAAGGGCACAGCGTGATCGAAGCGAAGACCCGCTCCAGCACCAAACGTCGGCGCCGCCCGCTCCCCAACGCCATCGTCGGCGCAGCTTGGGCGACGTTGATCCTCTTCATCGTGATCGGAACGCTCGCGCCGGTCTTGGCGCCTTACGTCCCCACCGACCAGTCCCTCGTCGATCGCCTCCAGCCACCCGGCACCGACGGCTACCTGCTGGGAACCGACCAACTGGGTCGGGACGTCCTCTCGCGGCTCATACACGGCGCCCGGATATCGCTCTTCATCGGGTTCATCGTGATGCTGCTCACCGCCGTCGTGGGTGTGGCGATCGGTCTGGTCTCCGGATACGTCGGAGGCAAGGTCGACACGGTCATCATGCGAATCGTCGACATGTGGCTCGCATTCCCTTTCCTCCTCATGGCGATCGCCCTGGTCGCGGTGCTCGGCCGCGGCCTCGACAAGCTCGTCTTCGCCCTGGTGCTGAGCGGATGGCCCGGGTTCGCACGACCCGTTCGCGGAGAGGTGCTTCAGTTGCGGGAGCGTGAGTACATCCTCTCGGCTCGGGTGCTCGGCGTGTCCGCATTCGGAATCATGTTCAAGCACCTCCTCCCCAATATCATGCCCACGATCCTGGTTCTCGCCGCGCTGGATCTCGGTGCGAACATCCTGGCTCTCGCCGCGCTCTCGTTCCTCGGACTAGGCATGGGTGCCGAGGTCGCCACCTGGGGTGGAATGCTGGCTGCGGGCCGGAACTATGTGTCGAGCGCGTGGTGGCTCGCCGCGCTACCGGGCATCGCAATCTTTCTCGTCGTGATGGCAAGCAACCTGATCGGAGACTGGCTGCGCGACCGCTACGACCCACGCTCCCCGTTTCGGTTGGCCAAGAACGAAGCGGAAATCACTGCGATGGCATCCAGGACCTCGACCCCCGGTACCACCGACCCCTATGTCGCCGGACCGACCCCATGAGCATCCTCACGCCCGACGGCCGAAGGACCTCCGTGGGCGTCCGCACGCAACCCACACACAGAAGGAATACCCGATGACATCCATCTCCGAACCCACACCACCGGCCGCACTGCGGTTCCTCCGCACCGAAGGAACGCCCATCGAGGTCGGACGCGACCACGGGAGTACCTTTGGCAGCGAGGTCCTCGGAAGCATCGGCGTGTACCGCGACAAGTTCGATGAGATCGGCATCACGTGGGAACGAGCACTCAGCATCGCGCAACGGGCTGGCGACTATCTCCGCACGCTGGACCCGGCCCTCGTCGAGGAACTCGACGGTATCGCCCAGGGCGCCGATGTCGATCCGAGGGAGATCCTGACGATCAACATCCGCACGGGGATCACGCGCATGATCGAGGAGGGCACCACCGACGAGGACCACGAGTGCACAACTGCCGCGGTGCTTCCCGAGGCGACCGCCAATGGCCACACCCTCGTCGGACAGAACTGGGACCAACGCGCCGTGTGTCAGCCGAACACCGTCGTCATCGAACAGCACATCCCCGGGCAACCAGCGCTCTTGTTCGTCACCGAAGCGGGAATCCTCTTCCGCCACGGCATGAATGACGCCGGGATCGGAATCGCCGGCAACGCCCTTAGAACGAACCGGGAATCGCGTGCCGATCAGGGAGCACCGTCACCGGTCCCCCGCCGACGGGCACTCCGGGAGCGCACACTGGCGGCCGCAAGGAGGGCGATCGAGGAGACGCCCCGCTCGCACTCCGGCAACCACCTCGTGGGCGACGCCGCCGGCGCGGCAGTGGACATCGAAGCCGCGCCCGGTCAGACCTTCGCGCTCGATCCCAAGGACGGGATCCTCGTCCACTCCAACCACTTCCTACACCCCGAGGCGCACACCGCCCTCGAGGACCGGGGACCCAAATCCCATCCGGACACCCTGCTCCGTGACTGCCGGCTGCGCGACACCCTCCGCGAGAAGCATGGGTCGATCACCGTGGCCGACGTGCAGGAGGCGCTGAAGGACCACGACGGGTTTCCGGTCTCGGTCTGCCGACACCCCAATCCGGACTCCTCCACTCCAGGCTTCACGCTCGTCTCCACCGTGATGGATCTCAACGAGCGCCGCATGTGGACGGCGCCCGGTCCGGCATGCGTCGGCACCTACACGGAATACTCCTTCAGCTGATCCTTCTCACCGACCTCCCAGGAATTGTCTGGACATCGTTGTTGCTGCGCGAGATAGTGGAACGAGGTCAGGGGGTCTCCGGACGAAACTGGGCGGTCATATCGAACCGCCTCCGCCCACCTCCCGGACCGCAGTTGGGCCTACCAGCGAATGTGGCCAGCCGGGACAGATCCCTACCTCCCCGGCCCACGTCCGGTAGCTACGGCAGACCTGGCAGCCGTCGCCCAAGGACCGGACCCGGGGACCCCCTCACTCAACCTGCCGTGCAACCTTGTCACTTTTATCAGTGCTGTACCGGCAACACGATGTGAGACGGGCGGTGCCGGTCGTGATGCACAGTGTTGTCGGCGGCGTGGACAAGTCCTGGCACTCCGAGTGGGCCACCGGTGTTGAGGTTGACGTCGTAGAGGGGGAAGTTCGACGAGGAGACATCAACCCGAATCCGATGTCCCGGTCCGAACAGGTTGCTGGTGCAGCCGACCCGCACTGCCACCTCATACACCTCCCCCGGCTCGATGAGGTCGGCCTTACGCCTCCCGTTGCGATATCGCATGCGCACGATCGCGTCCTGCAGGTTCATCGCGAAACCTTCCGGATAGGCGGCACTCGGTGGATGCACGTCGATCAGCTTCACGGTGAAATCGGTGTCCGGCGCGCTGCTCGAAACCCACAGGTGAGCAATCACGTCACCGGTCACCGCCGTCGCCTCCTCCAGCGGCGGGGTCTGAAACACCAACACGTCCTCCCGCGTGTTCAGCGCTAGGCCGTCTTTGCAGAACGGCTTGTCCGGATTCGCCCGCTGATCCTGAGCCGCACCGTCGGGCATCCACGTCACCCGGTTCTTGAAGTCAGGCCGCGAGTACTCCATGAAGTTCCCACCGACGGTCGGAACCGGGTCCCGCGGATCGAACGTGAAGGTGGTGCTCGATCGGTCATCCTCCGAAGGAGACTGGTCGAGGGTGCCGTCGGCGTGGAGGTGGTACCGGGTCTCCATTGCCCCTTCGGGAGGCCAGGTCGAGCTCGTCGCCCACCGACCCCCGTGATCGAGCCGACCCTCGGCGTTCTTGGTCCCGCTCCCTCCCCCCATCACGAAATACCGCACCGTCGCATCGTCGTGCACCATCGGGGCGTCGTTCCTGACCGTCCGATCGAACCACTCGAGGCGCTCGGACCAGAACACGTCCACCTCGGCCGCGCCTGGACCGAAGTCCACCCCGCCTGCGAACGTGGAGTCCATGTTGTGCTCCCAATGTCCCACCAGGAGCCTCACCGGGCTCGTGAACCGCTCGTCGAGGCCCCTGAACTTGTCGAAGTTGGCGAGAAGGTGGTTGCCGTACCAGCCTGTCGCGAACGTGATCGGGATGTCCTTCCACTGCAACAGAAGTTCCTCGTCACTGACCCCGGAGTCCTTCCAGTAGTCGTCGTCGAGATCGGCCGTCGTGGCCACGCGCAGGTAACGCTCTTCCCATTCGGGCGCCAACGACAGCACCGTCGTTCCCCGGGTGATTGGCGCATGCGGTCGAGAGAAGCAGGAGAAATGGGCTTCGGGGTTCTCGTATGCGTCGTTCAGCACCCGCTTCACATGGGGCTCCGCGGCGAGTTGGCGCGCCATCGCCAGGGTGTGACGAAGACGGAACGCCTGGCTGAACCCCCCGTTCTTGCGGGCGTAACCTGCGCCGTAGTTGAGCCCGGAGTCGATGACGAACGCGCTGACGAGGCCGGGCGGTTGGAGCGGAAGGATGGCCTGGATGGCCTGGCCCATGGCCGAGTGCCCCCACATCCCCACCCGTCCGTTGGACCACGGCTGGGCGGCGAGCCACTCCACGGCGTCGTAGCCGTCGGTCGCCTCGTGGCGGGGTCGGAACTGGCCGGTGTCGAACTCACCCTGGGTCTGCCGCCAATCCTGCAGGGCGACTCCGTACCCGTGGCGGGCGAAAAAGCGCCCCTCGGACTGCCATCGATCCTTGCCGTACGGGGTCCGGCTGAGCAGTGTCGGGAGCGGCCCCTCCACCGGCACACCGTCGACCGCCGGGCGGTAGATGTCCGTGGCCAGATCGGTGCCGTCCCGAGCCTCGACGACAACGTCGCGCTCGACGATCGCCTCGAACTCCCCTGCTCTCTTCATCGCGCTGCCTTTCGCCTCCCAGTTCTACACAATAGAGAACCGCAAGCATCGCGATGCCCGGCGGAGAGCGGCGAAGGCGTTCAGGCTGTGCGCTTGGCGAGCCCTTCGACCTCGGAGGTGTCGATCCTGACGGACGGTCCCATGGTGGAGCTGACCGAGAGCGACTTCACGAACCGGCCCTTGGTCGACGCAGGACGGGCGCGCCAGATCTCACCGGCGAGCGCAGCGAGGTTGCCCAGGAGCTGATCGACCTCGAAGGAGGACTTTCCGATCGGCACGTGAACGTTCCCGTAGCGGTCGTTGCGGTACTCGAGCTTGCCCGCCTTGAACTCTTCGACGGTCTTGCCGACATCCGGCGTCACAGTGCCGGCCTTGGGGTTCGGCATCAGACCTCGCGGACCGAGCACGCGACCGAGCTTTCCGACCTCGGCCATCATGTCCGGGGTGGCGATGACGAGGTCGAAGTCGAGAGCGCGCCCGGCGGCGAGCTCCTCGACGAGTTCCTTGCCGCCGACGAGATCAGCTCCCGCTTCAGTGGCTTCGGCATGACGGTCGGCCGGGGCGAACACCGCCACCCGGACTTCCTTGCCGGTGCCGTGCGGAAGGGCAACGGTCCCGCGGATCAGCTGATCCGCCTTCCGGGAATCGATGCCGAGGCCGAAGACGACATCGATCGTCTCATCGAATTTCGCGGTGCTCAGCGACTTGACGAGCTCCAGCGCCTGTTGGGCGGGATGGGCCGCGAGCTTGTCGTAGCTGCGGGCTGCATTGGCGTATCTCTTGCCGCTCATGGCGGTACCTCCTGTGGTCCGGACGGCGGGGCAAACCCGCCTCCCACGTTGTTGTTCGTGCGACGTCTGGTCGCGTCAGCCCTCGACGAGAATGCCCATGGAGCGGGCAGTCCCCTCGACGATCTTCATGGCGCCGTCGATGTCGATGGCGTTGAGGTCGGGCATCTTGATCTCTGCGATCTCCCGCACCTGGGCGCGGGACACCTTTCCGACCTTGTCGGTGTTGGGAACCGACGAACCCTTGGCGACCTTCGCCGCCTGCCGCAGAAGGGCGGCCGCCGGTGGGGTCTTCAGGACGAATTCGAAGCTGCGATCCTCGAAGACCGAGATCTCCACCGGAATGATCTGGCCGCGCTGGTTGGCCGTGGCGTCGTTGTAGGCCTTGACGAAATCCATCAGGTTGACGCCGTGCGGACCGAGCGCCGTTCCCACCGGCGGAGCCGGCGTGGCCTGACCGGCCGGAAGCTGCATCTTGACGACGGCAGCGAGTCTTCTTCTACCCATTGTTCTTCAGTCCTGTTCGTTCTCGAATGTGGATACGGTGGCCGTCAGCCCCGCTGGATGTCCTCGAAACCGAGTTCCACCGGGGTGTCCCGCCCAAAGATGTTGACGAGCACGGTGACTTTCGACTGGTCGAGGTCGATGTCCTCGATCCGGCCGTTGAAGTCGGCGAAAGGTCCGGTGACGACCCGGACCATGTCGTTGATGTCGAAGGCAGGCTTGAAGCGGGGCTTGGGCTTCTCCTCTTCCTTCTCGACGCCCAGGAACCGCTCGACTTCGCGCCGGGAGAGCGGTGTGGGGGTGTTGCTACCGCCGACGAAACCGGTGACTCCGGGCGTGTTTCGCACGGTGTACCAAGAGTCGTCGTCGAGGCGCATGCGGACGAGGATGTAGCCGGGGAAGACCTTCTTCTTGACGGTGACCTTCTTGCCGTTCTTGATCTCGACGACGTCTTCCATCGGGATCTCCACGTCGAAGATCCGATCCTCCATGTGCATCGACTTGGTGCGGGTCTCCAAGTTGAGCTTCACCTTGTTCTCGTACCCCGAGTACGAGTGGATGACGTACCAGTCGCCCGGCAGGTCGTACGGGCTGGCGGGCTTCGCCGGCTCCGGGGCGTCCTGGGGCTCTGCGAGGATGTCCGCTTCGTCAGTTGTGGAGACTGCTTTTTCAGCCACTGATGCCTCCGTCGATGATCCAGAGGACGACGGTCTTGAGGCCGAAGTCCAGTCCGAAGATGATGAGCGTGAGTGCGATGCTGGTGATCATCGTCACGGCGGTGAACACGACGAGCTGTTCTTGCGTCGGCCACGAGACCTTGCGCAGCTCGACACGCACCTCGTGCAGGTATTCGGCGATCCGCCGGAAGAGCGACTGCTTCTCGACGACCGGCTGGGCTCCTCCGCCTGCCGTTCCCCCGCCTGCCGGAGGCTTGGCCACGCGAGCAGGGCCACGACCTCCCGGGCCGCGACCGCCTTCGCTCTTCTCTTTGCTCTTCTGCCGCCGCTCTTCGCGTTCGATCATGCGGCGTGTTTCTCGGTTCATGACTCTTTTCCTCGCGGCACTGCCACGGTGGTTCGTACTTGGCAGGGGTGGAGGGACTCGAACCCTCAACCTCCGGATTTGGAGTCCGGCGCTCTAACCAGTTCGAGCTACACCCCTACGGGGCGCAGGGCCGCGCCAGTATACGGAGCGCCTCGGAACGGGGGAAATCCCTGAATTCTCGCTTTTGGGGTGCTGAACCACCCAGTACCACATCCAGCCTACCGGCTTCTCCCGACCACGGCGCCGAACCGGCGATCAATCGACGGTCGCAGTCAGGAACGGGCCGGCGTCGTCGCCCAGTTCGAAGGCCGCGCCAAGGTCGCGCCGGGTTCCTGAGAGCGTGGCCTGCACGGCCGCACCGAGGGGTCGCCGGTAGCGGAACCGTGCCGATCGAACGTCGATTCCGGCGCGCACTGCGGCCTCGATCACCCAAGCGCTCTGCAGAAGCCCATGGGTGACCACGCCGGGAAGTCCCGCCCCGACCGCGGCCTCGTGATCCCAGTGGATCGGATTCCAATCCCGGGACGCCCCGGCGTATCGCACGAGATCCGACCTCGAGGCCGAGAAGCGCCCCAACGCCGCCGGCTCGTCACCCAGCGTCGAGGACAGGAATTCGTGGATGCTTCCGTGTTGCGGTGGCGGCTCGGGACGCTCGGCGACCTCGGTCGTGGCCGCCGAACCGCTCGACATCAGGAACGTCGACGATCCCGAGACCACGGGTGATCCGAACGCGGCCACCTCGAGGTCGAAGTTGGTGAAGTAGACGCCCCCGCGTTCACGCACCCTGGACACGGTCCCGGACACGGACAGCTCGGCGCCCATCGGGATCGGACTGTGCCAGATGAAGCTCTGGTCGCCGTGAATGACCGATCGGGTCCCAGTTCCAGCCCGATCGTCGGCGAGCAAGTGGGGCGCGACGCAGAACAGCAATGCACCTGCCAGCGAGGGCGGCGCCTGATCCGAACGCTCCTGCGCCCCGGCGATCTCCCCGTACTCCCGGACTTTCTCGGGGTCGGTGCGGTACGGGTACGGCCCGTATGTGAACCCTTCGAGATCCCCGATGCCCATCAGTCTTCACCTCGATCCGGACGCGGGAGGAGCGAGGCCAGCTTCCTGCTGAGCCTCGCTCCTTTGACCCCTGACTCCGCTCTTCGGCGGGACAGTACACGACCAGCACCTGGCGGTGCCACGAGGAGAGCCCGACATCTCAGCCGGGCTCTCGATCGGTTCAGCGCGTCTCGCGATGAGAGGTGTGCGACCTGCACCACCTGCAATATTTCTTCAGCTGCAGGCGATCACGCGTGTTCGCCTTGCTCTTCGTCGTCACGTAGTTGCGGCGCTTGCAGTCGTCGCAGGCCAACGTGATCGGTGGTCTCTTGTCACTGGGCATGTTTCATTCCTACTTGGTGATCTTGGTGACGCGGCCCGCACCGACAGTGCGGCCACCCTCACGAATCGCGAACCGCTGACCCTCATCCATCGCGATCGGGGTGATCAACTCCACCGACATCTCAGTGTTGTCCCCCGGCATCACCATCTGAGTGCCCTCCGGCAACGTCACATTCCCCGTCACATCCGTCGTCCGGAAATAAAACTGCGGGCGGTAACCGGAGAAGAACGGATTGTGCCGGCCACCCTCCTCCTTGTTCAAAATGTACACCTGCGCCTCAAAATCGGTATGCGGAGTGATCGTCCCCGGCTTGGCCAACACCTGACCACGCTCCACATCATCCTTGCCCACCCCACGAAGAAGAACACCGACGTTGTCACCAGCCTGACCCTCATCCAACAGCTTCCGGAACATCTCAATCCCAGTCGCCACCGTCTTATGAGTCGGCTTGATCCCC